>NZ_PGVA01000012.1 GCF_002860125.1 Bacillus canaveralius
AAATAAATTTATTTGATTTGAGCTTGACAAATTCGCTTTTATTTAATGCAACGCTAGTGATTTCCATTATAAATGAGCAAAAAGAAATCCAAGAGCTATACAAGAGATTTCAATCGGTACTTGCGTCAGATCAGCATGAAATTAGTGAAGAGAACTTTTTACAGATAAAAGAGATTTAACTCAATCCCTAATTATTTTGTTGCATTAAACAAAAAGCTTTTGCAAGCATTATTTGGCTCTTTTTCAGACTCAAAGTCAGCAATCACGCTCACTTTTGAAAAACCAATGCTTTCTAAAATGAGCCGGAATTCTTCTATCCCATACCAGCGCAATGCAAATCGTTGCAATTCAGTTTGGATGAGCCGGCCGTCACGCCACTTTTCATACTTCAAATAAGAGACTTTATATTGGTTGAAAAAATCAACTTCAACCAGTTTCTCTTCCATTGTAATCGTGTCACCATTTGGGCAGTCTATCGTTGTCGTTCTCAATTTGCCTATTTCAAAATCGTTATCAGGCAGAAAGATATCAACAATTAGGCGTCCGCCACACTCTAGATGGTGATAAAGCTGCCTTAACGCTTTAATTGATCCATCGCGTTTTTCAATCAATAAAAATGAACCGCCTGGAATAATGATAGACTCATATTTATACGGCAAAGATAGCTCCTGTAAGCCGGATTCGTATAAATTGGCTTTTAGCCCTCGTTCCCGGCATCGTTGGCCAAAACAAATGTTTATAATGTCCAGTTTCAGTGATTATTTTATAAGAGAAATGCCTAAATAAACCGCTGTCCCCCAAATCACACAGGCTGAAACTTTGTTGATAATGACCAGAAAACGACCTGATTTCGCTAGTTTGCCTGTCAGCCGGCCAGCGATGCCGAGGCCGAAAAACCATAGCCATGAGATCGTTATGCATGCCAATGTGAACACCATTTTTTCAACTCCGGCGTATTGTAACGAATTGGTTCCGATCACACCGATGGTATCGAGTATGGCATGGGGATTCAACAGCGACACTGACATCGCAAAGACAATTTGCTTCTTCGCTGAAAAGGATTGCGACGCTTCCAACTGGTCGCTGCCTGGTTTGCTTCTCCACGTAACAAATCCCATGTAGATCAGAAAAACAATACCGACAGTAAGCAGGATCATTTCCAACCAAAATGATCCGAACACCACAACGGATATCCCTAAAACCGCTAATGAAATTAATAAAGTATCGCATATGGATGCAGTAATGATGACTGGTAATACTCTTATAAAATTTGGCTGAACGGCTCCTTGATTAAGCACGAAAACATTTTGTACTCCTAAAGGGAGAATTAAGCCAAATGCTAAAATCATTCCATGAATTATTGCAGCTGTCATTGCCTGCGCCTCCTGGTTGTTAATGGTTTTATTTTAGTAGATTGCTTTACTGATGTCTCCAACCAATTGGATGGTATTTTATCCAACCAATCGCTTATAATGATAAAAAACTACAGGAGTGTGTCTGTTATGCCTGATGAAGAGTGGCTGCCCGTTAAAGCTTCGTTAATCCCGCTCCATCAACAAATATACGAATATATGAAACGAAAAATAATGGCTGGCGAATGGACGGTTGGTACGAAGATACCGCCACAGCGAACCCTGGCAAATAAGTTCAAAGTGAATCGAAGTACCGTTGTGTTTGCTCTGGGCGAGTTAGCGGCAGATGGATTACTCGAATCTAAAGTAGGCAAAGGTACGGTCGTGATCAATAATAGCTGGAATTTGCTCGCTTCTGTTCCGCCGCCTGATTGGAATAGCTATGTACAGTCGGGAGCTTATCACCCCAACATCAGGACCATCCAGGAAATTAATGAAGCCGAAAAAAACCCGAACTTGATCCGGCTTGGTACAGGTGAGCTGGCTCCGCAATTGTTGCCTTCTGAGCGGATGAAGGATATTTTCAATTCGTCGAGTACATTCTCGTTAGGATACTCTGAACCAAAAGGCAATTTATACTTAAGAGAAATGATCAGCCGATATTTAAAGAAAAAGGGGATTGAGGCTTCGCCTTCATCAATCCTGATTGTATCTGGAGGGCTGCAGGGTTTGCAATTGATCTCGCTCGGACTATTGCACCGCGGTTCGACGATTTTCCTAGAGACTCCTTCATACCTTAACTCAATCCAGGTGTTCCAGTCATCGGGCATGAATTTATTCGGGATACCTATGAATAACGATGGAATGATCATAGATTCGCTTGGGAAATTGAAGAGGCAGCATAACGGGGCATTGCTTTATACGATCCCAACCTTCCACAATCCAACCGGGATCGTGATGTCGGAAATAAGGCGAAATGATCTATTGAACGTTTGCCAGAAAGAAAGGCTGCCGATTCTTGAAGATGATGTATATGGAGATTTATGGTTTGATAGTCCTCCGCCCAGCCCGTTAAAAGCAAGTGACAAACAAGGGCTTGTCCTGTATATGGGAAGCATGTCAAAGACGCTCGGGCCTGGCTTAAGAATTGGCTGGGTTGTTGGCCCTGAGCCTGTCATCGATCGTTTAGCCGATATTAAAATGCAAACAGATTATGGATCAAGTTCCTTATCCCAATTTGCAGTAGCAGAATGGTTATCAAGTGGTTTATATGAGGAACATGTTGAGCAAATAAGGGCCGAATTAAAATTCCGCCGGGATTTGACAATTGATATTTTAAATAAACATTTTCATGAATTGGCAAGCTGGACTATTCCCAAAGGCGGGTTTTACATATGGCTTTCGATCAAACTCCCCATTTCATACCGAAAATTATTTGAAGAGGCCTTGAAAGAAGGGATTTTGCTAAACCCGGGAAATGTTTACGACAGAAATGACCAGCAACATCTGCGGCTGTCCTATTCGTATGCACCGCTCAATGAATTACAAAAGGGATTAATAAGGCTTTCGGAGCTGATTAAAGGTCTAATATAAGATTTTCAAGCAGAAAAAGGATAGTCAGATTGACTATCCTCTTTTGGAATTGCCAATAGGTAGTTTGATAACTAATGTTTAGTATCCTCCTCCAACAAAAGCAACACCAACGATGATTAAAAGGATAAACAAAACGACGATTAGAGCAAAACCTGCTCCATATCCACCGCCACCACTCATAGTATGCCCACCTCCTTAGCTCGAATAGTATATTGTATGGAAAAGAAGCTTAGAGGGTTGGACATCTGTTTAAGAATAGGGAAAAAGGCTGTTTAACTAAGGAAATAGCACCCTTTTCGAAAAAAAGAAATAAAAAATCCAGCCTGGTTAAAGTGGAGAACATATGGGCATATATCATTTCCATCTCGCAGCATGCTCCCGGACAAGAGCTAACAGCTTTGTCATCGCTGGCGAGAGATATTTGTTTTTATGGTAGGCTACTTGCGTGCAATCCGTGCTTTATCTGTTAACATTCCATGCAGCTTTTTTTCTTTTAACTCTGATTGGACCGTAATCGATGGCAGCAGTGCAATCCCGAGGCCACACATCACGCATTTCTTAATCGCTTCCACACTCCAAAACTCAAAAGTCTTTTGGGTTTAATTCCTTGTTTTTAAAAGAACGAATCTTGATGACTGTACTCATAATCGGAGCATTTGGATAGGTAATTATATTTTTAGGCATAGACGACTAACAGCCATTTAAAATTTCCTCATCTAAAATTTCCTGTATGAATATCACGTATAAATGTAGACTAGATGAGCAAGAACTGTTTAAACCTTTGCAAATATTTGCAAAGGTTTAAGTGCCTTCTAACAGTATAATTCTAACCATCCATTACTTAAAAAACGATAATATAGAACGAACTTGATTCACCATATTCATACCGTTTCTTATTTTCCCAGCATGCGACATTATTTTATTTATACCTGCCGGGAGACCCTGTGTTGAATAAGAACCATGTCTCGGTCTGGGATTTGAATGCGGTATATAGTTTTGAAACGGGCCAGAATTCCTTCTATTGGTTACCCTTCGTCTTGCATTAGGTGGATAAAATGGCATGTATTCACCTCCAATATAATAACCGTATTGCTTACTTACTGACAGGAGTATAAAGACACTTGCATGTGAACAAAACTCACTCGTTCTAATCACTTACATCCTTAGAATCGTATTATCTACGGTAACCAATATCAAAGTATCAACAATTTAGTAACTGAAGCTTCGCCAGCCAAAATATTATTCAAATCGCTCATGTCTTAATATCACAACTTTTGTTGATTATCTTCTTATAATATATGAAAAAATGGAATCGATGATTGTGTTAAATCACTCAATGAATAAAAATGTAACGGTATATCGAAAATGATGATATTCATGGCTTTAGCGAAAATATCTACTTTAAACCTTCTAGTGCTGGAAAATTTTTTTATGGAGCTTCCAATATGATCTTTTATTCTATTGATAATCATTGGTACTATATGCTGGGGATATTAACGGTATATGTAAGTCTAAATGTTAATCGTAAAACAACCTGTTCCCTTAAGGAATCAGGTTGTTTTTAACTGTTTTCTCAAGGTAGCTTCATATTAACTGCGGAAAAGTTATTTCATCTTTTGCAAATTAATGGCTAAAGCAGGGTGACTTTCCGGGTCATCATTAATTGCATCTGAGGAATAAATCTTAATAACAACCGTGCCTCCTTGTGCCTTAGCACGGATCAGGATGGGCTGGTTATACTTGTTTTTGAATTGAAAATCAGGACCATACCAACTTACTGTTGCGTCTCTTCCTGGTGGAACATAGGGAACTCGCCTGCTATGGGAATAGCGTTGAACAATTTCCATTCCAGCCTTATCTACTGCGTTGAATAACGTCGAAGAGACTTGACAAATTCCGCCCCCAATTCCTTCGGAAAATTCGCCTTTGACGATGACTCGTGCTTTTAAATACCCCCGTTTGGTGGTTCTCTTGCCAACGACGTGATTAAATGAAAACATCTCCCCCGGGAATAATATATGATTGTTTAGAGCTTCTACGGCAAGGGAGATATTATGCGCACGATTTTTGTTGTTGCTATTAAAATAAGTCTGGTATTGGCCTATCTGTTGTTCTCTTATGTACGAAAGCAATTCACTGTCCACTTTTGGGTATATGGAAAGGGTCGGAACTTCTATCTTAGCTGGGCCATTACCGAAAACATAAATCAAAAATTGATTTGTGAATTCTTGTTGGTTCAATTTATATCCGATCTGTTCTGACACAATATTTTCTTGAACATCGATTTTTGCATTTTCTGGCTCCTGATAAACTCGTCGGTCTAATTTTTCGATAAATTGAAGGTATTTGTAACTATCAATCATCGGCTGACCAGCAGTGGGGATCACAAACTCATTTCGGTTAACAGTGAAAATCGTCTGGCCTTGCTGGGTGATCATTAGGTTATCAGGAAAATTGACAAGTTGTGCGATTAGTAACAGTTTGGTAAACCATATGAATTTCATAATTAAGGATACCTCTCCAACTCATATTTTTTTATAATGCACCGGTATTATTTCCCCTAAACCTTAAGTCTCTGCGGAGTATCCTTGCGTATAGCTATATATAACTGGATTTATCCTTATGTTGTAAGTTTATGATACCGACAGAATGTCTTTAGCCATTTGTGTCATTAAAAAACTCTTTTTTAATATTTCCCACATTTCGTTTATTTATTGTTATTTTGAAAAACCGAATAAATTGGATGCAAAACAACGAAGGATAGCCTATTCGACTATCCTTCGTTGTGCACTTAGGAAATAGGCAGTGCATTAATATCCACCACCAACAAACGCAACACCAACAATGATTAGAAGGATAAACAGAACGACGATGAGAGCAAAACCTGCTCCGTATCCATAACTTTCACCCATATTAAGTCCACCTCCTTGATTTGAATACTACATTGTATGGGAAGAGAAACGTCGCGGGTTGGACAATTTCTGAACAAAGAATTAAAAAGGGCTTTCATACTTGTAGGGGACTTCAGGACTTGCACTGTGGACATAGCTTAACCGCTAATAAAATGGATATTGGGTTAAATGTCTGGTGTTTAGTTATCAAACGTGAGTTCATTTAGAGGTATATCTTTCCACATGTTAGCCATAATATGTTTGATAACTCTGAATCAAAAGTGGAGGGAAACAACGTGGGAGAAGTTAATATTGTTTTGCTGACAACCAAAGTCGTCATCGGCTTTGTTACCTTATTTTTTATCATTTTCATAACAGGCAGAACATCCATTTATCAATTAACTCCTTTTCACTTCGTTTTTGTATTACTGCTCGGGGATTTTTTAGGAGACACTATTTATGAAGACCGCATTGGGATCTTCTATTTTTTTTATGCTGTCGGATTGTGGACACTGCTCATGTTGGCTGTGGAGTATATCACTTTAAAAAAGAAATCATCCCGCTCTGTGTTTGAAGGCAATCCTGACATTATTGTTCGCGATGGGATTATCGATCGAAAAATGCTTAAAAAGAATAAATTGGATGTGAATCAGTTGTCGAGCTTGCTGCGTCAAGCCAATATTTTTTCAGTACGTGAAGTGAAATATGGAATACTGGAACCAAACGGCCATATAAGCACCTTATTAAAATCCAAGTACCAAAAACCGGACAGGCAAGATCTCAATCTTCCCGATAGCCTAGTAGACCTCCCAACCACCTTGATTATTGACGGGGAAATAATATGGGATAATCTACACGAACGCGGATTTGATCAACAATGGCTACATAAGCAAATAACTGCGCAAGGATATGACAGTGAAAAAGATATCTTCTACGCCGACTGGGACGACCGTGAAGGCATTCATATAAGCCCTATTAAAGTTGGTTAAGTCACAGGAAAGTTAGGGGTATACGCACGAAACTAACGGAGGCCAGATGGGGCAATTGGTTAGTCATTTTCGCAAAGCCAATGGCTAATAAGCTTTGCTTTTAAACGATTAATAGTTCACTTTTCATAACGGTAGCTGCTTGTCCTGCCATTACAACCCTGTCGTTTTGCAAATTGATTTTAAGCACGCCACCTCTTGCAGAAGCCTGATAAGCATACATTTCAGTTTTGTTTAATTTTCTGCTCCAATAAGGAGCAAGACCACAGTGAGCTGAGCCAGTAACGGGATCTTCATTGACCCCTGCTGCTGGGAAAAAGCATCTCGAAATAAAGTCGAATTCATTTGACTTGCTTGTGACAATAATCCCTCTGGTTTGAATCGTCCCCAACAAAGAGAAGTTAGGACTTAAATTCTTGATTACATTTTCGGACTCGATTTTAATAAAATAGTCAAACCGATTTCGACCCACATAAATAGGACTGATATTTAAAGCTTCAATCAGTTCCGAAGGATACTCACTTTCAATTATAGGCTCCGCAGGGAAATTCAGTTGAATCCATGAGCCATTCTTTGTCGCTGTAAGAAGTCCACTCTTTGTATAGAAATTTGCTTGCTGGTCTTTTGAAGGGCGAGCAAATCGCGGTATTAATGATTCCAAAGATGAATAAGAAATTCCCTGTTTACTGGGGCACCGACGAAGATAGTTTAAAGAAAGGCGTCGGAATGTATTCTGATAAGCGATACACCGTTATTCCAGGGAAAAAGGGCATGTTGTTTTAAGCGGGCACAGGGATACGGTTTTCGATGGACTGGATTTGTCTGCGGGAGATGAGATTGTCGTCGAATTCAACAAAACACTGTATGTGTACGCCGTAGAAAAAAAGTGGATCACCCATACGGAAGACCAAAGCGTGATCGTTCCAACCGAAACGGAACAGTTGACCTTGACCACTGTTACCCGCTCGATTATTTGGGGGATGCACCGGATCGCTACATCATACAAGCAAAGAGAATCTACAAATGAAGAACACCTTCCTATCATGCCATAGGTGTTCTTTTGCTTTTGATTAGTAGTTTCTGTGATTTATAGAATCTCTTAACAATCATTAAAACTATATTTATACCAATGTATCTTTAAATTTACATTCATTCGTTACCCTTGTTTTGTACCAATTACAAAACAAGGAGGGAAAAACAGTGAAAAAAGCTGTAAGATTGGTTTTCTTGTTGTCTTTTGCGTTACTTCTTGTCGGAAGCACGCTCTCAGCTGCTCCGGGAAGACAGGCATCTGCCAGCGAGGGTGAAGCTGAAGAAATGAATTTGCGGGTGATGACGTATAACCTTAGGTATGAAAACACTATCGATCCGTCACCTCACACATGGGATGAAAGACGACCGACCGTTCGACAGTTGATCCGCATGGAGCAGCCGGATATCTTTGGGACTCAGGAGGCTCTATATCAACAGGTTGCTGAAGTCGCAGATGATCTGCCTAAATATGAATGGATTGGCCTTGGCCGCGAAGGTGGCAGCAAAGGTGAATTCATGGCAATCTATTATAACAAAAACCGCTTTACACCATTAGAATACGACCACTTCTGGCTTTCAGACACTCCGGAAGTGATTGGTTCCAAGTCATGGGGCAACACGATTCCTCGTATGGTGACTTGGGTAAAGTTCCCTGATACAAAAACGGACAAGCAATTCTACTTTGTGAACACACACTTTGACCATCGTTCCGTAGAAGCAAGAGAGAAAAGCGCCAGCTTGATTGTGGAAAAAATCAAAGCGTTCGATCCTGCATTGCCGGTTGTGTTGACAGGAGATTTTAATACTGCCCCTGATACGAGACCTCATCAAATCCTGACAGACGAAGGCCCATTTGTAGATACGATGGAGTCCGCCGAGCAGAAAATCAACGACCATCTCGGCACATTCAACGGTTTCCGTGATCCGACAGGTGGTAAAAACCGCATTGACTGGATCTTAACAAAAGGAAATGTAATTACCCACTCAACAGAAATCATTGATTATCAAAAGAACGGCCAATTTCCGAGTGACCATTACCCAGTCATCAGCAACCTGACATTGGAGTACAAGTAAATAAAACGACGATTCCCCGGTGCCATCACCGGGGATTTTTTCGTGATACATACTCTAAAAATTCATTTAATGAGGAAAACATTACTTCTGGTTCCTAATCTCCTTCACCGTGCATTGCGGTAAAGTCCAATCGCAAGATCGCCCGTAGGGCATCCGTATATCCATATCTGAGGCAACGGCGGAAAGGGAATGTTGCTGGAAACAATGTTTAGGTGTTTGAAGTTTGTCATTTACTAAAGAAGAGCCAGTCATATAACCGGAAAAAAATCCACACTTGAGTTTACGCGCTCGGTGGTGGATTATCGACACCTTTGAAACTTTTACTGCATGGACCATTGGTGTCCGGCTTCAGGGCGTTTTTTTGTAATGTGTACTACTTTCAAGTGTTATTACTCCCAGGAATAGAAAATTGAAAGTCAGCAGTAGTCGAAAACTTAAGCGCCGATTTTAGCTTTTTCTCTTTTTGGGCAAATAAAATTGCTGACTGAAATGAGGAAATCAACACTTAACACAACCGTCCAGATTTTTAATATTCCATTTAATGCTTCGGTCCGGGACGGATCGTTTATAAAATAAATCATTCCGAGTAAAAGTCCCGCACCTATCAGATAAGCTAAGGCATGAACTAAGAGGAACTTTGGTAGATGATTTTTGTTACATAATCGTAATATTTGTAATAATCTTTGGTGGAATCAAAATTTCTTACAGCTTTTAAGGGCTTTACAAGCTCCTTACCACTGTTCAGGAACAATTCCTTATTAGCTAATAATTGAAATAAAAATATAACATGAAGCAGCATCTCTGCGGGGGAATTCAACCGGAGTTTTTTAATACTATTGCAACAAAAATGATGGTAATTTTTAGTACAATTATATTGATGAAAATATAATTGTAAAGAAGGCGATATTTTTGAGAGAATCTATTGATAACTTTGATGATGTGTTGGAAATGCTTGATGCTCTATTAAAAGAAGAATCTCGTTTTAATTGGGATACTTTTTATTCTGAGCGGGAGCGAGGCATACCGTTTTTTGTGAATTGTCCTGATGAAAATTTAGTAAGTTATTTTGAAAAAAATCTGATTGGTCCCGGGAAAGTGCTTGAACTTGGCTGCGGTCCTGGCAGGAATGCCATTTATATGGCTGAAAAAGGTTGTTCTGTTGATGCGGTAGACCTTTCACAAGAGGGACTTGAGTGGGGAGCCGAACGGGCGAAAGAAAGGAATCTTGACATAAATTTCATGTTGAAAAACATCTTCGAACTGAAGATTGAAGAAGGTGCATATGATTTCGTATATGATTCAGGTTGTTTTCATCATATCGCGCCGCACAGGAGGATGAGCTATATCAATTTGTTAAAGACCGCTCTAAAACCAAATGGTCTCTTTGCCCTTACGTTTTTTGTCCAGGGCGGTCGGTTGGGCGGATCAGACATCACAGATTGGGAAGTATACCGGTTGCGCAGCCTTAAAGGCGGGCTGGGTTTTACAGAAGAAAAATTAACAGCGATCTTTAAAGATTTTGAAGCAGTTGAAATCCGTAAAATGAAGGAAATCACACAGCCAAATTCCCTTTTTGGTGTTTCTGATTTGTGGACAGCTTTATTTAGGAAAAAATGAAGTATTTCACCTTGACGGAAAAGATCAATTTATTCGGGCAATGGACGGGAATCTTGATATAAACACTATATTGAAAAACATCAATAGGAAGGCTGACTTTGTTCAAGTAAAAAGTCTTCAAAAAATTAGTTGAGAAATGAAGTCCGGCAGCAAATCATGTTTTTTCTTGTTATTTATAAAGAAGGTGGGTAATATTAAACCGTTTAAGAAGCTTTATTTATTAAAAAAAGCAATTACATTCCTGATGTTCTTCATAAGAGTAATTATACTTGGATTAATTACATATGATTTTTTTCAACAATTACATTCCTGATGTTCTTCATAAGAGTAATTATACTTGGATTAATTACATATGATTTTTTTCAACACTTTTCTCCGGAAGTTCCCGTTGGATTACAATTCGAGGGACTTCGCGCAAGTTTGATTTTATTTTACATTCCTTTATCCTTTTTATTATTGATGTTTACCTGGTTTCTACAAAGCAAAAAAATTATTTTGATTACATTAATCATCGATATTTTAGTCATCTGTTTCTTTGACGATATGCTTAGGTTTTTTATTTAGTCAGTCAAAGATAGAGGAGGAAAAGGATGGCGTATGTAAAAAGGTAGCCTGTTTCCAAAGTCTACACATTGTTTACAGCTATAAAAGACCCATTTGTTTTTTGTGATTTTTTGGAAGGGTTTTCAATAGGGGGAATCGAATTTTTGTTACAGCACTGAAAAAGAAGGGGGAAATTTGTTTATGCCGTCTGTGTTAATGACGACTGAAGGCCATATTGCTGTGGTGACATTAAATCGAGAGGATGCTTTAAATGCGTTTAATTATGAGACACTTGCAGAGCTCCAAATGGTAGCGGAAGAAATTCGGGTCAATAAAGAGATTCGCGTTGTGATTTTTACAGGAGCAGGTGACAAAGCGTTTTCTGTTGGAGCCGATTTGAAAGAGCGTAAAACATTAACAGAACAGCAAGTAAAGCGGAATCTGTATAAAATCAATGAAGTGTTCAACCTGATCGACCAGCTGCCCCAGCCGACAATTGCAGCAATCAACGGTTATGCTTTTGGGGGTGGGATGGAACTCGCTTTAGCTTGCGATATCCGAATCGGAGCAGAGGGCACGCAGATGGGATTGACGGAAACAAGCCTGGCCATTATCCCCGGAGCAGGTGGAACGCAAAGGCTTCCCCGCCTGATCGGACAGTCAAAGGCACTTGAGCTGATTTTAACGGCACGCCGCCTCACTTCAGAGGAAGCATACGAGTATGGCCTTTTAAATAAAATTTCCAAACGGGAACAATTGCAGGCGGATTGCCTTGCAATGGCTGAGAGCATGCTTAACAACGGCCCGATTGCCTTGCAGCAAGCTAAATTTGCAATCAAAAACGGCATGAATACCGATTTGCAAACCGGAATGCAAATTGAGCGAAAAGCCTATGAAGTTACGATTCCAACTGCTGATCGGCTCGAAGCGCTACGGGCGTTTAGTGAAAAAAGAAAACCTGAATACAAGGGAGAATAAAAAACACGATTCTGTCGTGTTTTTTATTCGGAATTTCTGTGCAAAAAACGGTTTCGCTTAAATAAAGCCGACTTCCGCTTAATTATTGGAATAAACGCTTAATTCCCGAGTCGTTTCGCTTAATTCCCCCGATTTTTCGCTTAATTATTTTGGGCTGTTACCCATAATAGTTATTTTGTGGTAAATAATAGATATATTTAGGGAAAATTCGCCGTTTAATAACTATGATTTTATCAAATTCAAACATATCATTCTAAAAAGACAAAAAAAAGCAAATTTGCAGCTGGTTTTATTCAAGTCGCGGTCGCTTTAACACCTAAAAGTGGTTTGCCATCCTCTGAATAACATCCACCAATAGAAATTATTGCATATTCCACGAAAATACTTGTAAAATAGCTAAACTTACATATATAATTTAGTACATAAAAGCGTAAAAGCGCGAAAGTGATGATTGAGGGGGAACTGAAAATGAAAAAGAGATTGGTATACGGAGGCATTAGCGGATTGTTGGCTTTAGTGTTATTAAGCGGGTGCGGCACTACAAGTACAAACGGAAGTGGAGAGCAGCCTAAAGGGGATGGTGCCTTTAAGGTTGGCGTTACGCAAATTGTCGAGCATCCTTCCCTTGATGCCGCGTTTGAAGGATTTAAAAAGGCGCTTGAAGAGAATGATGTCGAGGTTGAATACGATGTGCAGATTGCCCAGGGTGATCAAAGTAATAGTCAAACGATTGCCAATAATTTCACGGGAGACGGGGTTAATTTAATTTTCGCAAACTCCACTCCAAGTGCGCTGAGCTCATTAAATGCTACTAAAGAGATTCCAATTGTGTTTACTTCTGTGACTGATCCTGTTGGTGCAGGGCTGGTTGCGGCAATGGATCAGCCTGGGGAAAATATTACCGGAACGACCGATACACACCCGGATGCGATTCCGAATACGGTCAAATTCATGAGCGAGCAGATGGACGGAGAAACAGTCGGCGTCATTTATAACTCGGGTGAGCAAAATTCGGTTGCGCAGATCGATTTGGTTAAGAAAGCGCTCAAAGATACCGATTTGAAATTAACGGAAGCGACCGTGTCCAATTCTTCTGAAGTCAAACAGGCGGCTGAATCATTGGTCGGCAAGGCTGATATGATTTATATCATTACAGATAACACCGTCGTTTCGGCACTTGAATCGGTGATTCAAACCGCGAATGATAATGATATCCCGTTATTTGTCGGAGAACTGGATTCCGTGCAGCGGGGCGGTTTTGCTGCGTATGGATTCGATTATGCTGATATCGGTCACGAGGCTGGTGTGATGGCGGCACAAATATTGAAAGGTGAGAAGAAGCCTGCAGAGATTCCCGTTCAATATCCGCAAAAATTGAAGCTCGTAATCAATGAGAAAGCTGCTGAAGACATGAATATTGAAATCAAAGAAGAATGGAAAGAAACTGCAGAGTTCGTAAAATAACATTTTAAACGAAATAGAGAGGAAGAATTTTATGTTTACAGCCATATTTGGTTCGATCGAATCAGGTGCTATTTATGCGATTATGGCTTTGGGGGTTTATCTGTCCTTCAGAATATTGGATTTTCCTGATTTAACAGTTGACGGAAGTTTTGTTACCGGGGCATCTGTGGCTGCAGTGTTGGTCGTCTCAGGAACGAATCCCTTTTTGGCAACGGCCGCTGCGATACTGGCGGGGTTCTTAGCTGGATGCATCACCGGTCTGTTGCACACAAAAGGGAGAATTAATGCATTGTTATCAGGAATTTTAATGATGATTGCCCTCTATTCTATTAATCTGCGAATTATGGGCAAATCCAATGTACCGCTTTTAGCGGAATCTACGGTGATCACAGCGATCAGGGATTTTTGGAAAAGCCTCGGGATAGACGATGGCATGCAAACTTTGCTGAACAGCGCTGGTTTATCTGCCTTTGTTCCAAATACATGGGGAATCTTGATCGTTATGATCGTGCTGGCTCTTATTGTTAAGCTCGGAATTGATTTATTCCTGAGGACGGATCTCGGCTTGGCGATCAGGGCGACCGGTAATAATGAAATGATGATCCGCAGCTTTTCTGCTAACACGGACTATTTGAAAGTACTAGGATTGGGGCTTTCCAATGCACTTGTCGCTTTTTCAGGTGCATTGGTTGCCCAGTATTCTGGCTATAGTGACGTTGGAATGGGAATTGGGATGATCATTGTCGGGCTCGCTTCAGTCATCATTGGTGAAGCGGTATTCGGAGCAAAAAACATTGTCAGGGCGACTTTGGCCGTGATTGGCGGTGCGATTCTGTACCGGATCATCGTAACGATTGCTTTAAGGGTGGAATTTTTAGATACTGGCGATATGAAATTAATCACCGCGTTTATCGTTGTTTGTGCGCTAGTTTTTCCGAGATTGATAGAAAACCAGAAGGAGAAACAGCGGAGAAGGCAACGAATCAAAAGCCGAAAGGCAGAGTTTAACGTCGTGGAGAAGGGTGGTGAACATGTTGCTGCAGCTAAATCAGATATTTAAAGTGTTCAATGAAGGGACCCTTGACGAAAAAATTGCTCTCGATCATATCGATCTGCATCTTGTCCCTGGTGATTTTGTGACAGTAATCGGCAGCAATGGTGCAGGTAAGTCGACGTTAATGAACATTATTTCCGGCAAGTATGCACCTGATGAAGGAGAGGTTTATATTCATGGGAATAATGTCACTGATGAACCGGAATTTAAAAGGGCGAAACGAATTGGCCGGGTTTTCCAGGATCCGATGGCCGGCACCGCCCCAGGGATGACAATTGAAGAGAATCTGGCAATTGCCTATGCAAGAACAGCGTTACGCGGCTTTAGGCGGGGAGTATCAAAGAAGCGGAGGCAGTTTTTTAAAGAAGTGCTTGAGACGCTCCAGCTCGGGCTGGAAAACAGGCTCGAGGCAAAAGCCGGTTTGCTTTCTGGCGGCGAACGCCAGGCATTATCCCTGTTAATGGCGACATTCACGAAGCCCGATCTGCTGCTTCTCGACGAGCATACCGCAGCACTTGATCCTTCCCGGGCAGAGCTGATTACGAGCTTAACCGGACAGATCGTATCCGAACATAAATTGACGGCGTTAATGGTTACCCATAATATGCAGCAGGCTCTCGATCTCGGAAACCGGCTTATTATGATGGATCAGGGCCAGATCATTTTTGAAGCGAATTCCAGTGAAAAAAGCGGTTTGACGGTCGATAAATTGCTCCAGGAGTTCCAGCGCATCCGCGGTGAAAAAATTAACAGCGACCGCTCAGTCTTGATATAAAACAAAAACACATGGGAGTGGACCATGTGTTTTTATTTGGCGGGATTTAAACGAGGTTTAGGGCGGTGGATCAAGCTTTTACGGATAATACATGACAGCTTGATACCTGATCATCTCTTCCCCGGAGTTTTTATAGGTGTGTGATTTATTTGCTGTGAACCGGATCGAACCACCAGCCTCAATTTGGTATGTATTGTCGCCGATAAGCATTTCAAGGCTTCCGTTCATGACGGTAATATATTCTTCGACCCCTTCGTTATGGCGTTCGGAAGTATGGATGCTGCCTCTGTCCATTTCAACAATAAATATTTCAAACCTTTTTCTAGGATCAAAGGAAAAAATTGAATAAACGCGGTAGTCGCCGTTATTTTCGATGACAGGGGAAACATTTTGCAATGGCACAAACGCAATATCTGCAGGCTCGTCGTTTATAAGCGAAGAAAAAGACACCTGGAGCCCGGTGGCAATTTTCCAGAGGGTGGTAACGGTTGGGTTGGATTCGCCTCGCTCGATCTGGCCGAGCATCGCTTTGCTGACGCCGGTAAGGCTGGCCGTTTGATCAAGGCTTATGCCTCGATTATTCCGAACTGCTTTTAAATTTTTCCCAATATTTTTTTGGATATTTTCCATTTTTTCCTCCGAAAGAATTGTACAATATAACGCACGTATGTATAATATAGTTTAATTATAATCCTGAGAATATATACGTTTATTTTAATATAAAACTAGCGGAATATAAACCGGAAAAAGGCGGTGGCACTGTGGCAGAATTAACGTTGGGCAAACATTCTTCCGAGTTTAGAAAAGGAATTCAAGCCGGAGTCAGCATTGGGATCGGCTATTTTCCGATCGCGGTAACTTTCGGGCTATTGGCAAAAACAACAGGGCTTTCAATCGGTGAAACGATGCTGATGAGCCTGATTGTTTTTGCAGGCGCGGCGCAATACATTTCTCTCAGTCTATTAACGCTCGGAACGGGTGTTTTTGAAATTATCTTAACAACCTTTATCGTGAATATCCGCCACTTTCTGATGGCGGCTTCCCTTAATGAAAAATGTGAGGATGACCATCTTTTCAATAAAGCGATCTATTCTTTTGGAATCACCGATGAAACGTTCTCGGTAGCAGCAACAAAAGAAGGGACGGTTACGACAGGATATATTTTCGGCGTGATCGCGGTTTCCTATTCAAGCTGGGTAGTCAATTCCGGACTTGGACATTTACTCGGTGCAAGCCTTCCGGAAACGTTGCAGGAAAGCATGTCTGTCGCTTTGTATGCGATGTTTATCGGCCTGCTCGTCCCATCTATGAAAAAAACTGTTAAAGTGGGTTTTTTGGCTGCTCTTGCGGCTTCCTTTAATACAATTTTTACGTTGGCAGGATGGCTTTCAACTGGATGGGCGATTGTATCGGCAACGCTCCTTTCGGCCGTGATCGCTGAAGCGGTTGAACTGATGAAAGGGAAGCAAAGGAGTGACGCAAGTGAGCAGTGAAATCGTCTGGATGATTATCGGAATGGGTGTTGTTACCTATATCCCGAGAATGCTTCCATTTGTCTTGTTTCAAGGAAAAGAGCTGCCTGCTTTTTTGCAGGGGGTACTGAGAAATGTCCCGTATGCCACTTTAGGGGCGCTTATTTTTCCAGGGATACTGTTCATTCAGGAGGATATATGGTACGGGCTGCTTGGAGCTGCCGCTGCCTTTATTGTAGCTTATCTCGGCGCTAATGTGATCATCGTGGTCCTCGGCTCGATTGCGGTATTAACTTTATATTCCTATCTATTTTGAACTTTCGCGACTGCCGGTTCCTGATGTGGACCGGCAGTAATTTTTTCATTGATTTTTGCTGGAACCGTGCATCCTATGTTTAGAGAACTGATAGCTTGGTTAAGATCTGGTTCTAATTCGGGAATTTTTTATTAAACTAATAAGAGAACAGGTTGTACATTGGAGGTGAAAAAAGTTGGCACGCAAGATCGGGGTTTATGCGGTTATTGCCTATGTTCTTTATGGGCTATTTATTTACTGGTACCTTTTTTATTTCGCCGATACAAGCCTGCCGTTTGAATACGAAGGTTCACAGGCTGACCCGGCCGTTTTTCTCAATGCGCGGGAACTTAGCTTGAGCGAGGAATATTCAAAGGTGAGAAATCTGTTGTTTTTCCTGTCTACACCGCTTGAATGGCTATTTTATTTATTAATTTTGTTGGTGGGGCTTTCAAAGGCATTTAAGCGCTGGGCCGAACAGTCAACTAGATTCAAGTTTTTCCAAACAGCGATCTATTTCATTTGGCTGTCTTTCTTTGCATTCGTGGCGACTTTTCCATTGAGTTATATCAGCTACTCTCTGGCGAAGACCTACAATATTTCCACACAGACCTTCTCCTCATGGATGAAGGATGAGCTTATTGACTTCTGGATCAACTACGGAATTATGGTGATTGTCGTTTCTGTGCTTTATTGGCTGATGAATAAAAGCCGCAAGAGGTGGTGGCTGTATGCCTGGATGTTAACAATCCCGTTTACCTTGATTATGGTATTTTTGCAGCCGATCGTCATTGATCCTTTATACAATGACTTTTATCCGTTAAAAGATAAAGAGCTCGAACAGAAAATTTTAGCACTTGCAGACAAAGCGGACATCCCGGCTGACCATGTTTTTGAAGTGGACATGGCCGAAAAGACTAATGCTTTAAATGCATACGTGAGCGGCATCGGCGGGAATTCGCGGATCGTTCTTTGGGATACGACTCTAAACCGTTTAAATGATAATCAAATTTTATTCATAATGGCGCATGAAATGGCCCATTATGTTAAGAAGCATATTTATGTTGGAATTGCCGGATATCTGCTGTTATCATTAGCCGGATTATACGCAACCGCGAGAATCATGAATTGGGCAATCAGCCGCTGGGGAAATGAATTTAAGGTTGACCATGTCAAGGACTTACGCTCATTGCCGCTGTTCTTGATGATTCTGTCGATGCTTATGTTTGCAGCGAGCCCGCTAACCAATTTTGTGTCAAGATACCAGGAAAGCCAGGCTGATCTTTATGCAATTGAGATGACAAAGGATCCGCAAGCTGCTATTACTTCATTCCAGGAGTTGACACGTGCCGGGCTTAGCCAGGTTAACCCGCCATTATTGGTGAAAATATTCCGCTACGGCCATCCGACAATGCTTGAAAGAATTTCTGCTCTTGAAGAATATGAAATAAAGATGCGAAATGAAAACATTGATTGAAATGGGCCGCCTCTGGTGGTCCATGTTTTATTTTAAAAGAGGAGGACCTTGACTCCTTAAAACAAAAATAAGAGACTGTGCACCACTGGCTTGTCACCCGATCTTTTTGATAAAAGATGGAAGCTTTGTGGTCAGTCTCCAAATAAGGTTTCAACCGCAGAAATTAAGTTAAGTTCCAAACCTTTTGTTTAAGGAAGCTAATTCTTCAGTCAATTGCAAAAATGCCGGCTTATCATTAACATCGATGGCTTGATCAATCTTGTTCAACAACTTTTGTTTCTCAGCGTTAAGCAATATTTCATCAAGGAGCATATCAATGTAAAGGTTTGACATGTAAGCATCTTTTGCATTTTGGCGGCTCATTGCTTTCGATTTCATTAGCTCTGTGTAGGACCTTTCGTTCATGAAAATCACCCCTGACACTTTTTAATATTATATGGAATTTTCACTCTTGAATCAACTAAATTTTTTAAATTTTTAGAAAATATTTTTTTGGCACTTTTAAAATGTGAATTTTTTGCGAATATTTCGTTGTTTTTGTAAAATATCTGGAAGTTGATGGTACGATAAGATCAGTTTAACAGAAGGAGATGTACCTATGGACAAGCAGAGGAGAACATTGATTGAAGAATATGAAGTAAATCCTTGTACATTAATGGTTAAGCCGACCCTTTATGGAAGCAAGCTATATGCAAGGATCATTGAAATGGAGGATGAATACATTTCCCCTTTCAAGCCGCTCGATATTATCAAGAAAAGCTGTGAATACTTTGGTTCAAGCTATGAAGGTTTATAGCTTATGGTACTACTAAAAGAGTATAAACTTAATAGAAGTCTATACTCTCAATATAAAGCTGCTTACCTTCATAGCCAATATGCACCTGTTCAATTATGGAGTTAACCAGATTTTTCTTTTCTAAAGGTTCTAATGCACTCCAGTTTTTTCGAATATTTTTGAGTGCTGCTATGATTTCGTCCCTATTAAAAGCGGTGTTGTCCTCCGGGATCGATTTGGATTCAAGCTGAGCTTTGATGGCCTGTTCTTCCTTATTCGTCTCATCCATGCGTTTCTTAAAATCTTCATATGTCATAAGATCATCCGACCAGGCATACTGCCATTTCTTTTTTCGCCGGTCCAGTTTGTCCAGCTCTTTTTGCAGGGCGGCCTCATCAATCTCGGATGTGGGCTGTTCTTTATTTACGATCTGCTCACTCGTTGCCGCTGCCTGCTGAATGGCTTCGCTAAAATCAACTCTGCCCAGGTAATCAATAAAGGCGGCTTCCAGGTGCCTTTCGGAGACGCTGCGATGCCCTTTGCACTCGCCCGTCTTTTTACGCATGCATCGATATTGCTTGTATTTTACTTTCTCTCCGGACGCGAGTTTACCATACGTATAATAACCTACCATCGGGTATCCGCAGTTTCGACACTTCAGCTTCCCTGAAAAAATATAACCGCTTGATACGGATCTGGGTTCCTTCGACTTTCTACTTTCGATTGTCGTTTGCACAAGTTCAAAAGATTCTTTATAAATGATGGCCTCATGCGTATTTTCCACAACAAAGTCTTGCCAGCGAATAGCCCCGGTGTATAGTGGGTTTTTCAAAATATCCATGATGGTGATATCCGTCCATTTGTTGCCAGCTTTCGTCGTGATATTTTGTTCATTCAAATGCCTGGCGACCCGATTTGCACCGAGACCTTGAAGATAAAGAGAGTAGATCAGTCTAACTACCTTTGCCTCGTCTTCCTTAATGGTAAGTTTCCCGGTCTTTAGATTAAGATCGTAACCAATTGGGCGAAAGTTTAATGCGTACTTTCCCTGGCGTACTTTTTCGGCATAGCCGAAGCTGATCCTTTCGCCCATGTTCTCACGCTCCCATTGAGCGAGGGCGGCAACAATCGTAATAAACATACGGCCCATAGCAGTCGTAGTGTCATAAACTTCGGTTGCAGACTTAAATTTACAATCATGCTTTTCAAAGATTTCTAACAGTTTATACAAATCTAAAACGGATCGTGTCAGCCTGTCCAATCGATAAACTAGCACGCAATCAATTTTACCTGCCTTAATATCTTTTATCATTTGCTGCAGCTGCGGACGGTTCATATCCTTTGCGGAAATTCCTTCATCGGCATATAAGCCGGCCACTTCCCAGTCTTGGGCGATACAGAAAGCTTTAAGTCTCTTTTTTTGTCCAGAAATCGAATATCCCTCTTTCGCTTGCTCTTCAGTAGAGACTCGAATATAGATAGCCGCTCTCATAATTTCACCTCACACTTAATACACCTTTACGGCTTGCACAACTCTGCCTATGATCTGGACACTATCCTTAGTCAAATCATAAATCTTTGGTTCGTGTGTAGGGTCCGTACTCATCGGTACCAGTGTTACCAAATTGTCACCCTTGAACAGGAGCTTTTTAACGGTCGCTTCAGTCCCATCTATTAGGATGACGGCAATTTGGCCATTCTCAACCATTGGTGTTTTTTCAACTAAAACGTACGAGCCTTCCTTAAATTCGAGATTCATACTATGCCCTTTAACTTTTAAGTAAAAGTACTCCCGATCACCAAGGAATGATGATAGAACGGGCAAGTATCCTTCGATGTTTTCTTCAGCTAAAATGGGGGTTCCTGCGGCAATGGATCCAACGATAGGGACTTGGCGTGTATGTACGCCATACGGTGAAGCCGTTTCATGAAGGCTTACTGAACTCTTATCCGTATCCAGGCCGAGCATTTCATCCAGAGTCTTGCCAAAAAAGTTCGCTATATTTCGCACCGATTCCATTCTCGGTTCTTCTTTGCTGTTTTCCCATTTTGAGATCATCGCTTTGTTGATTTTCGAATCATATTTTTCGTTGAGTTTATCCGCTAACTCTTCTTGCGATAAACCCCTTTGAATACGAAGGCTTTTCAATTTCTCTCCGAACGAATAATGCATTTGTCGATACTCCTCTTTTCATTAATTTAGATATGTCTAAACACAATATACATTACGGGTTTCGAAACCGCAATAAAAAGTTAGAAATAACGAAAGAAAGTTATTGACTTCGAAACAAATATGAGTATACTAAGAATTACAAAGTTTCGAATACGAAACAAGAAAGGGGGTTGCTCAATTGAAAGAACGACGACATGTCCCGTATACAAAATTCAAAGCATTTTTAGAAGAAGTTGGTGTCAAGCAAAGCCAACTGGCCAAAATGCTCAAAAAATCTCCTTCTGCATTGAACCAAAACTTAAATGGCACCGGTGGGGATTTCTCACTTTCGGAAGTAAGGTGCATATGTATACACTTCGGAATAAGCGCGGATGACTATTTCGTTTATCCTGAAGTTTCGAATTCGAAACAAAATGAGGTGGCCCAATGAATCAGCCTCCGGATCACATCAAAAGAAAAATCATTGAGTTCTTCCTTCAGACCAGCGTGCCTCGCATATTAACCGAGGAGCGCAAGGCTAAGACATTAAAGGAGGTGAAAACAAGTTGACTACAGGCGAAATGCTCAGTTACACCCAACGCTTCAATCGGATCGTATCCAGCCCTGCTACGCAGGAGTCAAAGGATATCAGCCTATCGATTATGATGTCCGATTTGGAACAAACTTATCAGATTCCGGCTTTGCAAAACGAAAAGTTTGAACGGCAACATCCGACTGTCATGCAGCTGTACCGCACGGTTTCAGAAGAACGATCACTATAAAAAGGGAGTGTTCAGATTGGCATACAACTGGGAAGAGAGACTTCAAGAATTGGAAAGCCAAAAATCCTTTATAGAGAAATGGGCAAAAACAAAAGGCTTCCATAACCTTCCGAACGAGATTCAAGCGTTAGTCTGGCGCGGTGTGGTCTATACAGAGGAAAGTATCGAAAACATTCACAATCATTTGAAAGCCAAATAGGCTTTCTCTTTTCACCACCAGTGCAGAAATTGGAGAACGATTTTAGTCATAAAGGAGGGGTCGTCTTGGAACATCCACTGATCACGCAAATCAACCGCATGGGTTATCCCAGGGAGATGGTGATAAGGCCAGACATTCACCTGCTGCCTGTGAAGTCTTCATCCCAATTGAAGGGAGGTGAGAAACGTGAAAGCAACCGGCATTGTCAGAAAGATCGATGATCTAGGCCGCGTCACCATCCCAAAAGAAATCCGGCTGTCCCAGGAGTGGCCAGAAGGAACACCGATGGAAATGTTTATGACGAGTGACGGCATGGTCCTCCGGAAGTATCGGGCGGCAAACCAAGAAGCGACAGAGGTCTTACTCGAGCTGCAGGCTCTTTTGCATCCAGCCACATCGCCAGAAGCCCAGGAGTCCATTCAAAAAGCCATTGATCTCATTAAACAAAAATAAACCCGTGTTCGCAGCACGAGTCCAAGAGAAAAATACTTATTCGCCGTCATTATATCACATGATGGCGGCCAGGGAAATCGGAGGAAGGGGTTATGAAGCACGGGAAGCGCCCAACGGTTAAACAAAAAGTCCTTATGATCCAAGCTAGCCTTCATCCCAGTGAGTGGTTGGTCATTAAAAATGAGTTCGCCACTATGAAAGTCGTCCACCGGGAATCCGGAGAACAAAAAACCATTACTAAGTGAGGTGTAACCCATGATCAACAGTGTGTCTCAAGCCAATACCTTTTTTCAGGATCTTCAAACGAACAAGCGGGAGAAGAACAACCTAAACGCAGCCATCAACAATCGCATGGCACACCTGGTGACCTATCTTCGCCAGAACGGTCCAACGCTCATGTACAAAGGCGACCTTCCTGTGATTGTGGAAGCCGTTAAGAAAACATCCAAGAAGCTGGATAAGTCGAAATTAGCCGGCGATCTAGAGGTTCCGGCAAATAGCTTAAATGCCATTAAGATTGCAAGACTCGTTGAGACGGGGCGGCTAACCGCTGCGAAACTCGCAGAATATCAGTACGAGGAAGAAGATTATCGGCTGAAGCAGCGGAAGGCGAAGAAGAAGGATGTTGAAGCTTTCCAAAATCGTAAATAGGAGGATTTAAACGATGAATTTCACAATTGAAATCAAAGCACCGGAATTGGCAGCGGCCATTACGGCACTCGCTGAAGCCTTATCCGGCAGTAAACTCACACCGGTACAAAATGGATCACCTGCCCAAAAAAACAAGGGGGTTAATAAGGAAGTCGAAAAAGAGCCTGAAACGAGTAATCCGGATCCGGTAGAAGCCGAAGCGACTGAAGAGGAAGAAGGCGAGTCGACTATCAGCCTGGAAACCGTTCGTGAAAAGTTGGCTGCTCTCTCTCAAAGTGGGAAGCAGAAGCAGGTGAAAGAGCTGATCTCGTCCTTTGGTGTGAAGAAGCTGACCGACGTGCCTGCTAAACATTATGCAGCACTTCTGGAAAAAGCGGAGGAGCTGTAATGAGTACGGCCCATTCAGAAAGGGCCCATGCTTATCTTTCAGCATCAGGTAGTAAGCGTTGGCTGAGTTGCCCGCCTAGCGCCAAGCTGGAACAAGAGTTTCCGGAATCGACGAGTGACTTTGCCCGTGAAGGGACGTGTGCCCATGAGCTTTCGGAACTCTACCTGCAGAGGTACCTGGAGCTGATCAACAAGGCTACTTTCACCCGCAGGCACAACAAGTTTAAAAAGGACAACGCGGAATTCTACTCACAAGAGATGGAGGATTACGTCCAGGTATACGTCGATTTCGTCATCGAACGGATCAACGCGGCAAGGGCAGCATCCAGCGATGCGGTGATCCTCCTCGAGCAACGATTGGATTTCAGTGAATGGGTACCAAAAGGTTTCGGTACCGGTGACGTAGTCATTATATCGGATAACATCATGGAGATTATCGATTTGAAGTACGGCAAAGGCGTTCCTGTCTCTGCTGAAGACAATTCGCAAATGCGGATGTATGCCTTAGGAGCGATCAATCAGTTTGGCGTCTTGTATGAATTTGACCGGGTGCAAATGACGATCGTTCAGCCCCGCCTGGACAGCATCTCGACCGACGAAATCAGCACCGATGACCTATTATTTTGGGCCGATGATTTCGTCAAGCCTCGTGCCGATATGGCGATTGCAGGAGAGGGGGAATTTGCAGCTGGAGAACACTGTCGGTTCTGCCGGGCCCGTTTCACCTGCAGGGCGCGAGCTGACGCCAACCTGGAGATGGCAA
This sequence comes from Bacillus canaveralius, assembly GCF_002860125.1. Lineage (GTDB taxonomy): Bacteria > Bacillota > Bacilli > Bacillales > Cytobacillaceae > Bacillus_BJ > Bacillus_BJ canaveralius. The sequence goes on from NZ_PGVA01000012.1 coordinate 24,766, forward strand.
AACTCGAATTCCAGAAACCGGATCTGCTCTCCTTTGATGAGATCGGGGAAGTCTTGGCCAAAGCAGAGGAACTGCAGAAGTGGGCGAAGGATGTTCAGGGTTACGCGTTAGACCAGGCTGAGAATCACGGTGTGAAGTTCCCTGGCTGGAAACTGGTTGAAGGGCGAAGCAACCGAAAGTATACGGATGAACAACTGGTGGCTCAAGCCTTGCTGGCGGAAGGTTATGAAGAAGAGAAGATTTATAGCAAATCACTTTACGGCATTTCCGCCATGGAGAAAGCCATCGGTAAAAAGGTATTTGTCGAGGTGCTGAAAGATTTGGTTATCAAACCGGTTGGCAAACCCACACTGGTTCCGGAATCGGATAAACGTCCAGAGTTGAATTCTACCGAATCGGCCATTGCTGATTTTAGTTAATCGGACAGATGTACGGAATCTATAGCTCGGTTTCCAAGCAATTTGTCTTTGGTATTCAGGAGCCAACGAAGAGAAAAGCTCGGCAGGCTCTTTTTAAAAAAAATTGGTCATGATGCCCGTAAGTGGCGTTTTGAAACAAGGAAAATCCGTACAAATTCAACCAAAAAGGAGAATGTCAAAATGGCAGTTACCAAAAACACCGATACAAAAGTTATTACAGGCAAGGTCCGTCTCTCTTATGTGCACGTATTCGAGCCTCATGCGATCGAGGAGGGCCAGGAGCCGAAATACTCTGTTTGCTTGTTGATCCCGAAGTCTGATAAGGAAACGCTAAAGAAAATCAAAGCCGCCACGGAAGCGGCGAAACAAGCCGGTGCTTCGAAGTGGGGTGGGAAGATCCCGGCCAACCTGAAAACGCCATTACGTGACGGGGATGAGGAACGCGAGGATCAGGAAGAATACGCTGGCCATTATTTCATTAACTGCTCCAGCAAAACGAAGCCAGGTGTTGTTGATCAGAACGTTCAGCCGATCCTGGACTCAACGGAAGTGTATTCCGGATGTTACGGCCGTGCATCGATTAACTTCTATGCGTTCAACACCGCCGGCAATAAAGGAATTGCCTGCGGACTGAACAACCTTCAGAAGCTGGCAGATGGAGACTACCTGGGCGGTCGCTCACGTGCTGAAGATGATTTTGATGCCGTTGACAATGGTGACGATGACGACGATTTCTTAGGATAAGTCACAACAGGAGAGGAGATTCGAAAAGAGTCTCCTTTCTTACTAGAAAGAGAGGTTGAAAGCATTGAGGGAAATTAAGTTTCGGGCATGGGACGGAGAATTAATGCACAACGTATCAGAACTACATTTCTGTATGGGACCAAGATTGGATGGTAAAGGTCTTAAATTTTATGGTCCTGGTGTTGGTCAAGGTTGGATAGATGGAAAAAAGGTTCATCTAATGCAATACACCGGTCTAAAAGACAATAATGACGTCGAGATTTACGAAGGGGATGTCTGTACAATCTGGATGGGAGTCAAGCAAGATAAACCCTATGTTGTCGAGGATTTGAGAGAGCTGTATTCAGACATGAATCATGCTGACAGATATTACCGAATCACCAGGATTGAAGTTATCGGAAACAAATACGAAAACCCGGAGCTAATGTAATGCCGACACTCAGCATTGATATCGAGACCTTTTCAAGTGTGAACCTCAAAACCAGTGGGGTTTATGCCTACACGGAAGCCCCGGATTTTGAAGTATTACTCTTTGCTTATGCCTTTGACGATGAGCCTGTACAGATCGTTGACCTCGCTAATTACGAGGAACTGCCAAAAGAAATCGAAGAAGCGATCCTGCATCCTGACATTATCAAGACAGCATACAATGCCAATTTTGAGCGGACCTGTTTGGCGAAATACTTCGGGTGTAATATGCCAGCCGATCAATGGCGCTGCACTTCGGTCCATGCGCTAACTCTCGGCCTTCCGGGACACCTGGATGGCGTGGCTAAGTCCATGAAGCTGGACGTACAGAAAGACACATCGGGTAAGAATCTCATCAAGTACTTTTCCGTTCCGTGCAAACCAACCAAAGTAAACGGACATCGGACCCGGAACTATCCAGAACACGCGCCCGAAAAATGGGAGAAATATAAGGCATACTGCATCAAAGACGTGGAAGTGGAACGAGAGATTAAGAAAAAATTAGCACGCTACCCCCTGTCTGATTTTGAAAACCAGCTGTGGGTGCTGGATCAGGAGATCAACGATCGCGGCGTGCGCCTGGATACAAACCTCATTCAACATGCGCTCACCATTGATGAACAGTACAGGGAAAAGTTGTTATCCGAAGCGGCCAAGTTAACAGGCGTTGAAAACCCGAATAGCCTAGACCAGCTGAAAGCTTGGTTCTCGGAACAAGGACTGTTGGTGGAGAGTTTGACCGTGGACACGATTCCCCTTTTGATCTCGGAAGCCGAAGGGGAAACCGTCAAGCGAGTTTTGCGGATCCGCCAGGAACTGGGCAAAACATCCGTGAAGAAGTATCAGGCCATGGAAAGGGCGATTTGTACCGATCAACGATTCCGTGGGATGTTGCAATTTTATGGGGCCAATCGGACGGGGCGATGGGCGGGAAGGTTGGTCCAGGTTCAGAACCTTCCAAAAAACAAACTTAGTCTCCCTGATTTAGATACCGCCCGCAGGCTTTTAATCACGGGCGAATACGAAATGCTGGAGATTTTGTTCGATAAAGTGCCGTTCGTGCTTTCCCAGCTCATCCGGACGGCGTTCATTCCCGCTGAAGATCATGAGCTGTTCGTATCCGACTTTTCCGCGATCGAGGCAAGGGTGATTGCCTGGCTGGCCGGCGAAAAGTGGCGAATCGACGTATTTAACACGCACGGCAAGATTTATGAAGCTTCCGCGGCCCAAATGTTTAACGTGCCTGTGGAATCGATTAAAAAAGGCGATCCGCTCCGGCAACGCGGAAAAGTGGCTGAATTAGCGTTAGGGTATCAAGGTGGACCGGGAGCGCTCATACAGATGGGCGCCCTTGACGAAGGTTTAGAGGAAGAGGAGCTGCCGCCTCTCGTGAAAGCCTGGCGTTTGGCCAATCCACACATCGTGAAGTTCTGGTACGACGTGGAGAGGGCGGCCATCAAAGCGGTGCGGGAAAAAACCACCGTTCAACTGCAGTACGGATTGAAGTTCATCTATGAATCTGGCATTTTGTTCATCCAGCTGCCTTCCGGAAGAAAACTGGCATACGCGAGACCGCAGCTGAAGAACGATGAACGATTCAACAAATTGGCCCTTACATACGAGGGCGCAACCGATAAAGGAAAAGGCGGATGGGGGCGTATCCCGACATATGGCGGGAAGCTCGTGGAGAACATTGTCCAAGCCGTTGCAAGAGATTGCCTGGCTGAAGCGATGATTCGGGTGGACGTGGCCGGCTATCCGATCGTGATGCACGTTCACGATGAAATTGTGGCCGATGTTCCGAAAGGTAAGGGATCCCTTGAGGAAATGGAGAAGATCATGGGCCAGCCGATCAGCTGGGCGAAAGAGTTGCCATTGAACGCTGACGGGTTTGTCACCGATTACTACAAGAAAGATTAGGGGTGATTGTATGGCGCTATCCTATGAAACTTTTATGAAACACGCAGCCAAAGTTGTGGCCAATGAAACAGCTGCTATGAGATTAAGGCCTCAAATAAGTGGCATCTATCATCAAGCAGACGGATCCGCGATTGTGACTGACGCGCATCGATTATATGTGGCCAGGGGCATTCATGAACGTCACGATGAAGTCATTTTATCACCAGCAGGAAAGCGCATCGACGGCACCTATCCGGATGTAAAACGAGTCATTCCGTCTGGTAACCCCAAACAGGCAGTCAGCCTACACCTGGATGAATGCTTGCATGTTGCGGAAACGGTTCAAACTCTAGGTGATTTATACGATATCGATGCTACGGTTGAATTCAAAGATAATGAAATTCGCTATCAATCTGACGAGGTGAAGTATCGGCATACGGTCCCGGTAGAGTTTGAGATTCGCACATGTTTGAGATCCTCTTATTTAGTGGATGCGCTCAAGTTGATGAAGGCTGCTGGATGTCATGATATTAAGCTATCGTTTTATGGCAGCAATAGGCCAGTTATTTCAGAGTTTAACAATCTTACTATTTTGATCTCGCCAATTCGTACCTACTAAGGAGGGGTTTTTTGTGCTCACAGTATTAGGAAATTTCGAAAAGATAAAAGCGGAAATGAATGAAGCCCGGGCGCTGAAAACCATGTCGGAAAAAGCAATTGAAAGGCTGTATGCAAAGTCGCCTCTAGATCTGCAAAAAGCCTTAAATCAAAACCGATTTTTACTCAATATGTACTCAGCTTCCAAAACACTGCCTGTCCAAGTCGGCGATCACATTATCAATTATAAAGTGTTTGCGTCTTTCTCGAAAAAGTTGAAAGGGTTCCAATCGAGCATCAGCATCCTTCCAGACGGAATTGTGGTCCAGTACTGGAAGCCAGGAACCCTGAATCAAGGGAAAGGTGTATTGCGGCTCTACGATATAAGTACCTACTTTCTTGGTTTTCAAAACATTCCTGTTGCGGAAATCAAACATGGCCAAGAAGCGTAAGAGACAGGCCCGATGGACCCTTCTGTTCCGGGAGGAAGAAGGGCGTGCTGTTTATCTCTATGAACCTTTGAAAAAATATGAACTCGAGTCGCGGATCCGGAACGGCTGGAAAGCGATTCGATAGAGAGGTGTATAGATTGAGCGACTATTACATTACACCTGAAGATTACGCAGCTGCTGAAGAATTAGGGGTCAGTCAAGAAACCGTGTATCAACGCGTTTACGTACATGGCTGGAGTATCAAACGAGCCATTTCCACGCCTTTGGCGAAAAGAAATGCTTATGGGTGGGTAGAGAACAAACACCTGGCGGCGCAGAACGGTGTGCCCTACCGTACGTATCTGAACCGGGTGCAGGCAGGCTGGAGTTTTAAAGAAGCCGCCGGCACTCCATCCATGGCCAGGCTTGACACGGTGAAAGCCATGAATGCGGCAAAACAGTTTGTGTTTAGTCCGGAGCAGCTGGAGGAGGCAAGGCGCAACGGTATTTCTCCCAAAAACGCCTGGCGCCGGGTCAAAGTGCTGGGGTGGAGTATCGAAGATGCTGTTTCAAGGCCTGTGATGTCAAACGAGGAATCTTTGCAAAGGGCGAAGGAAGCCCATAACTCTTTTAGGCAGGGCAATGATGATTACTGGAAACTGGTGATAGCCAAAAAAGTAAAGGAGGCTTAGTAGTCAATGAGAAATACACTTGGTGATTTGAACAATCATTTGTTCGCGCAGCTGGAGCGCTTAGGCGATGAAGAGTTGTCCGGTGAAAAACTCGTCGAGGAAATTAATAGAGCTAGAACGATATCAATGGTGGCATCAAAGGTCATAGCGAACGGCGCCCTGGTGTTAGAAGCAATGAAGTTTCAGGATAACAAGCTGGATGCAGATAAAGATGTTCCTAAGATGTTGGAGGGGTGATTAGTTTTGGGGTATCGATATACACCAGAACAAAAAGCATTTATTGAAAGAAACGTCGCAGGAATTGGAAATAAAGAATTAACCGAAAGGTTTAACGCTCATTTTGGATTGGAGCTTGGTGTAAATCAAATCAAAGCATTTAAACACAATCATAGATTTAGTAGTGGATTGGATGGGCGTTTTGATAAAAACCATAGTCCATGGAACAAGGGTAAAAAGGGTGTCGTAACTGGTGGCGTTGAAACGCAATTCAAGAAAGGGCAACGGCCGCTTAATTACAAACCAGTCGGCAGTGAAAGAATCGATCGTGATGGTTACGTGCTTATTAAGGTATCTGATGAAGGCGCTTGGCACGAACGGTGGATGCATAAACACAAGGTGATATGGGAACGTGAGCATGGGCCAATTCCTCCTGGACATGTTGTCCTTTTTGCAGATGGCAATACCCAAAACCTAACATCAGAAAACTTGATTTTGATAACTAAGGCGCAACTTGTACGCTTAAATCAAAATCACCTAATTTCAGATAATCCAGAACTAACAAAAACCGGAATTATCATTGCAGACCTATATCAGAAAATAGGTGAACGAAAGAAAAGCGCAAGAGTAAGATAGATCTTTTAATTGGGGGCGGGGAAGTGGGAATCCTCTATGAAATAGCGATGGAAGCGAGACGGAAATTTGTCCTGGATGAACTTAGAGACATGGGCGTCACCGTTTCTCAAGGTGGCATTGTGCTCGATCAGCTAGATTACGAGGAGTTGAGGTATGAGCTCGTTCTCGCCTCATTCCGGATCCGCGATCAAATAGACGAAAATAAATGGTTTTAAGGAGACTTGTGAGCTATGGGTAATTTGCAAGAAATCGAAAGCAAACCTGTACTTGAATTGTCTGCAGCTGATAAAGAATGGCTGATCCAAACGATCAAAAAGCAGCGAGCGACGATCAGTGAGTTAAAATCGAATACCCGTTTCAAAGTGTACGAAGAAAATCTGCAGCTTGCGCAGGAAGTGGAGCGCTTAAAAGTATTCGAACAAGCCTATTATGGGTTAAGGTCGGCGCTCTGATGTATCAGGCCTATTGCCCGTCATGCAGGTTTGTCATCTATTCGTCAAAGCTGTCCCCGCAGAAAGGAAAATACAAGTTCATTTGCACCTGCGGCTGCACGTTTGTGTTGGACAAGAAATTCGCTAAACAAGTGTAGAAAGAAGTGATCACGTTTGAGCACACAGCTACAGTCCCAGTTACTACCTAAAATCAAATATGACGGCTCGATCACGATTTCGGTTGGACGTAACCGTAAAGATATGAAGTGGAAAAACAAGGAGATGCTTTGGTCAGAACTGGCCAAGCGCCTCTCCCAGACGACGAGAACCGGTGAAACCTATGCCGAATATAAAAAGTTCTCGAAGACGCAGCAGGACCAGATCAAGGACGTGGGAGGCTTTGTCGGCGGAACCTTAAAAGGTGGCCGGAGGAAGACGGATGCAGTCGTCTGGAGGCAAATTATCACGCTGGATGCGGACTTTATCAGGGGCGATCTGTGGGATTCAGTGGAGATGATGTTCGACTTTGCCTGTCTCGTGTACAGCACGCACAAGCACAGATCCAGCAGCCCGCGTTTGCGTCTCGTCATTCCACTTAGCCGGCCCATTACCCCGGATGAATACCAGGCCGTCTCCAGGCGTCTGGCTGCGGATATCGGCATTGATTTCTTTGACGATACCACCTATCAGCCGCACCGGCTGATGTACTGGCCCTCGACGGCGCAGGACGGGGAGTTTGTGTTCCAGCTGCAGGACGAAGCCTGGCTGGATCCGGACGAGGTGCTGGCCCGGTATACCGACTGGAAGGATCCGTCTTACTGGCCAGAATCAAGTCGGATCCAGCAAGCCCGGCAACGCATGGCCGACAAGCAAGGAGATCCACATGATAAGCCAGGCATGGTCGGGGCATTCTGTCGCACGTATTCGATTCCGGAAGCGATTGAAAACTTCCTCGAGGGAATCTATGAACCTGCAGGTGATGGGCGCTATACCTACAATGAAGGATCCACGACCGGCGGATTGATTCTATATGACGATGACAAGTTTGCCTACTCCCATCACGGCACGGATCCGATTGGCGGTCAGCTCGTGAACGCCTTCGACTTGGTGCGGATCCATAAGTTTGGGCTGAAGGATGATCAGGCAGAACCGGGAACACCGGTTGTCCGTCTTCCTTCTTATACGGCCATGACCTCGTTTGCCCAGGATGATAAAAATGTCCGGAGAACGATTGGCCAGGAACGATTGGCCGATGCAGCAATCGAATTTGAGGGATTGGAGATCCCGGAAGAGACGGACGATAAATGGCTGGAGAAGCTTGACGTCAACAAGCGCGGCGAGTTTTTAAGCACCGCTCACAATATCATCTTGATTCTGCAGAATGATCCGCATTTATCCGGAAAGATGGCCTATAACAGTTTCGCCTATCGACCGGTCTTACGGGGCAATGTGCCTTGGAGAAAGTTGTCGGAAGGGGAGTACTGGCAGGACCGGGATGACGCTTCCCTTCGGAATTACCTCGAGTCGATTTACGGCATCTCCGGCGCCGGAAAGATTAACGATGCGCTCCTGGAGGTACAGGGCAAAAACAAATTTCACCCCATCCAGGAATACTTATCGAAGCTCGAGTGGGACGGGATCCCGCGGATTGACACGCTGCTCGTCGACTACCTGGGCGCTGAAGAGAGCGTGTACGTAAAAACCGTAACCCGAAAGATGCTACTGGCTGCTGTAGCCAGAGTGATGGCTCCTGGCATCAAATTCGATCATGTCCTGGTTATGGTCGGTCCGCAAGGGATCGGGAAGAGCTATTTGGTGAAGCTGTTGGGGCAAAAATGGCATTCCGATTCGATCAGTACGGTTCAGGGGAAGGAAGCCTATGAACAGCTGCAGGGCGCCTGGCTAATTGAAATGGCGGAGTTGTCCGCGACTCGGAAAGCTGAGGCGGAGGCCGTGAAGCATTTCATCTCGAAGCAGGAAGATAGCTATCGGGTGGCGTATGGCCGCCAGATTTCCGTATTTCCCCGCCAGTGTGTGTTTTTCGGCACGACGAACGATTCCACCTTTCTGAAAGACAAAACGGGAAACCGCCGTTTTTGGCCTGTGACGGTGGGTGAGGGTGTGCGGAAGAAGAATCTATGGAAGGATCTGAACCAGCATGAAATTGACCAAATATGGGCCGAAGCCCTGGAAGCTTGGAAGGCAAAAGAGTCGCTTTATCTTGGCAAGGATCTCGAAGAGGAAGCGATCGAACGCCAGCTGCAGCACACGGAGGAAAGTGAAAAGTTTGGATTGATTGAAGAGTTTTTAAACCGTTTGCTTCCGGAGAATTGGTCGGACATGGACATCAGCATGCGCCGCCGGTACATCCATGGCAGTGACTTTGGAGAAGTAGAAGAAGGCTCGGTGACACGGGACCGGGTATGTGCGATGGAGATATGGGTGGAGCTGTTTGAGAGTGATCCGAAGATGTTGAATCCGATGCAGTCCAGAGAGATTAATGATATCCTCCGGCGGATTTCGGGCTGGCAGGCTTATAAAGAAGGAAGTGGAAAGCTCCGGTTCGGCCCTTACGGGCTACAGAGAGCATTTATTAAAGAGGTAGTGTGATGCCATGAAATGCTCAAAAGTAATCGTGTTTCGCTGAGAAGGAGGGTTAACGTGACGGATATATTTAAGCCAGGAGAAATTGAAAGCTTAATAGACCAGGGTGCAATCTTCTATTTATCACATTCAGGTGGAAAAGACTCACAAGCCATGTACGCTCTTTTGAAAGAAATCATTCCGACAGATCAACTGGTAGTGGTTCACTCCAATCTAGGAGAGGTTGAATGGCCAGGAGTAATTGAGCATATAAAGTCGACAACTAGTCACCAGGTAAACGTAGTTCAGGCGACTAAGACTTTTCTTCAAATGGTTGAGGAGCGAGGCATGTGGCCGAGTGCGGCATATAGGCAATGTACTAGCGATTTGAAGCGAGGCCCGATATTTAAGTTTATCCGAAATGATTTAAAGCAACATGGCGCTACTATTGCTATTAACTGCATGGGATTAAGAGCTCAAGAATCGTCAGCCAGGGCGAAGAAAGTTCCATTCTCATATAACAAACAAGAGAGCGTCAATGGTCGTGTAGTAAGGCACGTTTACAACTGGTTACCGATTTTCTACTTTTCCACAGAAGAAGTATTTCAAACGATTTCTGATGCTGGGCAGAAACCCTTTTGGGCATACCAAAGGAACGAACGACTAAGCTGTGTTTTCTGCATAATGGGCTGTGTTAATGATCTCAGACACGGGGCTGAACAACGTCCAGAACTGTTTAAAAGATATGTGGAACTTGAGAAGAAAATAGGACACACAATGTTTATGAAAGGTAAGGAGCCTATTTCTTTAGAGGATCATATAGGATTAACCATTTCATAGTTGACCAAAATGTGAAGGAGTGAAAACGTGCAAAAGTTAAAATGTTTATTCGGTTTTCATAAGGAAAGATGGTTAGGCTTTGAAAAACCGTTTTATCAGCTAGTCCTTATGAAATGTGATTGTTGCGGTAAATACAACGTTTGGCATACAGGAATAAATCTAAATTATTGGACTAAAAACCTAAACAAAATTCCCAAAGATATTAGAGAGTTTATCGTTGAAAACAAATTATAGTTATGTCGCTATTCGAAGAGATTGTGATAGAAATTCCATCTTTTAGGTGTATCCTTGGAGCCATTAAATGTATCCGTGTAAAATTACACTTTACCATTTATTAGGTGTATCCTTGTATCCTTGAAGAGTGAGAAATTCTATAAAGGCTGTCTGTATAGGGTTAATGTATCCTTGTAAAAAAGCATGGATACGCCCATGGATACAGCTTAAAGCTTTGTGTGGCAAGGGTTTAACCCTTATTGTATCCTTGTATCCTTATAAGTCTATAGAGTATATAGAAATATAGATATATAGAATATAGGAAAATCTATAAATTCTATATACGCGTATAAGTGTGAAACCCGTTTTTCACGGATACAAGGATACAGGCCTTAAAATTTATGGGAGGTACGGCGAACATGTTGGAGAGCACATTGGAGCGCCGACTGAAAAACGAGGTCAAGAAGTTGGGGGGCAAAGCGGTGAAATTCGAATCACCCGGATTTTCTGGGGTGCCGGACCGTCTGGTGCTTCTACCAGGTGGGCGGCTGGTGTTTATCGAGATGAAAGCCCCGGGCAAAGCTCTGCGACCTCTACAGGAAAAACGAATTACGAATCTCCGGCAGCTGGGCTTTGAAGTGTTCGTGCTGGATTCCGTGGCTACGATAAACCAGTTCGTGAAGTGGGTGGACGAAGATGAAATTTAAGCCGCATCTATATCAGGACTTTGCCATACGGCGAATCATCGAGCAGCCGGCTGTCGGACTATTCCTGGATATGGGCATGGGCAAAACCGTAAGCACTTTAACCGCGGTAGCCGATCTCCTTCACGATTATTTTGAAGTTTCAAAGGTACTCGTGATCGCGCCTTTGCGAGTGGCGGAAGATACTTGGAGCCGGGAGACGGAGAAATGGGATCATACTAGATACATGAAGGTGTCAAAAGTGTTGGGACCGGAATCGAAAAGGATCCAAGCGGTAATGACCCCTGCCGATCTGTATGTGATTAACCGGGAGAACGTTGAGTGGTTGGTGGGTTATTACAAGAGCAAATGGCCTTTTGACATGGTGGTGATTGATGAGCTGAGCAGTTTTAAATCTTCAAAGGCCAAAAGGTTTCGGGCATTGAAGAAGGTTCGGCCGTTTATCAAAAGACTTGTCGGTCTCACCGGCACGCCCGCACCAAACAGTCTGATCGATTTATGGCCGCAGCTGTATTTACTGGACGGGGGAGAGCGCCTGGGCAAAACGATCACCGGTTACCGCGACCGGTACTTTCAGCCGGACCAGCGTAACCGCCATATCGTGTACAGCTGGAGGTTGCGGCCGGAAGCCGAAAAAGCCATTCATAGCAAAATTTCCGATATCTGCATCAGCATGCAGGCAAAGGATTGGCTAGATCTTCCGGAACGGATTGACAACCCTGTCCGCATTCCGCTGCCAGCTCCCGTCCGACAAAAATACAAGCAGATGGAACGGGATCTGCTTCTTCCGTTTACGGACGGGGATGTCGTGGCTGATACGGCGGCGGTCTTATCCAATAAACTCCTGCAGCTGGCAAACGGGGCGGTGTACGATGAAAACAAAGCCGTCCAAGAGATCCACCAGGAAAAGCTGAAGAAGTTGGAGGACATCATCGACGCGGCCAACGGCAAACCGATTTTGGTTTTTTATACTTATCAGCATGATTTGGCCAGGATTCAAAAACACTTTAAACAGGCCAAACTTTTAGAAAATAGCCAGGACATCGCGGACTGGAATAAATCGGAAATTCCGATGCTGTTAGCCCATCCCGCTTCTGCCGGACATGGCCTAAATCTCCAGGCTGGCGGTCACATCATCGTTTGGTTTGGGTTAACCTGGAGTCTGGAGCTCTACCAGCAGGCAAACGCCAGATTGGATCGGCAGGGACAGGAGCATCGCGTAATCGTCCATCACTTGGTGGCAGAAGGTACGGTGGACGAAGATGTCATGAAAGTCCTCGAGGGCAAAGCGATAGGCCAGGACGCACTACTTGCAGCTGTCAAAGCGAGAATAGAGAAAATCAACACTTAACGGGGAAATGAGGGAGCTGTCGATGACAAAATTAAGCCCAAGGCTAGTTGAAGAAGTAACAAAAGTCGCAGTCCAGGCAGCCATCGAATATCTGGAAAAGCAAGAAAAAGCGAAAAAGAAAAACAAAGTGGATCGCCGTTTGCGAAACATTAAATTGCTTTTGCGTAACTATCGAAGTCTGAAAAAGCATTGTGAAGGGTTGAAGGAAGACATCATCGAACTGGATGAGGCGCTGGCCCTGGATGAATTTAATACAGATACGCTTGCCATTGAATCCATTAAGAAGAGCAAAAAAAGAACGATTGCGATGATCCGCTTTGTGGACCAGATGCTGGAGGTCTATCGAATTATGTGTGAGGTCTCGGGAAAGGAAGAGGACAGGAGACGATACCGGGCCGTTTATCTTTTGTATATTTCAGAGCAAAAAATAGGGGCCGAAAAAATTGCCCGGGCACTTTCGACCAATTTACGTACGGTTTATAAGGACGTGGATAATGCTAGCAAAGCTTTGGCAGTACTGGTTTTTGGAATAGATTCCATTCGATTTGCAGACTGATTATGCCAGGGCAAAAAGAGGGCATTTTATTTACACTATAATCGTGCTACAATGATAGTGTGGAAAAATGTAACACGTTTATTTTTGGCATAAAAGGCTATTTAAAATAAGTTCAGGGCATCCGATTTTTCGGGTGCCTTTTCTATTGGGGGCGGTGATTATGTGATGCGAAAACTTACGGCGAAACAACAACGATTTGTGGAAGAATACTTGATTGATCTCAATGCGTCTAGAGCGATGAAGAGAGCGGGGTATAAGAGTAAAAATCCTGATGTTGATGGTCATAACCTCCTAGTAAAACCTAGTATTCAACAAGAAATAAACAAAGCGATGGAAAAACGGTCTAAACGAACAGAAATCACACAGGATCGCGTCCTCCAGGAGCTCGCCAAGGTTGGTTTTGCCGACATTAAGGATTTTCTTTCTTTCCGTACCGAAAAAACGATCGTGGGCAGAGACAAAGAGGGTAATCAGATTGTCGATTATGCCCATGTAGTTGACCTGAAAAGCAGCGATGAGATAGACGGCACGTTGATCAGTGAGATTGGCTTGAAAGATGGCCAGCTTAAGTTTAAGCTGCATGACAAGATGAGGGCTCTACAGGATATCGGCCGCCATCTTGGAATGTTCACAGATAAACTGGAAGCCAAAATAACCGTCAAAAACAAACTGGAAGAGTTCTTTGAATGATGAATGCGAAGAAACTGATCGATAAGAGAAAAGATCTATGGGCCGCTGATCACGACATCGAGAAAGACCAGGAGTTTGTCCAGGCCATTGCCCATTATCTACTCAGCCCTGAAGGTGATTCTCTCAGAAAAGAGATCCAGGACCATCCGGAATACTTGATTGAGATGGCGTTTATCATCGTCGACAAACTTCAGGAGACCGTTCCGTTTTTTATAAACGACGTCCAGGCGGAGTTTCTGGCCACTCTGAAACAAGCCATAGAGGATTTCAAAGCGGGCATTCGGCTTCACCTGAAGTTTCTCGTGTTAAAAGGTCGGCAGCAAGGTTTTACGTCGATTATCACGGCGTATCAGCTCGCCTGCAGCATTACCCAGAAAAACTTTGCCGGCTTTACCCTGGCTGATGACCAGGACAATACGTTCACGATTTTCTCCGACAAAGCCAAATACCCATACGACAATCTGCCGGAAGCTTTGAAGCCTGTCGAAAAATACAACAACCGAAGGGAACTCCACTTTGAAAAACTCAATAGCCGCTGGCGTGTGGCGACAGCTGGCAGCAAAGGCGTGGGTCGTTCCAAGACCTTAAACTTCTTCCATGGATCAGAGGTTGCTTTTTGGGATGACTTGAAAGGGATCCTGACAGGACTCAATCCCGCTTTGACCAAAGATAGTATTCAGATCCTGGAGAGTACCGCGAATGGACATAACGCCTTTAAGGACTTGTGGGATGATGATAACAATTGGCAGGGCTTGTTTTACGAGTGGTGGAAAACCCAGGAATATCGACAAGCCTTTGAAAATGACGAGGCTCGCGCATCCTTCCAGGAGAGAGTTAAGAACAGCCAGGAACAATCGGACGCCAACAGTGAACAATGGGTATACCATCGCTGCAAGTGGCTGCTAGAGTTCATTGGCCTCGAGTGGGAGCAGATCTACTGGTACTACAACCAGTGGAAGGATTACCGGAATGATATCAAGCAGGAGTATCCTTGCACCGCAGACGAATCGTTTATCGCGTCCGGTGACAGCGTGTTTGATAAAGAGAAGATCATTGCCCGTAAAGAAGAGCTCAAGCGAAACAGCCCGATCCTGAAGGTCGGGTATTTTGCGTTTGACTACCAAAACGAAAAGATCATCGACCGCACGATCAAATGGGTCGATGATCCAACAGGTGCGATCACCATCTTCAAAGAACCGAAAAAAGTGGATGGCGAGGGAAACTTTATTCAGTACCCGTATGTGGGCGGTGGTGATACTGCGGGTGACGGCTCAGACTTCTTTGCCGGTCACGTTCTCGACAATATCACCGGTGAGCAAGTGGCGGTCCTACACCATCAGTACGATGAGGATCTGTATGCCAGGCAGATGTACTGCCTGGGCAAGCATTATAACTATGCGCTGCTGTCGATTGAAGTGAACTTCTCCACCTATCCGGTGAAGGAGCTGCAGCGATTAGGGTATGCCAGGCAGTATCGCCGTGAGGTCATGGATGAGATCAGCAACAAGCGCCAGCATAAATATGGTTTCCGCACGACGACCGTCACGCGTCCCGTCATTATCGCGGAGCTCGTGGTCGTGGTCCGTGATCATATTGAGCTCATCAATGATATTAAGACTCTCGATGAAATGCTGACGTTTGTGAAGGATGAGAACAAAAAGCCGGTCGCCCAGGATGGAAAGCGTGACGACCTGGTGTTGGGTCTGGCCATCTCGCATAATGCCAGGGAACAGCAAAGTATGCGGGTGATCACACATCAGGAAGATGAGCCTGAGTACGAGGTAGCCTTCGGGAATACAGGATATTAGGAGGGCAAGGCATGGATATACAAGAAATGCTAGATCGGGTTGAACCTGGAGAAATCCTCGCTGCGAAAGATGAAAGTGCAGCATGGGAGGATTTCGAAGTGATGGCGTTTGGTAAACGAGGATCCACAGAAGATAAGCTGAATGACATTCGGATTTACGGCTACAAGATTTTTATCGTGCCATCTGAGAAGAAAATCTATGACGACATTGCAGGCGTTGTGCAAGAGTTTACAGCTGAAGGCAGAGGGAAGGTTCTCACCAACTTAGGTGATCCAGATGTCTGAGCCAAACGAAGAATATCTCAAACTCTATCAAGAGGTTGATAGTTTCCTGCAGTATGCGGATGAGGAAGCGGCGAAGGTACCCGGCAGTAAGTGGGCAACCGTGATTCATAGCGATTATCTTAACGCGATGCGATTGAAACTGGATTTGTTGCAAAAGATGGGGATAAAGTAGGTGAGTACATGCAAAAAGTGGACGAGTCGCAGAAGAATCTGCAGAAATACCTGAACCGGATCGAAGCGGCAGAGAAGTTTCGCCAGGGCTACGAGGATCTTTGGAGACGCTGCTATCGCAGATGGCGCAATCATAAAGAAAAGCTGATTGATCCGAACACCAGGAAAGAAGTGAAGGACCGGTCCAATATCTCCATCCCGTATACATTCGTCCAGGTGGAGACCATCCTGCCGAGAATGGTGGAAGGGCTGTTTGCTTCAAGGCCTTATGTGGCCATCAAAGGTCGGGAGAAGATGGATGAACCGAATGCCAAAGCACATGAGATCCTTCTCGACTGGCAGCTCGGTGACCGGATGGATATCCGCGATATTTTTTCTTCTGGACTAAAGGGTCTGACCCTTTATGGAACAGGCGTGGCCTACACGGGATGGAAGTATGAAGAACAGCAGGTTATCCGGAAACAAATGATGGATGTGGTTGAAGTGGATGAGAATGAAGAGCCGATCATCGGGTATGATGGCAGCCTCCAGTATCTCACCGATGAAGAAGGCGAGCCGATTCAAGAGCTTCAGCCCGTCAAAATGAATATCGTCGCACATGATGATCCGGAAGTGAAGTTCCTGGATCTTTTTTTGTTTTTCACGGATCCGCACTCCGAGGACATTGACGATGCTCGCTATTGTGGCCATATCGAATATATGACCAAAGAGGAGCTGCAGAATCTCGAGAAGATGGAACTTGGCCACAAATTCGACTGGGATGAAATTTCCAATGAAGATAAGCTCAATGATTCGAAGAACCAGCGCATGAGCAGTGTCGGCCTTCCGTCTGCCAGCACATCCATCAATTCCGAGGATGCACTCTATGAGGTGATTCACTACTGGGAAGATGACAAGAAAGTCATGATCATCAACCGAACCTATGTCGCCTTTGAAGGGGAGAATCCGTTTTGGCACAAGAAAAAGCCCTATGTCAAAGACGTGTATACCGAAGTGCCTGGCGAATTCTATGGCATGGGTGTAGTCGAGATCATGGAAGATCTGCAGGATGAGCTGAACACGGAACGCAATATGCGGATTGACTACCGCGCATTCTCGCTTCGGCGTATGTTCAAGGTGCGACGAGGCTCCGATATCAGCCGCAGCGAGCTGAAGTGGCGGCCAGGCGGCATCATCAATGTTGACAACATGGATGACGTGCAGGAGTTCAAAGTGGAAGCTGGCATTGGCGCCAGCTTTGGCCAGGAAGACATGATCAAGCAGGACATGAAGGATGCATCCGGCGCTCACGATGTCGTGATGGGTACAGCCAACACCAGTGAGACGGCTACCACCACCATGACCAAAGACAATAATGCTTCCGTTCGCTTCAAGCATATTATCTCCAGCATCGAGAACCGATTGCTCACCGGTATTGCCAGGCACATCATTCAGCTGAACCAGCAGTTTATCGATGACGAGAAGATCCTGCGTGTCGCGGGTCAGAATGGTGACGATTGGGTCACAATCAGTCCGGAAGAAATTCAAGGCGAATTCGACCTGGTGCCCATGGGCACAAGCGTTGAGCCGTTGGCCAACAAAGAAGCGTTCAAGCAGCGCATGATTGAGTTGTACAACGTCATTGCCGGTGATGCGATGATGATTCAGTTTCCGGATAAACGCCGTAACCTGCTGAAGAAAGTCCTTGAGGCATTCGACATCAAGGATACGGAAACGCTCCTGCCATCCGATGAAGAGCTGTTTCCGCCAACTCCAACAGTGAATTCCGAAGTGGATCCGGTGACAGGACAGCCTATCGTATCTCCAGCTGCAGGCGGTGGAGCCAATACGGCTGCCGTTCAGGAACAGGGGCTGATGATGAATGGATAAAGACCAGAAGAGAGAAGCTCTTCTCAACATGCTAGATTCCGAGGGCTGGAAGCTGGTAGAGAAATATATAGCGGATCGCATTGAAGATCACGAGAAGCAACTGCTTCACTGTCCGCTGGATGACGTCACGAAACATAGGGAACGTCACCAGGCATTAATGTTGGTGATTGACTATATAAAAAAGAATTCGGAGGTTAATTAAAATGCCAATAAATCCACAAATTGAAAACAATTTTAAGTATCATGCCCCAAAAGAAGGGCAGCCAGAAAAGTATACGGCTATTCGTGAAAAGGCGAAAGATCTTGCTTATCTCATCGATGAGCTTTGCCCGAATTCGCGAGAAAAGTCAGTGGCGATTACTAATCTTGAAACGGCTGTGATGTGGGCTAATGCAGCTGTGGCAAGAAACTAGAGGAGGAAAATTAATATGAATGATGTTGCTGCTATCGCAAAAATCTGTCACGAAGTAAATCGTGCCTATTGTTTGAGCCTGGGTGATGAGTCTCAACCGAAGTGGGAAGATGCCCCACAATGGCAGAGGGACAGCGCTATTAACGGTGTAGAATTCCATCTCAACAATGAAACTACCCCGGAACAGTCTCATGAGAACTGGATGAAGGACAAAGTTGCGGACGGTTGGGTTTATGGGGAAGTGAAGGATCCGGAAAAGAAAACACACCCTTGCATGGTTCCTTATGCCCAACTTCCACTGGAGCAGCGGACAAAGGATTATTTGTTTAAAGCTGTTGTTGATTCTTATAAATAATTTGAGAACGGAGTGAAACGAGAAAGCGTGATTATTGTGAAATGGAGCCAAAAAGTTCAATGCCCGCAGGGGTTGAAATGGCAGACAGAGGTGCTGTTGAACCTCTGATTGTAAGGGTAGAATCTACACGTGAGAGGCTTGCTGAGTGTATTAGAAGCGTGCTTGCAGGAAACATTGAATAGATTACGAGGTTAATAATCTTTGGGCTGGAGATGAGAGTTCTTCAGCCCTTTATTTTTAAGGAGGAACCCCCATGCCAGACTTTTTCGAACCTTCGACACCTGTCGACGCTTCCCCGGAAGGACAAGAAGTAGAAACAGCCGAAGATGCGCAAGACCAGGAAGAAGAGATTTTGGATGACGAGCAGGAAATTCAGGAGGAACTTGAATCTGCTGAAGAGGACGACGAGGAGGAGCTTCCCCCAGGTGAAGAAGAACAGCCGGGACAAGAAGAGCTCATCGCCGGGAAGTTCAAATCTCAAGGGGATCTGATCAACGCATACAAGAGTTTAGAAAGAACGTTTCATCAGTCCCGCCAGCAACAAAATCAGCAGTACCAACAGCCGCAACCGCCATACCAGCAACAGCAGCCTCAGCGTGACATCAATGAGGTGTTCTGGGAAGAGTTTAACCAAAACCCGTTTGCGACGATGCAGCATTTTGTCAACGCCTTAGTTGAGAATCAAACGGCGCCAATCTATCAGCAGCAGGCGGACAGCCGTGTGGCTACAGACATAGATGGCCTAGCGAAAGAGTATCCTCAAATCACCAATGAACAGGGGATGCAATCGCTCATCGATAAGGTTTATGAGATTGCGGAATACGATTTTGGAAATTCAGCGCTTGCTTCCCAACCATCCAAACGGTTGCTGAAGATGGCGGCCCAGGAGTTATTCGGGGAAAGCAAAACGCAAGCGTACCAGCAAGGAAAGCAGCAAGGAAAGCGCCAGGCTGAACAGGCAAGGCGTGCCAAGCAAGGATTAGCTTCAACTCGGACAACCAAACCAAAACAAACCGAAAAAACACCAGAAGAACTGATTGCAGAATCCATTGTAAACGCCGGTTCTCGAGGTGGATTATTTGGATAAGTAGGAGGAATCAATTATGCCACCACAAGTAAAAGGCATTCGCGACACGTTAAACGTACAACAAGCGAAAATGAAAATCGACATGTCGGAGAAGATCGCGCTTCTCCAACCGGAGGCAACTCCCTTCATCACGTTCATGAAAAGGGCGAAAAATAAAACGGAAGCGGCCAACAACCCGAAATTCAGCTGGTTAGAAGACGACCTTGGCGCTCGCTGGGATGCGATTAACAATGCAGCCGGCTATGCTGCAGGAGTCACTGATATTATCGTTGACAATGGAGATTACTTCAGTGTAGGAGATCTAGTGAAAGTTCCACGCACAGGTGAGGTTCTTGCCGTTACGGCTGTAAACGTGAATACGCTGACGGTTGTACGCGGATATGGGGTGACCGCTGCAGCAGCGATCGTCGACAACGATCCAATCGTGATCATCGGGAATGCCAACCAGGAGGGTTCCGGCACCCGTGAAATCAAGACGACCAATGAAATCGAAGTGTTCAACTACACTCAAATCTTCAAGACTCCATTCGGTGTGACGAATACCCAGAACGCTTCAGCCAACTACGGCATGAAAGATCTCGCGTACCAGCAGAAGAAAAAAGGGACCGAGCACATGATGGACATGTCCCGTTCGTTCCTGTTTGGGGAGAAGAAGCTGGACACATCAGGCAACAAACCAAAAAGGACAACGGGTGGGCTGCTTTCTTTTTTAACGGCTAACCGATATGACGCCGGGGGCGCACTCACCCAGTCAGAATTCGACCAGAACATCGCTGAGGTTGTGTTCAAATATGGTTCAAGCGAAAAACTCATGCTGGCTTCCGCTCGCTTGCTGTCTGTCATTAATGGCTGGGCTATGGGTAAGCTTCAAATTGAGCAGGGGGAAAAGACTTTTGGATTGTCTGTAGTCAAATATGTTACCCCTTTCGGCACTCTAAATTTAGTGCATGAGCCGCTCTTTGAAGGCGCTGTGTATGGTTCATACGGCATGGTGCTTGATCCGGAAAACTTCAAGTATCGCCCATTGAAAGGCCGTGACACCAAGCTTGAGACCAACATCCAGGCAAATGATGAGGATTTAAGAGAAGACCAGTACATCACAGAGGCAGGGCTCGAGGTAAGATTGCCTAAGACTCACGCGGTAATCACTGGGGTGACAAGCTAAGGAATAGGAGGGGGTACCCTCCTGTTTTCTTTTTGAGGAGTTGATTTGATGGCGAAAGATATACAGCCTGTAGAGCTCTCAGGAAGCAGCATCATGAATCCTGTAGATATTCAGGCCCGATATGCGGCCACGATGCAGACGCATAACGCGGTGAGTGTTGGGGCGAGTGCTACTTCTAGTAGTTCATGGATTGACACGCAAGGATTTGATAAAATAGCTGCAACATTAATAAATGACGCTTCAACTTCAAGTAATGTAACATTGTCATGGTCTAATGATGGAGTGAGTAATCATGGAGATATGTCGGATTTTATGCCGTCGGGTACACAACAAAGAAAAGCAGCAATTACAGAGATTCGTGCAAGGTATGTAAGAGTAAATGTTGTGAACTCTGACACAGTCGCCCACACTATGAGCGCCTGGGTTTACTTGAAAGCATAAGGAGGGATATGGATGCCTCAACAACCGCCGAATACAAACGGTCAAATGATATTGACGGAATTAGAAACAAGCGATATCAAAGGGAAATTACAAGTGATTAAAGATGCGTTCGAACCATCGGATGAACAGCCGGCTGCTGATACGTTCTACCTCACCGTGGCTTATAATCGGGCAAATCCTGTTTTCTTGATCAATGGTGATACCGTGGAAATGCTGTTACTAGAAATGGGTAATGACGATGCTAAAATCACCTAAACGAGTATGGACAGTAAGGAAACCTGTGGAGAATCTAATTTCCATAGCAGATTTTGCTGGCAAGGTTGCAGGGAGTACGGTGGAGAATCCGCATAAGGCGTATATTCTCACGACAGCCAACAATATTGATATAGGTGAGTTACAAAGTCCCAACGATTCTAACTGGTATGAATATATAGAATCCCACGGATTTGCAAAATATAGCAGAATTGAAAAATTAGATGGCACGCTTTCTAACCCAAATGTTACTGCTAACGGAAAAAATGCACAAACCCTATTCTCCTTCAACCTTATTGAACACGTGGAGCGCAAGTACGGCGCGATTCCCGCTTCGACAGTCGCTGATAAAGTCGCTTGGTTAAAAGCCAATGCCTATTTCTTCACTTTTAATTGGCACGGTAAAGGGTCAGCGCCAAACAGTACAAAATCAAAACTTGGATATTGGAACGCCGTTTCAAATGCTTGGGCTACCGGACCATCGTGGGAAAGAAGCGGCACTACTATTCAACGTACGCCAATAGGTTTTGAAAATATCCATATACAGCATTTGATAGACGCAAACGGCTTCGCTCATTTTATAGCCTTTGCCGAACCATCAGATGGTGTAACCCTATCAAAAATTGAAACAGATTATGTTAATTTAGAAGTTAAATTAAAAGATAGCGTTAGGATGATTACAGATCTGTTGACGGGAGAAAAACGGTTTGTAATCTAGCAAACAGTAATAAATAAGGAGGAATTTCCCTATGAAATTTAGAAGCAAATGTGATAACCAGGTGTTATGTGTAAAACCGGCACGCAACCAGGTCCAGGACGGAATTGTCCTGCAGATCCCGGGCGAACATATCCGGTTTAATAGCGGGGAATATGAAACGACTGATAAGAGCGAAATCTCGTTTCTCAAGAAGCATAGGTTGTTCGGTGTTGAAATCTTTGAAGAAAAAGAAGTAAAAGACACACAAGCCCAAACAGAAGAGAAGAAAGAAACCAAGACAGGAGCGTAACACCTCCTGTCTTTTTATTTTGGAGGTGGTGTCATGGGAATCTCCACAGTGAACCAGCTGATCCAGCGGGCCAAGTCGATGAATGAATATAACAATAGCGGTGTGGCCAACGACAGTGTCTGGATTGATTTTTTTAACATCGCGCTGATGTCGATGGTGAATGACCTGAAAATTGAGGCCGAGACGGCCATCACCCACAGCAAAACCACTAAAGAACAAGATCTTCCGACCGGCTTTTTTAGTGTGCTGTATGTGCTGGATCAGGACGGAGAAGAGGTCGAGCCCTATTACCTTGACACGTTTTCGATTGATTCTCACCCGTCTTTATCGGCCGGATATCTTATTAAAAATAAGGGCAGCAAAACCGTCATAGAGTTTCGCAATCTAGCAGAACAGACGTATACGCTTGCCTATATCCGGTATCCGGAGAAGCTGGCAGCCTCTTCTCAAGTTCCGGAAGTGCCGACCATTGGCGAGACGGCGCTGTGTTACAAAGCGATCGGCCTCGCGCTGGAGAACAATAACCAGCCCGGCGCTCAAGACTTTGAAGATCGATATAACCTGGAGGTCATGAAGATTCAGAAGGCCGCTTGGGTAAGGGGTGGTTAATGTTGAGACGTAATCCAAACCGACGGCCCAAAACCGTCACGGTGGACATCCCGAAATTCCAGGGGATCAATACCGCCCTTGCTTTTAGTGATTTAGAAGACACCGAAGCCCGTGACATGCTGAACGCGCTCCCTGGATCACTGGGAAGCCTAGCCAAACGACCCGGTTCCATTCCGGTGACGACCGCTCCAATCGGAGCTATCGGTACGCTCTGCAATCTTCGTAAAGGGGCTGACAATAGCATTCTCGCAACGAGTGGGAGTACACTGTACAAATTCGTGAATGGCGCCCTAGTCGCTCAAACCATGACACAGCTGTTAGATCGTGCCGATATTGATACCGCCCAGTTTAAGGATGTCAACGGAAAAGAAGTGTTGGTCATCGCGTGCGGGGGATGGTTGAAGTTCTATGACGGAACGGCGGTTAAAGACATCCCTGCAGCTGTGAATGATGCCGCGCCGCTACCTTCCAATGACCTCGCAAAGGTTAACGCAGCTGCTCCTACAGGCTGTATCGTTCACAACACACGTGTGGTGGTGTGGAATGGATCAGAGTACTTATGGCATTCCAAAATTGGATATTACGACTACTTTCCTTCTGTAGACTATCAACGGTGGGTTCGAGAGAATGACGGAGTCCAGGCGTGTGTCACTTATCGTGGAGCTTTAATCGTATTTATGCGGCGGAATATTGGTGTCTTGTTCGGCCATGACCGGGATAACTGGGAACAAGACTTCCTGGATACAACGGACGGATGCCTGGCGCCAAAGACGGTGCAGACGGTGACTTATCCAAACGGAAACCAGGAAGTCTTTTATGTGTCTGACAATGGGGTCCATGCGGTGTATGCAATTGATACCCTTTCCCTCGACAGTTCGGCCAGATATTCAACTCGGTCTGTGACTGTGAAGCAGATTGACTGGCAGGACCTTGGCGTGACAAAAGAAGAATGGAAAAATGCTGTGGCCGTTTTCAGGAACGGCCAATACTGGCTTGTTTACAAGAAAGGTAACGAATATCGAGGCCTGGTCTTTGATACTCGTTTTTCGCAGTGGTACCCGGTTGGCGGGATCAAGGCGACCTCTTTTTATACCGATGAAGATAATTTCTATTTTGCCGGTCCGGATGGCCATATTATGAAGTTTGACCCGACACTATACAGCGACTGGTTTAATAAAGCAAAAACAATCGGAACGCCCATCAATATGTATTGGTATAGTAAACTGCTATCGCCGAAAGTCACGGGCCTCGATCATTTCTGGGACGTCCTTCTTATCGAAGCGAAGCAGCAAAACGTGAAATCCACGATTGATATTGAGGTTAACGTGTATAAAAATCAATGGAAGCTGGAGAACGCTTTGAAAACCGAGATCTTCACCTGGGGCGTGTCCAACTGGGGCGAAGCGGAATGGGCCAATGCGAATTTCACTGATATGGTGAACCATGCCAAACGGTTACGCACATTCTTGAAAGGGCAATATGCACAGATCAAGATCAGTAATGCCCGTGATGAACCGATTGAGATTTACAACCTGTCTTATGAAGTAAGACCAATGACGCGGGATTAAAGAAGGTGATATGAATGTCGAAAGTAGATCGCAGCATTCTAGCAAACAATGACCAAAACATGGGGATGACAGCGGATCCGAATAAATTAGAATCCTCCATCTCGCATTTGGCCGATGTAATAGACGCAAATGATACCGCTAAGACGGATAAAACAGGAGATCATCAGGGAACATGGAACGGTTTAACTCCAGGGCAAGCAGCTGAGCCTATTAACGGAGCCAGATTGAATGTTCTCGAACCTGTAGTCGTGAGAGGGGCAGGGGAAAGGATTGAAATCATCGAAGTCTCTTTCGCGCCGAACGGAACATCTAATTCAATTTCCGGCACAGGATTGTTTGCTGCAGCTTTTGCATCCCCTCCGAACATCAGTCCTATGCAAGTAACTCAAACGGTAGCTTATGCAGATAGATTATTATTACCACATTACACTTCCCTCACAACGAGTGGATTTGGTGTGATAGTCAAAACTGATGGCACTAATAATCTCGGTGCTGGGACATTAAAAATGAAATTCTTAGTGATAGGGAAGTAGGTGAAAGAATGATTACCGAACATGTTGTGCAGGGATCAAAGGAAACGAGCTTGCATAATTTTGAGTTAACCTTTGACGGACTGGAGATTGTGGTGTCGCCCGGGGAGTTCTATCAGGCTGGCGAAGTTGTGATTTCAACAGAAGAAGAAACCCTACTTACGGTTGACGGGCCTATGCATTATGAAGTGTGGATAAGTAAAGAGGGAATTAGACTTTATTCCTACACCGATGAACAGGGGTATGTAATCGTACCAAATCCCGTTGACCGTTTGGCCTGGTTCTCATTAGCAGCTAATCAAAATCTAAATGAAACAGACATTCATGTTTTAAAGGTGGTGGGATAGATGGCCATTAATGAAGCTGAAATCAATGAACGGTATCGAAGGCAAGTCGAAAACGATATCGCCCAGCAACGGCAATCGATCAACAATAGTCTAGGGATGCAAAAACGGGAATTTGATAACACCATCAACCGGAACAACCAATACCTGGGCGAACAGGTCAGCAGACTGAATACAGATCGGCTTGTCAATGATGATCGCACCACCGCTCTCCATAACCGGAGAGGCGGTTTTTATTCGGGCGGGTTGGACTACTCTCTAACCGAGAACCTGCGCAATACGACGAGCGCCCAGGATAATGTTCGGCGGGATATTAACGACAAGAATCAAGGGATTCTCGGTCAATATAATTTGTTGGCCAGTCAGGGTGCCGAACAAATCAGCACCCTGGAGCGGCAGGCACCGGACCGAATCCGGGAATTAGTCGCCCAGGAGCTGGCCCGCCTTCGTGAATTCGAGATGGAACAAGAGCGCTTGCGGATGCAACAGGAAGCCCATGCGCTTGATATGCAACGACAGCAATTAGCTTTATCCAATGCCCGGCAGCCGAAAGGAGGCGCAACGACTGCGGCCAGAACGACAGCCGCCGCTCAACCGGCTCCTGCAGCCCAGCAATTCAGGCAACAACAAGCAGCGGGCGCACAGACGCCGCTAGATCGCTATTACTCCCAACAATCTGCGACCTTAAATAAAGGGCGCTCATTGGCGATGCGTCCGATAGAAGATATTCTTCCTGGCATCATTCCTGCACCGGGTAAGAACAGAAACATGACCCCGTGGCAAAAAATGAGGATGTTCTAGGGGGTGCCACATGCAAATCAATCCGTTTAAACCGTATGGGTCTACAAAGAAGTCAGGATACGAATTGTGGAAGCAGGAACAGGATCGACGAAAACAGCCGGACTATGTGGCGCCCAAAACGCCTGTCCGCGCCATCCAATATGAGGATCCGTACTATAAGGGAAAAAGTGAGTCGGATAAAAGCTACCAGTGGGAAAAGGACACCTTAAAAGAGCTGCCTATCAAAAAATACGGCAGAAGCTATAACGATAAGTTCAAGAAATGGGCGACCGAACAAGGCATTAAATCGTACGAAATGAAAGAGTTTCGCACATTCCTGGATTCGAAAGAGGATGCGGCGAAAACGAAAAGTGAAGGCATCGACGCCATTCTTCGTGCGCTGGATGCAAGGAATCAACAGAGCGCTGAGCGGTTTAGGCAGCGAAATGAGGAAGCCTCGAATAAACAGGCAGAAGAACCGAAAAAAGTAGTCTCCCAGCCTAAGCCTAAAAAACAAGTGAACCAAAACGACCGAAACGGGGTTCTGGGATTCGTTGATAGATTTGTAGTTCCTATCTCAAAAGGGGCTACAGATTTTTTTGTGCCGGGAAACACTGAAACAATGGCCGCAAATGAAGAAAAACGTTTTGGTCAGGTGAAGAATCCAGTCATTAAAGCAGCGCAAAAAGATCGAGGTTTAGAAACCGATATCCTGAATACCGTCGGAATGATCGGCGCCACCGTCGCACCGTATGCACAAGGCTACAGGGCAGCGGATGTCGCGTTCAATAAGATTCCACGGTTAGCCCGCACGACGAATCCATTTGCGCAAAGGGCGATCAAAGGCGCGGCGGCAGGGGCAGCGACGGAAGCAGGCATAGCAGCGACCAATGAGCTTGCCAACCCTGAAGCTGGCGATATTGGGGATTACGCGGTCAGGACCGGGTTAGGCGTGGCAGGAGGAGCCATTTTAGACCCGGTTATGTACGGGGCCGGCAGAGCCATCAACAAAGGATTGGAGACAGCAGCCGGGCGGGCCATGCGGAGCGTGATTCCTTCTGATCAACAAACAGCTGATGCTGTTTCTTCAGTCATCAGTAGAAACGATCTCGTCCGGCCAGCTGAATACACCTTGCCGAACGGTCAAAAAGGGCAGATTAAAAATCGTCCGGGTGCAGTAAAACCCGAAGCACCTGTTCAAGAGGATATTCAACCTATCGGGCAGAATGTACCACCGGTTAGAAATGAACCTATTCAACAAGCACCGACAGAACAAATAAAACCAAGATCAACGAAAATAGATGATGTCGTGAGGGAACACGGTTTTAATGATGTTACCCCTGAAACGATTGCACAATCTTATAATCAAAAGACTTGGTTACACGGAACAGGTACCAATGAATTAACAGCAGACACGCTTGACCCTTTCGTTGGTAATCACGAAGGGTTATTTGGAAATGGCATCTATTTAACGGATGAACCCGAAATCGCCAAAGGGTATGCAAAATCACGTTCAAAAAGAACGGGTACTCCTGCTGTGTATGAAGCGAATGTGAATGTTAATAGAGTGCTAGATGCGGAAAAACCACCTTCCCCAGAAGCGCAAAAGGCTCTTTTAGACTCGATGGGTGCTTTAGACCATGCTTATGAACGAGAAATAGGCGATCCGCAATATTTCACGAATATGATGAAAAACATGATTGAGAAAGGAAAAACCACAGAAGAAGCCATTCAAAAATTGAGAAATGAAATAAAAGATTTCTCTTATGATGCGCAGATTTCGACAAGCGAATTTGTTGAGGATTTCCAAAATCTCGCTATTAATCTTAAGATGGTGGGATATGACGGTATTACCCACACAGGTGGAGCAAGAACAGGAAATAAACCTCATCGTGTGCTTATTTTGCTAGATCCTCACGACACATACAGCGGTACCGGTAGAGCGGGGCAAGTAACGAGGTTTGACCCGCGAGTAGAGACACAGCAAGCGCCTGACCTAGAAACACAGATTCGTCAAACGGCAGCAGCGACCGAACAAGTCCTGCCCGAAGACATTCAAGCCATGCGAAGTGAAGCGATCCCGCTACGTCAGCCAACCGGTGACCGACAGTTTAAGGATATGGGCTTCTGGGAGAGCGCCGTGAATCGGCTCAAAAAGGCAACAGGCAGCCCGAAGGTCTATGAAACACCAATTACCCGCCGGGAGCTCATGAACAGCATGCGGAAGAATCTCGGGGTCACGATCCGCACCGGTCGCCTGGGGAATGTGGACGAAAATGTGCAAGGGTTTTTCAAGGTGGATCCGGAAGTGATCCGTACCCGGCAGCATGGAGACGTTCAGGTCCTTTCCCATGAAATCGGGCATCACCTGGATAAGCAATTTTCACTTACCAGCAGTGAAGCGTTTGACAATGAGCTGCTAAAGCTTGGTCAGGCAACGTCGGGAGCCGATTATACGCCAGAACAAATCCGGCAGGAAGGTCTGGCCGAATACGTTCGGTTGGTACTCACGGATCCGGAACAGGCCCTTCAGCAAGCACCGGCATTCAGCCAGCATTTTGATCAGGTGCTGCCAAAGAAAATGAAAAACGGTTTGCTGAAGGCCCAAAAGGACATGGACCGCTGGATTGAACAGGGCCCGGAGCTCCGCCTGCGCGGGAAGATCGATCGGACCGGAAAAGAACAGGTGACGATTGGGGAGCGCATCGACAAGATTTACAGCCAATTTGTCGACAAGTTTGACCGGCTGAAGAAAGTCGAAAAGGAAAACACAGGTGAGCTCAATTCGGCCGAGAAGTCCCTCTATAAAAAGGCCCGGTTGTCCGTTGGGGCACCTAAAATTGCCGAACAAAAGTTGGTCGAGCTGAAGAGCATATTGGCGCCAATCGAGCAGTATGGTTATAGCATGAAAGATGTTGGCGATTACGCTGCAGCTGTCCACGCTTTGGAGCTGGAGCAGATGGGAGAGCGTGTCGCAAACGAGGTGATGGAGGAAGCTGCAACCCTTTCTACAAAGATCAAGGGCATGGAAAGCACGGAAGACATTGCGCGGGCGATTATGGATTTTGAAAACGCAAACGGCATTAAGCTCACGGAAGATCAATTCTATGCCCTGGAACGCGGGAACGACCTGGAGTTAACTGAGGATCAGCTATTTATGATCGCAGAGTCGAACCGGATCGAGTCAGGGATGACGCTGGATGAAATCCAACGGGTCAATGCCAAATATGACACCCCCGAAATGCAAGGGATCCAGCAGCAGATTGTCGCCTATAACGATTCCCTTGTGAAGATGCTGCAGGATGGCCAGGTGCTCACCAAAGAAGCGGTCGAGGCCATGAAGGACAAATATCCAAACTATGTTCCGTTTTTCCGTTTTTTTGATGAAGACGTTGCATCAAGCCTTGGCGGGAACAAGGGATTCACCAACCTGACCAACCCGGTAAAGCGTCTTAAGGGGTCTACTCGCGACATCATCGATCCGATTGAAAGTATGATCAAAAATACGTTTGCGGTCGTAAACGCGGTCGAGAAAAACAAAGTGGGTCTCGAGCTTTCCCGTTTGGCCGACCTTGAAGGGGCAGGGCAATACATTGAGCGATTGGACGGCGCGCAGCAGGTCCGGAACGAAAACATCGTCACCGTTTTCGAGAACGGGGAGAAAGTCCAGTATCAGCTGGATAAAGATTTATACGAGGCCATTCAGCAGCTCGATGAGGACCGTACCAACAAAGTGATCCAGTTCCTATCCTATCCCGCCCAAATGCTTCGTGCCGGTGCTACGCTCACACCTGAATTTATGCTGAGAAACCCCATCCGCGACCAGTTCCAGGCGTTTGTGGTGTCCAACTATGGGTACAATCCGCTCATTGATTTGCCTCGAGGCGCATGGGACGTGATTCTTGGAAAGGCCTTCAACAAGTCCGAGGTCTACAAGAAGTGGGCGATGAACGGCGGCGGGTACGGGAACTACCTTTCCCAGGACCGTAACTATCTTCGCGAGACGCTGAAGACGATTAAAACAGAAGGCCGTTGGTATCAAAAAGGGTTTCGCACCATTACCAATCCGAAAGAATTGTTTAATCTAACGATCCGGACTTTACAGGCTTTCTCGGAACTGTCAGAAGAAGCAACGAAAGTAGGAGAGTTTAAGCGTGCTTTGCGGAAGGGGGCGTCTGTAGAAGAGGCGGCGTTCCAGTCCCGTGACTTAATGGACTTCGGCCGTGTTGGATCCGATATGCGGCAGTGGAACCGTGCGGTCGCTTTCCTGAATGCCAACATCCAGGGGAAAGACCGGATTGCCAGGGCTTTTAAACACAATCCTGTTCGGACGACGACAAGAGCTCTAACAGGTGTCACATTGCCGGCGGTTGGCGCTTATTTGATGATGGACCTGATGGGCAATGAAAATCAGAAAGAACTGTACAATAATGCGCCCAAGTGGCTGAAGGATTCGTTTTTCCTGATTCCGATTCCGGGCACCGACGAACTGGCCAGAATTCCAAAGCCGTTTGACCTGGCACCGATCTTCGCGAATCCGGTGGAACAAATCTTTGATTATGTAAAGCAAAATGACCCGGATACCTGGAGTGAGTTTTTAAAACGTCAAGCGACTGAGATTTCCAGCATTCCGCACATGCTCACCGGTTTGGCACCAATCATTGAAAACTGGACCAACTATAAGTTTTTCACAGGCGGACCGGTGGTGCCAAGAAGGGATCAGGACCTGCTTCCGGAAGATCAATATGGGGTGAATACGAGCTTAACCGCACGAACCGTTGGGGGCGCGCTGAACTATTCTCCGTACAAGGTGGATAACTTCATCCAAGGTTATGGGGCGGGCTTAGGGCGCTATGCTACATCGGGGCTTGATGCCGGTCTTCAGACGGTCGGTGCCGGCAAACTGCCGCCGGCTGAAGCCAAGAAGTGGTCGGAGCTTCCTGTCGTCAATGCGTTCACCGTGGATAGCACGGGCGGTGGCCAGATCATGACAGACTTTTACGATGCACTAGACCGGTTGACGAAAGAACGCAACTCGGCGAAGCGTAACCAGGAAGGCTATGAACAAGGTGACGATGTGCAATATGATCGCGTCGAGGATTATAAGTACCTGAATAAAATCAGCCGGAACATTAGCGAGATTCGCAGCGATTATCGTGAGATTCAAAGCAGTTTTGATATGAGTCCTGAAGCGAAGCGGAGAGAACTGGACGAATTGGACCGGCAGATGAATGAAATGGCAAGAGAGGCGCTGATTGAAATTGGCGAAAAACAACGGTAGCTTTGATGACGGTTTTCGGTGGTATCATCTCATTTTTATGTACATGATTCTGCTCCCTCTTTTCTTAATCGCCATCCTGCCCTTAAGCGTGTTTAGCGGATTGGCGTTTCTTACCTGTTTGGCATCAATCGGGATTGGCGTTTTCCTGGTGTGGAAAGTACCGCCCAAGTATAAGAATAAATCGAGAGAGGACTGATCCGTCAGTTCTCTTTTCGTTTGGAGGAAACGATGAAAGTTAACCCAGAGATTTTTGATCTTTCGAACCTATTAAATTTGAGAAATCTTGCTGCGGGTGTGGCAAGTGGCGCCGCCGGTTCTTTTTTGAGTCGAGTGTATGGCGGCGAGCTGCATCTCTACTTTATTGCGGTCCTTGCCTTTGCCATTTGTTTTGATTGGACTGGGGCGGTCGCAGCTTCCAAGAAAGACGGGACGTATGCGTCAGCCTATGGCATTCAGGGGGTGATGAGAACGGCCGTCATGCTCGCATTACCTGCATGGGGGAGCATGGTGGATATTTTACTCAAAGTGCCGGTTCCCGCTTTTTTCTTTGTGTTGTGGGGCGGCATCTTCTTTCACACTTGCGTGTCGATGACCGCCAATTTTAAACGGGCTGGCTGGGATCGCTGGATCCCAAACTGGGCGATCGAATGGGTGGCCAGTGAGATCGAGGCAAAGATCAGGCGTTCCGAAGCAAGAATGCCGACACCAGGAGCGACATTGGAGAACACTCCTCCGGTTGCGGCCACTATTGAAGAGGAAAAAGAAATTGAGAAATAAGCTGCCTTCGGGCGGCTTTTTCTATATATCCAAACAAAAAAAGGAGACGATGAAAAATGGCAAAAATCTTTATTGATCCGGGACATGGTGGTACAGATCCAGGCGCAGTAGCAAATGGGCTTCAAGAAAAAAATCTGACGTTACAAATCGGGACAAGGGTAAAAGATATTTTAGTGGGGGGATATAACAACGCTTCGGTCTTGATGAGTCGTACAGGTGATCAAACAGTGAGCCTTTCACAGCGTACAGATGCAGCAAATGCCTGGGGAGCTGATTTCTATTGTTCTGTTCATATCAATGCTGGTGGCGGTACCGGATATGAAGATTATATTTATCCGGGAGTGGGTGCGCCTACAACAACCTACCAGGACAACATTCATGCGGAAGTATTGAAACTGGCCAGCTTTAATGACCGCGGACAAAAAACAGCAAATTTCCATGTGCTTCGCGAATCGAACATGCCTGCGATTTTAACCGAAAATGGATTTATCGACAATGCGAATGATGCCGCCAAATTAAAATCCAGCTCATTCATTGAGAATTTGGCGCGTGGCCATGCAAATGGAATTGCTCGGAGCTTCAACCTTACGAAGAAAGCTGCAGCTGTGTATCATACGGTTGTAAGTGGTGATACCGTATACGCTTTAAGCAAAAGATACGGCAGCACGACTCAGCAAATCAAAGACTGGAACAATCTTGATGCCAACTACACCATTTATCCAGGACAAGTGCTTCGAGTTAAATAAGCAGCTAACCCCCTTTTCAGTTTGAGAGGGGGGTTCTTTTTTTGTGGAAAAAATTGTTGGTAAATGTATAAATATACTTTTATAATTAATGAGAACATACATAATAAATGTAGGGGTGAGGATAGTGAAAGTTTTCGCAGTTTTCTTATATGTCTTTATGGCTTTATTATGGATTTTAGGTGGACTTATGCATTTATGGACTGTTTATATTGCTTATACAATCGGGGGATGGTTTTGGGGACTAGTGTCGTTATTTTTCCCTGTAATATCCGAAATTGTGCTAGCATTCGTGTCATGGGGCAATTCTGGATTTCAAGCACCTTACATACAATGGTTAATCGTCTTAGTAGTGTTATGGATCGTTTATTATGTAGTTGCTGGCATGGCTTCAGGTGTAGAGGCTAGGACTCAAAAATATCAAGGTTGATCAAAGGCCCTTCTCTTTCGAGAGGGGCTTAATTTATATTTTCTTTATGATCTTCACGGGTCCAGTTAATAAGCATTCCCATAAGGGCTCAATCTTTGGCTCCTTGATGGATTCACCTGACCAATAAGTGTTAGCTAGCCATGACATGGTTAAAGGGGAATCCGGCATCCCCAATAAATTCATATCAGCCTTAAAATAGTTTTGACATTCGACCACATAAATAGTGCCCTTATTTATGTTGAGCTTTTGTTTAAATCTTTGCAGCTCTTCTAAAGATAAAAACGAGAAAAATGATTGAAATCTTGAAGGCCTATCATTAAAATTGCATCTTCTCACATACTCAAAAAACCATTCTGAATAATTATCGGGTATCCCTCTTGAGTTTATGTACATATTTCCGTGTGGGGTTACGCCATCTATAAAAAGAGATTGTGCATGGTCCTTTATTGCCCGTATGGGGCTGTTAATTGAATAGGATCTGAGCGATAGTGTTTGCCCCTCTTGAATTGCACCCCTGCGATCTAAATGATAAAATGTCCTCATTTTTACCTCCCTGTTTCTATATCTATGTCGTGGTCAGTATTTAAGGCGGTTGTCAGTGAAGATTGGCAGTGTCTACATCTGGTGGCGTCTGCCTTGATCCTTTCCTTGCAATGCGGACACTTCTGGGTTAGCCTTCTTCGTCTTTCAAAAAGATAGATGATGATCAGTCCCGGCACATACTGAATGATGGACCGATCAGGGGACAGTCCCCAAAAACTCCCCCAAAATAGCGCGAATATAATGGATAGGGCAAGCGTCCAGTTCAAACTTGTTGTGATTTTCAGTCTATACCTGGTTATCGCATCCAGACCAATAGCGATCACAGAAAAAACAATATATCCGCCCACAAGGGCTCCTAAAAGCATACCAATCAGTTCGAAGATCATTACTTCTCCTCCTCTTCCACAATAAAAGCTAATTCATCCGCGCTGCAATTTAAAAGTCTGGCCAAGAAAAAAGCCGTTTCAAACGTGGGATAGCTCAAACCTTTTTTCCAATTATAAACGGTTCTTTTGCTCACCTTTAATTCACCCGCAATAAAATCATCCCTTAGTCCAGATTTCTCGATCACTTCTCCAATTCGACTAATTAGCTTCAATATCATCACCTTTTAATATATTCTCTGTCAGAATCAGACAATCCTTTATTGAAAAAATAATTCAATATATAAGAAAAAATATGGAAAGTAACTAAGCCATCGCCCATACATTGCACTAAGCAAGGAAATCTACTGTGAAGGAGGTGTATTCGTGGATCCATTTATTTTTGGCATAGTTTTCACGGGGGCAACCGGTGGTGTTCTTTTAGCTATACATGCCCTAGGGGAATCAGGTGTTCCTATTAACGACGATATGATTAAGCTATTTATGGAGCTGGTCAAGTCTGGCACTATTCTTTGGTTCTTCAATCACATTTTCAAACTATTCTTTTGAGTTGTGTTCATTGTAGTTTTCTTTCGGTGTATTTTACTTTGTAGTGTGCATTGTTTGTGTTTTTGTGTTGTCTGTCTTGTATTATTTTGTTTTTTGTTTGTGCGATTGATTTATTATCATAAATCTTTTTTCTGTTGTTACCAACAGAAAAAATCAGGAGGGTGTTATGCGTTATGATCGAGTGGTTGGCCGTCCCCTTAATGATCGCCGGAGCAGCCCTTATTCCCAAAAAGCCGATGTCTGATCAGAAGAAAATAGAACAAGTCTTCGTTAACCGCAAAGTTGGAATCATTAAAAGCAAAGACCCGGTGACGAAAAAAGAAAATATCCAATTCCCCAAACTGCAGAAGAAGTTCTTTAAAGATGTTTATAGCACTTACCTGTATTCCCTCCCGCTTGGCATCCCTTCAGAATCGTTAGAATTAATCCTCCCAGCGCTTAAAGAAGCTTTAAACAAAGAAGTTGAATATGAGTTTGACGGGTTGCTCAAGCTCCGTGTTTATGATATAAAACTTCCGGAACGATGGGATTATGCTAATACACTCATTCGTCCAGGAACCTGGGAAGTTCCGATCGGAAAGAACCATCAAGGTGTACTTTATCACGATTTCGAGAAGTATCCACACCTATTAAATGGAGGCGTGACTCGATTTGGGAAAACGGTATTTATGAAGCAAGTCATGAATACTTTGATCCTAAACAATCCGGAGCACGTCGAAATTTACGTGCTGGATCTGAAGGCCGGGTTGGAATTTTATAAATACAAGGCGCTCAGCCAAGTGAAGGAAGTGGCCTGTGACGTCTATGAGTCTGCTGAGCTGTTGAATGAGATAACCGAACAACTAAAACAAAGAGAATTGCTATTCCGTGAAAAAGGCTACACAAATATTGCGGACACGCCAATTGCACAACGCACATTTATATTCGTAGATGAAGGGGCTGAGCTATCCCCGAACATCGTAAAGAGCAAAGAGGCGAAACGATATGCTGAGTTTTGCCAGGCGGCCTTAAGTGAGATTGCGCGGATCGGTGGCGGTTTGGGGTATCGATTGATTTATGCGACTCAGTATCCGACCAAAGAGGCAGTCCCGATGCAAGTGAAGATGAACATCGTCGCCAGATTATCCTTTGTGTGTGCCTCCCAGGTGTCCAGCCGCGTTCTTCTGGACGATATTGGAGCGGAAAACTTACCCCCCATACCTGGGAGAGCGATTTATCTTGTCGAGAAGAAACGGACGGTGCAGGTGCCTTATATCGATGACAAAATGATATTTGAAATGATGGAGGCGAAACACGATGCTATTATCGACGCAGCAGCGCATCGAAAGCCTGTTAACGACGATCGACCGGCTAGGCCTGGTCAAAATCAAACACCTTCAAAAAATTCATGACCTAAAAAGCTATCGTAATGCCTGCAGAGTGGTGGGTCAGCTGCGGCCGTATATTCATGAGACGTACATCGAGCGCGAAAAAGTGGTCTATCTCAACAAGGACGGAAGGGGGCTGATCGGCAGTACCAAAGAGGTCAAGAAGTCTCCTCTTATGATCCACAGCTTACTCCGGAACGAAGTCTATCTGCATTTTGAGTGTCCTCGAGACTGGAAAATAGAACATGCTATCGAGGTTGAGCAGAAGTCCCTAACCACCTTCCAAGTGCAAGTGCAGGGGCTAAAGCAAAACAATAGAAGAAAGGTGATTGCTGATGCAGCTTTCAACCGAAACGGATATCTTCATCTGATCGAGGTAGATAACTCGCGTGACATGAAAGATAATCGGAAGAAAGTTGACATGTATCGAGAAATCTTACCGAGCATCCAAGATGGGGTACCGATATTGTTTTTCTTCACCACAACGGAGGACCGTAAACGGAAGCTGGGGTCCTGGTTGAAAGGGATCCGGCACCAGGTGAAAACATTTGCCGAGATTAAATAGATTATTAGTAGTACCATAAGCTATGAAGGCAGGAAACAAGGGACAAAAACGCTTATCGGCATCACTCACAAGGTTCCAATCACGATTGACCCTGTTCATTTTATTTATTTTTTCCCGACGACATCGCCGAACAACAATGACTGCATCTGGATTTCACATGAGAATGTTTTATCCCATCAAAGAGTGGATTCACAGCAGACAGTTGTTACCTTTCGCAACAAGAGGCATTATACCTTCCCCATTTCATCGGCCTCTTTTGAAAATCAACTGCTCCGGACCGCACTGCTGAGAACGAAAATCATGCAGAGATTAGAAGAGACAGAACGAAAAGCTTATTATTTTTCCCGGACGGGCAGATATATGGAGGCCTCTGAAAGTCATCACCATTATCAATCTGAAGGCCGTACTTTCAAACAATAAGTTAAGCCTCTGTTTTTTCCTGCCCACAAACATGCCGTTTAAACAAATAAAATTCCATTAATTCTTGTACTTTGTTGCGAATCCGTGGGTTAAAATAGCTATGGTGTTCCTCATAGCCTTTATACAAAAACAGATACATCGTGAAGGCTTCGTCCCGGTTCAACTGCTCAACCTTTAGCTTGTTTTTACTCATGTATCGCTTTACTTCGTACAATTCCTTTTGGATAATCTTCATTGTTTCCTCAATTAAGTGTCTATAAGGATCTTTTAGTTTAAAAGGGCTTTTTTCGACTACAACAAGATCTCGGTTTAAAACGGTTAACACTAATGGTAAGTAGATGGCCTGTTCCATCATATTGCGGTCTTCTTCAGGGATTCTTGTCATGTTCGTTTACTCCTTTTATCAAAATTAGAACATTTGTTCGATATTATATTAACTAATAAATATCCTAAATTCAAGACAGATTTATTTTTTTCAAATATTGCAAAATTCATTTAACTTTTTTAAAAGAAGC
This sequence comes from Bacillus canaveralius, assembly GCF_002860125.1. Taxonomy (GTDB): domain Bacteria; phylum Bacillota; class Bacilli; order Bacillales; family Cytobacillaceae; genus Bacillus_BJ; species Bacillus_BJ canaveralius. The sequence continues at coordinate 62,491 of NZ_PGVA01000012.1, forward strand.
TTTATAATGAATAGGGAAAATATATTTCTAGTGTCGAAATATATTTTAAGAAAGCTTTTAATGAAAGGGTGGCTTCTTAATGACAACTAAACGAACAATTACGGCGGAGGACTTGTATACACTTAAATCTGCAACGGATCCTCGCCTTGCACCAAATGGGAGAGATCTGCTTTATGTAGAGACCGCTATGCTCAAGGAGAAAAATGACTATAGTGCACACCTCTTTTACATAAACCTTGATGAGAAAGCAAAGCCTGTTCAGTGGACTTATGGTGAGCACCGCAACCATTCGCCGCGCTGGTCGCCTGATGGATCACGGGTCGCTTTTATCTCAAACCGGACGGGGAAAAATCAAATCTATATCTTGAATGCGGGCGGCGGAGAAGCAAAACAGGTTACTTTTAGCCGTAACGGAGCAGGAAGTCCAGTCTGGTCGCCGGACGGTACGAAAATTGCCTTCTCCATTTCATTAGGAAAGGATGACAGTGTTTCCGACCGTGACGGAGAGCAGGAAAAGAAGCAAGAACTTGTTCCTCTTGAAGTGGATAAAATGAAATATAAATCAGATGCCCAGGGCTTTTTGAACGGAAAGGTCGCGCAAGTAGCTGTCGTCGATCTCAATTCAGGCGAGATTACCCAAATCACCGATGGGAAAACAGATTACCACCTGCAGAGCTGGTCGCCTGACGGAGGAAAAATCGCTGTTACCGCTGATCTGAGTGATGATACTGATTCGACTTTCCTTAATGATGTCTATTTGATTGATGTGAAGGCCGATAACAAACTGCAAAGAGTCACTGATGGGACAGGTTATTTCGGAAGTGTAACCTGGTCTCCGGACGGGAAACATCTCGGCTTGTTTGGCCATGGACGCGAGTATGAAAATGCTACGCTTACAAAGCTATGGGTATATGATATTAGTTCTGGAACGTTAAAATGTTTAACAAACAATTGGGATGTACAGGCAGGAGATACGGTAGTCGGTGACTTCCAGCAGGGAGCAGTCACACCGGGAATGCTCTGGGCCGATGATAATGAAAGCTTTTATTTTGTCGCCACAGATCATGGCAACACCGTTGTTTACTACGGGAACTTAAAAGGTGAGATCTACCCGGCACTTCTTGATAACCAGCATGTTTACGGGCTGGCGGCTGACGGAAGAAACGAGCGGGCCGTTGTAGCGATCAGCAAAGCTGACCAGCCTGGAGATTTATATACATTGAACATATCAACGGGAGCTCTTGAACAGTTGACAAATGTGAACGCTGACTTCCTCAAGGAGGTTACTTTGTCACAGCCGCAAGCGATCAATCTTTCTGCAAAAGACGGGACGGAACTTCATGGCTGGATTATGAAACCGGCCAACTATGAAGAAGGTAAAAAGTATCCGCTTATTTTAGAAATTCACGGCGGCCCGCATGCGATGTATGCGAATACTTTTTTTCATGAATTTCAATTGCTTGCTGCAGAAGGTTACGCAGTGTTGTATATCAATCCACGAGGCAGCCTTGGTTACGGCCAGGAATTTGTCAATGCGGTAAGGGGCGATTATGGCGGCGAAGACTATAAAGACTTAATGGCAGCCGTCGATTACGCGATTGATTCGTTCCCGTTCGTTGACAAAGAAAGGCTCGGGGTTATGGGCGGAAGCTACGGCGGTTTCATGACGAACTGGATCGTCGGCCAGACTGACCGATTTAAAGCAGCGATTACCCTGCGATCGATTTCAAACTGGGTCAGCTTTTATGGTGTCAGCGATATCGGTTATTATTTCACAGAATGGCAAATCAATGCTGATTTGAATGACATTGAAACATTGTGGAAGCATTCTCCGCTAGCTTATGCCGGCAATATTAAAACTCCGCTGTTGATCATGCACGGTGAAAAAGATTACCGCTGTCCGGTTGAGCAGGCGGAACAGTTGTTTATTGCTTTGAAAAGGCAGGGGAAAGAAACGAAATTCATCCGCTTCCCTGAGTCAAACCACGAATTATCAAGAAGCGGAAAACCTCAGCTTCGTATTCAAAGATTAAACTATATAACCGAATGGTTTAAGGACCATATTTAAAAAATTTCGAAAAAACTGCGGTCATCATTGATTGCAGTTTTTTCTTTTTCAAGAATCATGGTACATTGAAAATAAGATATTTTGTGGATGAGTTGAGGTTGACTGTATAAATAACTTTGCAGTTCAGATCGGGACTGGTGAAAAAATTTCCACCGTTTTGAAGGAAACTTTTTGTCGAATAAAGAAGTCATATATGCTAAAGGGGTCATACTAAGGTAATGAAAGGAAAAGCGCTATGAGATCAGATAAGCATCAGCATAAAAACCGAAAAAAGAGGAAACGGAAGGCTTTTTTATTAGTGTTACTCATATTGATTGCTGCTGTATTTGCATATATTTACTGGCAATTCCGGGCCGGCGTTTCGGAATCGACGAAGGACTCAAATGTTGAAAAGGTAGAGTATGAATTTAATGGGGAAAAAGACGAACAAGGCTGGACGAATACACTTCTGATTGGGAGCGACACAAGAGGGGAAAAGGGCGCCAGGTCCGATACAATCATGATTGCCCATTATCATAAAGACAAAGGCATTTATAAAATTACTTCGATTATGCGCGACTCATACGTTGAGATTCCCGGACATGGGAAAAATAAAATCAATGCGGCCTTCGCATTTGGCGGTCCTGAGCTGCTCAGACAAACAATTAAAGACAATTTCGGATTGGACATTCAATATTATTCAATCGTCGATTTTGAAGGTTTTGTTCAATTGATTGATGAAGCATTTCCCGACGGAGTCGAAGTCGACGTAGAAAAGCATATGTCCGATTATATCGGAGTTACCCTTGAACCCGGGGTTCAGCAGCTTGACGGGGAGCATTTATTGGGCTATGTTCGCTTCAGGAATGATACGATGGGTGACTTTACAAGGGTTGAAAGGCAGCAAAAAGTTGTCAAAAATGTAGCGGGACAGCTGACAAGCCTGGAAACCGTTCCTAAACTCCCGAAGTTAATTGGGGTAGTTACTCCGTTTATTAATACGAATCTTAATACGGCGACAATGCTGTTTATGGGAAAGGATTTTTTAACAGCAGGAAATAAAAATATCGAGTCGTTAACCATTCCGGTAGAGGGTGGTTTCAAGGAACAGAGGGTGTCAGGTATAGGAGACATTCTCGCGCCTGATCTCGAAAAGAACAGGGCCGCCCTCGACGAATTTCTTAAAGCAGACCAAACCCAATAACGGCTTCACTGGTGAAAAATCCAGGTGTGAAATGGACGGATATGAGGTAAACAAATTATATGTGCCAGCTAGAGTCGGAAAACTCTGGCACGAACAGATGAGCTGTAAGGAGACTGTGAATGGATTTTGACATATTAAAAGAATGGTTCACCTTAGAGAATATAATGGATGTAATTGAAGAGTATCGGGCTTTAGGGCCCATTCCAGGGATCCTGCTGCCGATGCTGGAAGCGTTCCTGCCGTTTTTACCCCTGTTCTTGTTTGTGATGGCAAATGTAAACGCATTTGGTCTCGGGTTTGGCTTTTTGTATTCATGGATCGGGGCTTCAGCAGGTGCGTTTCTCGTCTTTTTCCTTGTAAGGAAATATGGACAGAAGCGGGTGCTGCGTTTTTTGAAAAAACATCATCGCGTCCAGCGCCTGATGAGTTGGCTGGAACGACATGGGTTTGGGCCGTTATTCCTGATGCTCTGCTTCCCATTTACGCCATCCGCAGTCGTGAATATTGTTGCCGGGCTATCGAAAATCAGCACTGCCCAGTATATGCTGGCCGTCATTACCGGAAAGGCGGTAATGATTTTTACGATTAGTTTTATTGGGTACGATATATACTCGTTATTCCATCAGCCGCTACGGACAGCCATTGTACTGTTAGTTATTGCGATTCTTTGGTATGTTGGTAAAAGAATCGAAGTAAAAATCAATATGAGTGTAGAGAAATAGTAAAATGGCAAATGAAAAGCTCGAACTGGGAGGCGGAGCTAGTATAATTAGCAGGAAACGCAAGTTTAAGACAAAGACGGAGGAGATGGAAATGAAAGAAGAGCTGAAACGAGAAGGGCTGGAATGGATTAAAGCATTTGCAATCGGCATCGTCATATTTGCCTTTATCCGCACTTTTTTCTTTTCCAATTATATTGTTGAAGGCGAGTCGATGATGCCAACCCTTGAAGATGGAAACAAACTCATCGTCAACAAGATCGGTTATCAGATCGGCGATTTAGAACGGTTCGATGTTATAGTCTTCCACGCAAACGAACAGGAAGACTACGTCAAACGAATTATTGGCCTGCCTGGAGATCATATCGAATACAGTGATGATCAGCTATTTATAAATGGAAAAAAAATCGAGGAGCCTTATTTGGATAGATACAGAATGGAGATTCCCGGCGAGAAGTTAACAGGCGATTTTACCTTGCAGGAAATCACCGGCGTAGAATCAGTCCCGGAAGGCAAGCTCTTTGTGCTTGGGGACAACCGGCGCGGGAGCTGGGACAGCCGCCAATTCGGCTTTATCGATGCCGATCAAGTCGTCGGGGAAGTCAATCTTCGCTACTGGCCCTTGGATGAAATGGATGTCTCGTTTTAAAACAAGCATATGTAAACATTCAGACTCGAATGACTTCGAGTCTCAGACTGTAGACAAACTCGACTAATATCGAGTTTGCCTACAGTTTTTTTATTTTTGTCTAAT
>NZ_PGVA01000103.1 GCF_002860125.1 Bacillus canaveralius
TTCAAAATAAATTTATTTGATTTGAGCTTGACAAATTCGCTTTTATTTAATGCAACGCTAGTGGCCCATGACGTGGAGATAATGTTATGGTCCGTAGCTACAAAGAAATCAAGCTGCTGTTGTTTAGCTATTTTCAGATTGGCTTCTTGTGTCATGCTGCCATCAGATAAAATCGTATGGGTATGAAAATCTCCTTTATACCATCTTTCTTCCTTATTGACGACTTCATCCCAATTATATGAATTTAATACAAGACCATTAGGATCATACTCAGCCCACTTATGAGCCCCAAACGGTACAATATCTTCTGTTTTGGCAGGCAGCTCTTGACTGCCCGCTTCGCACACAATTTGATAATCCAATTCTTTTTTTACTATGTTACTTGTCGGTTTGTCTGTTACATATACTTCTAATGTCCATTCTCCTAAAGGCAGCGGTCCAGGCAGTGTTGCTGCACTTGAATGACGAGTATCTTCATGCAGCACAATCCCTTTTGGAGATTTCCCGTACATATATTGCAAACGCAGAACTCCATGCGGGTCAAATAAAAGCATGCTAAACCAGCAGGCTCTGCTTGTTTCGACTTCAAAATGAATCCAATTCATTTTTTCTGTAAGAGTAAAATGATGATAAAAGATAGGGAGCTGAGATTCATTACTTATTTTTTGTTTAAACTGATGTGTTGTGCTAATCATTATTTACCAGCCTCATCTAATGCCTTCTGTGCTTCCTCTTTCGCTTCTTTTAACGCTTGTGTTGCAGGAATGTTTTCAATTTCTACTTTATCTGCGGCTTTTGAAAGAGCATCTAAAATCTTTCCGCCTGTCGGGTCAATAAAACCTGGTGTTGCATGCTGTGCTTGTTCTAGCGGAACAAGGATTTGTGGATTTTTTTGTGAAAACTCTTTATACGCCGGAACTTCTGTAGCTGATTGACGCACGGCGATGTAGCCTGTTTTCATAGACCAATCTGCAGTAACTTCAGAGCTTGTGAAGTATTTCATCCATTTATATGCTGCTTCTTGTTGTTCGCTTGACGCTTTTGCAGGAATAACCAGCATTTGTGCGTCTGCCTGTGGAGCTGCTTGATGGTCTTCCCAGCCTGGCTGCGGATAAGCTGCAATTTTAGTAAAGTCCAAGTCTCCCTGATCCCCGCTTGAGCCTGTATAACCGGCTGCACGATCCTGCATCACATCATCAATTGTCTTATACCAATATTCCCAGCCTTGTCCACCGTGGTGAATGCGCATTGTTTTATCTTCGTGAATGGTTTTGCGGAAAAACTCCCATGTGTTCACCCATTCCTCTGAATCGATCATCACTTCTTTGCCATCGTTACTTAAGATTTTTCCTCCAGCACTCAACGAAGCATCAATTAAGTTAAGACTTCCCCACATTGGTTCCCAGCCGAAAACTCCTTGTTCTTCCTTCAGCTTTTTAGCCGCGTCCCCTAACGATTCCCAGGTATTCAAAGCAGAAGGATCAATCCCTGCTTTTTCAAGCATGTCCTTTCGATAATAAAGTACTTGTGTTGTGCCATAAGCCGGTAATGCGTATTGTTTATCATTTGCTTTTCCTAAATCTAAAAATGTAGGTATAAAATCTTCTACGCTAGATTCCTTATCTTTCTCAATGAAAGACTCCAGCGGAGCTAATACTTGTTTATTTGCCAAAGCATTTGCAGTTGCATGCTCTAAAAGAGCCACTGCGGGTGTTTGCCCTGAAGCACTTGCTGCTTGCAGCTTTTGATACGTTTCCGTATAATCTGCTTGCGCTACTCCCTTCACAATTACTTCATCCTGGGATTTATTGAATTTCTCAATTTTTTCTTGCATATTTTCTCCCAATTTGCCGCCAAGTCCGTACCAGAATTCAATTTCAACCGGACCATTGCTGTTTGTGGTCTCTTCGTTCGCGCACCCCGCTAATAGAGATAACGACATAATTCCTGATGCACAAGCCAGCATCGCCTTTTTCAAAAAGTTTTTCTTCATGGTTCTCATCCTCCGTTAAATGTTTTTAACCTTTAACACCGCGATCATTTATTCCCTTGATAAACCATTTTTGCGCGACAAAGAACAGCAGCAGAAGCGGAGCAACCGCGAATACGTTTGCTGCCATCACTAAAGGCCACTTAATTCCATATGCCCCGCCTTCAATGAAGAATTGGCGAAGTCCAATCGTAATCAAAAATTTATCCTGGCTTTTCAAGATTAACGAAGGCCAGAGATAGTTATTAAACATTTGAACAAAGCTTATTAAGCTAAATGTTAAAAAAGACGACTTTGTCATTGGAAATAAAACCTTCCAAAGAACGGTCCAATGACTCGCTCCGTCCACCTTTGCCGCTTCAACCATTTCTGCAGGTACTTGTAAAAATGCTTGTCTGATAAAAAAGATACCGAAAACGCTGACTGCGTTTGAAATAATCATGCCTTGATAGCTGTCAAGCATATTCAGTTTTGATAAAATCACATAACTCGGAACATACGTTGCCGCAGCAGGCAGCATATACACCGCTAAAATAAGAGCAAAGAGCATCTTTTGGCCTTTAAATCGAAATTGAGTAAAAGCATAGGCCATCATAGCTGCGCTAATAATTTGAAACAACACAATCGCAGTTGCAGTAAACATACTGTTGAACATATACAATCCAAAAGGAGCGCTGTTCCAGGCCTCTATAAAATTTTGCCACTGTGGTTTCGCAGGCCAAAACGAAGGCGGGAACTTCCAGATTTCGTCAGTTGTTTTGATAGCACTTACCAGCATCCACAAAAACGGGAATGCCGTCATCACACTGAATAAGATTAATAAAATATGACGTACTGTTTTTTTCATCATTTTTGAAAATGTAAGTGCTTCTCTTATCTGAAGTTTAGGAGACTCTTCTTTTGCCACAACAACAACCTCGTCCAACTTTGTCACCTGCTTTCTCTTTTTTAGTAATGAACCCAACGTTTAGAAGTCAAGAACTGAATTGCTGACAATAAAGCAGTTATCAGTACTAATAGCGTTGCAACCGCTGTTGCTTGCCCCATATTGAACTGTTCAAATGCCAGCTGATAGTACATATAAAGCAGCGTTCTTGTACTCCCTGCCGGACCGCCTTGAGTTAATACTTGAATCTGGTCATAGGCTTGTAACGCATCAATTGTAGTCACAATCAATAAAAAGAACGTGGTTGGAGAAATCATTGGAAGGGTTATATGACGAAATCTTCTCCACCTTGGCGCCCCATCGATTGATGCTGACTCATACAAATCAACAGGTACGCGCTGCAGTGCTTCTAAATAGAAAATCATCACCCAACCGATCCCCTTCCACACCGTTACAATAATTACTGCGGGCATAGCCCATGTTGAACTTCCAAGCCAATCTATTTTTGGTAATCCCAATGCGGAAAGAAGAAAGTTGAGAAGTCCGACTTCCGGTTGGAAAATCCATGACCAAACAATGGATACCGCCACCATCGGAGTTACCCAGGGCGAAAATAAAATTGCTTTGTAAACTGTACTTCCTGCTACCTTTTTATTTAGTGCTAAAGCTAGTCCTAGTCCAATTGCCATTATTGGTACTACTGTAAATACCACAAAGGACAGGGTATTTAAAAGTACCTTGTAAAATTCTTTGTCTGTAAACAAACTGCTATAGTTTTCTAACCCGACAAATGAAAATGTTGGACTTATGTAATCCCAGTCCGTAAAACTAATAAATAGTGATACTGCCATTGGAATAAACCAAAATAACAGTAAAAGTATAAGAGCAGGCAACATAAAAAGTAAGATTGTAAGAATTTGTTTATATTTACTCTTCAGCAACTAACGCACCTCCTAAATTCAACAAATCATCATTTTTTATCACATTTTCACTCATTTCTCCACAATAGTACACAAATATTGTTAATTAATTATTAATAGACAGTAAATTATTGTGATTTATATGTAAAAAACAATCATTCCCTCATTTTTACAACTGTTAACAAAAAATAGAGTAGGCGCATGAACAATTTCATGCGCCTCTCACAGATCCGTACGTGCGGGTCATC
>NZ_PGVA01000013.1 GCF_002860125.1 Bacillus canaveralius
TTTAATCCATTCGGTAACCCGGCTGTCATGGCATCTGCTTTAGACCCGTGGCTTTGCGTCTCCAACTTTCGTCGGATTTGCCTTTATCATTGGTTAATATTGTTGAATTATGTAACTTTTTTCCTGATCATATATTACTATTTTAAGTAAAACATTTCAATATTTTTCTATTAAAATTAAATATTCCCTTGTAGAACAAGTTTCTGTAGAGCCTGCAATCCATTTTAATTAGACCTTGAAAAAGATAAACATTTCCCTATCAGGCTTCACAGTATTGATCTTTACCTGAAAGAAAAGAGAAAATAAACTCTTAAAATTTTCGGCAAAAACATCAAGGACTGTTATCAGAGAAAAGGTAAATATTTAAGTTTTTCTAAGCCATTCATCTAATTATTTCAATTTCGGACTTGAAATAATAGACTATTAGTCTATAATGCTAGGAAGAAAATAGAAATAAAGGTTGACCGCTTGAAAAGGCGGAATAGAAAACCAAATTTTAAATTCACGGTTTTATATAAGAACAGTCTGGTATTCCATTTAATCCTAATGGAGTGCTTGTTTTGTGTTTAAGGGAATGGAGGAATACAGGGTGAGCCTTACTAAAATGTCACGGAAAGAAAGAATAGCAGGCTGGGGGATTCTTGCAGCCACTTTCTTTTGTTCAGGTTTGCTTTCTTTACCCGTCTACTATGAATATAGCGCGATTGGCGATATTGTCCCTGTTGAGGACATTGGGGTCGATGGCAGTGTTTATTTTACATATGTGGAAGGCGGCTACACAGAAAACCTGGCAGATAAGCTGCTTGTTGCCAAAACTGCTGTCCATGCCGAATTTATTCCGGTTGATCGGAACGTTATCGAGATGAACAATTTCTACATGGAGATGGATCAAGTTTATAAAGAAGAAACGATTCAAAATGCAGTTGACAGTGCCAGCGACGGTGCCGGGGAAGCAGCGGATGATTTAGAAGCGGAGCTGAACGAGATCGTCACCAAAACGGAGGAATATTACGGAGAGTCGTTCGGGCTCATGCTGGCATTAGGCTTGACAGAGCAATGGCACGGTCTGGATTTTTCAAAGGGGGGCAAATATAAGATAGCCGGGACTGGCACGCTCGAAGCTGACAACACGGTTGGGTCGATCGGGTACGTCAAAGCCAAGCTGTTCACAGCCGAGCTGAATAACGTCGATTATTTCTTTGTTCCGAAGGATAAGGACCGCTTTGAGTATGAAGGGCTCAGCAATGAAGAAGAAGCGAAAAAACTGGACGCGGAAGAAAACTTCCTGTTTGAAATCGTGTATGTCGATACATTGGATGATGCCTTGAAGTTTTTAGAGACGCTGCAGTAAGGGGGAAAAAGGTTGCTTGAATTACGTTCGAACCGCCTGAGTAATTTATTGGTTTTTTTGCTGCGGGCAAATGCAATCATGGCGGGAATTTATACCGTTAGCCAGATTATCTTTCTAATTAATGAACATTTTTATATGGACTATGCATACTCGATTGGTTCATTTACATATGCTTTCTATTTGATGCTTTTTTTTGTCATAGCGGTTCTATTTTTTATATGGATTTATCGGGTCCATCAGGATTTGAGACAGCTTGATTCCGCCTATCCACTGGCCCCAAAGGACGCTGCTATGATTATGATCCCGCCGCTTTCCATTGCAGGGCTAGCCTACACTTATATAAAGGTGGCAAGATTTTTTAAAAAGTATGAGATCCTCACCGGAAAAGCGGGCCGCAAATTACTTTGGCTTACTGGTTCTATTTACGGTTTAATTGCGGCAAATTCGATAATCAGATTTTATGAGGATAATATTTCTTTTGCGATTAGCGGCCTGTTAATGATTTTGTCATGCTCGGTTTATTTAATTGTAACGAGGGTCGTGCAAAAAGGAATTATCGTGCTTGCCAGCAATGAGGAGGAACTGGCGCGGATAAAGAGATTAGAAGCAGAAGCGGCCGCTGCTTTGGAGTCTGCAGCTGAGCAGTCAACAGCGCGAGTTGATACTGGTGAAGAATTGGATGTCAAAGAAGGGCCCGTGGAGGAGCAATCCATTCAGGTTGTAAAATATCCGTTCTTAAGTATATTGGTAAAGGCAAGGCTCACCATTCGGCAGCTTACTTCTGGCGAACAAAAATCACGTGTGTTACCGATCGCGATGTTGAATGGAATTATTACACTTTTCACTTCGCTTATCTCTTCCGAATACCCTAGTCCATGGTCTTGGTTCCCTACATTGATGATGATCGTGCTGCTGGGTGCTTTGGCGGGTATAGCTTTGCTCTATATTTATGGATTTTTATTTTTTATTGCCGGAAAACCGATTAAAGGAAAAGCTTCACAAAAAGAAATTCGCACGGCTTACGCCTGGATGAACATTCCAAGTTTTTGGGCGTTTTTTGCATGGCTGCCAGCTATCGCTTTTTTCCCTGAGCAACTGTTCACTGGCCAATTGCTTACACAGGAAAGCAATATCTTCCTTACGCTCATTTTGTTGTGTGCAAGTCTTTTTTATTCTGTTGGACTATGCTGGTCGATTGTGCTGTTAATGATTGGCTTGAGCGAAGTGCAGCGCTTTTCGATCTGGAAGGCAATTTTGAATATCTTGATCGCTGCTATTCCGTTCATTTTGATTGGGATTATAACTGCTGTATCAAGTGTCGGCGAAGATGTTGGTTCTAACGGGGAAGATATTTATTTTGAAGAGGAAGAAGCTGGACTCAACAGCGAAGGCATTGGTTTGTATGAAGAAGAAGATCTGGTCCGTCTTCCTTACGGTTATCTTGCTTATAATAAAATTGACTATTTGGGTAGTTCGGACTTATTATCAGTCGATTTGGCAAGAACTTATATCAGTGATGCCCATAATTGGATCTCACCTTTTGGGTATGGATGGTATTTTAGTTACTATCATTACCTGGAGCAACAGGATGAACAAAGTATTGGGGAAATCCGGGGTGATTATTATTTATATGTTTATGAGCTTCAAAACCAATCCCTGGCAAGCAAAGAAGAATATATACTGCCAGCTTCTCCTGATTACAAGCTAACCAAGCTGGCCGAAAATGCGTACAGGATCGACCTTCCATCCGGATTCCAGTATACTTTTAACGGCGTCAAATCAGAAACGGATCCTGACGGCGGCCGGCTGATGTCTATTCATCATCAGCAGGGAAGCGCAGTATCCTTGGAGTATGACGACAAAGGCAGGCTGACACGTGCGGCGAAACAGGATGGAACCTTTGCCGAATTTCATTATACCGGGGAATTGATCACTTCGGTTGTCGATGAAACGGGAAATGAAATTCGCTACGAATATTTGAATAATGAGCTGCGAACCGTGCGTTTTCCTGACGGTGCCAGCGAGACCTATGAATATGATGCTTTTCATCGGCTGAAGGTCGTGCACGCGGTTGATGGGACAACTTACGAATACTCTTACGAAAAGACCCGCAACCGTGTTGCCGGGATCAAGAGAAATGGCCACCATTTGTTCAGTTATAAGTATTTAGAAAATGAAGTTGTCCAGTATGATGCCCAAGATAGGAAGACCCGCTATATTTATGACGATAACAAAAATCTTATCAAAACAATTGATCATAACGGGCGGGAAATTACCAATTAAGCAGTTAAAAAGCGCCCTCCTTGATTTTTAAAGAGGGTGCTTTTGATTTGTGAAAATCAATTTCTTATCCAGGTCAAGCAGATGTGCTATATCGAGGGACTCTTATATCAGAAAGCTGGTGTTTGTTCATTTACATAATAGTTTTGTACGCCCGGCAACAAGGTAAGGATTTGAATAGCCAGCCCAACAGCCATATAGACTAAATGAACGGTATGAACATCATTTATAAAGTAAACCTGCAGCGTAATCCAAATTATCAATGCGAACCCGATATATAACGAATATGTCCAGGACCAATGTTTTTCAGCAAACACATTAAGCTTGTTGGCTGCCTTCCATTGCCACTTTTTCATCAGTGCAACAGCCAGGATTAATGGAACAACCCCAAACAAAGAAAGTAGAATGATGCCGGGAATGAGATAATCATTAAACGGAGATTGTTTAAGCAATGAGATCGGCATCTTTAACAAATTGCCGCTCGTATCAATGATGAGAGAAAAACCTCCAAATACAGCACCAACGCCCAAAAGCATATGAACAATAACAAGAAGTTTGCTTGCAATAGGACTGCTTCTAAAAAATTCACCCATGTTATGCCACCTTTCCACATTTTTTTACGATCATTGCATGGAAAGACTTCGGGGAATGTTTACTGCAATCCTTTCTTGTGACATAAAGGTTCACTATAAAGACACCAATTTAACAAATAATAGGATTCCGGCATTAAAAGTTTCTGTGATTCAAGGACTAAGCTATGCACCTGGACCTCGAAACACTACAACTCTCAGAAATTTTATGTTTTTTTGCTTAAAACTTGTTAAAAAAACTCTTTTTGCGTATTTTTCAGGAGAAGACTAACAAATTTGGTCGAATAATTTAGGTTTTAATAAAATAACTTACAATTAAAACCATAAATTTACATAAAATTACTTTTTAGAGTATTTAGGCAGAGGAATTAAGCGAAAAATGAGAGGAATTAAGCGAAAAGCCCGGTGATTTAAGCGAAAAAATCAAGAATCAAGCGAAACTCAGCTTTATTTAAGCGATACCATTATATGTAAGGCTAAGAACCTATTTAAGTTCACTTTTGAAACTGGTTTTATACTACTTACGAAGCTGATTTATATGGGCTTGATGGTATCTGTTATGATCAGCGATACTTTAACATAACAAACATTGTTCCGAACTATATAAATTGAACATAAGTTTTTCTTTAATTTCCGCTCCAGGCTCTTCGCTTTCCGCGGGCGTGCCGGGGAGCCTCCTCGGCGCTAGAAGCGCCTGTGGGGTCTCCCCTGCCCCGTCATCCCGCAGGAGTCTTCGCGCCTTCCGCTCCATTCAAACAGAAATTGTTTAGTTCAATTTATATAGATAAATATGTGCATTCGACCGGAAGATGTCTCCCCTAATCGTTTATGTCGTTCATATAATAGAGGGCTGAACCTTGTCCGGTTCAGCCCCCTTGTGTGTTTATTTTTCTTCTTCAGTAGTTTCTTCTTCGGTACCTGTTTCAGCTTCTTCTTCTGTACCTTCTTCAGCACCTTCTTCAGTGCCTTCTTCAGTATTTGTGTTTTCTTCAGTTTCTGTTCCTTCTGTGTCAGATTCTTCGTTGCTGCAACCTGTGGCAATACCTACTAACATGAACGATGCCATTAACACTAATAACCATTGTTTAAGATTTTTCATAGTTTTTTTGCCTCCTTGAATGTTGCAATTTGAGTTACAAGATATATCATAGAAGGATTTCAGCAAAATGAAAATATGTTTTCAGCACTCTTAACCAATGTTAACTGATTCTTTATATACGCTTAACGATTTTATTGAATTATTTAGAAAGTTCAAGACTTTCGCCCCGTTTAATTTTCAGAAGGGGGGCGAACAAACTACAAAGTGAGTTGGCTAAGTCTTTGCAATTACTTTGGCTTTCACATGTTTGATTTTCAATTTAGATTTAATTTTTGAAGTAAAAATGGAAATACCGAGATGGCTACAAGCGTTTTTTAATCGAACCTAAACTGAAAGCGAAAAGACGAAAAATGCGAGTATCGAACTGATACTCGCTACTTTATATATAAAAACATACTGAAAATCAGCCGTTATCTTACGAAATATTCAATTCGATATACGGAATATCGTTTTCAATTCTTCCTCTCATTCTTGCCAACACTGTTTTAACATTCAAATTATATTCTTCAATATTCAAAAATTTTGATAGATAAACAAACGAATAAACCTGTCGATAATTTAAAAAGAATTGAAGCCTGGATAGCCAACTTTTATCAAGATTGTTTTCTTGATTATAACCGGTCAAAAATGCATCCAAAAAATTCAGGGCGAATTTTTCTCTTCTTTCTTTTTCAGTCTCTGGAATAAGCTGAATGGCATGATACACTGATATTGCAATATCGTAAACAAACCAGTTATGCTCGCAATCGCCGAAATCAAAGAGGATAATCTTATCACCATTTATATAGAAGTTTTTCTGATGGAGGTCATTGTGAATTAATCCGTATAAATCCTTGTCCTTCGGGAGTTGTTGTAATTCATTGATGAAACTGATCCATTTATCATAAACATGTTGTCCGGCGGATTCTGGAAATCCGGAAAAAACTCTTCCTTCATTCCATTACAGATGTCTGATTGCCGGATCCAGGGGTTGATAGGTTTTCGCTAAGGCATGCATTTTGCCCATGGTTCGACCCCAGTTTTGCACAACATCAGGATTAGCTTCCAAATCAGTCACAAATTGTCCTTCCGCTTTTTCAAAGCAATAACGATAAAATTTTCTCCCTCGGCAGCAATGATCTCTATTATGTTCCCGTTGCGGGAAAGAATCGTTCATACATCTTACCTGAGTGAGCACAGATATATGGCTCCCGACGCGGATTTGTTTGCTCTTAACATGTATTATCTAAAAAATTGAAGGAATAACGCTATATCTGACCTTCATCCCGCTTTAATTTATAATAATAGTCAGCAACCTCAGGGTATTCCTGTATTTCGCTTTTTCCAATGTTGCTAATCGTGTACGTTCCCCTCTTGATCTTATCAAACCATCCATAATAGTTTTTATTAAGAATTGATAAGGTTTTATCACCTGTTCCCATTTCCCGCAGCGATTTTGGGGATAGCGGTCCGAAGCAGTCAAGGCAAGTAGCGATGTGGATGCAATTTTCTTTATAGGCAGTCATAATTTTTGTTTTGTTGCTTCCGCCTACATTATAGTCACCGTTCCTTCCCTTGATTTCTGTCAGGATGTTAGCCCTTCTTTTCTTGTTGAGCTTCATGCTCTTCAATCGATCGAAGGACGCGGGTGAAAAAGGAATGTCCAGTTTTACGTTGTTCCGCTGAAATGAAACCAGGATCAATCCTAATTCCAGCCTTCTGATCAGATGACAAATGTCGCGCCATTTTTTAGAAAATAAGCTTTGTTTCGGCTTTGGTATTGCTATATAAACGCTGTCGGCAAACCGCTGTCTTTTCGTCGCCTGGATCAGCAATTCGACGTTCAATCGTAACTTCATTTCTACAACGATTAAATCTTCCCCCTTAACTGCGGCCAGATCGCAGTGGTTCACCTCGCCGTAAACTTCATATCCCTGTTGGGTAAAGTATTTTTGGACCGGTTTGTACAAGTCCATTTCGAATATTTTATCCTTTTTGCTCGGCATTTATATCCCCTTTAATCCTTTTGGACGTAAGTATAACATTATTTGTAACAAATAACCTTTGCAATTTAGCATGGGCACCAACAAATTCAATGCTCATAGAGGGATGATTTTTTCGTGTTTACACATCCTAAAATGAGGAGGTGAAAAGATGGAAAACCAAAATAACAACCAGCGCAACAACAAGGGGACCAACCAACAACAGAATGGCGGTGGCGGCATGTTTGATCAATTCGCCAACGCGATTTCCAAAGTGGTAAATAATATTACAGGCAATGGCAATAAACAACGCCATAATAATAACAAAAACAACCATTGATTTCGCAACGCCATTTTTTGGCGTTTTTTTTAATTAAAACAAACTGCCATCGTATTCTATCCATAAAATGAACGTTGACCAGAAAACGCATACACTGTTACTTTAAACAAGGCTCCCATCCAGAGTGATAGGGGGAGTGTTTTGAAGTTAGTTAAAGGAAGCAAGGTGGAATACGAATCAGAGATCTATATTATCCATTGGATTTACGATAGTGGATATTGTGAAATCAAATATGGCCACGTGATAAAATTGGTGAAACTATCTGAACTCACACCTTTAGAGTAAATTCTTGTATTTATCTGGTTTGGGAGTCATTAAGCACTCATGGATCATGGGTGCTTTTTTTTAAGGAAACAACTGCCATTGAAAACAACAAGTAATTATTGTACTATATAAATACAAGCTGCATTGTACGTAAGGATAATAAAGTTTTAACCTTTAAGCTGTAATAGGGAGTTTTAATTGAAGCTGAAATGACGAGCCTCTGTCTATATGACAAGGAGGACAAGCAGGAAGGTTTCTGCGAACACCCACTTTGAGGAGTGGTGGTTTAAAACTTTCTTATATTAAATACGGCAAAGGCGGCTACATAATAACGCATACCAAACCAGTTTCCTATCGGGAACTGGTTTTTTTGTGTTTAATTGGGATAGCCTGCATATTTAAGCCTTTGAATGGTCACCTTATCCATGTGAACTACTTATGCTCCATATTTATGGAGAGCTTTTCATTTATCAATGAAAGTTAGATTCGTCAAACAATTACTTGCCTTTTCAGTACATAAAAGGGCTACCCACGCAAGGTAGGTAGCCCTAGCCATTTAAATATTTTGTTTTAAGTTACACAGATTAGCGAGTAGGCGCACCTGGTTGTCCAAATTGTCCTGCTAACTGAGATTGAGCTGTAGCAACAAGACGCTTTGTAATCTCTCCACCAACAGAACCATTAGCACGAGAAATTTGATCTGCTCCAAGCTGGATTCCAAACTCAGTTGCGATTTCATACTTCATTTGGTCGATTGCTTGTTGAGCACCTGGTACCAATTTATCACGGTTACCACCACGACGTGACATATTATCACCTCCTTTAAGGTTATTGTCTCTAATTTGTTTCAGTTATTACATTGTAAATTTTGGATTGAATATAAATAAGGAGAAATTCAATAATATGATTGTTGAGAGGAAGACCTGACATAATTGGCGAGCTGTCAAGCTCTTCCTCACTTCATCTCCTTTTTCTTATTTTGATTATGTTAAAAAGGGAATTGACGGCTTGCAATTCCCTTTTTAATTTTCCGAAAATTACCTATTAGTAACATCCATTTCAAGAACTCCAACATGACTGCAGTCCTTTGCAACTCTATTTTGCCTAAATAAAGAAACTTTCCTAACAACATAATCAATTCATTTATATCGAATAATACTAGTACCTAACATTGGAGGTATTGTATGAGTACTGCTGGCTGCAACCCGGATCGTTCAAATAAAGATTCAAACAAAAAGAATAATGAAGGACGATTGACATGGTGGCAGCTTTCATTGATGGGGGTTGGCTGCACGATCGGAACAGGATATTTCCTTGGCTCGAGCATAGGGATAAGCATAACTGGTCCTTCGATTGTCTTCTCCTTCATGTTGGCGGCAATCGGAACCTATATCGTATTCAATGTACTGGCAAAAATGACAGCCAAAGATCCGCAGGAAGGATCATTTTGCTATTACGCAAAGAAAGCCTACGGGCAGTGGGCCGGCTTTTCCTGCGGATGGAACTATTGGTGTTCCAACATTCTCATCATGGGAAGCCAATTAACCGCGCTTTCGATCCTGTCACGTTTTTGGTTTCATCAGATCCCTCTATGGATTTTTGCTGCTGGATATGCACTATTATCAATTATTGTCGTATTAATGGGCACCAATAGCTTTGATAAAGTTGAAGACCTTCTGGCCGTTGTGAAGGTTGCGGCCATTATCATGTTTATTATTCTTGCTGCTGCGGCCCTGCTTGGCTGGATAGATGGGGATGCCAACAGTCCCGGCCTTCCAACTTCAGCAAACGAGCTGTTTGCTGAAGGGTTTAAAGGGTTCTGGTCGTCCCTAATCTATGCTTTCTATGCCTACGGGGGGATTGAAGTTCTCGGACTAATGGCGATGCGTCTTAAAAACAAGAAGGACGCCCCAAAAGCAGGGACAGTTATGATATTCACACTGGCGGTAATCTATGTCGTATCGCTTGCACTTGCGGTGATTATGGTTACACATGGAGCATTCCATGAAAAAGAAAGCCCTTTTGTAACGGCTTTAGCCAACTATAATCTCCCCTTTTTTCCACACGTTTTTAATGGGGCGATTATTGTAGCGGGTTTCTCAACGATGACCGCGTCATTATTCGGGTTGACAAACCTGCTTGTCACCCTCGCTGAAGACGCGATGCGCCTTCTTTTTTTGCCAAAAAGGTAAAAAAAATAAAAAATTTCCCACTTCCTTCACTAGGCCTGGCAGCTGTTGGCCTGTTGTTATCCATTATCACAGCCTTGCTTTTGCCTGGAAAAATTTATGAGTATATCACAACTGCAGCCGGGATTTTATTGTTGTACAACTGGTTTTTTATTATTATTTCATCGCTTCGAATCCTGGAATTTAAATTTTTAGGGAAAACGATTGCTTTTTTGGGGCTGACTTTAATTTTGGCAGCGATCAGCGGCACAGTTTTCGAAGAAAAGATTCGTCCTGGATTTTTTGTCAGCATATTCTTTATTATAATTATCGGTTTAATTGCTCTTAAGATGCGCAAAGTCTGGGATAAGGAAAAAACGCAAACCGGATAAATTCGTATGGGACATGAATAATACAAACAGACCCGGAATCGCGAGCTCCGGGTCTGTTTTTAGAACGTTATTTAGCTTCTGCTTTTTTATTTTTACTTTGTGAAGTCATTCCGCCAGACAGGATAAACTTCATGGCATCTTCCGGTTTCACATCAATAATTTCCACTTCGTCTTTCGGAATCAAAAACGTGAAACCAGCCACCTGGAACGTTTGCTGAACGTAAACTGCTACATAATCTTTTAAAGGATCATAAAAACTTGCCAGTTCTTCTGTTGTAATAAATCCGATGCTTTTGATTTCTGTGCCGGGGATTGTGATTAAGGCTACCTTTGAAAATGACTTTTTGTCCCCGAGAAAAGAATGGATTGTATCTTTGATAACTGAGTAGAGAGTTTTGACAATCGGAATATTTTCAAGCAACCTGTCAATGAGCCGAAAAATCGTTCCCGTTAAAAATTTCGTAGACAACCAGCCTAAAACCGTAATCAGGACAATCGTCGCAAGCAACCCAATCCCGGGAATATAATCATCCTTCAAATAAGGTTTCAGCACATTCCCAAGAATGCCATCCAAAAACATAAACGTTTTATAAACAACGTACACAACAAGAATAATCGGAACAATTGTCAAAATCCCATTAATAAAATTTCGTAAAATGATTTTCATTTTTCTAGCTCCCAGCGGTTTTATGTCATTCTTTGCGATTGGAATGTTGGTGGATATATCCACCGTTGGACCGAATTTTATCCGCGTTAGGTCGGCATTGTGTCGGAAAAGCAGTCGACTACATTTCGAAAAATGTGTTTCGCTCCACTTTGCAAACTCTTAATGCAAAGTTTTTGTACCACTCCGCCTTTCCCTTGTCCTGGGCCACTTTATGGGCGGAATTCTCCTTCCAGCCTTTGATAGCTTCTAACGAATCCCAGTAAGAAACCGTAATGCCCAATCCCTCATCGCGTGCACTTTCTACCCCTAAGAATCCAGACTGTTGCGAAGCCAATTCTACCATTTCCTCTGCCATTTTCCCGTATCCGTTGTCCACTTCAGTTCTTTGGGAAACGAAAATGACCGCATAATACGGTGGCTGTGGAGTTTTAGCAATTAAAGTCATAATTTTGTATCCCCCCAAAAAAATAACATAGTTTCTTGTATGAACACTTTATTATAACCGATACCATAAAGAGGACACATACATTTGGCGGCAGCCAATAAAAAAAAGACCAGCTGTTCGCTTGCAGCTAGTCAAACATCGTCTCTCTGTGTGGATTTCTTAAAAAGTCAAAAAGCATTTTTAGCTGGGACTCCGTATTCCTTTTAACAGAAATACTCGGCAGCTTATGTTCTGGAAAAAAATCGATCCCGGATGTTTCGACCCCGATACTTGCCGTGCCGCCGACTATCTCACATTGAATAAACATTTTATAATAATGATATGGCTGCGGAGGATGCGGATGTTTATTCATATCCAATAAAGCAAGTAACTTCTTTGGAATTACCTCATAACCAGACTCCTCTTTTATTTCTTTCACGATATTTTCAGACGGTGATAAGCCTATCTCACAAAAGCCGCCTGGCAAGGACCATTTGTTATCCAGCTTTTCATGTACCATCAGGATCTTATCATCCTTAAAAACAACTCCGCGCACATCAACTTTTGGCGTTTGATAGCCTGTTTCGTTCGTAAATAATTCTTTAACTTTTTCCATGTCCAGATCAGTGTGTTCGGCAATGATTTCAGCACTGATCTTTCGCAGCTCCTCATACCTTTCGATATCAAAGACATCTTTTGAAAAAGTTAACCCTGCTTGGGAGATTGATTGAAGCCGCTTTGCCCATTCCAGCCATTTATGACTCACCTCGAGAACACCCACTCTTTTAAAATCTTGATCAGCATCCAGCATATGCTTGATAACGCTGGATAAGATTGTTGATGTGACGATAGTTCGCACAATGAAAACTCTCTGAAATCCGACGGCTGTGGCAGCGATTGTTTTTTAATACAAAATGACTTCCCTCATCTCGAGATATCTTTCCAGTTTTCTTTTTATTCGCTGCAGGGCATTATCAATCGACTTTACGTGCTTGTTTAATTCCCGGGAGATTTCCACATATGAGTGCCCGTTTATATATAAAGCCAAGACTCTTCTTTCTAAATCACTAAGCTTTTCTGCCATTTTCAGTTCAATATCGTCGGCCTTTTCCTGGATAATGATTAATGCTGCCGGATCCATTTCTTTTGTACCGGATATTACGTCCATCAGTGTATGGTTTGATTCTTCCTCATAAATGGGCTTGTCCAAAGACACATACGAATTGAGGGGCGAATGCTTTTGCCGGGTTGCTGTTTTTACCGCGGTTATGATTTGCCTGGTGATACAAAGTTCGGCAAACGCCTTAAAAGAACTCAACTTGTCTTCTTTAAAATCACGTACCGCTTTATAAAGGCCAATCATTCCCTCTTGAATAATATCTTCCCGGTCTCCGCCGCACAGGAAGTACCTGCTTGCCTTGGCCCGCACAAAATTACGGTATTTTTGAATTAAAAAATTCAATGCCTCTTCATCCCCATTATGTACCAACACTACCAAAACGTCATCTTCTAAATTCGCATAATTTTCAATCAGCTTTACTCCGAAGCTTACACTCACTCATATCCCTCCGCTGCATCTGCCTGAGTTTGATGTTTAAACTGACACGTCGCCTCTTGTTTAAGGTAACTACCAGAAATTACAGATATAATATTAACGCAGATAGGCTTTGAAAGATATTCACAAATAACGACTATTCTCTACATTCTCTGTCATAAATAAGGGAAAAACTTCTGGTCCGAATTGTTTATCCCTTATGTTTGTCCAACAAAGAAGGTATTTGTCGAATTTTTTAATGAATTATTTGGTGATTTTGCTAAAAATTCTGATTACTAATAAAAAAGCTTGTTCTAGGACTGATTTTAACAAAGTGTGTTTTACTAATACGCCTTAGGATCGATTTATCATAAAGAAAAGTCATAATCTACCATTGAACACACTAAAAAATTATTGTAATATATTAATACAAGCTGCATTGTACGTAACGATAATAAAGTTTTAACCTTTAAGCTGTAATAGGGAGTTTTAATTGAAGCCGAAATGATAAGCCTCTGTCTATACGACAAGGAGGACGTGCAGGAAGGTTTTTGCGAACACCCACTTTGAGGAGTGGTGGTTTAAAACTTTCTTATATTAAATACGGCAAAGGCGGCTACATAATAACGATACCAAACCAGTTTCCTATCGGGAGCTGGTTTTTTTACGCTCATTTTTCAGTTCACTCTAAAAAATTTATGTTCTCCCCTATATTAAGCTCTTTCGCTTTTCTATATACTTGCCATGCCGCGGCCAAGTCTTGAAAAAGCTAGTCCGACTGAACCATAAATTGTTATTTGATGATTACTTATTCTGCCGAGGGCTTCATCATTCTCTATTAACTCCGGCAATAATTCAGCGGGATTAAGAAGCCCCTGAACCGCAGATCGTGTAAGCAATAACGTATCCATAACAATAGTCCCTTCGTTTGGTCCGGTTTGGTGCAGATATTTCCGGGCTTACGACCCTTCAACGAGCAAAGACAACACCGCTAATGATATCAGAACTCCATACAAGCCCAAAACATATATTATTTATGAAATCAACTGAGAGAGGATGATATTGTGTCGCGTGAACTTCGTGCCACCTTGACTGGTCTGGATCCAGAATACGCCAGAAAATTGGCTAATGCCCTTAACAGATACTTAGCCAATCTGCATGTCGTGTACATTAAATTACGCAATTTTCACTGGAATGTCGTGGGTGTTGATTTTATTGATTTCCACGAAAAACTGGCTGAGCTCTACGAGGAAGTTGCTCTTGAAATTGATCGAATTGCTGAACGCATCAAAATGCTGGGGTTTTTTCCGCTTGCCTCTATGCGTGAATTCGTATGTTACGCAACTCTCGCGGAAGTCCCAAGTGCACCGTACGACACGGCGACTATCGCTTACGCGGTTGCCCATGATTTCGCTGCAACTGCACGCTACTTGCGTGAAGTCGATCAATTCGTGAGAGAGACAACCGATGAATTTACAATCGACCTGATTGCAGCAGCACTCGGCTTTTTGGAGAAACATGTCTGGTTCTTCACAGCCTACTTAGAAACAATGGGTTATGCTAATCCTAAAGGATCTTGATTCACAATCTGCAAAAAAACTGTACGGTGGAGGCCAATCTCGGTGATACGCCTCCTTCTTTAATACAAAAGAATCAAGGATTTTTAATTATTTTTTCCTCGGTATCGTTAAGCTTCTCCAACTCTCCCCTTTAAGCTGTTTAGCGATATAAATGATTTGACCGATGTGGTACGAATAATGATACATCTGCCTCTCTATGGCCTCAATCACAGAATGTGGCTCGTTTCTGATCACTATGTTCTTCAGAAGATGTTCCTCGTTAAGCGTTGCTAATGCATGAAAAAATACATTCCATCCTCTATCCCACACCTCGTACAATTGTTCCCGGTTTGAAATTGTATTTTCAAATTCTCCATCCCGGTCGCGATCCGGTTTTTCACCATCAGAGTGTAGAAAATCTGTCCAGCGGGACACCATATTTCCGCTCACATGTTTCACGATTACAGCGATACTGTTGGAGTCGTCATTTGGATACCAAAAAAATGCTTCATCATCCAACTGTTCAAATGTCTTTTCGGTGGTCTTTTTCATTTCTTGAAATTGCAGCTTGATAACCCTTAAATATTCTGAAGATATATCCTTTTGAACAGTTGTCACGTTTAAATCTCCCCCTCGTTAATCATTGTCAATATTGTTGGTCCTTTCAACTTCTCTGTCCATACTCGAATCTCCTTGTTCACCAATACAAATATTAAAAAAGGAAAGCTGAATTCAACTCGCAAGGAAAAAATAACGTACATAAAAAAATGGCGTTTCAATCATAATAACTGATGTTTGATATAAAAAAGGAGGTCATGATATGGCTACACCAATTGGAGTTCATGAAACGCTTGAACTGCATGAATTGCTGATGTTTAAAAATGTTTGTGCAACAAAATCGGCTACCATGAGCACTTTGGCTCAGGACGACGAGCTGAAGAGGATCTTAAACGAGGACGTTAATAAGTCCAGACATCATATTGAGCAGCTACAAAATATTTTATCTTAACGGAGGGTAATACATGAATGAGTTTATGCAAAATGTGACGGGAACAGACGGAATGACTGACCAGGTAATTGCTACTGACTTATTAATCGCTGCAAAAACGGGTGTGAAAAGCTATGCAATCGCCTTGACTGAATCCGCAAATCCAGAAGTTAGGCAAGTCCTGAGAGGCCAGCTTGATGATGCGCTTGAACTTCATGAACGAATCTCCGCCTACATGATTTCAAATCAATATTATCATCCGGCGAATGTGGTTGAACAATTAAATATTGACTTGACTGCCGCACGCACTGCTTTACAATTTACTGAAAACAAATAGATATTATTTCAACCTATGTCATATAGGAACAGGTCATTCGTTTGACTATCTGAATGACCTGTTCTTATCATCACTAAGCACATGCTTTTTATCAATTTAGATTTGGATTATGGTATCAATAAAATCTTTCCGATACTTTTCCTGCTTTCCAGCAATCTGTGCGCATCCGATCCATCTTTTAGCGCAAAAGTAATCGGGGCTGCTATTTTTATTTTCCCTTCGGTGATCCAGTCAAACATTTGCTGTGAGCGTGTTGTTCGTTCCTGAAATGAAGTTAAAACATTCCAGAGGTCGCCTCCTGTTATTGTTTTAGACGTATCCATAAGCATGCGCGGATCGACCGGGGGAGGGTCGCCACCCGCCATTCCATAAAATACGACTGTCCCGCCAATTCTGGTCACTTGAAAACTTTCTGCTAAAGTGGAACCTACTGACTCATAGACAACATCAACACCACGGCCATTTGTCACATCGAAAACTTGTTCAGGCCATGACGCATCGTATAAAAATACTGCGTCTGCTCCAGCTGAATACGCAGCGTCAGCCTTGTCTTCGGAGGAGGTGAGGCCAATGACTCTAGCTCCGAGCAGCTTGGCAATCTGGATGAGAAGCCGGCCAACTCCACCGGCTGCTGCGTGGACAAGAATCGTATTACCTGCCTTTAGTTCATAACTGTCTCTCGTTAAATATTGCGCCGTTAAGCCTTGTAGTAAAACGGTAGCCGCTGTTTCAAAGGAAATCTGTTCGGGTAGCGGAATCGCTTTTTCCACCGGAACGGCAACCAGTTCTGCATTGGCAAACGGGACATCCGCAAATCCAATGCGGTCTCCAACTTTGACTTTTGTCACTCCAGCACCGATTTGCTCGACAATCCCAGAGCCTTCATACCCCAATATGTAAGGTGGTTTTCCAGCAAGATAGTAATCGCCTCTGCGCCTGTAAATATCAGCAAAGTTAACGCCAATCGCTTTGGTGCGAACAAGAATTTCCCCTCGAGCCAGTGAGGGATCTGGTACTTCTTGATATGTTAATACCTCAGCATTTCCAAATTCGTTAAAGACTAGTGCTTTCACTATTTATCCTCCTTGTAATCGATAAGTTGTTAAGATGTGATTTTCTTGTTCAGTTCAGCAGCGGCAAATAATGCGTTCTTGTCCTGATCAATATCGCCCGGTTTGTTTAATTTACCAAGTATATAGCCTTCAAATTGAACACCAATAAAATTAAAAATGTACTGAAATTGCTGGATCATCGGCAGGCCCTTGAGGTGCGGCTCATCTCCGCCAACCGCAATCACATACGCTTTTTTCGATGTCATCCTGCTTTTAAAATCGGGATAGTTAGCATCTCTCAATGTTTGTGACCAGCGATCAATAAAGTTTTTCATAATTCCCGACATGCTATACCAGTAGATAGGAGTCGAAAATATAAGTATGTCATGCAACAAGATCCGCTCAATGATTGAGTTGTAATCGTCATTTATTTCCTGAAACCCCGCTTCCGTATGGCGAAGATCTTCAACTGGCCTGATTTCGTTGTCCTTCAGGAATATTTTTTCCACGGTTAACCCCTGGACTGCCTGCTCGGTAAGAATCTCGGTATTACCATTTTTTTCGGGTTCCTCCATAAATAACTGCAATTGTCATGCGGGCACTTCCTCCTTTTTCGACTGTACGATTCGATTAGCTTGTTGCCGGGTCACTCATATCTTATAATAAACCCATTAATCAAAAAAGCAGATTATTTCGATTGTATCAATCGAGAATAGCGATTTAAGCAGGTGACAATGTGGAGATTAAACAACTGATTACTTTTAAAATAGCTGGAGAAACTCTTAATTTTACCCAGACAGCGAAAATGCTGAATTTTGCTCAATCAAGCGTAACCGCGCAAATAAAAGCGCTCGAAGCCGAACTTGGGACACCTTTGTTTGAGCGCCTGGGTAAACGGCTGATTTTAACCGAAGCCGGACGCGAGTTTAAATTGTATGCTGATAAAATGATCATGCTAGCCAAGGAAGCAAAACTGGCGGTGAACGGAGAGGAAAAAACAGCAGGCACGCTAACGATTGGGGCACAGGAAAGCCAGTGCACTTACCGGCTCCCGCCGATCTTGAAAGAGTTTAAGGCCCAGTTTCCGAAAGTGAAGCTCATTTTTAAACCAGCCCATTCTGATGAAATGGTAAGGCAGCAGTTATTGAAGGGAAAGCTCGATATTGCCTTCATTATGGACAAACCGAAACCCGGGGATTTCCTGACAGTTGAGCCACTTATTCAGGAGCAGCTCACATGGTCGCCTCCTCCGATCATCCTCTGCTTGCTAAAGTGGAAGTTTATGCTAAAGACCTTGAACACGAAACACTTTTGCTTATGGAAACCGGATGCTCATATCGCACCATTTTGGAAGAAAATTTCCGTTCAGCTGGAGTTTTCCCGTTAACTAAGTTCGAATTTGTCAGCATCGAAGCGATCAAACAATGTGTCATCGCCGGGCTTGGCATTGCCTTATTGCCGGCAATGGCAGTAGAAGCAGATCTTAAAATGGGACGATTGGAAAAACTGGCTTGGAATACCTCAACAGCGCCAATTTTTACGCAAATAGCCTGGCATAAAGATAAATGGATCACACCCCCGATTTCGGCTTTTGTAGAGTTGACGCGGAAAACTTTTAACACATATCAGAATGCTTAAAACCGCTTCTACTCTTGTATGAAAAAATGAGCTGCCTGTTTGCAGCTCATTTGCACACATAACATCTCATTCCTGGCCAGAAAAGGTTACATTACAGGCAGATAGTGAATTACCATCAGGATCGAGGAAGCCAAAACCTCCGAAGCCCGGCATTCCCGGAATATAGTTAATACCGGTTACGGTAACACCCTGCTCCGTTAAGAAAGTGTGGAATCTGTTCAGGTCGTGAATAAAAAAATCAATAATACTATGAGTGATATTGGTGTTCGTGTTCTTAAATGACAGCCGGCTGGAATCAGCGGTTTGCACAAGATAAATGGTGGGAACCCCTACTCTGTTACCGCC
Organism: Bacillus canaveralius; assembly: GCF_002860125.1. GTDB lineage: Bacteria > Bacillota > Bacilli > Bacillales > Cytobacillaceae > Bacillus_BJ > Bacillus_BJ canaveralius. The sequence continues at coordinate 18,990 of NZ_PGVA01000013.1, forward strand.
TTGAAGGCGCAGCATAGCCGTATTATCAGTTTCAGAGATCATTTTCGTTCCTAAAATTTTGTTGTACCAGTCTATTGACGTTTTTACATTAGATACAGGTATTTCGATTGTCGCAATTCTGGGGATAATTCGCCACATAACTTCTTCCTCGAATTCCTTGCCCACTTTATGTTCGCTAAATGTTTCAGCCATAAGATCGAACAGCTCCTCTTTAAGTTTTTCTTTCGCCCTTCTTAGCCTGCTCTCCACAGCGCTCAAGGTTAAATTTAGCTGTTCACTAATTTCCTTCCCTCTGAATCCGGTTATAAAATACAAAATAGTGACCAGACGGTATTTTTCATCCAGCCGATTAAGAGCATCCCATATTGTGATCTTTATTTCGTGTTGCTTAATGAACTCGGTTGAGACGTCATTATGATTTTCTGAATACACTACTTCTTCCTTGGAATTTTTCCTAAACCAATCAATACATTGGTTTCTCGTTATCGCAGAAATCCACGCAGAGAATTTGTCTCCTTCGTTCATATCAGCGATCTTTGACCATGCTTTGACGAATACTTCCTGGGAGATATCTTCTGAATGCTGAAAGTCCCTAATCTTATTTAAAGCGATTGAATAAACCAAGTTTGAATACCGGTTTACCAACTCTGCGTAAGCATCATAGCTGCCTTGCGCAGACATTTTTACAAGTTCCTCGTCTGAAAGGTCCACCTGTTCACCTCCTCGTAAATATAGACGTTAATTTAGCATGAAAACGGTCAAATCATTTGAAAATCATATGCGCTCTCATTAATGGAATGCTCATATAGTTTCTTGGCATATAGGCTATAAAATCTTCTCTGTCCTAATTCTTCCTATACAGGAGGTGCAGAAGACAATTGGAATATACGTCTTGCAAACTGTGTGCGATGTCTAACTAATCTGACTGCGATCAGTATAAAAACCTTCTATTCCCTCTTAAAAAGGCAACAGTATGTATTAATTTTATCATTTTTAATGAAACTATAATCCATCCATCCCGGGAAGATCCGCATTTTCTCACAACTGCAGCCAATATAGTAGCAGGTTTACAGCTTGTGCCATTTGCGGAAATCGGTTATCCGCGATTTTGCTTACTTTATCCGCGAAAAATTAAATATATCCGCGATTTAGCTCACTTTATCCGCGAAAAATCTCATATATCCGCGAAACTTCAAATATATCCGCGAAAGTCCGGAACCATTTTTGCAGAACCGACAATTCCGCTCACCATTTTTTCTTTCACACATTTTCTAGTACAATTAAAGTAAAAGAAATAACGGAGGAGTCCATGTATGTTTACTACGATCCCGCCAAAAGGCGATTACACTGCATTCAACAGTGAAGATGAATATATCTCGAAAACGAAAGCTTGGGGCCTTATCTCGGCTTCCGCTAAATCGGCCAAGCATGAGTTTCTATACAAGCGAGAAAACGCGACTTACAAGGTGATCATTGAGGGGTATGACACCAACGGATCTCATGAAACTGCGATCGTCTCGTTTGCCAATGGTGCCCTACATTGCGTGCATCCCGCTTATTTGAAAGAAATGCAAAGCCCTTCTTTTGGAAAGGACTCTGTATTCAATTCAGAGGCAGAACCAACCGCAAACGAGGTGCCTGTTTCAGGGGCAGCTGTACCACCTGCTGTGGAGGTTCCAATCTCAGGGGACGCACAACAAAGCAACAGTAAAAAAGCTAACAACAAAAAAGACGCTAAGGAAAAAAAGCAAAAGGCAGTTTTGGATCTACCAGCTGATAAAGTGTCCTTTGAAGCGGTCGTAAAAGAGTTTACCACCAAGTACAACCACTTCACTGAGAGCGAAGATGAAATTTTAGTATTAGAGAAGGTTAAAATCGTTGGGGATAATGCGTTGGAAATCGGTGAGGCATGGTGCGGCTACAGTAATACATTGAAAAAATCGGAGCTGGAAACAGGTGACTCTATCACGTTTAATGCAAAGATCGTCGATAAAAAACTGAACAAAGATATACGTTATAAAATTAATAATCCTTCTAAAATTACGAAACAATCATGAGAACATACAAAGGGAACGGTAGCAGCCTGTGCTATCGTCCCCTTTTTTCACCAGCGAACCTCTATTCATAAATGTCAAAGTCATCAGGGTTCTTTTCTTCCATGATCCCCTGTTTTGTGTCTAGCTCTGCCTCCTTGGCATTTGGTCTATTCGCAATCACATTTCCCTGATCATCATATTTTATTTTATTTTTTTTATCATCCATCAACAAGTTCCTCCTTAAGTAGTCTTACCCTTAGAGTTCCATATTTCGCTAATTCTAAACGTAAGATTAAGACTTTTGTTACTTTCCCATTTTTGCACATTCTAACTTATTAACAGTTGACATAAATATTGATGGGGTATAAATTCAAGTTATCGTATATTCAAATATTCAGATATACAAATATGGTAACAGGGAAGTGTTTTTGTGCTGCAGAAGTGGCTTTTAAGCGGAAGATATATGGAATACTCTGTTCACTCTTTTCAGAAGGATCTTGTATCCGGGCTTGTAGTTGGTGTTATCTCTATACCGCTGGGGATGGCGTTTGCTATTGCGTCGGGGGTTAAACCTGAATTCGGTATATACACCACTATTGTTGCAGGTATATTAATATCCTTATTTGGAGGATCAAGATATCAGATAGGAGGACCAACAGGGGCATTTATTCCGATCTTATTCGGAGTTGTTACAACATATGGGTTTGAAAATTTATTGCTTGCTGGGTTCTTGGCAGGAGTTATTCTTATCTTAATGGGAATTTTAAGGCTAGGATCATTAATTAAATTCATTCCAAAACCCGTAACGGTCGGCTTTACTTCGGGTATTGCCATCATCATATTTGTTGGTCAAATTCCAAATTTCCTTGGACTTATTGGCGTAGAGAAACACGAATCGTTTCTTAGTAATTTGAACGAGATCATCATACATATTCAGAGCATCAGCGTCTACAGTGTGATAACAGCTGTCATTTGTTTAATATCTGTTTTATTAACGCCTAAAATATTTCCGAACATACCTGGACCTCTTATCGGCATTATTTTTTCAACATTGGTTGCAACTTTTCTTTACCCTGATCACATAGCAACCATCGGTTCAGCATTTGGCGAGATTCCAAACAATCTGCCACAATTTCATGTACCTGAAATAACGTTTGAACGTATTCAGCAATTGATTCAACCAGCTTTTGTTATAGCAATACTGGGTGCAATAGAATCCCTGTTGTCGGCAGTAGTGGCAGATGGCATGACAGATAGCAAGCATAACAGTAATAAGGAACTAATAGGTCAAGGTATAGCGAACATGATAACCCCGTTGTTCAGTGGTATTCCAGCAACAGGTGCTATAGCACGAACTGCTACAAATATAAAAAATGGAGCTGCATCTCCATTATCTGGAGTAATACACGGTATAGTTGTACTCTTGGTGTTATTGCTTTTTGCTCCTTACGCCTCAAAAATTCCATTGGCAAGTATGGCGCCAATCTTAATGATAGTTGCTTGGAATATGAGTGAGAGACACGTTTTTTATAATGTATTGAAAACTAAAACAACAGATTCACTTATCTTAGTTGTAACATTCTTATTAACCGTTTTTCTTAATTTAACAGTTGCGGTAGAAGTAGGGCTTGTTTTAGCAGTCATTATGTTTGCGAAACGAATGAGTGATATAATGGTAACTGCAAAGGCATTGCCCAATCCCAGCCATAAACACGAAAAAGTAGAAAGCCAAGTTGTTACGAATACACACGATTGTCCACAATTTAGCATTTATAATGTAGAAGGTCCGCTATTTTTCGGTGCAGCCCAAACATTTGAACAGACCATTATGAGTTCAATAAATATGAAGCCAACGGTCTTACTTTTAAGAATGGGAAAAGTTCCATTTATGGATACCACTGGCGAATCTTACTTCTCAAGCATCGTTAAGAATGTTTCAAAGCACGGCATCGTTTTAATATCCGGAATAAGACCACAGCCTAAAAATTTGCTAATCAAAACTGGCTTATACGATTCAATTGGAGAAGAACATTTTTTTGAGCACACAGGTGAAGCAATCAATTATGCTATTAAACAATTAAATCAAAATAAATGCCTGGGTTGCAGACATTTCGCTTTTAGGGAATGTGCTTCCTTATCAGGCGCTAAACAACAAGTCAAGGAAAGAAAGGAAGTCTTTACCACTTAATTTATTGAAGAGGGGAATAAAAAATTGAATCTAGAAATGCAACGATTTAAAGCGGAATTTTTTAAAGCACTTGCCCATCCCCTGAGGATAAGAATTCTTGAGTTGTTGTCAGAAGGAGACAGAAGCGTTAATGAAATTCAAAGCCTTGTTGGAAGTGAAGGCTCTGCCGTTTCACAACAACTAACCATTTTGCGCGGGAAAAATATTGTAGTGGGTACTAAGGATGGCAACCGTGTAATCTATTCACTCCGTGACCCAATGATTGTTGAGCTTCTTTCTGTTGCACGGCAAATTTTTAACAATCATTTAGTGGATGCTATAACCATGCTGGATAAGTTTAGTGATACGGATAATAGTGGAGATGAAGAATTACAAAGAGAATCTTAAAATACCAATATTGGAATGAATCACTGAAGGATAAATGAGAAACCAACATAAAAGTTTTCTTCTCATTAAAAAAATCGCTCTCTCGAGAAGAAATATGATCAAATCAGTCGGTTAAGCGATTTTAATATCCTAAATAATTACAATTAAATCTATTTATTTCCAAAAATCACTAGCTGAGATATCTTATAAAATTATTTAAGCGGAAAATGGAGGGAATTAAGCGAAACTCCCCAGGAATTAAGCGAAAAAATCGAGAATTAAGCGAAAATGCGATTTAATTAAGCGAAACGATTATTCTCCCTAGATGCGCAAAAAAAGCTGCCTGTTTCAGACAGCTTTTTTTGCAGATCATAAATCCAATTTAATATTTTTCCCTTTTTCGATAATCTTGTCGGATTTATCCACGGCATCGCTTGTTAACAGTTCAACCGATTGAATATCATCAGTTTCTTGAAGAATGAAACCCATATTTCCTTTCTTGACGCCGTTACTTTCAATCTCACCGGTTAATTCTTCGAGGTAAATATCATCTTCATAAGTTTTGTGTTCGCCGCTGTTCATCTCAAGAGCGGCAATCGGATTAAATTTCACCGCATGATTCGATGTATTTTTCACTTCAACGGCGACCTTTACAAAATCAAACTCTTCTTCATGGGTATAAGCATGGAAAAAATCGATCATGCTGTAATCGGGAACGAAGTGCAACACTTTTATATCTTTAATGACCATTTCAACAGGGCCAATTTTAACAGTCTCATTAACTTGATCATAAGCTTTTAAAGTAAGTTCGCCTTTTGCGTCTGTAATTGTTTCCCCCACTGTTACAAGATTAATATCATCCGTTACTTGCGGATTGGGAACGTAGATATCCTCATTTGTTTTTGGGGCGGTTTTTTCTGTTTGTTCACTTTTATCTGTTTTGTTTTCAGCAGCTTGATTCTCTGTATTGTCTTCTGGAGCACAACCAGTAAGAGAGAATAATAAAATAAGGACGAAAAACAGTTTTTTCAATGGAATCCCCCTAATATTTCACTATTAAGAAAAGCACCCGCTGCTATTTAAAGCAACGGGACTTTTTTATCGTATTCGGCTTAATCATCGTGATGTTTATTTTTATTTCCTAAGATGTCAAAGATAATTTTCGCATGGTCTGTGTTATCGACTTGCCCTGCAAAACGCTCTTTGTATGGACCAAATGCATAAACCGGAACGTCTTCACCAGTATGCCCGCCAGTTGTCCAGCCTGTATGAGAACGTTTGTTAAAGATTTTTTCGATGGCATCGTCAATAGGAATAACTTTCTTAGTCGCTGCAGCATCTTTTACAGATTGAATTTCTTCTGGTGTTAATGCTACTAGATTTTGGTCGATATGAGTTTTCAGTGTTTGCTCTACATCGGCACCATTAGCAATTTCGGTCGCCATAAAATCAGGTGTTTTTTTCGCAGCTCTGATCGGTTCGCCGAACCAGTTATAAATTCCATCTGCACCAATGGAATAACCGCCAGTTGAATGGTCAGCAGTTGCCACAACTAAAGTGTTCTTGTCCTTTTTCGCAAACTCAATTGCTGCTTTATAAGCTTTTTCAAAGTCCTCCATTTCACTCATGGCACTAACGATATCATTGTCATGCCCTGCCCAGTCAATCTGGCTTCCTTCGATCATTAAGAAGAAACCGTCTTTATCTTTGCTTAAGCGATCAATTGCTGATTTCGTCATATCTTCAAGTGATGGTATTTCTTCTGTACGGTCAATCATTTTTGGAAGGCCGCCAGGAGCAAATAATCCGAGAATTTGTGCGTTTTTATCTGCTAAAAGCTGCTCTTTGTTGGTAACATAGCTGAAGCCGTCTTTTTTGAATTCTTCAGTCAGATTACGGTCAGGACGTACAAAGTTTGAAGTGCCGCCGCCAAGGAGAACATCTATTTTATGTTTCCCATTAACTAATTCATTATAATAGTCGTCGGCAATAGCATTCATATTTTTACGATTTTCATCGTGAGCACCGAATGATGCAGGTGTTGCATGGGTAATTTCGGACGTAGCAACAAGACCTGTTGCCTTACCTGTTTCTTTTGCTGCTTCCAACACTGTTTTCACTTCAGATTTGTCGTTATCAACCGCGATCGCTGCATTGTAAGTTTTGACACCGGCTGACATCGCAGTCGCTGCCGAAGCGGAATCAGTTACGTTTTGAGCGTGGTCTTCAGGATAAGTCATTTGCTGCCCTACAAGGTATTTATCAAATTCTGTTTTTTCGGCAACAGGTGTATTTGGATCATCTTTTAAATAGCGGTGAGCAGAAGTATAAGATACTCCCATCCCGTCCCCGATCAGGAAAATAACGTTTTTGGCTTTTGCCCTGTTATAATTTCCATCAGCTTGTACATCTGTATGAGAAACTGTTCCGATTAAGCTTCCAATTGCCACTGTAGAAAGAACAGCAATCGGGAGAATCTTTTTTGTGAATTTGCCTTTAAACAATTATAAAACCCCCCTAATTAAATTAATAAAACCAACAGTTATAACTATACTGCCATTGTGTTAATCATTATTTAAGATAACGTAAATTTATGTTAATAATGCATTAAGTCTTAATGACATATATTTCGAAAACGATTGGAAGATTAACTCTAATTTTATCAGCGGTTTCTGCCTACCGGCTTTACTCTTTTTTATCGAAAGTTTTCGCCATCAGCGACCGCTATATATTATATTATCCTATCTCCAGGAATATAGTGGGGGAGAGAGATCTATTTTAAGGGGGGAAAGCTAATGGTTATTCATGTGGTACAACGGGGGGAAACATTGTGGGCGATTTCCCGGCGGTATGGTGTCGCGATTAGTCAAATTGTATCAGCAAATCAGTTGGAAAATCCGGACAGATTGGTGGTCGGGCTCGCGCTTGTCATTCCTGTTGCTTACCGGTCGCATGTGGTCCGGTCCGGTGAGACATTGTGGATGATCGCGCAAAGATACGGAACGACGGTTCAGGCGATTGTCCAGGCAAACCGGATTAGTGATCCCTCACGAATCAGCCCGGGAATGGTGTTAGTCATACCGGCAAGAACACATACTGTCCAACGCGGAGAAACCTTATGGCAAATTGCACAGCGATATGGGACGACGGTTCAAGAGATCATCAGGGCAAATCAAATTCAAGATCCGAATGCGATATTCCCTGGAACTGTTTTAACGATCCCTTTTAGAAAGCCTGTCATTGACGTCAACGCTTATACGATCAATACAGGAGAAACAGGAGCCAGGGAAGTTCGCGAGGTAGGCCGATATTTAACTTATTGGACGCCTTTTGCTTATAGAATGCGGGAAGACGGCGGATTGGATGCCATTAATGATGTGCCGATTATTCAGGCTGCTGTGGCTGAACGGGTTGTTCCGATGCTCTGCATCACCAACTTCACGGCGACAGATCCGGGATCCCGGCTCGCGCACACCATCCTATCAAACACCGAAATCCAGGACCGTTTATTAACCAATATTTTAAACATAATGAGAGAAAAAGGATACCGGGCACTAAACGTTGATTTTGAAAACGTTTATCCGGCTGACCGTGAGTTATACAATCAATTTTTACAGCGTACGGTTGACCGCCTGCATCCTGAAGGATACCTTGTTTCAACAGCGGTTGCTCCAAAAACGAGCGGTGAACAACAAGGCTTGTTGTATGAAGCACATGATTATCCTGCACATGGCCGAATCGTTGATTTTGTGATATTGATGACTTATGAATGGGGCTACAGGTTGGGGCCGCCACAGGCGATTTCGCCGCTCAACCAAATAAAGCGGGTTCTCGATTATGCTGTGTCCGTCATTCCAAGAAACAAGATTTTCTTTGGCTTTCAAATTTACGCGCGCGACTGGGTTCTTCCCCATGTCCAGGGACAAGAAGCAGAAACCTTCAGCCCGCAGGAAGCCGTCCGTCGAGCGATTCAATACGGAGCCACCATTCAATACGATCCTGTCGCTCAGTCACCATTTTTCCGCTACACCGACGCCCAGGGCCGCGGCCACGAAGTCTGGTTCGAGGATGCCCGCAGCGCCCAGGCAAAATTTGATACAGTCAAAGACTATCGCTTGCCCGGAATCAGCTACTGGGTACTTGGCTATCCGTTCCCGCAAAATTGGCTGCTTCTTGAAGACAATTTTACGATCCGGAAATTACGGTAGGGACAAAATGAGCTTCACGCTCCGAATTAGTGGAACAGAAGTCCTTCCAAGCCAATTTAATTTCGCAATCAAGGTTCACAACTTAACGCTAAGACTTTACTCCATCAAATAACAAAAGCTGATTCAATTAGTATTTCCCAGAAAATTGAACCAGCTTTTCAGTTTCTCGACTTTAATGACTTATAATAATGAATTAAATGCATATCAGGAGTATCATTTTGAATTGCTTTTAGCATTAATTTTTCAATTTCGATTAAATCACAATGAACTAGCGATTTAATGGAGCCTTGTATCATCTCTTCTTCACTCACTACTGTCCATTCCAATTTGAATCCATTCATCAGAGCCAGAGTTCTGAAAAACTCTCGTTGCGTTCGTCCGTTTCCTTCCCTAAATGGATGAGCTGCATTTACATGATCGAAATAGTATGCTAATCTAACTGACAATTGTTCTTTATTCTTTTCGTTTTTCAAATAACCTTCTGCCCTTAAGGGAGCCGTCACGCTCTCTTTAAAATACGTACTTATTACACTATGCCGTGCAAAAAAATTACCTTTGGATATATCAACAGTTCTAATTTGACCATCCCAATCGAAAAGATCTTGAAATATATGCTTGTGAATGGCTTGTAAATGACCTAAATCGAAATTGCCTGTAATAGGTTTTTCCATAAGTTCTAAGAGTCTGCGTCCAGTAAGGATACGTTCTACGTTATTGAGTTTATCTAGTTCTCTAATATTCAACTTATTTTTTAGAATTGCTGTTCCAGGATATAGATATGGATCACTCATTTGCAAGTTCTAGAACCTTTCTTAGAAATTCTTCTTCTGAGAGGATCCCTAAAACTTTCGCCTTTATTAATTCTTCTTCTCTCTGTTCTAAATTAAATCCTTCAATTGATAATGTACCTTTTACCTGTCTCATCCCGTATTCTATATCAAAAACAGGTCTATTTGACAACGGATCATTGCCCCCCTTCTTATTTATTTGTCCGTTCTGAGAATTCCTGTTAATAGTCTTGATCTCATTTAACATTACCTTGTTTCTGGTGAATGTCTGACTAACTCTTTTGTTCCTTTTGTTTAATAACCCTTTTGTCTTTCGCACTTTAACATTCGCAACAGGAGTTTTTAACTCAAATCCATTTGCAGGCATAAAATTCAACGTTCCCAACTATTATTTAGTTCTTTCAATGGAATGTCAGTCATAAATTGTTATTTGTATTATAACATTTTTCGCAAAAAAATTCAGAAACCGACATAAAACCCTTGTTTACAAAACTGTTGCTGGTGGCAGAGCAGCGATATTTATTTTGTGTAGATTTTAATTCAATACCGAAATTTCGCCAAAATATGATAAAAAATCTTCTATTCTCGCTCTATTAAAAATATAAGAACGCGCATTTCAAATTAACATCTAGGTTAGCCCTTTTCTATTTATCAAAATTAGCCCCGCGATAATCAGCAGCATACCTAAAATAGCGATGATGCTCAGCGTATGTCCAAAGATGAAGTAATCCAGCAAAGCAGTTACTGGCGGTACACAATACAGTAAACTTGTTACATTTGTAAGATTGCCGATCCGAATCAAATAGAACAGGAGCATCGAAGCACCGATTGAGATAACCAACACCATCCATGCAAGGGCAATCCAGAACGTTATTGTCCAGTTGACGGACGACGACTCGAAAATCGGCGTTAACAGGAGTAATACGACGGATCCTCCTGTATATTGAATCGCCAAATTAGTTGGCATGCTTACTGTGACGCGCTTCTGCAAAATGGTCCCGGCAGTAATAAAAGCAAGCGATAGAAGCGTACTGCTTATTCCTAAAACTGAAAGAGTTCCGGCGAAAATACTATCACCGACAACTAAAACCAAGCCAGCTATCCCCAATATTAACCCTGCCCATTTGCCGAAACTTGTTTTTTGCCTGGTTGCAATAGTAGTTAAAATTGGCTGTGCCCCAAGTATGATAGATAAGATTCCCGGGGAAACTTCGTACGCTAGCGCCAGAAAGAAAAAGACCTGGTATCCCGCTTGTAAAAACAAGCCCGTAATCAATATATTTCGCCATTCCGCAAAACTTTTTGGGATGGGAGATTTTATCAATAAACAGATTAGCCACATGATCAGCATCGATAAAACAAAACGAAGTGATACAAAAGCGAAAGGGGTTGAATCATGCAAACCAAGTTCAACGAATATTGCTCCGCTGCTCCATAATAGAACAAATAATACTGGTATTAAACTATTTTTCAACTCAGGTTTTAAATTAGGTACCCTCTTAATTTGTTCTAACATCATGGTTAGGCTCCCCTTTACGAAAAATTCACTCACACACAAATAATAATAGATTAAGAAATAGTTTACGCTACATAAATATTATCATTAACAATGGTGAAATGAATCTTTATGCTGTCTTATCAAAGCCGGGATGAGGCTGCTCCTCCCGGCTTTGATATTAGTTACTGTATTACTCATGCTTATAACATCATTACTGATTTTTTTATCAAATACTTTCCTCTCAAACCTTTTCAGGTCTAATCGCAAGTGATACAAGGAGCCCGATACCAAGGAGTAATGCCAGTGATTCAAATGTTAAAAGATAGCTGCCTGTTTTTAATAAGGAAACGGCAATGATCGGCCCCAGAGTTGCACCGATAAATAAAATAAACGTGTAAAGTGTGACAGCAATTCCGCTTGCCTGCCCACCCAATTGGCCAACAAGCATGATCAATGTTGGTACCGTTACTCTCCTTTCAACCGGGAACATTTCCACTACGTATACTAACGCAGCTGGAGCAAACGTTGCTGCGACTAACCCTTGTATCGCGAAAAATCCGCTACTGGGGAAAAAAGGACTTATTGAGTCTGAAAATGAAGGCGAAGGAACAACCCGGAGATATAATTACTTAAACATAAAAAAAATCCTCTTAATCCAGGAATTAATTGAAGAAGGATACACTCTTGATGCGGCAGCCAAAAAAGTCGAAGACCGCATGAAAAATATTAATGATGTATTCCTTAAGCTAGCGAACACTGCTTCTAATCAAACCGATACTGACTAATTTAATAAAAGAAAAGCCGATCCCCGTCATTGCACGGTGATCGGCCTTTTTTATGTCTTAAATATGCTCCGGGAATTAACAATGGGAAAATCGACTTGTGAAAGACTTAACGAATGAATGAAGATTCTACATTAGCAAGTGCGTCATCGAGCCAACGAGGATGCATTTTTATTAAATCGGCTGGCAAAGCATCTTTATGAAAAAACTGCACAGCCAAAGATTCTGGAGAATTACACTGCAGTTTACCACCGACAATCTCAGCGAGAAAACAGGTGGTCACAAAATGGACGTTTTTTCCATCTGGATATTGAAATACTTGAGAAGCAGGGTCAGAATAAACGCCAATTAATTTTTTGATGCTGATTTGTAAGTTGGTTTCTTCCTGGACTTCCCGCACAGCAGCTTCAGTTACTGTTTCACCTGGCTCCACATGTCCGGACGGAATCCCCCAAAGCCCTACATCAGCACGTTTTTGCAACAAAACCCGATTCTCTTCATCCAAAATAATAACAGCAATTCCCGGGTGAATTTCATCAATTCGTTCCATGGCAAATTCCTCCGTTCATATCAAAATCCCAATTTCGCATGCATTCATTTAACATACATCTAAAAGTTCACGTTCTGAAATCACTTTAAATCCTTCCTGTTTAAGCAATGCTGTGGTAACACCTTCACCGGAAGTTTTCTTGTTCCGGAAGCTGCCATCATAGATTATTTGCGATCCGCAGGAAGGGCTGAATTCTTTTAAAACGATGTAAGTCGCATTTAACTTTTTTGCTAATTCCAAAGTTTGATAGGCCCCTTTAATATAAAGATCTGTCACATCTTCGCCCGATCTCTCAACAACCCTTGCTGTACCAGCTAACACTTCTTTTCCCGTTCCACCAATAATCTCTGCCGGCTCCCTCGGAGTTGAAAAGCCTCCTAAAAGTTCAGGGCAAACCATCACTGCTTTATCCTGGTCGACCAATTCCTGAATCTTCTTTTCAAGACTGTCGGTCCCATTGTAACGGCATTTCAAACCTGCAAGACAAGAACTGACAAGAATCATCTGTTATGACTCCTTTAAATAGCTGTAATTTTTTCGAAAAACAGTACTATTTGCTGCTTCCGGTGATGTTATTGCTTGTTTTCTCAAAGCACAAGTTAACTGTGCGTTCATTGGATCGGGTACGATGCATTTTATTGGCTGGAACAGTGAACATTTCGCCGGGCTTCAATGAAACTGTCTCACCGCCTTCTAGATCTATAAAAAGTTCACCTTCTAAAACATAGAATAATTCATCGCAGTCTTCATGTTTATGCCAGTGATATTCTCCGTCAATTACTGCAATTCTCAGAGCGTGATCATTTATTTCACTGACAATGAAATTCGCATAATCACGTTGGTCTTTGACCAAATCCAATAGATTCAAAACTTTTAATTGCCCTTTTTTGTCCACTTTCTTTTCTCCTTGTGTCATATATTCATAAGCATAACGACTTAGATCATATAACTATGTATTACTCTCTCTTTATAAGTTAGCATAATAAAATGGCAGAGATAAGGCCCAAAAATGGCGAAGTTGACGATATGTCTGAAAAGTTGATGATAAATTGGCCGAACTTGACGATATATCTGCAAAGTTGACGATAAAACGGTCGAACTTGATGATATATCTGAAAGTTGACGATAAAACGGTCGAACTTGATGATATATCTGCAAAGTTGATGATAAAACAGTCGAACTTGATGATATATCTGGAGAGTTGGTTCATACAATCTTTTTGATGCCAATTAATTTATGAACACGGGAATACACTTTAAAAGGGGGCAACTCAGTTTTTCATGAGCCTGCCCCCCTTTAATTAGGAAATAGTAATCGATTTTTCGGCTATTACGCCATTTGCTTCTACCTTTAATATAATCTGGCCTTTTTCCAATCCAGTCAGTTGTCCGGTTGCAGTGTCAAAAACAGCAATGTATTTCTTTGATTCTTTGGCCTTAATCAGGGCTTCACCTGTACCAATAAAGACATTTTCGCTTCCGGTCCAATTGACACTTGCCGGGTATCGGAGCGGAAAATTCAAGCTTCCTGCTTGATGTCCGGTAGCCTTTACTTCGACTGTCTCACCGGTCGTAACCGATTCTGGCGCCTCCATTGTTACACCTTCAAGCAGTGGATTTACCTTGGCACGTACCCATTCTGTGTCATGAATCGGACTCTGTTCACTCGATTTTTCCGGTCCTCTTGCTTTTGAAGGAACAGGTGTCGGGTCGATGCCAAACATCGTCCATGCATAAAACCCGCCTTTATCAGCCGAACCGTATGGTGCTTTTCCGGCAGGGCCAACAACCATATAAGGAACTCCGTCCACTCGCTCTACATTTACATTATGGGCGTGACCGGATATATAAAGAGCCCCTTTTCCATTCGACTCTTCTCTAAATTTCGTCAACCAGGTTTCAATCAGTTCTGCTTCTTTTCGGTCAGTTAATTGACTGTTTTTCGTCGATAGTGGATCCCGGGTTGGATGATGCCCGAAAACGACGAGATTCTTAATATTTGGATCACTCGCTGCAGTCTCCAATGTTCTTTTTAATTCTATTAATTGGTTGAAATCGGAGGTACGGAAGCTTCCGGTTGCTGAATCCAGGAGAACAAATTGCGTACCCTTATGTTCAAAAGTGAACCTATTTTCTTTAAAAGTTTGCAAAAAGTTGTCCAAATTGCCGGTACCCATTATTTCATGATTTCCGGGAACATAATAAATTGGCAGCTGATCGCCGACTTCTTCTTCCAATATCCTCTTAGCAAGCGCAAAGTCCTCAGGGTAGGCAGTATCAACGAGGTCACCGCCAATGATTAAAAATTCAGGTTTTTCCTTAATTATTTGCTGTAAACTTTCCCTGGCGAGCCGTACTTGCTGACTGTCGGGTGACTTCCCGACAAATTGGCTGTCAGCCATTACAGCAAACTTCCAGCGATCCTCCGCAAGATTTGCGTTTTGCAGCACAAGAGGATCCGCTTTTTCCGAAACTACTGGCACCTCAACAGTCGGACTCACTTTGACTGCCAAATCATCATAGACGAGCTGACCGGTGTATTGTTTCGCCTTGTTTGTTTCAATGGCGCCAATCGTTCTTAACTCAAGCGGATAAGAAACACCTGCAGGCACTGGAATTTCAATTTGTTTCCAACCTGTCCATGTGACATACGGGCCGTAAAGGTAATGATTGCTTCCATCAGCGCCGCGCGTCGTAAATGACATCCATTCCCCTTTTCCGTCACCTTTGACCCACATACTGATCGATTGCGGCTCACCCGGAAGGATAATCGGTTTAACCGGATGAAAATTAGCCGTCCGCGTTCCCGTTGATTTCGCAAAGTCAAAATTAACTTTGATTCCGCTCCCGCTTAAGCCCTCCCCTTTTTCAATCGTTCCCGTTCCGCGGGCGGAGGAAAAGCGCCATTCTGACAAATCTTCCATTTTCGAGACGTACTCTGTTTTTAATCCGACTGTGACAGGAAGATATGCCTTTTTTTCATTTACTGTAAGGGTCACCAGGGAAGATCCTTCATTAACCTTTGTACTGACGGAAAACGTGCCTTCCGCCGTCATTTGAATATCAATGATTGATTGGTCGTAATCCAGGCTAACATCTTGAGGTTCAATAGGTGCTGAGTAGCCATTCTTGTCATATCCAATGATCGAAAATTGGCCAGTCGCCCCTTCTGCAAGTCCAAGTCTTGGAATATTTGCTTCTATTCGTTCCAGTTCACTTAGCACATAAACTGGACTTGTTCCTTTTATGCCTGTGGCTTGAGCTTCTACATCCGCTTTACCTGGCTTTTTGGCACGGAAAATCCCGTCTTTTTCAAACTTTCCAACGGAACCGGGTTTGGTATCCCACTTTATTTGTCCAGTTTCAACAGGATCGTAAGCATTATCGAAACCAGCAGCAGAAAAATTCCGCGTCAATCCGGGAAATACACGATTGGAATTTTCCAAGTTTGATTGCGTAAACACTTTAAAGCCTGTCAAGATGCCATTGCCCTTCGCTGTAAAGATACCAATTCCATTAGGTACTGCCCGTTCCGTTCCGTCAGAAGGACTATTGACCACTTCCGCATCGTCTTTGCCGGGAGTCCGTGCCACCATGGTTGTGGAGCCGCCACCATCTAAATTAAGGGCATGATGTGCTCCGAACTCCTTCATAAGTGCGCCCATTTCGCGCAGAGTCATACCACGGCTGCTTGCTTGACGGCCATCAACTGTTACTAAATACATCTGTTTTCCGTCAGCAGAGTATCCTACTGCCGTACGAGGAGCTGTTACTTTATCATCCAGGGATTGAACTTGTCCCTCTTTAACAAGAATCGGATTTCCGCCAATCGCAAATTCGAATGGTTTCCCATTTGGAACCTTTGGAGAATATTGAACCGATATCTCGTCCCCTGATTTAAGCTGCTTTAAGATGGATGCGCCTGATTCACGGCCTACCAATACAAAAGAGTTTTCAGTGATTTTGCCGCTCCCAATATGATCATGGCTGTCAATCACTTTACCGTTTTCAACAATTACTTCATGTACTGACCCGCTATTGCTTACTGCTCCGCTTCTGGAAGCTTCTCCCCAAAGCGAAGAATACAGGCCAATACCATTTGCCGGGATGCTGCTTTGGTTTAATGACGCGAGGGGATGCTCGTTCCCATGAAAAGTGATGACACCTTCGAGGAAAATTTGTGCAAGCTGCCCAATTCCGTCAGCATTGATTCCAGCTGCCTGCTGCCATCCTGGTTCCGGTCCTTTTACAAGATTTCCACTCTGAATTTCTGCACCAAGCGGGGCTTTCGTACCGTTAATATCAAAAAAGTCACCATTAACGCCGGCTATTGCACCATTGCGCCTGGCTGTTTCCGATAAACGCTCAGCTTTTGATACTACACCCGGTTGAAGAAGATCAGCGGTTACAGCTTTGTTCCCCAGGTCTACTTTCAACATTTCTCCATTGATCCAACCGCGAGCATCAAACCGTTCAAAGGTTGTTATTTCAACACCCGTTCCGATACGTTCTGTATGCTTATTTGTTACAAGCGTTGCACTGTCCGGGTTTTCAATAACTGTTTGCGGTTCATCTCGTTTTGAAGATTGCGCAGGGCGCTTGTCAAGAACAGGGGACCATTCAGCATTTTTAGCTGAATTCGCCAGAGTCGGTGATACAGTACCCGCCATTAATGAGATAACAAGACCCCAAATGAATAAAAATCGCAGTTTAGACACAGTACTCCTCCTAGTATAATGAGATCATCTTTCTCTATTAAACTAGCAACTATTATTTAATCTGCAATGAGTTTCATGTAAATATTTTCAGTATTACAAAAACAGTCCATAATACCCATTCATAAGTAAAAAAAAGAAAAAAGGCTTCAATCCCGAATGAATTACGTGATTGACTCCTTTTTAACATTTCATAGTTTTCCTCAGCTTTAATTTTGTCCCTCCAGTTTCTTGTAATGCCCGATCTTTTCTTCTATCTTCTCAAGGTTTTCCGCCAGTGCTTTCATTTCATCCAAAACTTTTCTTTGATGGAGCTCCAACAATTCTCGTCTTGCCGTTATTGTAGATTCTCCCTGACTTCGCAGGTCTGAAAAACTTTTCATGTCGTTAACTGTCATCCCTGTGATTCGCAAACGGATTAAAAAATGAATCCACGATATATCAGTTTCCGAATACTGGCGATATCCATGTTCATTTCGATCTACTCCCTTAAGCAGCCCAATTTTTTCATAATACCGTAACGTATGTCCACTTAGCCCGGTGATCATTGAAACTTGCTGAATCGTAAATGATTTTTCCATGTATTGATTATAGCAGATGAAAAAAGGTATTGCTTTAGAGTGCACTCTAAAGTGTAGCATTAATCATGAATTGGTGCTGGACAAATAGAGGGGCGCCGTTCTACCCAGGATTTTTACTGCGAGGAGGAAAAAGAAATGATTAATGAACGTTATGAGCGTGGTTGGCAGAAGCTTATGGAAATAGACGGGGAAGGGGGAAAACGTGTAATAGAATCGCTAAAAGATATTGCTCCTGATCTTGGTCAATATGTTGTTGAATTTGCCTTTGGTGATATTTATTCACGGGAAGGACTGGATGTGCAACAACGTCAACTGGTTACAATCGCATCACTCACTACCCAGGGCGGCTGCGAACCACAACTTAATGTCCATATCAATGCTGCACTCAATGTTGGCCTTTCGCCTGATGCGATAGTAGAAGCGATTATGCACTGTGCTCCTTATACTGGATTTCCACGTGTGCTCAATGCAATCTTTGTCGCAAAACAAATTTTTGAGGAGCGTAATTTAGGAATTTAGCTTTTTTTCTCAAAATCATTTACTTCGAAGCAAAGATGAATCTAAAAGAAGCTCATTGCCATTTTAGGTGATGAGCTTTGTGCGCTTTAATGATTTAAACGCAATAATTTCTTATTTTATTCCGCAGTTTTTCAACAAATAATGTTTCGTATGTCCGCATTCAGTGAAGATGTTTTTTCATGGTGGACAATGAACGTTTGATTGTCCTTCCACGGGGGTCTCCCTGTTTCGCAAATTATTTTATCCGCGGTTTTATACTTTTTATCCGCGGTTTTGGACCGTTTATCCGCGAAAAAATCTATATATCCGCGAAAGTGAGCATTTTATCCGCGAAAAAATTAATATATCCGCGAAACAGGAAAGCACATGCGGATCAGCCATCGCAAATTTATTTAAACCAGCCCTTTTCTTTTGACTGCGAAATGGCTTCGATTCGATTCGTTACTTCCAGTTTTTCTAAAATCGTTGAAATATAGTTTCGGACGGTTCCTGCTTTAATGCTGAGCTGATCAGCGATTTCTTTCGTATTTTTCCCATCTGCGACGAGTTCGAGAACTTCCTTCTCCCGCTCGGTAAGAGGGTTTTCCTCACTATATACATCATCCATCAGCTCCGGGGCATAAACGCGCCTTCCAGCCATCACACTGCGGATTGAGCTCGCCAATTCCTCGCTCGGGCTGTCTTTTAATAAATAGGCGCTAACCCCCGCTTTCAACGCCCGTTGGAAATAGCCAGTGCGGGCAAATGTTGTAAGAATGATCACTTTGACGCCTGTTCCTTTTAGCTGTTCAGCTGCCTCAAGCCCGCTCATTTCTGGCATTTCAATATCCATAATGCAGACATCCGGTTCGTATTGCTGCACAAGAGTCAGGGCTTCTTTTCCATTACCGGCCTTGCCGACCACTTCCATATCATCTTCCAAATTAAGCAACAATCCTAAAGCGCCCAATACCATGCGCTGATCTTCGGCAATGACAATTTGAATCATCCAAGCTCCTCCTTTTCTATCCGCTTAACAACATTTGGTACCTTTATGATAAGAGTTGTTCCGTCCTGTGTGAAAATTTCAAGGCTTCCATTTACAAATTCCAATCTTTCTCTCATGCCAATCAGCCCATACCCTTTTGAAAAGGCCGCTTCGCTCATATCGCCAATGCCATCATCCCGCACTTTCATGACGATCTCATTTAATGATTGTTCAATCGAAATATAACAATTTGAAGCGCCGCTATGTTTAACAACATTGTTGATTGCTTCTTTCAAACACATGCTTAACATATTCTCAGTCAGCAGCGAAACATTCGTAAGCGCGAAATCTTCTTCGCATACAATATTAATTTGCGCTGCTTTTAGTATTTGTTTGACGCGGGTTATTTCCTCATTCAATCTTATACCGCGCATTTCCGAGACCATCTTCCTTACTTCATTCAACGCCGTTCTGGCGGTTTGTTGAATGTCCTTTAATTCATTCCGGGCTTGTTCAGGGTCTTTATGAATTAGTTTGCGCGCCAAATCGCTCTTAAGGCCAATCAGTGAGAGCCTTTGTCCCAGCGTATCATGAAGGTCACGGGCAATTCGCTGCCGCTCTTCAATTTTTCCTAATTCGGCAATCCGTTTATTGGCATCTTCAAGTTTTTCTTCAAGCTGTCCCCGCTCTTTTCGATTATAAAGACTGAATGGGAGAAGGATCACACTAATCCAAATGATAATCACAAATGGCAATTGCTGTACAAACAACTGCTCCTGCAGGACAAATTTAGAGTTTATCGCAACGGTATAGCTGACTAAATGGATAATGTAGATCGCGATAAAAGCCCCACGCGTTTTTATATTGCCTATAAAATACGCAATGTAAAAAGAAAAATAGACATAATTAAAAAGGTATGTTGATGAAACGGAAATACCGATCAAGATACATGACCATAAATAAACGGACCATCCCTTCGAAATAAAAGCAATACGAAAGGTGATAAAGAATAAAATCGTCAACAAAATCCCAACAATAATTTCGGTCGTCGACGATGATTGGAAAATAAAATAAAACGGCAATATGCTAAGAACGGCCCAAAAATAAGGGGAAATGCCATTGGTTTTTTGGAAGATCTTATACTTATTTTTCATGACTGAACCTACTTTTCCGACATTTTGATACTAAAAAAGGGCTTGTTAACTTATCCAAATGAAAAGTTTTAAGCCCTTTCTATTATGATATATGTTTAGTGCACCATTTGTACAGCCAAGTCTTAATTGGATTCAGCACCATTGAATTTAGATAGCGATTTGATGTGCTTAAACCCTACAAATTGTTTGTTTTGTTCGTCCCATAAGCGGAATTTCAATGAACTCAGACTCGTAGCCAAAGTGATCGTCGGCACGTTCTGCAACGGGGCAGTGTTTTCGTGCACCGCTTCAAGTTTATAGTTCGGTACCCTCGGGCTTAAATGGTGAACATGATGATATCCGATGTTACCTGTCAGCCATTGCAGAAGCTTCGGCAGCCTATAAAAAGAACTCCCTTCAACGGCTGCTTTCACATATTCCCAGTCTTTGTCTTCCTCGAAATAAGAATCTTCAAATGTATGTTGCACGTAAAACAGCCAAATTCCGAGAGATCCTGAAATAAAGAAAATTGGACCCTGTATGAGCAGGAAAGACTCCCAGCCGAGTGTCCAGCAAAGCAGGCCGGCCAAAGCAAGTACGGAAAGATTTGTAATATAAGTGTTCAAGCGTTCTTTCAACCTTGCACCTTTTCTGTTGAACCTGTTCTTTATGAGGAAGGCATAGATGGGTCCTAAGCCGAACATGACAAATGGATTCCTATATAACCGGTAAGCTATACGGCTCCAAAAAGGAGCTTGCAAGTATTCATCGACCGTGAGCACCCATATATCCCCGGTACCGCGTTTATCGAGGTTGCTGCTTGTTGCGTGATGGACGGAATGGTCGTGCTGCCATTGACTGTATGGAAATAATGTCAAAATTCCTGTGATTGTGCCAAGAATCTTGTTAGCGCGCCGATTTTTAAAGAAAGAGTGATGACAACAATCATGAAATATAATAAACATCCGCACTAAAAATCCGGCGGCAATTACTGACAATCCTAGAGATAGGAAATAAGAAATGGACAGGCTCTGATATGCAAGGAACCATAGCAGAAAAAAAGGCGCAAACGTATTGATAAGCTGCCATATACTGTCTCTCAAATTAGATTTCTCATATGGGGCAACTTGTTTTCTTAAAGTGAGTTGTTTTTGTTTTGTCATTTTCGTTATTTCCCTTCCACAATAGATAATCACATTATAAAGGTATTAAACTGTTCTTTGCAGTCATAACTGTCATGTACAAAGCATGACAAATATCATATAAAAGGAAATGCTAGTCGTTTTAAACTGGACTTACAAAAAGTACATCTTCTATAAAAGATGCACTTTTTTTCATCCTATATACAAAACAATAGTAGATGGACCAGAATAATCCTGAAATGAATCCGACACTACAAACAAGGAGTGATAGATCCGGTTGTACAAAAATAAATATGAAAATAGAAAAGAGCAAAGCCCCCAATGTTGTACCAATTGTTTGGCTATTTTCATCGCCGCCTAATTTGTTGCTAACCAATACAATGCTTCCCCAACTAACAGCCGCAATTAATGCAAGCAATATTCCAGACATTCTTAAATACCCCTTTCTCTCTGTTTCATTGCTTTTCCCTACTTTAGTGAAAAATGAAACATATATTGTGATAGAAGGAATATTTAGTTTTTTCAGAACGTGGTCAACTGAACCCCGTTTGGTTTCAATCTTTCAGAAACAAAAAAACTGCCAAATTGGCAGCCCGAACATTGATTTTCATGCTATGCTTCGGTAGTATCGTTATTTTAGAGGAAAATACCGAAACTTAACTTCCCCGATGACAGATTCATATGAAATGAATCCGAATCTCCGACTATCCTTGCTAACTGAGCGATTGTCTCCCATGACAAACAGATAGCCTTTTGGCACCTTTGTTTTTCCAGTATATTCTTGTAATGTAAAATCTTCTGTCAGCTTTTGATTAGGCAACATAGTTTGTTTGGCTTTTTCGAGGTACGGTTCCGAAACAGCTGTTTCGTTAATATATAAAACATCGTCTTTTACTTCGATCGTGTCCCCAGGAAGCCCGATCACCCTCTTAATATATTTTTCATTTGCATCTGGTGCATTGAAAACTATATTATCAAAGTGGTCAATGTGACTGATTTTGCTGACGATCACCTTGTTCCGGTCCTCAAAAGTAGGCCGCATAGACTCCCCAAAAACCGTTACAGGTGAGAATAAAAAATGTCTGCAAATGAAGGCAATTAAGAACGCAAACAACAGCGACTTTATCCAGGACATTATTTCTTTCTTTGTATCTTGTTTTTCCAAAATCTCGCCACTCCTTTTGGTAAAAAATCGCATGCATATCAAGGCTAAATTATGAGATAAAAATAATTTTTTAATGGTTTTATGGCTTTATTGAATACATTCAACCATAGCAGTTTCCTATTAAGGCGCTAGAAATAGCGCCTTTTCTTTAATGTCCATTCAGCTGATACTTCCAGCTTTATAGTATGGATAATCCATTTGCTTTTGAATTTTCGTAACAACTTCTGTTCCGGATAGAAGTTTTAAAGATGGATCTCCGTTTCTCACATCAATAAGTAAATATGCGTCAGGATTTGCTTGAATTGACATCATATAATCCATTGGGCTAAACGTAGATTGTACACGGCTTTTGAAATAATCTATTTGATTCATTTTTTACACTACCCCTTTTAGAATCTTTTTTAAGTACCGTTTAAATAGAGCTTTTTCTTCATTATCGAGTGCTGCTAAAACATTCTGTTCTGATTGCTGCAAAATTTCCCAACATTTGTCCAAAGTCTGTTTCCCTTTTTCAGTAATACTCAGGCAGTAGGACCTCCTATCTTCTGGATTTTTCACTCTAGCTATATATTTTAGCGATTCTAGATGGTCAACATGGTCTACCATAGTGGTTCGGTCTATTTTTAGTTCTTCGGCAATTTCTTTCTGGGAAGAGTTAGGCATTTCGTTTACTTTGATCAGTACTCCATATTGCCTTGCATTAATTTCGTAAGTCTTCAGCTTGTCAATAAAGTCTAATTCTAATAGTTGAACTACTTTTCCCGCTAAAAATCCATACGACTCCAGGATGATACTTATTTTTTACACCCCCTCAAATAATCACTTGTTATGATAATCAGTATAACTGATTATTTTATCATTGTAAAGTTTTCCATTTGTTTTTTTCTCCCCGCCTATTTAACATGGATGATTATAAATTAAAGACAGAGTATGCCGGTATACAAAAGGTTGAAAAATTTGTAAACTATTTAAATTTTGCCGTAGAATTTTGAAATTCTTCTATAATAGGGGAATTCCTTTTTCTTTAATTGCTGTTATATTTCTCACTTAAAATAGTCTTCAGAATATAAAAGAAGGGTTTCCGGCATTTATGTCAAATTTTTATTATGGAGATTTATACATTCAGTGAGGGATCCTTATGGAAAATCAATTGGAGTTATTAGGCAGAAAAACTCAGGCGTTAAGTTACGAGTTAGCGATGAAAACTTCAGAAATACCTGCGCAGCAATATCTTCATGAATATGTATTTAATCTTCTTGGCGATTTTTTATGCCACAAAAATGAATCCATAAGGACTAAAATCATTCCGTTAGTAAATTCATTTGAACAAAACCCCGATAACAGAGCGGCGTTACTCGATCAGTGTATAAAGTTTATGACCATTTCCCGTGCGAGAATTTTAGAGTTTTTAGAAGCAGAAGTGGACAAATGCCAGCTCGCTGCTGATATTCTCATGCAAGTTACTAAACTACTCGACCATTTCTATCAGCTTTTTTTGAATACAATCACAAATCAAGATGATGACAATCTATCTTTATCACCTTGTCCACTTCAAGAATCTAACAATGATGTAAATGCCGCTTTAAAGGAACTATCCGATTTTAAAAAAGCTCTCATTGAAGCAACGATTTTCTCGATTACGGATAAAGATAACTACACTACATATGTGAATGACCAGTTTTGTGAGATTTCTAAATACACAAAAGCAGAACTGATGGGGCATAATCATCACATTTTAAATTCCCAGTTTCATACTGAAAACTTCTTTAATAATCTCTGCGGAACGATCGAAAAAGGAGATACTTGGAAAGGAGAAATCCTCAACCAGGCGAAAGACGGGACTAAATTTTGGGTGGATACGACGATTGTGCCTTTTGTTAATAAAAACGGGGAAATTTATCAATTCTTTTATATTCAGTACGACATCACAGAAAAAAAGAAAACGGAAGAAACTCTTCGAAAAGCTGAACAGTTATCAATGGTGGGTGACTTGGCAGCCGGGATTGCCCATGAAATACGCAATCCATTAACGTCTATAAAAGGGTTTGTCCAGTTAATGAATGAAACCGAAAAAGGAAAAGTGTTCACTGATATTATTTTAGAGGAGATCGATCGAATTAACTTCATCGTAAGTGAATTTATGGTTTTTTCAAAGCCTCATACTTATTATCTTAGCGAATGCAATGTAATCGAAATTCTCCGGAGCGTTATTAATTTTTTGCAACCGGAAGCACTTTTGAAAAATGTTGCAATTAATTACACACTGCCGCAGTACGAAGTTCATATTTTTGGAGAAAAAAATCAACTGAAACAAGTATTTCTAAATATTATTAAGAATGCGGTGGAGGCTTTGCCTAACGGTGGGCAAATTTTTATTACCACCGAAATAAACAGCCAGGAATTATCCATTTCAGTTCAAGACAACGGAGTCGGCATGACACCAGAAGAACTGAAAAAAATCGGCGAACCATTCTACACAACTAAAGAAAAAGGGAATGGGTTAGGACTGATGGTGAGCTATAAAATTGTCCAAAAACATAATGGAACCATTTTAGTCCACAGTTCGCTGGGAGTGGGTACAACATTTACGATTACTTTTCCGTTAACGCGCGGAGGAGAAAGTAGTTCCAAAAAAGAGAATGTTGTTTAACTGAACATTCTCTTTTTCACTTATGATAAAATTCCCCATCATAAACTCCAGCGTTAATACCTGCGCTTAGTTAGAAGCAAACTTAACATCGATGACCATGACTTCTGATCGGCTTCCGATTCTGAGCGGAGGCCCCCATATTCCAAATCCGGATGAAACGAAGGAGTGGAGATTTTCTTTTTGCAGATAGCCCCAATCATTTTCATACATTTTGCTAGTGATTAAATTGGCCGGGGCTAGTTGGCCCCTGTGCGTATGGCCTGACAACAGAACATCAATTCCGTTTTCCTTTGCTTCATTAAGCTCAACCGGCTGATGGTCCATCATAATAAGCGGTTTTGTTTTATCCAAATTTCTTAAAAGCGCGCTTGCTTCATTTCTATTTTCGTCGGTAAGGTCTTTTCTGCCAATCAGGTAAAACTGTTCATCAATACTTACAGACTCGTCCATTAACACCCGGATTCCGAGCTTCTCCATTTCGTCTAAAATCAATGCCGTATCATCACCGTAATAATCATGGTTGCCCAGCACGGCATATACGCCTAGAGGTGCGCTGATTTTTTTCATCGTCTCACTCATATTTTTTTCGAGAAATGGATCGATGTGGTCATCGATGATGTCTCCGGGGATTAAAATAATATCCGGCTTTTCTTCATCCACTACATCTACTAAACGTTGTAAATGCCTCTCCCCGACAATTGAACCTAAATGAAGGTCAGACACCATAAGTATCTTCACGTTTTGCTCGCCCGACTGTTTATCGATCTCAAGATGATAGCTGCGAACAACGGGGTTCCACGCGTTGAATGAGCCATAGACAAAAATGAACATGAAGATGGAAATGACCCCGATTCCTATCCAAAAAATCCCCCTCTTCTTCAATATATAGACCAATAGATTCGCGAGCGGCAGCAGGATCACACTGTATCCGATAACAACGAGCCAAGTGTGGCCCATCAATATTAAAGGCAGCATAGAAGAAAATTGCCCAAGAAAAATTGAAGCAGAAAATAAGACAATCACAGCAATATATGCCTTTTTATATGGAAAAGAAAATGTTGCCCTGAGCCAAACCCAGCCATTATACCCGACGTAAAAACAAATCAGGCTGTATGCTAAAATAGTAGTTATAATCATGAGGATTGTTGAAATAGACATTTTTTACTGTAACCTTTCCTTCTAACATAGTGATAGATCAACGATGGTGATTCTTTTGGACTAACTTTATTAAATCCTAGTTTTTTCATCTAATCCACTAAATTGCTTGATGAAGAAATGCGAAACACTGATTAGAAAATGTTTATACAAAAAAAATCCCCCGGGAAGACCCGGAGGATTTTATTGGTTAGTTTGCCACTATGTTTACAAGCTTTCCTGGAACGGCAATCACTTTGCGGACAGTTTTGCCGCCAATTTGCTCTTTTACCTTGTCGGCGCCCATTGCAATTTGTTCAAGAGCCTGTTTATTAGCTCCTGACGGAACCATTAATTTTGCCTTCACTTTTCCATTTACTTGAATAACGATTTCCACTTCGTCATCGACGAGCTTTGCTTCGTCGTAGGCAGGCCATGATTCGTAAGCAATCGTTTCATCGTGGCCAAGCTTATGCCAAAGCTCCTCGGCAAGGTGCGGAGCGATCGGTCCAAGCAGCTTCACAAAGCCTTCGATATACGCGTTTGGAAGAACCTCAGCTTTGTAGGCCTCATTGATGAACACCATAAGCTGGGAAATCGCCGTGTTAAAACGTAAGCCCTCATAGTCCTCAGTGACTTTTTTCACTGTTTGGTGGTATACCTTTTCCAAGCTTTGTGCACCTTCAACATCCTGCACTTTTGCGCTTAACGTGCCATCCTCTTCAATGAACAAACGCCAGATGCGGTCAAGGAAGCGGCGGGCGCCATCAAGTCCTTGTGTTGACCAGGCAATGGATGCGTCAAGCGGGCCCATGAACATTTCGTAAAGGCGAAGTGTATCGGCACCATGACTGTGGATAATCTCATCAGGATTGACGACATTGCCTTTTGATTTGCTCATTTTTTCATTATTTTCACCAAGAATCATCCCCTGGTTAAAAAGCTTTTGGAAAGGCTCTTTCGTATGGACGACACCGATGTCATAAAGGAACTTATGCCAGAAACGGGCATAAAGCAAGTGAAGTACGGCATGTTCGGCACCGCCGATATAAATATCAACCGGAATCCATTCCTTTAGCTTGTCTGGATCTGCCAGCGCTTCGCTGTTGTTTGGATCAGTGTAGCGAAGATAATACCAACAGCTGCCCGCCCATTGCGGCATCGTATTCGTTTCCCGCCGACCCTTTTTGCCTGTGTTCGGATCCACGACGTGCACCCAGTCATGAATATTGGCAAGCGGTGATTCGCCCGTGCCGGAAGGCTTGATTTCTGTTGTCTTCGGAAGCATCAATGGGAGCTGGTCTTCAGGAACCGTTGACATCGTACCGTCTTCCCAGTGAATGACCGGAATCGGCTCGCCCCAATAACGCTGGCGGCTGAACAGCCAGTCGCGCAGTCGGTAAGTTACTTTCTTCGTTCCAATTCCTTTGTCCTCCAGCCAGGCAATCATTTTTCGGATCGCATCTTCTTTGTTCAATCCATTTACGAACCCGGAATTAACATGCTCTCCATCACCTGTATAAGCTTCTTTCGTGATATCGCCGCCGGCGACAACCTCTACAATTGGAAGCTCGAACTTTTTCGCAAATTCGTAGTCGCGTTCATCATGGCCCGGTACGGCCATAATGGCGCCGGTTCCGTAGCTCGCGAGCACATAGTCGGCAATCCAGATTGGCATTTTTTCATCGTTTACCGGATTGATGGCGTATGCTCCTGTGAAAACGCCGGTTTTTTCTTTGGCAAGGTCTGTTCGTTCCAAGTCACTCTTGCTTTTAATTTGGTCTATATATTGCTCAACTGCGTCACGTTGCGCGGCGGTTGTTATTTTACTGACCAATGCATGCTCCGGCGCCAATACCGCATATGTGGCCCCGAATAATGTATCAGGCCTTGTTGTAAATACTGTAAAGGCTTCATCATGTCCATCGATCTGGAAGGTAACCTCCGCACCTTCTGAACGGCCGATCCAGTTGCGCTGCATGTCTTTGATACTTTCAGGCCAGTCTACTTCCTCAAGGTCCTCAAGTAGACGATCCGCATAGGCGGTAATTCTCAACATCCACTGTTTCATTGGGCGGCGTTCGACCGGATGGCCGCCGCGTTCACTTTTTCCGTCGATGACTTCTTCATTCGCTAAAACCGTACCAAGGGCCGGACACCAGTTAACAGCTACTTCGTCAATATAAGCGAGCCCGTGCTCAAAAAGCTTGATGAAAATCCACTGTGTCCATTTGTAATATTCCGGGTCTGTCGTATTAATTTCCCGGTCCCAGTCATAAGAG
Source organism: Bacillus canaveralius (assembly GCF_002860125.1). GTDB lineage: Bacteria > Bacillota > Bacilli > Bacillales > Cytobacillaceae > Bacillus_BJ > Bacillus_BJ canaveralius. The sequence continues at coordinate 47,693 of NZ_PGVA01000013.1, forward strand.
AATCCCAGTGCCTTAATTTGGCGGCGGAAATTATCAATATTCTTTTTCGTAAATTCAGCCGGGTCATTCCCGGTATCAAGAGCGTACTGCTCCGCCGGAAGCCCGAAAGCATCCCAGCCCATCGGATGCAATACATTGTATCCCTGCATCCGCTTTAGGCGGGATAAAATATCTGTTGCTGTATAGCCTTCCGGATGGCCAACGTGGAGTCCGGAGCCGGATGGATACGGGAACATATCAAGCGCGTAAAAGTTCCGCTTACCGACAGCTTCACGTGTTTTAAAGGTCTTATTTTCCTCCCAAACTCGTTGCCATTTCTTTTCGATTTCCCGGTGATTAAAGCTCATCGTGTTTTCCTCCTGATTTTCATATATATTAATTGGTCTAATTGAGCTTTTTAAAATAAAAAACCCCTCATCCCAAAAGGGACGAGAGGATTATGTATAATCTCCCGCGGTACCACCCACATTAGTGAACATGTCACTCGCTTCATTCATCCTTAACGCGGTAAACGGCAAGCATTACTGCGATTTCATGCTTGCGACTCGAAAGGCGAGTTCATGATGTGCCCGGTTGACTTGCACCATCCGTCAACTCTCTAAAACGGGCTCCTGCATCATTACTATTCCTTCTCATTGTCATTTCTCATATCAGACTATAGAGATATTGTAAACAATTTCCCCCCAGGATGCAAGCAGGCTCATCCTGAAAGGAATGTAATATGTATATTATGCACAAGATGTGGCGAAGTGCATACATATTTTTGCTCAGATGGAAAGAACGAGACTTATAGAATAAATAATTTCCTGTCAAAACTGACCAATAATTAATTTTCTGTCAAAACTGACCAAGTAACGGTATTTTCAAATTAAAATCAACTTAACATCTGGTGCTGTACTTTCCCCAAATACATAAATAGGTATTTGTGCGCCTGTGGTGTTCCGCTACTAATTTGTTTTGGTCAATTTGCAATTTTCGTGACATATCGGAGTTGACTTTGCATTTTATCCGCGAAAATCTCATTTTATCCGCGAAAGTAAGCAATATATCCGCGAAAATTCTATTTTATCCGCGAAACCAAAACATATATCCGCGAAAATTCCATTTTATCCGCGAAACTCAGTAAAGGCCAACTTACTTGCACTGTAGAAAGAGAGACTGATCGCTCAGCCTCTCCATGTTTTTACTGTACTGTGTATCCCCCATCAATGACAACAGCCTGACCTGTAACTCCTTTGGCCTGATCCCCCGCCAGGAAGATTGCATAATCGGCTATCTCTTCTACTTCCAATAATCTCTTTTGCGGGACGAGCGGATAGATGACTTCCTCCAGCGCTTTTTCCAAAGGTACATTTCTTGTTTTCGCCAGATCGGCCAGCTGATTGCGGACGAGCGGCGTGTCGACGTAACCCGGGCATATCGCGTTTACGGTAATGCCGTGTTCGGCCGCTTCCAACGCGGCTACCTTTGTTAAGCCGATTACGCCATGTTTGGCACTGTTGTAAGCTGCTTTTCCGGCAAAACCCACAAGCCCGTTAATCGATGCCATATTAATGATCCTGCCAAATTTTTGCCGCTTCATTACGGGCAGTGCATGTTTGATTGCAACAAAAGGTGCAGTCAGCATCACTTTTATCATGAACTCAAACTTTTCAGTCGGAAAATCTTCGATCAATGAGACATGTTGCAGTCCGGCATTATTGATTAAAATATCGAGCGATCCAAAATGGTTAACTGTTTTGTTCAAAGCCTGCTCGATGTCTGCTTCTGAAGTAACATCGCATTTAATACCAATTGCGTTGTAACCTTCGCCTTGCAGCTGCGTGGCGGCCTTTTGAACAGCATCCTCTTGTATATCGGTCAGCACTACTTTTGCATGCTGCGAAGCAAACCGTTTGCCGATTTCATAACCGATGCCCTGTGCTGCGCCGGTGATGAAAACTATTTTATGTTCAACCATTCCGAAGCTCCTTTCTTAAATGCCTAAACCTAGAGAGAATAAAATGATCGCTAAAATTACCCCGATTGCCGGAACGATAACGGTCAAAGCGCCAACGGCATTATAAGCATCCTGATGGGACTCGCCACAAACCGCTCGTATCGTTGTTACAACGTAACCGTTATGAGGCAAAGAATCCAGGGCTCCTGAAGAAATCGCCGCAACACGGTGAAGGGCTTCCGGATTAACACCCAAATCCATATAATGCGGCGCGATTATTGGCAAAGCAATTGCCTGACCGCCCGATGCGGATCCGGTCATACCCGCAATAACGCTGACAGCAACCGCACCACCAATAAGTGGGCTGCCAGGAATGCTGGTCATCGCGTTGACAGCGGTTTCAAAAGCCGGAACAGCTTTAGCTACCCCACCAAAACCAACTACAGCCGCTGTGTTTCCTATCGCGATCAAAGCCCCCAACGTCCCCTCTGAAACCGCTGCCCAGAAATTATTGAAATATTTGCGGTTTAATAGATAAGTAGCAATAACACCGCCTAGAAGCGCTATAATAAGGGCGGATTGCTGAAGTGATTCATGGAAAAAGAATGAAATGACCAGAACAACCAGCAATGGTATAAGTCCCATAATCGGATTCGGAAGATCCCTGTCCACTGCTAAAGGATCACCTTCCCGTGAGACAAATTTCTCCCCTTTTTGAACTGCTTTCGTAATCATTCTCTTCAGCCACCAATAGCCGAAAATAATCATAAAGATGGCTACAATTAAACTTACTTCCCATCCTGCATAAGGAGAGGTTCCTAAAAATTCAATCGGAATCCAGTTTTGGATTTCCGGTGACCCTGCCGAAGTCATCGTGAACGTAACGGATCCAAACGCAAGTGCTCCCGGAATAAAGCGTCTTGGAAGATCAGCCTGTTTAAATAAGCTAAGCGCCATCGGATACACTGAGAAGGCAACAACAAACAGGCTTACTCCGCCATAAGTTAAAATAGCACATGCTGCTACCACAGCGATGACGGCATATTTCATGCCGAGTTTATCGACAATATAACGCGATACACTGTCTGCCGCGCCACTATCCTCCATTACTTTTCCGAAAATCGCCCCGAGCAGGAACATTAAATACCACGATGTAACAAATCCAGAAAAGCCGGCCATATAATTACTGACGAAGTTGGCGGCACCTTCTTCGACCAGCTGTGGAAACAATGGCATCCCGCTCAAAACCGCGACAAACAAGGCAGACAATGGACCGACGACAAGCAGGTTCATACCGCGCATTGTCAACCAGATCAATAAAGCCAGACCACCAATTAGTCCAATCATGCTAAGCATTTCTCTTCCCCCTTGTAAAAGTGAATGATCACAAATTATTGCAGTGTTATCCCCGTTTTTACTTCTTCAATCATGAGCTTTGGTTCTGTTGATTCTTGAACCTCTTCAATCGTAAAGCCGTCAAACACTTCAATAAGCTTTAGCCCTTTATCTGTAACATCGATTACGGCACGTTCTGTAATAATGCGTTGAACAACCCCTTTTCCTGTCAACGGTAAACTGCAAGCGTTTACAATTTTCGGATCACCATTTTTTGAAATATGCTCTATGATGACGATGATTTTCTTGGCACCATGGACAAGATCCATTGCGCCGCCCATTCCTTTGATCATCTTGCCGGGAATCATCCAGTTGGCGAGATCGCCATTTTCGGATACTTGCATCCCTCCCAAAATCGCGACATCAATATGGCCGCCACGAATCATCGCGAACGATTCAGCGCTATCAAAATACGAAGCTCCCTTGATCGCGGTAACCGTTTCTTTTCCTGCATTGATGAGGTCAGGGTCTACTTCATCCTCGGCCGGATATGGACCAATGCCGAGAAGCCCGTTTTCCGACTGAAGCACAACCTGCTTTCTTTTATTAATATAGTTCGCGACAAGCGTCGGCATGCCGATCCCGAGATTTACATAATCGCCATCGTTAATTTCCATTTCTGCTCTTCGTGCAATTCTTTCACGCAGCTCCATCGTTTTCCCTCCTTTACACCGATCTCGTTGTTAATCGTTCAATCCGCTTTTCCTGGCGGGCCATTAACAGTCCCTGCACATAAATCCCCGGCGTGTGGATATGATCGGGGTTTAATTCACCGATTGGCAGCAAATTTTCCACCTCGGCAATCGTGATCTTGCCGGCAGCAGCCATCATCGGATTGAAGTTGCGGGCTGTTTTATTGTAGATCAGGTTGCCTGCTTCGTCTCCATAGGCCGCCCTGACTAAGCTAACGTCAGCTTTCAAGGCTGTTTCGAGCACATATTCCTTCCCTTGAAATTCCCTGACCTCTTTGTTCCTTGCGATCACTGTTCCAACTCCGGCCGGAGTAAAGAATGCCGGAATCCCTGCTCCACCAGCCCGAATTCTTTCTGCGAGCGTTCCCTGCGGATTCAGTTCAACTTCAATTTCCCCGGCTAAAACTTGTCTCTCAAACTCCTTGTTTTCACCGACATATGAACCGATCATTTTTTTGATTTGCCTGTTTTTTAAAAGTAAGCCCAACCCCCAATCGTCGGTACCGCAATTGTTCGAAATAACGGTAAGTTCCTTTGTTCCTTTGTCGACGAGTGCGAGAATCAGCTGTTCAGGAATTCCGACTAACCCGAAACCGCCGACCATCAATGTTGCACCATCATGGATTTGCGATATTGCTTCGGCAGCACTCGCGTAGATTTTTTTCAATTGACACCCTCCTTTTCTAGATAGTCATTAATATAGATGCAAGAAGTATGCCAAAATGAAAGAACTGTACCCTCTTTGATTTTTCGAATTTTTTGTGAACATTTTTTCCGGAAATTCGGACTCTTAAGCAAGTTATTCCTGCTAGCTTCATAGATCATTAAATTGCTAGTAAACAGCCAGAGTATTTCGTAACCTGTTTCGTCCTTATCTTTGCGGCAGTTTTACTAGAAAGAAAAAAAGTCCGAAAGTCCGGAATCATTTCCGAACTTTCGGACTACAACAATCGGTATTTATGCAATTTTTCATAAAAGGTCGATTTACTGATTCCAAGTGCCTTGGCCGCAAGCAGCTTATCTTGTTGATATTTTGCAAGGCTTTGCTCTAAAACCAGTTTTTCAGTGTCTTCGAGAATTTCCTTCAATTTTTTCTCACCGAGCGGATAAACAGAAGAGTTTGTTATATAATCCGGCAATGCTTCCATTGTAATCGTTTCACTATTCGACAAGTACACTGACGCTTCAATCACATTTTCGAGCTCGCGGATATTGCCGGGCCAGCTGTAGCTGTTAAGCAGCCGGACAACCCGCGCGTCGATTCCAGTGATCCTTTTTCCGGATTTCCTGGTGATCTTTTTTATAAAAAAATCGGTTAATCCGGGAAGGTCATCCATTCTTTCACGCAGTGGCGGAATCATAAATGGAATGACATTTATCCGGTAAAATAAGTCATCACGAAACCTTTTTTCGCCGAGCATTTTTTCGAGCGGACGATTGGTTGCCGCAATAATTCTGACATCGACGGACAACGGTTTTGTGGAGCCGACCGGTTCAATTTCTTGTTCCTGCAGGGTTCGGAGCAGCTTTACCTGCATATTTCCAGGCATGTCGCCAATTTCATCAAGAAACAGCGTACCCCCGTCAGCGAGCTGGAACTTTCCCTTTTTTCCACCTTTTTTTGCGCCGGTAAATGCCCCTTCTTCATAACCGAACAGTTCCGATTCCAGCAATTGTTCAGGAATTGCCGCACAGTTCATTTTGACAAACGGCTTGTGGCTCCGGGCGCTAAGCCGGTGGATACTGTGGGCAAATAATTCTTTCCCTGTTCCGCTCTCACCTCTAATTAGAACCGAGATATCGCTTGACGCAATCATTTTAACTTTTTCTTTTAAACTGCGAATCTGCTCCGACTCTCCCAATATGTCGTCGAGGCTGTATTTCACACCGCTGTCGATTTCCTGAATATATGAATGAATTTTCGTCAACAAACTCTTCACATGGCTGTTCATTTGCATCCATTCATAGGTATCCTGAAAAAAAACCGTCCCAAAAGCGCCGATTACTTCACCATTTGAGAAGATCGGCACACGGTTGGCAATCATATAATTACCTCTAATGTACTGCAGATCAGCAATTTCCTCTTTACCCGTTTCTGCTACAATATGCATCCTTGAGTTTTCAATGACGTTAGTGACGTGCCTACCGATCACTTCATCACGATCCACCTCTAAAAACTCGCAATATTTTCTATTCATATATATAATCTTGCCGTCCCGATCAACCACAACAAGAGAACCGAAAGCGTTCTCAATTATCGTCTCAATGATATCAACCGGGAGCTCCAGCAACGGTTGTTTCATTAGCCTCCCCCTATCATGAATGATGACTATATTTTATCACATTTTTCTGAATATAAATCTGCACTATTCGCTGCAGTTGGGCTGGCATCCGCGCCCCCTCTTTCGCGGATACTGGTCTTATCGCGGATATATCGTCCTATTTCGCAGATATATCATCTTTTTCGCGGATATATCGTCCTTTTTCACGGATATATCATCCTTTTTCGCGGATATCGTCCTTTTCGCGGATATATCATCTGTTTCGCGGATAAATCAAATCAGCCACCTGAAGTCCGCACAGGTGGCTAATCCTACAGTATTAAGAGGCATGTACTGCCAAGTGTTTTGTTTCCTTTATTTTGCGATCATAAATAATCGTTGTGAAAATGGCGATGACAAATAATCCGATGAGGACGGCAAACAGGATCGGCATCCCGTATAAGTCCGCCAAAATTCCGCCAAGCAATGGACCGATCATTCTGCCGCCGGTTGCTGTGCTGTTGACGACTCCCTGATAAAAGCCTTCCCGCCCTTTTGGTGCGAGGTCATGGGCAATCGTCGGGATGGCTGGCCAAACCAGCATTTCACCTACTGTCATGATCACCATTGCAGCCGCAAATGCCGTAAATTGATCTGCTCCGGAAGCGACAATGAAAGAACTAATAAAAATAAAGATACCGATGATGATTTGCGACTTTAACGTCTTTGCGAAATGCTTCACCATTTTATTCATAAGCGGTTGCGCAATGACAATCAGCGCACCATTGATCGTCCACAACAAGCTGTATTTCTCCAATGAAATATTGATTTCCTGCGTATAGGCAGCAATCGTCGACTGCCATTGCACGTATCCGACCCAGCACAATAAATATCCCGCACACAGAATCAGCAAGGCATAAAGTTTTGCCTGGTTTTTAATTGGACTATTTTCATTCAGAATTGTTGTTTGGGCTGCGGGATCAGCGTTAATTCCTTTGTAGCCAAAAACAGCAATCAGTAAAAAGACGATATACATCAGTACGTTAGCGAGGAAAATTAATTGGAACGAATAAGCTGCGACGAGCCCGCCGAGAGCGGCCCCGACTGCAACACCAAGGTTTTGCGCAACATAAATCGCATTAAACGCCCTTCTTCCCCCTTCTTTCCAAACTGAGCCAGCCATGGCATACATCGATGGAAAGACAATTCCCGAACCAAAGCCTATTATGGTTAGAAAGAACACATAGAAAATCCAGCTGTGAAAAAACGTTAAGCCAATTAAAGACAAAACGGTTATGACAATTCCAAGAAGGATAGATTTATAGCCGCCAATTTTATCAAAAAGGCTGCCGCCGTATAAATTCCCGACCACACTTGCTGCTGCGTTAAGCATCAGCACAATTCCGGCAACCGACAGGGATTTGCCTAAATGGTCATGAATATAGATGGTATTTAAAGGCCATAAAAAAGAAGAGCCTGTTACATTCACTGCCATTCCGATAACAAGAAGCCATAATGGACGCGGCATGAAAAACGCTCCTTTTCATAAAAGTATTTCGAACACCAGAATAATTCTAGTGCTTTTTAGGAAACTGAGCAATACATTTTCGCACCCATTTTTGAAATATCAATGTCCTTCATCGAGGTAATGAAGGACAACATTGGGTGATTTACCTTGGGAAATGTCCTTCATCCAGGTAATGAACGACAAAACTGTGTAATTTACCTTGGGAAATGTGCTTCATCCAGGTAATGAAGCACAACATTGGCTGATTTACCTTAGGAAAAGTCCTTCATCCAGGTAATGAAGCACAACATTGGGTGATTAACCTTCGGAAGTGTCCTTCATCCAGGTAATGAGGGACAACACGAAGATGCCCGAATCAATCGCCAGCGCGATCCTCTTTGACCAATCGATTGTCAATTACCGCCCGATGCTGGCAACGAAACAAAAACCTGTTCTCCTCTGTTTTGGCAGAGAGGAAAAGTTGATCCCTGTTGCCGCCGGGGAGTATTTACATGAGCATATCGCGAATTCCGAGCTGATTATTTTTGAAAATAGCTGCCATTGCCCGTTTCTTGAAGAGACAGATCTTTTCAACAAGACGGTCGATGAGTTTCTTTTCAAGCTTAATCAATAATTCTCCTTATTTTGCATGTAAATTAACAAAAAAATGGGCCGAGCCAAACGTCACCCAATGTGACTTTTTGGCTTGCCCTTTACGATAGGAAAATTAATGGAACTCAACATCAATTTTTTTCTGATCTCCGTTTTGGTCATTTAATTTAGGCATGCGAATATCGAGGATACCGTTCTTGTACGTTGCTTTCGCATCACCTTCTGTGGAAACACGGGAAGGTAAACTGATCGTACGCTGGAAGCGTCCGGAAAAGCGTTCTTTCCGGTGGATATTCTCTTCCTTGACTTCATTTTCCCGGCTTATTGTGCCGCTAATCGAAAGAACATTCGTATCAATATTGATATTCACATCTTCTTTCTTTTCCAGGCCCGGAATATCACATGTAGCAACCACTTCATGTTCCGTTTCATACACATCGATTTTCGGAACGCCAAAGTCATGATTGAAACCAGTTGTAAGCGAAGGAAAATCGGAAGAGAAGAAGTGATTTAATTCTCTTCTCATATTATTAAGATGCCGAAATGGTTCAAATGGAATTAACGACATAGTTATCGCCTCCGATAAGAAACTATCTTTCACAAGTAGATTTCCTTATTGATATCACAAAGGATTAACTGGTGTTTCACTTGATTCTGCTCTTTTCATCAGATCGGGTAAATTGTTTCTGTTGTCGACCTTGATTGTCCTGGTTGCCTGGAGACCCGTCTTTTTAAATTCTTTTTGAAGGAAGCGTTCGATTGCTCTGCGTCTGCGTCCTGCTTTTGTAGCCATCTTTGAATCCTCCTTTTTGAATCCGTATGAAAAATAAGCAGTTTTTGTTACAACTTAAAACTTGTCCTCATATTCTCTGAGATCATCTCTGTCGTAAAAATAGGGGTCGTAATCGTATTCGTTCATGTATAGATAATCGATGTAAGCCTCTTCCACAGCTGCCCTGCACGTTGTACAGTAAGGACGGTCTCTCTGCCAGAAAGCGAGTTCTTTACCGCAATAAATACACGCATCTGTCATACCTATCCCCTCCCAACAGAATTGGAATAACTTTTTACACTTTTAATATAAGAAAAGACAAATCAGCTTTCAACATCAAAAATAATCGATTATGCTGTCTATCTTTTTATTTTTCCGCGTTTTGTCCATAAAAATGGTTCATTTCTCAGATTTTCTTGGTTTTTCAGCGGTTTTTAAGCTGCTACATAACATTGTTATGCCGGTCCCATCTTGAAGAATACTCCGTAATAGCAGGATTTTCATTTGGATAAAGAAAGACATCATGCTACAATTTTTCTTATGTATATTGTACTTGACGGAGGTTGAGCTAAGGTTGATTCAGAATAGCCGATTTTTCTATTCAGCTGATGATAAACGCTACCATACTTGGAATTACCATTTACGACAAACATTTGGACATAAAGTTTTCAAGGTTGCTTTAGATGCTGGCTTTGATTGCCCGAATCGGGACGGGACGGTTGCGCATGGAGGCTGCACATTTTGCAGTGTAGCCGGTTCCGGTGACTTTGCCGGAAACAGGGCCGAGGATATTGAAACACAGTTTTTCAAAATCAAAGAAAAAATGCACCACAAATGGAAAGACGGCAAGTATATGGCGTATTTTCAGGCATTCACGAATACACACGCCCCTGTTGAGGTATTAAGGGAAAAGTTCGAGGCAGCACTTCAGCAAGATGGGGTTGTCGGGCTTTCGATCGCAACAAGGCCTGATTGTCTCCCGGACAATGTTGTAGAGTACCTGGCAGAATTGAATGAAAGAACTTATTTGTGGGTTGAGCTTGGTTTACAGACGGTGCATGAACGGACAGCGCTTTTAATTAACCGCGCCCATAACTTTCAATGCTACAAGGACGGTGTTGCCAAGCTGAGAAAGCATGGAATTCGCATCTGCTCACATATTATTAATGGCCTTCCCCTTGAAACACCGGAAATGATGATGATAACAGCGGAGGAAGTAGCCAAGTTGAATGTGCAGGGAATAAAAATTCACCTGCTTCATTTGCTTAAAGGAACGCCAATGGTGAAGCAATATGAAAAAGGAATGCTCGAATTTCTGCCGTTCAACGATTACGTAAACTTGGTTTGTGACCAGCTCGAGATGTTACCACCTGAAATGATTGTCCATCGAATCACAGGGGACGGCCCGATTGACTTGATGATCGGACCGATGTGGAGCGTCAATAAATGGGAAGTGTTAAATTCAATTGATACGGAACTAAAGCGCCGGAACAGCTGGCAGGGCAAGCTCTATCAAACAGTGAAAGTGCTTTAGTATCATGCCCTTGATCCGAAAAGTCGCATTGGAGGGTTAATGATGAAGCTTGAACGAATTTTGCCATTTGCGAAAACTTTATTGATTAGTGCGGTTCAGCCGGGGGACATCGTTGTAGATGCAACGCTTGGCAACGGACACGATGCACTTTTTTTGGCAAATCTTGTCGGTCCTGAGGGAAGGGTTTACGGTTTTGATATTCAGCAGAACGCGATTCTTGCAAGCAAAGCGAGGCTTGCTGAGCATGACTTGCTTGACCGTGCCACCCTGTTTCATAAAGGTCACCAGCATATAATCGACGCCATTCCGGCCGCCGATCATGGAAGAATTACAGGCGCCATCTTCAATTTGGGTTATTTACCGGGCGGCGATAAAGAAATTGTTACCCGGCCAGAGACAACCATTGCATCTGTCGAACAATTGCTTGAGATTATCGCACCTGAGGGGATCATCGTTCTTGTTATTTATCACGGACATCAGGAAGGGGGGGTTGAACGCGACAAACTTCTTCAATACTTGCAGGAGCTTGATCAAAATATCGCCCACGTGCTTCAATATCGATTTATCAACCAAAAGAATAATCCCCCTTTTATCATTGCCATCGAAAAAAGGTAGCAAAAAACGGAGCATGAAATCATCTGCTCCGTTTTTACATTCATATTAAAGCTTATTTAATAAGGATCGCATTAAACCGATCGGCATCCACTTTTGCATCATTCGATATGCTCTGCCGTTTATGTAAAAAAAGAAACTGACTGACCCGCCCTTTTTTATCATTGCCTTTGCAAGCTTGCGGACACGCTTCTGCTGCCGGACCTTTTCGTCCGATAGATAGACTCCCAGCAGCCCCCTATTGATCAATTGATGGAAGCGTTTATGGGGAAGATTATCTGTATGACGATCTGCCTCGCTCAGGAAATGCTCCAATCTGCTGAACATTTTTTCTTGATCATCATAATAAAAGCAAAAATTTAAATCGCCGCCGGCAAGGTCCTCTTCCTGGTCAATGAAATAGTCGAGTAGTATATGCAATCCTTGTATGTACGGGAAGTACCCGTTTTTGATAATATCTGCATCTTCAGCACGGAAACCCGCGCTCATTGCATAGGAGATTAAACAAAAAATACCGAGCGTGGAACCTGAGCACGCAGAAAACTCATACCATTCCATTTCGGGCATTGCGCCCTTGTGATCGTCAAACCATATTTGCAGGCGTTCCACTCTTTCATCAACTGCGACGTGTTTATGAATTTGCAAATCACAATAATAACGGCACAATTCAAGCAAATGTGATTTTATAAGTGAATAATTTCTGCTATTGGAAAGCACTTCACGACACGTCCCGGCAAGGTCGGCCAGGTAATTGCCATCGTCCTGGTCTTGTCTTAGACGATAATAGTTTTTCGGTTCTGCCCCGATCGTTAACGCATCTGCCATCGATTCATGCAAAGCCTGGAAATCAGCAGGATCGAGCGAGGTGCTTCGGTCACAAAGGTTATCCAAGTAATCGCTGATCGTTTGATAAGCCACTATAAATCGAATCGCTTCTTTATAATTTTCCTTTGCAAGCAAAGCCAGAATTGCGCCGCCCTCACAATGAAATGTTTTGTGTTGGATGCTTGCGAGTGCCTGTTTACGCAGTTCCTGATTGGGGATGCTAGCAGCCCGCTCCTTCCAATAGTTCAGCTCTTTATGTACTACCGGAAATACTTTTCTGTACACTTTTGACATTAAGCTGAGCGGCTCGATAGGAATCGACATTTCTTCACCCTCCGTTAAACCAGATAGCCAATCACCTTTAATTGGCTGATCACGAAATCCTTCGCATATTCAAACACATCTTCACGTTCCGGTTCATTAAAAATTTCATGGTAACAGTTTGGCCATTCTTTAAATCGTTTTTCGGAAAGGGGAACTTGATTAAACCAATCCTTAACGTTGGCCTTGTTGACTATTTTGTCATTCCCGGCTTGCATGACAAGCATCGGAATATCCTGGGTTGCTTCCATATTTTCATATACTTCCTTCATCGCACTTATCATTTCGCGATACCATCTTACCGACACTTTTGTGATATAAAGAGAATCATTTAAATCGGCATCGCGGACGTCCTCATTACGTGTTGCCATGTCGACCGTTAACCCGGAATCAATCCGAAAGGAAGGAACGATAAGATTCAAACCGAGGGAAATTGCATTCAGCATTTTTGACGGGTATTCGACAAGCCCAAGGCAAGGCGATGATAAAATCACTCCGGCGATATTCAATTCCACTTCCTGCAGAAGTTTGATCGAGATAAGCCCGCCGAGGCTGTGTCCGACAAGAAACACCGGCAGATTAAATTGGTAGGCTGCCTGTATCCAATCCTTTACTTCTGTTAAATATTCATCGAAGGAATCGATATGCCCCCGTCTCGATCTTGTTGTCATCCCCTGACCGGGAAGATCGCCCATGATTACGTGAAAGCCTGATAAACGCCACATCTCAATTAGCCAGCCATAGCGGCGGTGATGTTCCATAGCCCCATGAACCATCACTATAACTGCTTTTGCTTCTCCTTCAGCTTCCCATTTCCACATACAATCTTCCTCCTGTAACTAACAATAAATAATTTCGCCCATAGGTCTATTTGAAATATATCATATTCTCCGGTAAATACCGTTAAAAATGCTTTGAGACAAACTTTAAAACTTTCGGTAAAATCAAATTGTAAGATAACAGTAAAGGAGAATGAACATGATTTATCCATACAATGGAAAAACACCCCGAATAGCTCCAACCGTGTTTCTTGCTGATCATGTTACCGTCACCGGGGATGTGAAGATCGGAGAAGAGTCAAGCATTTGGTTTAATACCGTCATTAGAGGGGATGTCGCCCCAACGATTATTGGCAAAAGGGTGAACATACAGGACAATTCCGTTCTCCATCAAAGCCCCAATCATCCACTCATCATTGAAGATGAAGTCACCGTTGGACACCAGGTGATCCTGCACAGCTGCCTAATTCGCCAAAAAGCATTAATCGGCATGGGCTCAATCATTTTGGATGAGGCCGAAATTGGCGAAGGAGCTTTTATCGGCGCCGGAAGCCTTGTCCCGCAAGGAAAAAAGATTCCGCCTAATAGTCTGGCATTTGGCAGACCCGCAAAAGTGATCAGACAATTGACAGATGAAGATAAGCAGGATATGGAGCGGATCTCCAGGGAGTATGTTGAAAAAGGCCAGTATTATAAAGCCCTAAAAAAATAGTATTTTTCCCGAATCCGGCAATCCACTTTTCCTGCAGGCACCTGAGCATAGCAAACTCATTATTTATTATTGAATAACAGGCCTTAACATATACTGCTTTCAATCCGATAATAAGCCTATAGATTTGTTAATGGGTGATATAGATGAATATATTTTTAATATCAGGGCTGCTGCTCATCTCTCTGCTACTCCTGATTACTTTTATAAAAAAAATGAGTCCCTGGAAGTACGCCTTTATGCTAGTGTTTATCGCGCTGGTTACTTGTGGTGCCTTCTTAATGGACAACTCCGATAATCAGGTGGCAAAAGCGGTTGAAACAATCAAAAATTTTGTCAATAGATCTGACAATGAAGCACTATCGGCTCTCCCTGATGATCGCGATTTTTCGATTATTAAAATTGAGCCCAATGTGCTCCTTGATGCTCCTGCTGTATCACAATTTCCCGAGCTGCCGCGCGGCTGCGAAGTAACGAGCCTAGCGATGCTCCTTCAGGCCGCAAACGTCCAGGTGGATAAAATGACGCTTGCTGAGCAGATAAAAAAAGATCCTACTCCTTTCCAAATCTCTGGGGGACAAATCTTTTTCGGTAACCCGCATGACGGCTTTGTCGGAAGCATGTATTCTTATCATGAACCCGGCCTCGGCGTTTACCACGAGCCAATTGCACAATTAGCAGAAACGTACCTGCCCGGGAAAATCCTTGATATGACCGGCTCCCGCTTTGAAGAGTTAAAAATTCACCTTTCCGACGGCAGACCAGTGTGGGTAATTACAAACACTCGCTATAAAAAGCTTGAAAACAGCCAATTTCAAACGTGGAACACACCAACCGGACAAGTCAAGGTAACTGCCAGGGAACACTCCGTGCTGATCACCGGTTATGATCAAGATTTTGTTTATTTTAATGACCCGCTTAGCGGCGAAAAAAATAAAAAAGCACCCATCACCGACTTTGAACAGGCCTGGGTGCAAATGGGAAGCCAGGCAATCACATTTCTATCCCGTTAATAACGATGCAGTAATTTTGACAGGTCAATTCTTGTACCAAAGAATTGACCTTTTGCATAGAAACAAATCATAAAAGACAAAAGCCCTTTTGTTGCAAAAGGGCCTGGGTTTTCATTAATTTTCAATAGAGGTCTGATATGATTTTTTCATTTCAAATTCTGTCTGGAACGCATACTTTTTCTCGACATACACATCGTGCCAAAGCATAAACATCAGCACCGTCCAGATTTTCCGGCTGTTATCCGCTTTATTTTGGCAATGGTCATCAAGCAGGTTCAATAAATATTGTTTGTTAATGAGATGGTCCGTGTTGCTTTCGCGGATCATTTTTTTCGCCCAATCAATCATTTCATCCTTTAACCAGTGGCGGATTGGAACAGGGAAGCCAAGCTTTTTGCGGTTCAGCACATGATCGGGAACAATTCCTTCAGCAGCTTTCCGTAAAATATACTTCGTTGTTCCGTTTGCCGTTTTCAGGCTGGTTGGAATTTTCGAAGCAATTTCAAACACGGCTTTATCAAGAAATGGAACACGCAGCTCCAGTGAATGAGCCATCGTCATTTTATCAGCTTTCAAGAGAATATCGCCGCGCATCCATGTGTGAATATCAATATATTGCATCCGGTCAACTGGATCATAGCCATCACTTTCTTCATATAACGGCTTTGTTATGTCCCTATAGTTTAAACGGTTGTTATATACATTAAGGATGTCGCGTTTTTCTTCCTCCGTAAACATTTTCGCATTGCCAATATAGCGTTCCTCCATTGGAGTGACGCCTCTTTCAATAAAGCTTTTACCTCTCATGCCATCCGGCATCATGCGGGCAATTCCTTTCAGCATCGCTTTACCTGTCCGCGGAATTTTGTTAAAAACTTCAAGTGACTGCGGCTCCCGGTAAATATTATAACCTCCGAACAATTCGTCGGCACCCTCACCCGACAGCACCACAGTGACATGCTTTCTTGCTTCCCGCGCCACAAAGTACAGCGGCACGGCAGCCGCGTCGGCAAGAGGATCATCCATATGCCACATGATTTTCGGCAGTTCATCCATATATTCTTGCGCGGTAATCACATGGCTAATATTTTCGACACCCAGCTTTTCAGCCGTCTCTTTTGCCACATCAATTTCACTGAAGCCGTTTCGTTCAAATCCAACCGAGAAGGTTTTAATAGCCGGATGAAATTCTTTAGCGATTGAAGCAATAATCGAAGAATCAATTCCGCCTGACAGGAAAGACCCTACCGGCACATCGCTTCGCATATGAATTTTAACCGAATCGAAAAGAACATCTTTAATTTCTTTAATGTAATCTTGCTCCGACTGTTGGACCGGACGGAAGGCCGCTTTCCAATAGCGCGTCATTTCCATCGGTGCACCAATTTTTTTTATAAAATAATGCCCCGGTTCCAGTTTGCGGATTCCCTCTGACATCGTTTCCGGCTCAGGGACAAATTGATAGGTTAAATAATGCTGGAGCGCCTCATAATTGAGAACGTCATTTTCAAGTGCAAGCAGAATGCTTTTCTTTTCTGACGCAAAGAATGTTCTTTCCCCGTCATCGAAGTAGAAGAACGGCTTAATTCCAAACGGATCTCTGGCGCCGTATAAAGTTTCCTCTTGCTTATCCCAAATTACAAAGGAAAACATGCCACGCAGTTTTTCCACTGCTTTTTCTTTTAGATGGCTGTAAAGGGCAATAATTACCTCAGTATCTGAATGGGTTGCAAATGACAATCCTTCATTCAGCAGCTCGTCGCGAAGCTCTACATAGTTATAAATTTCCCCATTGAAAATGATCCAGTAACGTTCATTTTCATAGGTTAATGGCTGATGGCCGCTTTCGATATCTATTATGCTCAACCGGCGGAACCCGAACTGAATATGATCATCAAAATAATAACCGTCATCATCAGGGCCGCGGTGCGTAATAATCTTGTTCATATTTTTAAATTGTTGTTTTTGATCATCTTGAAAAGCCTGTGCTTTCTCATGTACACAACCAATAAAACCACACATTATGTACTTCACCTACTCCATTTCTTCGTGAGAATTGTTCTTTTATAAATACATACTATCTAATAGTACCATAATCATTGTAAAAAGGCAGAGCATTTCAGGAATAATCAACGGGAAATCAAGGGAACTATTTCCATTCCATGCCAAATATCGTCCTGTATCATTAGACGAAAAAAGAAAAAAGGAGTTACACATCATATGCAACTCCCTTATTGTTCAGTTATTGAGCTTGAGATTTCAAGGTTTCAGCTTTATCTGTACGCTCCCAAGGAAGGTCTAAATCGTTACGGCCAAAGTGTCCGTAAGCTGCTGTCTGCTTGTAAAGCGGGCGGCGGAGATTGAGCATCTTGATAATTCCTGCCGGACGAAGGTCGAAGTTGTTGCGGACTAGATTGATTAGGATGTCTTCATCAACTGCTCCTGTTCCGAATGTATCAATAGAAATCGACACAGGCTGGGCCACACCGATCGCATAGGCGAGCTGCACCTCCACTTTTTCTGCAAGGCCGGCAGCAACGATATTCTTCGCAACATAACGGGCTGCATAAGCGGCAGAGCGGTCAACTTTCGTCGGATCCTTACCGGAGAATGCACCGCCGCCATGACGTGCATATCCGCCATATGTGTCAACGATAATTTTGCGGCCTGTTAACCCTGCATCCCCTTGTGGACCGCCAATGACGAAACGGCCTGTCGGATTAATAAAGTATTTTGTATTTTCATCGATCAATTCCTGTGGAACGACCGGGTTGATCACATATTCCTTCAAGTTGCGCTGAATTTGCTCAAGTGTAACCTCTGGATGGTGCTGGGTCGAAATAACGATTGTATCGATCCGCACTGGCTTGTCATTTTCATCGTATTCAACCGTAACTTGTGTTTTTCCGTCCGGACGCAGGTATGGAAGTATCTCCTCCTTGCGCACTTCGGTTAAGCGGCGGGCAAGCTTGTGTGCCAGTGAAATCGGCAGCGGCATAAGCTCTTTCGTTTCATTGCAGGCAAATCCAAACATTAACCCCTGGTCACCGGCTCCGATCGCGTCAATTTCTTCATCAGACATTTGGCCTTCACGAGCTTCAAGCGCCTGATTAACACCCATTGCGATATCAGGAGACTGTTCGTCAATTGAAGTTAGCACTGCGCATGTTTCAGCATCAAAACCATATTTAGCACGTGTGTAACCGATACCGGCAATCGTTTCGCGAACGATTTTCGGAATATCCACATAAGTAGTAGTAGTGATTTCACCTGAAACCAGAACTAACCCTGTTGTAACTGAAGTTTCTGCAGCAACGCGGGCATTCGCATCTTTTGCAAGAATGGCATCTAAAATAGCATCAGAAATTTGGTCACAAATTTTATCCGGGTGACCTTCCGTAACTGATTCAGAAGTAAACAATCGACGTTTTGTTGACATCTGATTCCCTCCTTTTATATTCATAATAGGCAAGGGCATAAGAAAAGTGCCAGCACCCCAATTTTCCCGGAAAGGAATCTCCCAATCCGCTGCTGCCTGGCAACTGGTATATCATAACATGGTACTAATCTATGTGATTATTCTTAAGCCTTACATTGATACGGTATTCATTCCCTATGTAGTATGAAATAAACAAGAGCTTTTTATCCCACTTTACTATCGTTTAAGGGGGCCCGGCACATTGGCCGTTATTCAACGCTCCGAATAGTGGATAACAGGCTCTTATTCGTCAAACCAACTAAGCTGGCACCTGGTAAACGCAAAAAAACCTTCCTTATATGAGGAAAGGTTGATGTCCAATGTACGCGCCTTTCACTCTTATCGTTCAAGGAATGGATCCTTGCATCAGGTTAGCACCTTGCTCGACAGACATACACTTCCTAAAGAAAAAAGAAGTCCATACCATCAATAAGCAGGTTGCCGGGTTTCATTGGGCCTGACCCTCCACCAGCTCGGGATAAGAGAATATCCGTTCAATAAAAAATCATAACCTAAGCCGTAAACTCCTGTCAATAAAATTTTACTTCGGAAACAACACCATTGTCTCAATTTTTCGAGCAGCCACAATTTTGTCGAAATTGTTCAATAATTAGACGTTAAATAGTATAGACTATTTCGGTCAATGTGTTATACTAATTCATGAGATGTAATCACTTTCAACAAAAAACAAATTGGTAAAGGAAGGTATTCATCAGATGAATTCTGTTAGTGTATCCAATAAGTTAACCGAATTAGCAAAAGGAAATAATGTCCATGTACAATTGTCCGTCCCCCAGCTTGTCGAAAAAGTATTAAAGCGCAATGAAGGATCGTTAACCTCGACGGGTGCGGTACGCGCGACAACGGGAAAATACACAGGACGATCACCTAAAGATAAGTACATTGTCGAAGAACCATCTTCAAGGTCCAACGTTGAATGGGGACCGGTTAATCAGCCTATTTCTGAAGAAACGTTCTCCAACTTGTATAATAAAGTATTAGAATACTTGAAAGAAAAAGACGAACTTTTCGTATTCAAAGGATTTGCAGGTGCGGATAAAAAATACCGGATGCCAATACAGGTTATTAATGAATATGCCTGGCATAACCTGTTTGCCCACCAGTTATTTATCCGGCCGACCGAAGAGGAATTGCTTGGTCACCAAGCTGAGTTTACCATTATCTCCGCACCAAACTTTAAAGCGGATCCAAACGTTGACGGTACAGCATCAGAAACATTCATTATTATTTCATTTGAGCGGCGCACCATTTTAATCGGAGGTACCGAATATGCCGGCGAGATGAAAAAATCGATTTTCTCTGTCATGAACTATATTCTTCCTGAAAACAACATATTATCGATGCACTGCTCAGCAAATGTCGGCCTTGAAGGGGATGTCGCCCTATTTTTCGGCCTATCAGGCACTGGAAAAACAACTCTGTCTGCAGATCCGAATCGCCGTTTAATCGGTGATGATGAACATGGCTGGTCGCCAAATGGCGTGTTCAATATTGAAGGCGGCTGTTACGCGAAGTGCATCAACTTATCTCGTGAAAAAGAACCGCAGATCTTTGATGCAATCCGTTTCGGCTCTGTTTTAGAAAATGTTGTCATCAACAGTGAGACCCGGGTTGCTGATTACGATGACGGCACATTAACCGAAAACACAAGAGCGGCATATCAGCTGCAGGCAATAGACAATATCGTCGATCCAAGCCTTGCCGGACATCCAAATACGATTGTCTTTTTAACAGCCGATGCTTTCGGAGTCCTGCCGCCTATCTCAAGATTGACGAAAGAGCAAGCGATGTACCACTTTCTAAGCGGCTATACTTCAAAGCTGGCCGGAACAGAGCGCGGCATTACATCGCCGCAGGCAACCTTCTCTACTTGCTTTGGCTCACCGTTTCTTCCACTTCCAGCAACGCGCTATGCGGAAATGCTCGGCGAAAAAATTGATGAGCACAATGCAAAGGTATTTCTTGTCAATACCGGCTGGACAGGTGGAGAATACGGAGTTGGCAGCCGCATGAAGCTCAGCTACACGCGCGCTATGGTCCAGGCCGCACTTGACGGTGAATTAAACAGTGCCGAAACTGCAAAAGATGCAATCTTCGGCCTGGAAATACCGCTTCACATTCCCGGCGTGCCTGACGAAGTACTTCAGCCAAACAAAACCTGGGCTAATCAGGAACAATACAAGCGGAAAGCAACCGAGTTGTCTGCGAAATTCCGGGAAAACTTCAAGAAATTTTCCGGAGTACCTGCTCAGATTGAAGAAAAAGGCGGTCCTATAGCATAATAGTTAAAAACCAGGCGTTGATTACGCCTGGTTTTCGCTGTTTCGCGGATAAATTTTTAGTTTCGCGGATATACTAAATGTTTCGCGGATATACTCCACTTTTTCGCCGATAAATCCGACTTTTCGCGGATATCCCCTATCTTTTCGCGGATAAAATACTCTTCAGGCAGGATACATCGCCGCCTATGATAGAATCCAGGTCGCTGCACATAGATGTATTATCAATCGCTCGTTGCTAATCAACAACGACAAGCTCTGATTGTTGCCCCAATACAGTAAACCGCCAGCGCCCGCTATTTTTGATCTCTATTTTCCCGTTATATGAATAAATTTCTGCATTATCTGAAGCTCTCGTAAAGGCTTCTTTATCTGCTAATGAATAATTATAGTATTCAACTGGATTGTCAACATTCAATAATTCGAGTTCAATTTGTGCCGGCAAATCTTTACCTCCTACTTCCAGCGACACATTTTCGAAAACGGCAGGTTTAAGATCTTCCTGTGAAATCAATAATGTGGCATTTCCTATTTGTACATAGGGTTCTTTAACATAGACGGAAAATTCCCCGAATTTCTCTTTGCCCACTTTGAAGGTTAAAATCCATTCACCCGGGCGTTCAAAAGGTTGAAAGCTTGTAATCGCGTGAGCATCACTCCCCCCAACGCCACCCGCTACACTGGGGTTGGCCAGATGTTGCCTCATACCTGTTTCAACGTGTGTGCCAGTTACTCGCAAAGATTCACCAATCAGCTTTTCACTGTCACCCCATAAATGAATCATAATTTTAGAAACACTCCGATAATCCTCCGCAACCCAGTCATATTCAACCGGCTTCAAAACCCCAACCTTATTCGGAATCCCGTATAGTTGATCCACATATTCCAGATTTCCATTTTCATCAACAGAACTAAAAATTTCTCCTTGCTCGACCGGTTCCACTGTTTCAGCTGGTCCCCCTGTTTGAGTGCCTCCATCTCGTGTTTGCATAAACCAATAAGCGGGGCCGAAAATGATCATAATGAGCATTATAGCAGCGGTTCCAGTCCATAAATATGGGACTGTTTTTTTCTTGGGCCGATCACTATTCCGAATCGCAGTAATGACTCTGTTCCTTTTCTCGTATGGCAACTCATGCTTTTGAAAATCATTCAGCTTTTGAAGAAGCTGTTTTTCTGTTAGGTCGGACATCCATTGCACCCTCCTTCAACAAAGTATTCAATTTCTGGACAGCACGGTGAAAGGTAACATTTACTTTGTTGGTACTCCAGCCCAGCACCCTTGCTGTTTCGGCAGCCGATAACTCAGCTATTCCCCGTAACAGGACGACGTCCCGATAATTTTCCTTCAATCGATTGATAGCTAAATGCAATTCAAGCTGTTCCTCTTTCTGCAGCAAATTTTTATCCGCAGATGATTCCGGTTCATTTTGGCTGCTGTTTAACGATTGCTTTAGTTTTTGCCATAGACTTTTCCTGCGAAAAGAATCAATCGCTGTATTTCTGGCAATCGAGATCAGCCATGTTTTCGGATCTGCATCGTTCCTGAAGCGCGGAAACGCTAGAAGAGCTCTTAAAAAAGTGTCTTGCACAATATCTTCTACATCCCTGCTTCCTGTATAGTAAACAAGGTAATTTGTAATGTCTCTTTCGTATTGAAAAAACCATTTTTCTATGTGCCGGCCGGCGTCCATGATGACCCTCCCCCTTTACAAAATAAGACGCTCGCAATGCTGCAGAATTACACTTCCATAAAAATAAAAAAGCAGGCACATTTTCTGCCCTGCTCAGTTTGTTGAGTTCAGTGAAACCAGCTGATAAGTTAGCATCGTTTTTTCGCTTGACCATTCAACCTTCGATATGACTGCGGTTCCGCTTGATTCACTCTCGATCGTTTTTCTGACATCGATGGGAATATCAATCGGATAAAGGCGGTAGCCTTGCTTTTCCAGCGTAAAATAGTTGTCTTTTAGACGTTTTTCTCTTCCCTTTGTCACGATCATCGTATTTAATTCGAAAGGCATGCCCATCTCTCTCTCTCCTTTACGCTATCCTTACTGCTATTTTAACATGTTTTTACGGTTGGGTTTTCATCCAGTTCGTCAAATCATCGACAATTTTTCGATTAACAGCTGGAGGGAAATAGTGGGTGAATTGATCAAAATACCAGCGTGTTACCGATTTACCCAATTCCCGCAGCCTTTTTTCAAGCCGGAAGGCATGTTCAATTGAAACATTCTTATCCTGTACACCATGAATAATTAGGACAGGAGCCTGAAGCCGTTCAAGTTCGAACAGCGGCGTCCGAAGCTGATAACGTTCAGGATACTTCGTCGGTGTCCCGCCAATCACTCTTTTCATCATCCGCCGCAAATCCTTTCTTTCAACGTATGTTAAAAACATATCGCTAACTCCGCCCCACGTAACGACGGAAGCGGCTTCAGGAAATTGAATCCCGGTTAGGAGCGCCATCACTCCACCGCGGGAGAATCCGAACACATGAACTCTGCTTACGCGCGGGTGGTTTTGCAGGAGGCAAAAGGCCGAGAATCCATCATGCCTGTCCTCGCCTGCAAAATCTTCATTCCCCTCACCTCCCTGGTTTCCCCTGTAAAAAGGGGCAAATACAACAAAGCCTTCCACTGCAAATTGTGCAATTCGCGCCGGCCTTACTTTGCCGACATTTTTAATGCCGCCCCGTAAATACAAAAGGCCTTCGCAAACATTTCCGCCAATCGGCTCGGCCAACAGCCCTTTCACTTTCAGCCCGTCCGAATAGTATGTAATTACGGAAAGCACGATGTCAGGGTTTGGTGATGGAAACCTCCATTTATCGATGATCATGCCAGAGTGGTTCATCTTGTATTCCCCTTCCTTTTAAATAAATGCTGCGATTCTCCCCGCCAAATCCGCTTTCCGTACCGTTTAATAATTTTGTGACTAGGCATTCACACATTTTTTATCAACTCATACGATATCGTAAAACATGTAAATTGCTACAAAACCTATCGTACCCCTTAAGGAGGTTGCCTGTTATGAAAAAAATCTGCTTCAAAATCTACTTTATCCTGCTTTGCGTTATGATACTTATTATACCTCTCACCGCCTGCAGCAATGAAGGAAATGAAAAAGTGAAGATAGCAGAAGTGACGAGATCGATTTTTTATGCTCCGCAATATGTTGCGATTGAAAAAGGCTTTTTTGAGGAAGAAGGCCTTGATGTGGAGCTGACAACTGCATGGGGCGGTGACAAAACGATGACCGCGCTTTTGTCTAACAACGCCGATGTCGCACTTGTCGGTTCTGAAACTTCTATTTATGTAGAGGCCCAGGGCTCAAGCGATCCGGTTATTAATTTTGCTCAGCTAACACAGACAGATGGAACATTCCTCGTTTCACGGACAAAAATCGATAATTTCTCCTGGGACCAGCTGAAAGGAACGACTTTCCTTGGCCAGCGGACAGGCGGAATGCCACAAATGGTCGGTGAATTTGTCTTAAAGAAGCATAGCATTGATCCTCATCAAGACTTGAATTTAATCCAAAATATTGATTTTGCCAATATCTCGAGTGCATTTGCTTCCGGAACGGGCGATTTCGTCCAATTGTTTGAACCGACCGCCAGTGTTTTTGAAAAAGAAGGTGCGGGCTACATTGTCGCCTCATTCGGAACCGAGTCCGGTCATGTACCATATACCACTTTTATGGCAAAGCAAAGCTATATCAAAGAAAACAGTGAAACGGTTGAGAAATTCACGAGAGCCATCTATAAAGCTCAACAATTTGTTCAAAAAGAAAGTGCCAAAACTACTGCCGAGTTGATCCTGCCTTATTTTGAAGATACAGATATAGAAATCGCGGAAACAGCAATCGACCGCTACAAGAGCCAGGGCTCGTTCGCTACTGACCCAATCCTCGATGAAGAGGAATGGAACAATCTCCAGGACATTATGGAAGAAGCAGGTGAGCTTCCGAAACAAATTGATCATAACACCCTGGTAAACACTGAAATTGCTGAAAAAGTGATTAAGTGAAAAAACTCATATAGCATTTTCTTAAGTACAAAAAACAACTTAATTAGAATTAAGACATTATAATTCGGTTCATACTGAATCCTCCTGGTTTATTCAAGACAATCTAATTCGTTTTTCGGTTTTGCTTATTACATTTTGAAACAAATTTAACGCGAGTAAATCTGTTTAAAAATTTATTGAAGAGGAGGCCAACTTTATGGATTTTCTAACGCTTAAGGACATTCACCACACGTATTTTAGTAAAACATCGGCAAACACGGCCCTCTCCGATGTTTCGCTTGAGGTGAAGGAAGGCGAATTTGTCACCTTCCTGGGCCCGAGCGGGTGTGGTAAAACGACGCTCTTATCGATTATTGCCGGGTTGATTGACCCGTCCGAAGGGACCGTCACTCTTGAAGGCATTGAAGTGAAGGAATCAGACAGTACATTCGGCTACATGCTCCAGCAGGATTATCTTTTTCCCTGGAGGACAATAGAGGAAAACATCCTGATTGGCCTGAAACTATCAAAATCGCTTTCCACCGAAAGCAGACAATATGCTTTTCAGTTATTATCACAAATGGGGCTTGATGGAGTCGAAACGCATTTTCCACAGCAGCTGTCAGGGGGAATGCGGCAGCGGGTCGCACTTGTCAGAACTTTGGCCACAGATCCAAAGCTGTTGCTGCTCGATGAGCCATTTTCGGCACTCGATTACCAGACGAAGCTGAAACTCGAGGACCTTGTCTGGCATACGCTTAAGTCATTCAGAAAGACGGCTATTCTTGTCACCCACGATATTGGAGAAGCTATCGCGATGAGTGATCGCGTTTTTCTGTTTACTGCTAATCCTGGCCGATTGCACCGTATGTTTACAATTCCAGATCAGTTAAAAACAATCTCTCCGTTTGCAGCGCGAAATCATGAAGCCTTTTCAGGCATTTTCCAAACAATATGGAAGGAGCTGGAGTCCCTTGGACAAACCACATAATGTAAAACTCCTTCATCAACAATACATCGCATCCTTAAAGCGGGAGAAAACATGGGTGAGCTTTTACCAGCTCGCGATCTTTTTCGTCTTTTTCGCTGGTTGGGAACTGGCAAGCAGGAAGCAATGGGTGGACCCGCTTATTTTCAGCTCACCTTCGAAAATCTGGAGGCTTTTCTTACAACAGATTACTGACGGAACATTAATGGGGAATCTTGGTGTCACCTTAACCGAAACGGTCTTTGGATTTATCCTTGGCACCTTGCTCGGCACGATTCTCGCTGCCATCCTCTGGTGGTCGCCGATGGTATCCAAGGTGCTGGATCCATACCTTGTAATTATGAATGCAATGCCAAAGGTGGCGCTTGGGCCGATCTTGATTGTCGCACTCGGGCCTGGATTTACATCAATTGTGGCAATGGGTGCGATCATCTCCGTTATTATAACAACCATCGTTGTCTACACTTCTTTTCGGGAGGTGGATCCGAACTACTTGAAGGTCCTGCTAACGTTCCGAGCCACACGATACCAGTGCTTCCGGGAAGCGATTTTACCCGCATCGTTCCCGACGATTATCTCAACTTTAAAAGTGAATGTCGGACTTTCATGGGTCGGGGTTATCGTCGGAGAATTCCTTGTCTCGGCAAAAGGGCTCGGTTATATGATCATTTATGGATTCCAGGTTTTTAATTTTACGCTTGTGCTGCTGTCCCTGCTGATCATCGCCGTTTTTGCTACAATTATGTATCAACTTGTTGAATTGCTTGAGAGAAAGTTAATCAAACATAATAACTGAGTAAATTTCACAATGTAACAAGCTAAACCGAAAAACGAATGAGGTTGTCTAAATTAACAGGAGTATGCTGTAGGAAACGAGTACTGTCTTAATTATAAATAACCGTTCGTTTTTCAGTTAAAGAATGCTTTTATGAAATTCACTCAACTAACATGATAAAAACCAGAAAGGCTTCCTGTTTTCTGGTTTTTCTATATTAGATATCCATTTTCGAATCAAATTTCCGCTTTATTTCAAGCAAGCTCGTGGCGATGACGTCATCCTGCATGATGAAGCTGTACTCATCTTTGAGCCTGGCTTTGAGCAATGGACCTGAGATGAAAACAGGGCCATTTGTTTCAAAGAATGTTTCCCTTTCTTCGATCCGTTCAACGACGCCATAGAAAATTGTTTTGACAAAGGGAATTTCACCACCCACTTCATATTCGCCAACATAATGAAGGCTTTGTAACCGGGCACCGGTTTCCTCGAAAACTTCCCTTCTCGCAGCTTCCTCTAATGTTTCTCCGCTCTCCGTTTTTCCGCCCGGGAATTCAAGTCCGCGGATTTTATGGCTGGTAAGCAGCCACTTGTCTTGAAAACGACAGATAACAAGGACATGCCTGCTCGGTAGTGAGAATTGGTTTGGTTGAAAGGAAAGCCGCACAGGCTGTCCATTTTGATCGTGAAATTCTTTCATAATCTACCCCGCTCGCAATTTCCGTTCATGCTATTATTATATAGTAATCGCCTAACGTAACGCTATTCCGGGGTGATTAACTAATTTTTATCGGTTAAAATGCCCATTTCCTCGATATGATTTTTTGCCTGCTCATCGCCCAATTCATAAATCATTCCATAAATCTTCTTCATCGTTTCATCGTAAGCATCATTTTCGCGGTCATAATGGTATTGAACGTATGGAACATGGGCACGGAAAAAATTTTGCCATTCGGTCGAATAATTTTGTTCAAAATATTCTCTTAAAATGGTGATCTCTTCATCGGTCGCATGGATTTGAAAATTCCATGGTGAGGCGGTAGAGCTTTGCGAAATCTCACCTGTCCCTACGCTTATATAATAAGTTTTTGTGGACTTATCCATTTAGTCATCCCCTTTTCTTTCTTTTCCCACTTTTACTGTGATAATATACAGAAGCTTTCGCTGTATTTTTGCGAGAGAAAAGGATAATATCTAAAGTGAACAAAGAGTTCCATGGAATATTTTTCACCATTAAGGGTATTGAATAACTATAGATTCAATCGCATTTAGGGTCTGAGTAAAATGTATTGTCGGGGGTGATAAACTTGAAACTTGTTGATGAGCTGTATGAGCTTTACCGAAATAAGCTTACCGGAGATGAGGAAGACATTGATATGTTAGCCTTTGCATTCCTTGAAGAGATGAGCTATGACGATTTATTAAGCCTGATCAAGGAGATGGATAAACAGGAGCTGTACGATTTAATGGGAATATACTTGATCGAAAGCTTAAAAGGGAAGTTTGCCCAGGAGGAATTTGATCAGCGCTCCTACCCCTTTCATGCGCGAAACATTCATTAACCATACATAGAGATGCAAAAAGAAGCTGATTTTCACCAGCTTCTTTTTTTTAAGGACAAAGAGGAGCCTGGATAGCTTTCTATAAAAAAACGGGGCCGCGATGCGGTCCCGTTTAAGTTTATTTTAGGTATGCGTTGAACATCCAAGTATGCTTTCGCAGGCTTTTCTTAATGCCAATTAGGATGTCCGCTGTTCCTTCATCTTCAGCTGCTTCGGCTAAGTTGATGGCCTCCTGAAGCTCTGCAGCCACTGTTGAAAAATCGTCACTGATTGTGCGCACCATATCTTCTTCGTTTTCACTGCCTGTTGCTTCCTTCACCGATGACAGCTCGAGGTATTCCCTCATCGTTGCAACCGGTCTCCCTTCAAGGGCAAGAATGCGCTCGGCCAACTCGTCAATGTATACGGCTGCTTCGTTATACAGCTCTTCAAACTTTTCATGAAGCGTAAAGAAATGCGGCCCCTTGATAAACCAATGGAAATTATGAAGCTTAACGTACAATACAGTCCAGTTGGCCACTTGCTTGTTTAATGATTGAATTAATTCCTGTGACATCACTTATCATCCTCCCGATGTTATGTTACCCTGTTATCTTCAAATCAAACATTGGAGTATCAACGATTTTAGCGGTTAATTACCCCGTGTTCACAATATCGTGATAAAATATTTTTAGATAAAGGAGGAAAATTTATGTATGCTGTTTTAATTGTTTCCGTGATTATCGTTCTCGCAGTACTGCTGATTAGTGTCATCACAACATCCAAAGCCTATGGCTACAAGCATACCGTTGATCCGCTTGAGGAAAATCCCCATTTAGACAAGATCGATTCACAGAAGGACAGGGGACAGAAGATAAAACCAAGAATTTGAATTAAATAAGAACTGACTCATACGAGCCAGTTCTTCGTCTATTTACGCAAATACTTGTTTTAAATCTTCTTTGCCCTGTTCAAGCCAGAAGCGCATCAGGCGTTTGGCTCCTTCAAGGTCATGCAATTTGGCCTGGCCGCACTGCCGTTCATTAGCTGCTGGAATATCAGTGATTTCAATAGCATCCTTCATGGTATCTTCCAAAAGGTCGATGATTTCTTCGACTTTCGGCTCTCCGCTTACGACAAGGTAGTAGCCCGTCTGGCAACCCATTGGTGAGATATCAATTATATCAAAATGGTCATATTTTTCCGCATGCTTGCGAATATTGAAGGCGAGCAAATGCTCGAGTGTATGAATCGCATCTGGTTTCATTGCACCCTTGTTTGGCTGGATAAAACGGATATCGAATTTATTTACTACACCGTCACTGCCAACTTTATGAACGCCGCAGTGCCTGACATAAGGTGCTTTTACGGCATTATGATCTAAATCAAAGCTTTCAACTGAAGGCATGAATCATCACTCCTTTTTTAGTCTATGTATATCATAGCGCAAATTCCGAGTTTTTTCATCTAATTAAACGGATTTTATCTATTTAGACGCAATCCAAATTTTATGGTATCTTGTTTTTAATGTTTGATACTATTGAAAGTGAGCCTGATGTGAAATGCTGCAGAAATTGTTGATCGGCGTGATCCGTTTTTATCAAACCATTATTTCACCCTTAAAACCGCCGACATGCCGGTTTTATCCAACCTGCTCCCATTATGGACTCGAGGCGGTGAAAAGGTTCGGTCCATTCAAAGGGTCATGGTTGACGCTTAAACGAATCGTCAAATGCCACCCACTCCATCCCGGCGGCTTTGATCCGGTACCCGAGAAAAAGGTGAAAAATTAGTCTTTATAACCGTTAACCACCAAATCGAGTTTTCCTGTTTCCGGATCAATTACAAGCCCATGTACAGGAATGTCGGCCGGTAATAATGGATGCTTTTTCACGATGTCAACACTGTGTGCAACACTTTCACTAACATTGTTAAATCCATGCAGCCAATCAGCTATATTAATACCCGAATAGGCAAGGGTTTCAAGCATTTCTTTCTTGATGCCTCGCTCCCTCATTTTCCCCATCACATTCTCTGCCTTGATTCCGCTCATCCCGCAGTCATGATGGCCAATAATAAATACTTCCTCTGCCTGTAGCTCGTAGATCGCAATCAAGATGCTTCTCATAATGCTTCCGAATGGATGCATAATCAAGGCTCCGGCATTTTTAACAAGCTTTACATCTCCGTTGCCGACGTTTAATGCCTTCGGCAGTAATTCGAGCAAACGGGTATCCATACAGGTGAGAATAACCATCCGTTTATTCGGGAACTTGGTTGTCACAAACTCCTCATATTTTTTTTCCGCAACAAATTGTTCATTATAAGTTAAGATCTCATTAAGCAGCTTCAGATTTATCACCTTTTCTATATTATTTAGATTTCCTTTTATTTAGAATACATAAAAGAAGTGAAAACAAGCAAATTTTTTCCTTGCATTTTCAGATTATCTTTTGTATTATACAGAAGGATAAATCGTAACGATTCCGCATTATCTACTAAACTAGCATCCTGACTACTAATAGCACTAATCCCTAGGTCCGACTTCACACGGTAAAGTCCTAGGTCCGACTTTACTCGGTGACAGTCCTAGAGCCGACTTCACTAATAAAATTTTTTCCTGCTTAAATCGGAATGAATACGAATTTTCGCAACAGGAAGGAGCAGTTATGAAAAAATTACTCGTTTTTATCTCTATTTTACTCCCGATCAGCATATTTTTATCCGGCTGTAATAACAAAGAAACGCCGGAACAGGGGGAAGATCAGGCGTTAAAATTATACACGACTGTTTACCCGCTTCAATATTTTACAGAAAGAATCGGCGGCAAATATGTCGATGTAAAAACCATTTACCCGCCTGGAGCTGATGAGCACACTTTTGAGCCTTCCCAAAAAGATATGCTAAAGTTGGCGGAAGCAGATGCTTTTATTTATATTGGCCTCGGGCTGGAAGGCTTTGTCGAAAAGGCAAAACACACTTTGGAAAATGAGAAAGTTACCCTAGTTGCTGCCGGTGATCATGTCGATCTTAACACAGTCAACCACGATCATGTGCGTGCCGACAATGATGAGCATAGTGATGATAGCCAGGCCGATCATAGCAAAGCTGATTCGCACTCTCATGGTGACGACAGTACACATACAGAAGAAAATACAGATTCCAGCAACCAAGCTGACGATCACGGGCATGATCATGATATTGATCCCCATGTCTGGCTCGATCCCCTTTACTGCATTGAGTTGGCAGAAGCTGTTAAAGAGGTGTTAACCGAAAAGCTGCCCGAACAGGAGAGCTTATTCCAGGAAAACTTTGATAAACTCGCCGGCGAGCTTGATGAACTTCACCACGAGTTCGAAAAGGTAGCCGAAACAGCAAGCCATAGAGAAATGATTGTTTCACACGCCGCCTACGGCTATTGGGAAACGCGCTATGGGATTGAGCAGCTCAGCATTTCAGGGCTGTCAACAGCCAGTGAACCCACACAGAGAGACCTGGAGCAAATTATTGCACTTGCCGATCAGCATGGACTTCAGTATATATTGACAGAACAGAATGTCAGCTCAAAGTTCAGCGAGATTGTCCAAAAAGAAATCGGTGCCGAAACGATGACCCTCCATAATCTCTCAACCTTAACCGAAAAAGATATTAAAGCACAAGAAACGTATCTTACCATTATGCAAAAAAATCTTCAGACATTAGAAAAGGCGTTAAACGGATAAAACCTCCTCATTGGAGGTTTTTTTATGTGCTAATGATAAATTGGAGAACATATTGGCCGTCCCGTTGTTGAAAAAAAAGCTGTTCGACCTTGAATTTAAGCTATTGCGGATATAATGGCTCCACATTCTTGCACATGTTCCTGCAAAATAAGGAAACTTTTACATATTTATCTCTCTGTTGTAAACACTAAGCTTTAAATGTGGACAACAATGGAAGGGAAGGTTATGGATGGATGATTTGCTGATTGCCCGTTCTTTATTCGGGACAACAATGGGATTTCATATTATTTTTGCAACGATTGGCGTTGGTTTGCCGTTAATGATGCTGACAGCTGAGCTGCTTTATCAAAAAACAAAGGACCAGGATTATGTCGTGATGGCAAAACGATGGACGAAAGCGTTCGCTGTGCTGCTTGGCGTCGGCATTCCGACCGGGACGATTGCCGGAACCCAGCTCTCTTTATTGTGGCCGGGATTTATGGAAGTCATCGGCCGAGTGATGGCGCTGCCATTTCAAATTGAAATCTATGCCTTTTTTATTGAAGCTTTATTTATGTCGATCTATGTGTATGCGGCAGAACGGATACCGCCATGGGGAAGAATCGCCAGTCTCACACTTGTTGCATTCGGAGCGGTCGCCTCAGCCGTCTTAATTACAAACGTTCATGCCTTTCAGGGAAGCCCGACCGGCTTTAATATTCGCGATGGCCAAATTGTCGATGTCGACCCGTGGGCCGCTTTCTTCAATCCAGGGTTTTTTGTCAATGCTGTCCATGTTGCGCTGTCTGCATATTTGACAGGAGCTTTCGTCGTCGCATCGGTTGCCGCGTTTAAAATGCTGCAAAGCGACTTCGGTTCACGGATTTATAGATTTCACCACAAAGCGTTGATGCTAAGCTTGGTTATCGGCGGCATTTTTTCGCTTTTCACCGCATTTAATGGCCATGCAACAGCCCAGTACCTTCATGAAACCCAGCCGGAGAAGCTCGCTGCCGCCGAAGGCCTGTTTGAAACACAATCGCATGCACCGTTAACGGTTGGCGGCATTACTGATCCGGAAACACAGGAAGTTAGATGGGGATTTGAAATTCCGTGGGCTCTCAGCTTTTTGGCAGGCAACAGCTTTGATACCGTTGTCGTCGGCTTGAATGAATTTCCGGAGGAAGAATGGCCCCCGCTGTTTGTGCACACGTTATTCAATGGAATGGTCGGAATCGGAATGCTGTTAATTTTGCTTTCGCTCACTGCGTTTGTATGGCACAAGTTTTTAAAAAAAGATAGGTTTCCACGCTTTTTTATGTGGCTGTTCGTCGCATCTGGGCCATTAGCAGTATTGGGGATCGAATTTGGCTGGATTTTTGCCTGCACGGGCAGGCAGCCATGGGCAATATACAGGGCTCTATTAACACCAGATGCAGCAACCACAACAGGTAATCTCGGACTTCTGTTTATTCTGTTTGTTGCTGTTTATGCCGTCCTCGGGGCAGCAGTTGTTTTCGTTTTGGTTTATTATTTTAAACGGAACACCGTTCTCGATGATATAAATCGTGCCGAACAAAAAGGTGTGCCATTGTACGGATCCAATAATTAAAAAGGGTGAAAAAACATGACAGATGCACTATTAGCCATTACAGTACTATGGGGATTCGTTTTTATCTATGCTGTCATGGCCACGATGGATTTTGGAGCCGGCTTCTGGTCGATGCTTTATTTTAATAAAAAAAAAACAACGGCCACTAATATTGCCAACCGCTATCTGTCCCCGACATGGGAAGTAACGAACACATTTATTGTCGCACTTGTTGTTGCTGTCTACAGCTTATTTCCCGGAGCTGCCTACACGCTTGGTACCGTACTGCTCGTTCCCGGAAGCATGATCTTACTGCTGCTGGCAATCCGGAGCGCCTTTCTTGTGTTTTCCAACGTAGCTGAAGACTACCGAAAAGTATTGACGTACATATCGGGGATGACGGGAATCCTTATTCCCGGGCTGCTGATCAGCGTACTGCCAATTACCCATGGCGAGTTTGTCGATTTTTCAGGTGACGGGCAAACACTTAATATAGGCAGGCTGTTTACAAGCCAGCATGAGTATGCGTTTATTGCCTTTGCTGTAAGCAGTACGCTATATCTGTCTTCGCTGCTGCTTGCAGACTACTCAAAGGCATCCGATGCCATGGAAGCATATTATGTATACCGAAGAGATGCATTAATCGTCGGACCTGTTTCGCTGTTGATGGCTTTTATGATTATGGTGACGATGGAGAATGAAGCGGAATGGATTTATCAGAATATGCTTGGCGATCTAAACTTGCTGATCATTTCAGTTGTACTTTTTTTCATTGCCGGGCTCGCCCTGTTTCTACCATCCATAACCGCTAAAGGAGTAAAGGGAATGCCGCGCGCTGCGATGATTGCGACCACCCTTCAATATCTCGTCGCTAGCTATGTGTACGGAAAAGCTCACCTTCCATATATCGTCTATCCGGAAGTAACGATTGAGTCCGGCTTCACGGATCCTAACTCATTCCAGGCGGTGTTTATAACGTACATAGTCGGATTTTTGATCCTTTTTCCAGGCTTTATTTACTTTTGGAGCTTATTTATGAATGACAAACGCTATTTGCGGCGAAAAAAAGCACGTTAGCCTTTGCCAGTGACGCTTGCCTATTTTTGTTACGGATGATCGGCACAGATTCGGCAAAAGCTATTCATGTATCGACCATAAAGGAGTGATACAGCATGGCAAAAGACGTATTGTGTGAAGTGAATAACTGCACGTATTGGGAACACGGGAATCGCTGTGCAGCTGAGCAAATATACGTGGTAAGCCATACAGGCAACCAGGCGGATAATAGCCGTGAAACAGATTGTAAAACATTTGAACCCTCCTAAAGCAACAATTAAACAGGCAGACTCTGCCTGTTTTCTTTGTGATTTCCGTTGTTTACACCTGTCCCGCTATTCACTGGTTAACAGCGGTCGTTTTTGCTTTAAGCGTTTTAATTGCGCCACAATCAAAAAGCTAACAATAACAAGCAAGAACCATGAACTTATTTTACTAAAATCCACAAGGCTCCAGCTGTCCTGCTGATTTGGATATTGCCAGGCACCCCAAAAGGTGGCAATGTTTTCGGCAATCCAAATAAAAGGTAATAAGGCAAATAATCAAAATAAAATCATAGCGGGCCAACGGCAAAAAGGACACCAACTGCGAGATAGCGAGCGTCAAAAAAATGACTGCGGGAAATATACAAGAAAGTGCTTGTTTGTATCCAAACGAAAGTAGATCTTTTATGTATCTCATCATCTATTCTCCAGTCTGCTAGTTCTATCTATATATTAGCACAGATCCTTTTCCTGAAAATTGCAGTCTGATGAGCATGAAAAACGGACAACACCGTGCATGGTGAAATCCGTTTTTTAATGAAGGCATTTATAATCGAAAAGTCTCTTCAAAGCTGCACGTTTCCCTAAGACGCTTGCAATTGATTTCAAAGCCAATTCCGGGCTGATCTGGCACCTCGATGGCGCCATGACGAACGGTAACCTCCGGGATGATTATATCCTCTTCCCAATAGCGGCTTGATGAAGAAATGTCACCTGGAATGGTGAACCCGGGTAAACCGGCCAAGGCAATATTATGAGCCCGGGAAACGCCAAATTCGAGCATTCCGCCGCACCAGACCGGAACTCCGCTGTCTTTGCAGAAATCGTGAATTGCCAGAGCCGTGTTCAGTCCACCCACGCGGCCAATCTTAATATTTATCACTTGGCAGCTGCCAAGCTCGATTGCCTTCCGTGCATCGCCAAAAGAAACGATACTTTCATCGAGGCAGATCGGTGTCTTTAGCTGTTTTTGCAGCTTCGCATGATCGACGATATCATCAACTGCAAGCGGCTGCTCGATCATTAACAGGCCGAATTCATCGAGAGCCTTTAGCTTTTCGATATCATCGAGAGTATAAGCAGAATTGGCATCCGCCATCAGCTGAATATCAGGGAATCTTTCCCTGATTATTGCAAGCAAAGCATAATCGTTATCTGGACTGATTTTAACTTTAATCCGTGAATAGCCTTCTCCAATATAACCTTCTATTTGATCAATGGCTGATGAGGATGTCTTTGCACCGACCACAACTCCGGCTGGGATCGATGTCGCCGTGCTGCCAAGAATCCTTGCCAGCGGCGTATTTTTCTGTTTAGCATAAAGATCCCAGATCGCCATTTCAAGGGCAGCCTTTGCCATATGGTTTCTGCGGATTCCGTGAAAAAGAAAATCGACTTGATTCGGGTGGCTAATCTCCGAATCCTTTAACAATGGAATTAAAAAATCCTTCAGGACGTGGTAGCAGGTTTGGACGGTTTCTTCCGTATACCACGGAGAAGAAAAAGCAACAGCCTCTCCATACCCTTTCAGGCCATTCGTATCGACTGCTTCAACAATGATTGCCTCCCGCTCAGCAACCGTGCCAAGATGGGTTGAGAAGGGGAGCTTCAACGGCATTTTTATTACATACAGCCCGATTGCTTTTAGATTCAATCCCGTTCATTCCCCTTTCTGACCAGCTTGGGCAAATCTCTTCGTAACAGTTTATTGGCGGCATTACGCGGCAGCTCATCAACAAAGTTGATTTGTTTCGGAACCTTATAGCCTGCCAGCTTTTGTTTGCAGTAAGCGGCCAAATCATCCTCAGTTACTTCTGATCCACTTTTGCGGACGACGAATGCGGCCGGTACCTGGCCCCATTTTGAATCATTTATTCCAATGACACCTGCATCGGACACTTCGAAATGGGATAATAAAATACCTTCAATCTCGGCCGGGTAAATATTTTCCCCGCCTGAAATGATCAGGTCTGAACGCCTGTCGAGAACGTATAAAAAGCCTTCATCATCAAGAAAGCCAATATCTCCCGTTGATAGCCAGCCTTCACCAAAGTTATGGTCTATGACCGTATCATGATGCAAATAACCTGGTGTCACGTTCGGGCCCTTTACAAAGATTTCTCCTTCTTCTTTAGACCCCGCTTCATTTCCAAGGAAATTGACAATTTTTAATTGCGAAAGGAATAACGGTTTCCCTGCTGAGCCGAGCTTAGTTAAGCTGTAGTCAGGGGACAGCGTCACAATTTGCGACGCTGTTTCCGTCATCCCGTATGTCTGGTAAACGGGTATAGACTTCTTTCTGCATTTTTCGAGAAGCGGTAAAGGAGCAGGCCCTCCCCCTAAAAGCATGCAGCGAAATGAAGCGGGCAGCGCGTGTTCATTTAAGCCGTCAATCAAATTGACCAACATCACACTGACAACTGACATGATCGTTACATTGAATTTAGCGATATCGTGCAAAACCCTTTTTGCAACAAATTTCTCATGAAGGACGATCGGGATTCCATAGATGATGCTGCGAATCAGAATCGAATATCCGCTTATGTGAAAAAGGGGGACCGCACAGAGCCAGCAATCTTTATCCATCAAGCCAAGATTTAGAGCGGAGCCGATCGCGCTCCACCAATGATTGCCGTATGTTTGCAGCACACCTTTTGGATGTCCAGTCGTTCCTGACGTGTACATAATTGTACAAACATCTGCTAACGAAAATTCATCGACAATCTGTGCCTGCCCGTCTTGCCGCTCAAAAAGCTGCTCTTTCGTGATAACGGCTGTCTCGTCCATTTTTTTGGTTATTTCAACAGCCGTACTGCTAAAACTCTCTTCCGTTATGACAGCAGCAGCACAAGAATCGCCAATTTGCCAGGAAAGTTCCTGTGCCGACAGGCGGTTATTCAATATAACCGTTTTGATGCCTAGCATTTGCAAAGCCAATAAAATGAACACCGTATCGGGATGATTTCTTAAAAGTACGGCAATATAACCGCCCGTGTCGATCTTTAATCCGGCAATTTTCGCTGCCGCGTTTAATGATTCTATATAAAGCTCTTTAAACGTATAAGACTCCCCTGAAAAATAAAGGGCCATCCTGTCTGGCGTCAAGTTTGCGCGTTTTTTCAACCAGTTGGGAATGCACTGTCCATCCAGAATCATCACCCTCCTTCCTTCCTTCCTTCTGTCCCGTTTTTTTCATTGTACAAAAACAGCCTGATGGAGGTCCATCAAGCTGTTGTGGAGTGATCAAGGAAAACGGGGGAATTTCCCAAAGTCGGGCTTGCGCTTCTCTTTGAATGCGTCCCGGCCTTCCTTCGCTTCGTCTGTTGTGTAATAAAGCAGAGTTGCATCACCGGCAAACTGCTGGATGCCGGCAAGTCCGTCCGTATCGGCATTGAATGCCGCTTTAAGAAAGCGAAGTGCTGTTGGGCTTTTTTCAAGAATTTCTTCACACCATTGAATCGTTTCCTCTTCGACCCGGTCAAGCGGAACTACCGTATTGACAAGTCCCATATCAAGCGCTTCCTGGGCATTGTACTGCCGGCATAGGAACCATATTTCACGTGCTTTTTTATGGCCGACAATTCGAGCCAAATAACCCGAACCGTATCCCGCATCAAAGCTGCCAACTTTCGGCCCGGTTTGACCGAATACTGCATTATCCGCTGCTATCGTCAAGTCGCACACGATATGGAGCACATGGCCACCGCCAATCGCATAACCTTTGACCATCGCAATGACCGGCTTTGGAATGACTCGAATCAAGCGTTGCAGATCAAGAACGTTCAGGCGGGGAATTTGGTCCTCACCTACATACCCGCCATGTCCGCGCACCTTTTGGTCGCCGCCCGAACAAAAAGCATCATCGCCGGCTCCCGTTAACACAATCACACCGACATTTGCGTCATCACGTGCATAGGCAAATGCGTCGATTAATTCCGAAACTGTTTTCGGACGAAATGCATTGCGTACTTCAGGGCGGTTTATCGTGATTTTTGCGATACCGTTATATGTTTCGTATAAAATATCTTCATAATTTCGTGCAGCTACCCATTCAACTGTCATCATTCGTTCCTCCTTTTATGTATGAATCAAAAACCTACTTACTATTGTACCAAACTTTTCAGGTTGTTCCACATGAACTGCATGTCCGGCTTTGTTAACGGTGATCCACTGGGGTTGCGGCAATTGTTCAGCCATCAGGGCAGCAATCGTGCAAAACTTGTCATCCCATATCCCGGTTATAAGCAAGGTATGGTGCTGCAGATTTCTTAAATCATTCCACCATGACGGCTGGGCCCCTGTTCCCATTCCAATTAAGCTGTTTGCCAGCCCAATTGCCGAGTTATTCAGCCTTTGCTGCCTGATTAATTCCTTCTTCTGCTCAGAAAGGCTTTTTTGGCTTGAGAATAAGGGGATTTCTTCCCAATAAGAAACAAATTGTGCTACTCCCTTTTCCAATATAAATTGGGCAAGCTGCTCATCATCGCTCCTCCTGCTCGATCTTTCTTCCGCTGTTTTTAAACCTGGAGAAGCGCTTTCTAAAATCAGCTTGCGCACCCGGCCCGGATATTTTTTGGCAAAGGTTAACGCTAGCCTGCCACCCATTGAATAGCCGAGAACATCAGCTTGTCCGATTTCCATCTGATCAAGCAGTTCACACAAATCTTCCGCTGCTGATTCGATATGGTAACGATCGGGAGAATTGGGGCAATCTGTTTTCCCATGGCCAATAATATCGGGCATGATCAGCTCAGAATGGCCTCCCCATAACTTGCAGAACGGTTCCCATCCCGACGAATCGCCTGTAAAACCATGAAGCAGAATTAGCGGAAAACCGTCGCCGCACCGCCTGACATGAAAGTTGATTCCGTTTAAAACATATTTCATCATTATTCCTCTTTTAAAAAGCCGCTTATTTCCTGGGAAACATCGTTCCACAATTCTCGATGCTCGCTTAAATTCCTGTCTCTTGCTGTCGGAATTTCAATTACACTCAATCCATCATCCTCGATATTTCGCTGGAATGCAGAGTTAAAGCTGCTCCAGTCCGAAACTCTTGTAAAAGTACCGTGATACATCCTCACAACATGCTCAAAGTCGAGGCCGATCGGGGTGCCAAATAAAAGTTCAAAATGTTCGGGCTCAGCTGCCTGGGGCAAGAATGAGAAAATGCCCCCGCCGTCATTATTAATCAGCAAAATTTTAATATTTAAACTGTACAGCTTTGCAGCCAATAAACCATTAAGGTCATGGAAGAAGGTCAAATCTCCAACGACTAAATAAACCGGGCCAGATACAGCTGCAGCACCAAGCGCAGTTGAAATAACGCCGTCAATCCCATTAATTCCGCGGTTCGCCATGATCCGGATTGATTTTTCGCTATTATGAAAAAACGTATCCAGATCCCTGATCGGCATGCTGTTTGCCACGAATAACACGGACTGATCCGGGATGAACTCAGCAAGCTGCCAAAAAAGCTTCCCTTCACTTAGCTCTGCAATGTCATTTACTTTGCGCAGGGACATTTTTGTAAAATCGTTCAAGTCAACCCATCTCTTCAGGTAACGGGACCGCTTTGCGGACGAAGCATATTTTGCTACTGAGCGGCAGAAATCACGCTCATTGCAATAAAGCATTTCCGATGCAGCTGCCGATGGGTCCCGCCAGCCCGCGCCTCCATCAATCACATATTGGACAGCAGCAATGTTTTCTTTTATAAAGCCGGACAGAGCCTTTGAGACAGGCATTGCCCCAAAGCGAAGAATCAGATCTGGTTTTAAGGCCTGCCTGCCTTCGTCATTTCGCAGGAAAGTATCATAAGTATCAATAATATAGTCTTTGTTATGCTTGCCGCTTCTGAGTTGCGATAGCGGGTCTGCAATGATTGGAAACTGAAGCTTTTGCGCCAATTGAATGATTGATTCTGTCAATTCAGAATTATCAATGGGGCCACAGACGATAATGCCTTTTTCAAATTGATTGATATGTTTCGAAATTTCCTGATATTTTTCAGTACTCAAAGTTAAATCTCCAGAGTGGATTCCGACATATTTGTCGGTTCTCTCCTCGTGCTCGAACAAATTTTGTTTCAGCAGGTCAGGCAAAAGAGGTTCTCGGAACGGGAAATTCAAATGGACCGGGCCGGCCGGTGCCCTTAACGCTGTTGCAGCAGCACGTGCGCAAACAGTTCTTGCATAGCGCAGCATATCAGGCGAATCTTCAGGCGTCGCCATTTCCATAAACCATTTCACATGTCTTCCATATAAATGAATCTGGTCGATTGCCTGCGGTGCCCCGACGTCCCTTAATTCGTGGGGGCGATCAGCGGTCAGGACGATTAACGGCACCCTGGAGCTGTTTGCTTCAATAATTGCTGGATAATAGTTAGCCGCAGCTGTACCTGACGTACAAAGAATTGCGGTTGGGCGATGCGAAGCTTTGGCCATCCCTAACGCAAAAAACGCCGCTGAACGCTCGTCTACATGAACGTAAAGACGAAGTTCTGGATGGGCAGCCATCATTAGCGCCATTGGAGTTGATCGGGATCCGGGGCTTACGACAACATCCTTTACCCCAGCTGTCACTAATTCCCCTACAAAAGCAGCGATATACGCGGTTAAATTTTCTTGATGACTCATTCCATTCTTCCTCCAAGAGCTGTAAGCATTGGGCGAAATTTGATTCCCGTCTCCAGGTACTCACTTTCCGCATTTGAATCTGCGACAATTCCGCACCCGGCAAACAATGATGCCTCTTCTCCCTGAATCAATCCGGAACGAATCGATACCGCAAACTCACCGTTATCATGATAATCCACCCAGCCGAGCGGAGCAGCATAAAAACCCCGGTCCATTGCCTCAACCTCTCTAATCTTCGCAAGCGCTTCGTATTTTGGCGAGCCGCCTAATGCAGGAGTTGGATGGAGCCGTTTCACCAGCGAAAGCAATGTTTTATTCTGGAACAGCCTCCCGGTAACGGGCGTATATAAATGCTGAATATCCCTCATTTTTAAAAGTTGCGGCTCGTTCGGCATGTCCACATGTTCACATGCATCTGCCATAGCTTCTTTAATCATATCGACAACATATTGGTGCTCGATTAAATTCTTTTGATCCGTTAGCAGCGTTTTGCCGAGGAGTTTGTCTTCCTCCAGAGTTTTGCCCCGCGCAATCGAGCCGGCAAGGCAAGTCGACTTAACCTGGTTTGCCGCTTTTTTCACAAGCCTTTCCGGGGAGGCTCCAATAAAGCAATCCCCATTTGACTCAAAGGCAAAAATAAAGCTCTCTCTTTGTTCCTTGAGCAACCGTGAGAGAACCATTTCCACTTGAACTGCCTCTTTAAAATAGAGGCGGAGCTCCCTTGCAAGAACGACCTTTTTTAACGAACCTTCCTGCAAATCGGCGACAACATTGGAGACAGTATTTTTCCAATCCCCGGGATCTATCTCCTCTTTATGCAAAAGCTTAGCGCTATCGTAGTGGGCAGTTTTTGCGGCAGAGGAAAGAAGCTCCTGCCGATTTGCCGCCACTTTTTCAGCCAATGAAGCATCATCATGCTGTGTGCAAACCACATTAGTTGTTAAGTAGCTTTGTCCATCTATTATACTGAGCATATATTTTGGGATATGGAAAAGAGAATCGGAAAACTTTGACCATAACAGGGTTTTCTGTTTTAGCGGGTCAAAGGAAAATCCACCGAACATAACAGGACCCAGCCCTGGTTGTGGGTATGGATTATAAATGACAGAGCCTTCAATAAAGCGCTTCCACTCTTTTTCAGTCTGAAGAACACGATCATCCGCCTGGTCGGATTGAATTTGCTTGCATATCCCGAGGCCGATAATCAAGGTTTGGCCGGAAGGATCCTTCCAAAAAAACCGTTCACCGAGATATTGCTCCCTTCCAGCAGCGAAATAATCAAGAGGGTCGATATGACCGAGTTTATGAACTTCACTAACCAATACAGGCTTTGCTAACCTTCTGGCCCTATCTATCGCTTCCGATATGCCTTCCTTAAGCTCTGTATCTTGAATAGTAACCAAAAAAATCCCTCCAATAACAGCGAAATAAAGCTGTTATCCTTCGTTATAAACTTATTTTAAGATACACCTCCTGCCAGTGCAATGTCAATAATGCTGATCAGATGATTCCTAGTAATTTCCTTATTATATAATTTCCTTTTTAACAGCTGGCAAAAGCAACCTGAAATATACGAAAAAAGTCATTGACAGTGCTTATCCGATTACCTAAACTAAAAATTGTAAACAAAAAGTTCACACGGTTGCCATCTATATATTTTTGACAAATCTATACACTTTCGATAAAATAAGTAGGTTTGCACTATCATTTTTTATAAGGGAGAGACAGATTGATGCAATCTCATATGCACACAAGTCCTTCACCTGTTGCATCTTCACAAAATTGGAGAGTCTGGTGGCAATTAACGCGCCCCCATACGTTAACAGCAGCGTTTGTACCGGTCCTGCTTGGAACCGCGTTAGCGCTCCAGGATACTGACATTCATATTGGTTTATTGGCAGCAATGCTCATTGCCAGTTTATTTATTCAGGCTGCTACGAATATGTTCAATGAGTATTATGATTATAAACGCGGCTTGGATAACGAAGAATCAGTGGGCATTGGTGGCGCGATTGTCCGACACGGTATTTCTGCGAAAACGGTTATCTCACTGGCTCTTGGTTTGTACGGGCTCGCGCTCCTGATCGGAATTTATATTTGCATGAACAGCACATGGTGGCTTGCATTAATTGGGCTCGCTTGTATGCTTGCCGGATATTTATACACTGGCGGTCCTATCCCGATTGCCTATACCCCATTCGGAGAACTCTTTGCCGGCCTGTTTATGGGCATCATGATTATCTTAATTTCCTTTTATATTCAGACAGGCTTTATCTCGACGATCAGTATTCTTGTCTCAATTCCAATCGCGTTATTGGTCGGGGCGATACTGCTTGCCAACAATATTCGCGATCTCGATGGCGATAAAGAAAATGGGCGGAAAACGTTGGCCATATTACTGGGCCGAAAACGGGCGATCTATTTATTGGCCGGAAAATTCATTATCTCGTTTGTCTGGGTTTTTGGATTGATTGTAAGTGCCAAGGCATCACCATGGCTTGCTCTTGTTGTGTTGAGCGCCCCGAAAGCGGTGGAAGCGATCAAGGGTTTCATTGGCAAAACAGTGCCGCTCCAGATGATGCCTGCTATGAAAGCAACAGCCCAAACCAACACTATTTTTGGATTTTTACTGTCGATTGGGTTGTTCCTGAGCTATTTTTTATAAATTTGTTATTAACGGCTTCCGTCTCAACGAGGAAGCTTTTTTATTTTTCGAAAAAGATCATCAGTCTTTTTTGGATTAGAGTTGTCCACTGCTTCCAAACCCACTATCTTCCTCTTAAGGCGATCGAGACTGGAACTTACGGAATCACCGTTTGGAGATATTCCATACCACAGGTCTGATCGGTATGCAGAAGACAATCATAAAGACAAAAAATGAGGCCGGAATCCGGCCTCATTTTCTATAGTTAAAGTATATAATTTTTGATACTTCTTAGTAGGGCGTTTCCATGTCCAGCCCCAGCGCCTAGCCCTTCGAGTCGCTTCGGTCCTGCCAATGAAGTCAAAGAACGACTTCACCGTCAGGCCCTTCGACGTACAGGACGTACTAGTGCCGACGTTGCCACAGGACGTGGCGCTCTTAGTCGGCCAGCGCTTGTCGGGGCTGAACAAGGCGCTTGCGCTTGTCTTACTATCTTACCGCTCCCGGAGAAGAATTGATGTTCCATATATCATCCGCATATTCCCGAATCGTCCGATCACTCGAAAAATAGCCGGAATGGGCTATGTTCATTAAGCTCATTTTCAGCCAGCCCTGCTCGTTTTCGTACGCTTTGCCTGCCTGTTTATGAATATCGGCATAAGAGGCAAAATCCCTCAATACAAAGTACTGATCATTCTGCATAAGCAGGGAATCATA
Source organism: Bacillus canaveralius (assembly GCF_002860125.1). Classification (GTDB taxonomy): domain Bacteria; phylum Bacillota; class Bacilli; order Bacillales; family Cytobacillaceae; genus Bacillus_BJ; species Bacillus_BJ canaveralius. Next base: position 92,369 of record NZ_PGVA01000013.1, read on the forward strand.
AATGGTTTCGAACTCATCTCCGACGCCTGGAAAAAAGCCATTGCCAAGCGAGTCGACTACATTCCGAATCCGCGTATCAAGATGGTAATACTCACGGGAATGATAGCCGCCGTTTTGATAATAGTTCAAAACTTCACTTGCACTCAAACCAAACACAAAAATATTCTCCTCGCCGGCTTTCTCCATAATTTCAATATTTGCACCGTCCAATGTTCCGAGCGTGACAGCGCCATTCATCATGAATTTCATATTCCCGGTGCCTGATGCTTCTTTGCTCGCGGTCGAAATCTGTTCACTAATGTCAGTGGCCGGAAATATTTCTTCAGCAAGCGAAACGCGATAATTTTCCAGAAAGATCACTTTCAGCTTGTCGTTTACTTTCGGATCATGATTCACTTTGTCGGCAACAGCATGAATCAGTTTAATTATCTTCTTCGCATAATAATAGCCCGGCGAAGCTTTTGCCCCAAAGATAAACGTTCTCGGGTGCATATTAAAACTTTGGTCATCCTTGATTTGCTTGTATAAATGCATGATATGGAGAATGTTTAGCAGCTGGCGCTTATAGGCGTGCAGCCTTTTCACTTGCACATCAAAAATTGAAGCAGGATCAACGGTTATACCGGTTTTCTCCTTGATTTTCAAGGCTAGGCTTTCCTTGTTGCCCCTTTTAATAGCGTTCATTTGTCCCAAGAGTGACTGATCATTAAGATGCTCACCCAGATGAGAAAGGGAGCTGGGATTTCCCACCCAGGACGGGCCAATCGTCTCGGTGATTAATGCAGCCAGACGCGGGTTTGCCTTGAGGAGCCATCTTCTGTGGCTAATTCCATTTGTTTTATTATTAAATTTTTCAGGCGATATTTCAAAAAAGCGGACCATCTCCCGTTGCTTCAAAATATCTGTGTGAATTTTTGCGACTCCGTTGACACTATGGCTTCCAACGATCGCAAGGTGGGCCATTTTCACTTTTCCATGTGCGATAATCGCCATAGCTTCAATCCGCTCCCAATCACCGGGATAGCGCAGCCATAAATCTTTACAAAAACGCTCGTTAATTTCATTGATGATCATATAAATTCTCGGCAGCAACGGCTGGAACAGGCGAATCGGCCATTTTTCGAGCGCCTCTGAGAGAGTCGTATGATTCGTATAAGAAATCGTTTTCGTCGTCACTTCCCAAGCCTGGTCCCAGCCAAGCTTCTCCTCATCGAGCAATATCCGCATCAGCTCCGGGATCGCCAAAACAGGGTGTGTATCATTAATATGAAGCCCTATGTATTGAGGCAGTTTAAGCAAGCTGGCATGATTACGCTTATATGAACGGATAATGGAACGAATACTTGCTGAGACAAGAAAATATTGCTGCTTTAACCGCAAGATTTTCCCTTCGTCATGTGTATCATCAGGATAAAGAAACTCAGACACGGATTCTGTTTCCCTTTTGTACTTCAAAATATCCTTATTAATTGGATATGGGGACGGCTCTGCACTCCAAAGCCGCAGCGTATTTACCGTATTTGTGTTATAGCCAACGACCGGAATATCATATGGAACAGCAGTAATCATTTCCGCATCCACATGGCGGAAACGAAGCCCGCCTTTTTCCGTATAGCTTTCAACAGTCCCCCAAAACGGGATATTGATGGCTAAATCTGCTTTACGCACTTCCCACACATGGCCGTGCCGAAGCCATTGTTCCGGCAGTTCAACTTGATAGCCATCGACAATTTTCTGCTCAAAAAGGCCGTGCTTATATCTGATGCCGCAGCCATGTCCCGGCATATTTAAAGAAGCAAGCGAATCAAGGAAACATGCTGCGAGTCTGCCGAGTCCGCCATTTCCAAGTCCTGCGTCCGCCTCGACCTCTTCAAGTTCATCCAGGTCGATTCCAAGTTCTTTTAAACCGTTGCTCACTACCTCTTCCATCCCGATATTCATCAAATTATGCCGCAGCAGCCGCCCGAGTAAAAACTCGATTGACAGGTAGTATACTTGCTTCGTCCCTGTGCTTCTGTAGCGCTCGTTCGTTTGAATCCAATCCGGGCTGATGTATTCCCTGATCATGCTGCCGAGTGTATGAAACTGGTCCCATTTCGTACTGTCATTAAAACTTTTGCCATATGTCATCTCAAGGCGCTGCAGGAACAAAGCTTTAAATTCCTCTTTGTTAGAAAACATGACTATCACTCCTTGAGATCAGCTCAGCATAAAGCTTATTATATTTGAATGCCGACTGCGCCCAGCTGTAGTCAGTTTTCATCGCCCGTTTTACAAGCTGATCCCAGATCTTTTTATCTTCATAAAAGCGGAGCGCTCTCCGGATCGTGTAAAGCATATCGTGGGCATTAAAGTTTTTGAAAGAAAAACCATTGCCTTCATTGGAAAACTCATTGAAGGGTTGGACTGTATCATTTAAGCCTCCCGTTTCCCGGACAATCGGTACCGCTCCATAATTCATTGCGATCATCTGGCCAAGGCCGCACGGTTCAAATAGGGACGGCATTAAAAACAAATCTGTGCCGGCGTATATTTTATGGGCCAATGCTTCATCGAACCCGATATGTGCATTAAATTGTGATGAAAACTGGTGGCTCTTCCACCTGAAAAAATCCTCAAACTCCGCATCCCCTGTCCCTAAAACAACCATTTGCATATTTTCAGCCATGAGCTCATCAAACACCCGTTTGACGAGATCGAGTCCCTTTTGCTTAGTAAGCCTTGTGATCATCACCAAAAGCGGCGTATCAGCCTGCTCAGCGAGCCCGAACAAACGCTGCAGCTCTTGTTTGTTTTTTATTTTTCCGGCCAAATTGTTATAACTGTATGGATGTGTTACAAAAGGATCATTGGCTGGATTGTAAAATTCATCGTCAATTCCATTTAAAATTCCAACCAAATCGGCGTTTCTTCTCCTCAGCAACCCATCGAGCTTTTCCCCGTAATAAGGCATTTGAATTTCCTCTAAATAGGAAGGGCTGACCGTTGTGATCTTATCAGCGGCAACAAGTGCCCCCTTCATAAAATTGACATCTCCATAAAATTCAAGCTGTTCACTGTTAAAATATTCATCGCCGAGACCCAGCAAATCCTGCAAAACTTCCTTAGGATATACACCCTGAAATTGCAGGTTATGAATCGTAAAAACAGTTCTGATCATTCCATAGCCTTCCCTTTTTGCATATCCTGCTTTAAGCAGGAAAGGAATCATGCCAGTATGCCAATCATGGCAATGAAGAATATCAGGATAAAAATCGAGGCAGGACAAGCTTTCTAGCACAGCCCGGTTAAAGTAAGCAAATCGTTCACCGTCATCAAAATATCCGTACAGGCGATCGCGCTTAAAATAATACTCATTGTCGACAAAATAATAGGTTACCCCTTCAAATACAAGCTCTTCAATCCCGCAATACTGGTTGCGCCAGCCGACCTGTACATTGAGTTCACAAATCTTTTTTAAACGCTTCCGGTACTCTTCCGGGAGGCTCCCGTATTTTGGCATGATGACACGGATATCCGTTCCGAGTTTTTTCAATTCTCTTGGCAATGATCCTGCAACATCCGCCAGCCCGCCGGATTTAATGAACGGCATACACTCCGATACAGCAAATAGTAGCTTCACGAATTCATCAACGCTCCCTGTACGGTTCCTTTTCGAATCACATACGGATGGCGGCTGGAAGCCTTCATAACAGTATTCGGCTCTATCTTTACATCCTTATCCAAAATAACTGAATCTAGCACACAGTTTTCGGCAATTTGGCATTTTTGCATAATGATACTGTTTCGAATCACCGAGTTTTTGCCGATCTTTACTCCCCTTGAAATAATGCTGTTTTCCACATACCCATCAAGGATACAGCCGTTCGCAATCATCGCATTTTTGACTCTCGCTCCTGCTAAATAGCGGGTTGGCGGTTCATCTTTTACTTTTGTATAAATTGGCTGATCCTTCAAAAATAGCTGCTGCCAAATCGTTGGTTGAAGAATGCTCATGCTCGCATTGAAATAAGTGTTAATTGAGTCGATCATAAAGGTGAATCCGGTATAATTATAGGTGCAGAGCCTATATGAATGGCCAATATCGGCCACAACATCCCGCATGCAGGTATAGCCCGTATTTTCTCTTGTCTCAATTAATTCAATCAACAGGGATTTTTTCACCAGATACATTTCTAGCGATTTTCCCTTCTGGCGAATCTCTGTAATATCACATCCGGATGCAAGATGCCAATCAAGGACTGGCCTGAAATCCATATTTAACACGGTGTAACAGTTCGCAATCACGGCATAATCCTGTGTACTTCGGTAAAAATAATCGAGGTTTGCCGCAAAGTGGGTAAACGATCCAATTCCCTGCTGCGGCCCATCTAAATTTGGCGATGGAAAAAAGAACAGTCCATCCCGCTTTCGATTGAGGTCCCAGTTTCGCCCGGAACCTAAATGGTCCATTAAGGAGCGGTATTGGAATTTTGGAAAAATCGCAACGCTCTCAATTTCTGAATTCACCATATTTGATAATACAAAGTCAATTAGTCGATATCGCCCGGCGATCGGAACTGCTGCAAGAGAACGATGAATAATCAATTCTTCTAAATCTTCATGATAGGTCGTTGCATCAATAACACCCAGTAGTCGCTTTTTCAACTTTTGTCCCTCCCGATTTATTATTTGTCAGCGTTTCAGACTAATGTTTACTGTTTGTCTGGATAACATTATGAGAAAATACCTTTCAGCAGTTCATCGGTCACGAGTACCACTTCTTCCGATTCATCGACAGGGCGGATCACCGTGCCGTCAGGAACACGGATATTGGAAGGAACGATCGCTTTTTCGATATAAGTGTTTTTTCCGATGACAGCATCCGGCATCACGACCGTTTCTTTGACAACCGCCCCTTTTTCAACGGTAACACCCTGGAATAAAACAGATTTTCTAATATCCCCTTCAATGGTGCAGCCTTCGTTGACGAGCGATTCAGTAATATCCGCTTCCGCTGAAATATATTGTGGAGGATGGTTCGGGTTGATTGAGTAGATTCGCCACGAATAATCAAACAGGTTAAGTTGACATTCTTCATCCAGCATATCCATGTTTGCTTCCCAGAGGCTTTTTACTGTCCCAACATCTTTCCAGTAACCTTTAAATGGATAGGCATACATTTTCTTTTTCTCATCAAGAAGGAGTGGAATGACATCCTTGCCAAAATCATGTGAGGATTCCGGGTTACGGTCATCCATTTCCAAATACTCTTTTAAGACGCTCCAGTTGAAAATATAAATTCCCATTGAGGCAAGATTGCTTTTTGGCATTTGCGGTTTTTCGTCAAATTGGGTTATTTTCATGTCGTCGCTCGTATTCATAATCCCGAATCGACTCGCTTCAGCCCAGGGAACTTCGATGACGGAAATGGTCACATCTGCCCCTTTTTCAACGTGGTATTGCAGCATTTGTTCGTAATCCATTTTATAAATGTGATCTCCGGAGAGGATCAGTACATATTCAGGGTCGTACTGAACTAAATAATTTAAATTTTGGTAAATGGCACTCGCTGTTCCTGTATACCATTTCACTTCAGAGGACTCGCTGTATGGGGGTAAAACTGTGACCCCTCCATCTTTTCGGTCCAGGTCCCAGGCACTGCCGATGCCAATATAGGAGTTTAAAACAAGAGGTTGATATTGAGTGAGGACACCGACAGTGTCAATCCCGGAATTTGTGCAGTTGCTCAACGTAAAATCAATGATTCTATATTTGCCGCCAAATGGAACGGCCGGCTTCGCCAGGCTCTTCGTCAATGTACTAAGCCTGCTTCCCTTTCCTCCTGCTAGTAGCATTGCGACGCACTTTTTCTTCACCATTGCTGTTCATCTCCTTCCGCTTTTTCACAGGTCTTAATATGGTTAACCCAAATGGCGATACCGTTAATTTCACAGAATAAGGCCTTCCGTGAAAGCTGCTTTCTTCCGCTTTTACAACCCGCTTGTTCACAAAACCTGCCCCGCCAAATGCGAGCTGGTCACTGTTAAATATTTCGCGGTACTGTCCTGCCGCAGGAACACCAATTTTATAATCCAGATATGTTTTTTCTGTAAAATTACCAATGATGATAAAAAACTCGCCCTCTTTTGCCCCCTTACGCATAAAAGAAAAGATTGACTGCTGCCCATTATCCACGTCAATCCATTCAAAGCCTTCACCCAGGTGATCGAGTTCGTACAATGGTTTGGAACGCTTATAAAGCTTAAGTAATTCTTTAACATAGTCATTTAATTTTTTGTGCATGTCATACTCAAGCAAATGCCAATCAAGCTGTTCTCTAAACTTCCATTCTGCAAACTGACCAAGCTCGGTGCCCATAAACAGCAGTTTTTTCCCTGGGTGGGCAAACATAAATCCAAGCAAAAGACGCAGTTGCGCAAATTTTTGCCAATAATCTCCCGGCATTTTATCCAGCAGCGATTTCTTGCCATGCACCACTTCATCGTGGGAGAATGGCAAAACAAAATTTTCATTAAATGCATATAACAGTGAAAATGTTACTTTGCTGTGGTGTTTTGCTCTTTGAGAGGAGGGAGCTTCCATATAGGTCAAAATGTCATTCATCCAACCCATATTCCACTTATAATTGAAGCCCAGCCCGCCATAATGCACAGGGCTGGTCACCTGTGGCCAGTCCGTTGAATCCTCTGCGATCATCAACATGTTCTCGTCTTGCTCAAAGATAGCCTTATTCAATTTTTTTAAAAATTCGAGCCCGTATGGATTGGAATGGCAGCCATCTGAATTAGGCCAATAGATGATGTTCGCCACTGCATCAACACGAAACCCGTCCACATGGAAATATTCCATCCAAAACAATGCATTGGAGATCAAAAAACTTTGTACTTCCGGCTTTCCGAGATCAAAATTGGCCGTTCCCCATTCATGATTTTCCCGGTCATGGCTATTTTGGTACTCAAACAAATAGCTCCCATCAAAGCGAAACAGTCCATGATCATCCTTGCAAAAATGCCCGGGAACCCAGTCAAGTATTACACCTATCCCATTTTGATGGCACTGATCAATGAAAAACATCAGGTCTTGCGGTGTTCCGTAACGGCTTGTAACGGAATAATAGCCAGTACCCTGATAGCCCCATGAGTCGTCGAACGGATGCTCAACTAATGGCAACAGCTCAATCTGCGTAAAACCATGCTCCAGGACATACGGAATTAGTTGCTCAGCCAACTCCCTGTAAGTAAGAAAACTTCCATCCTCTTTCTTTTTCCAGGAGCCTGCATGCACTTCGTATATCGCTGCCGGCTCAGCATAGATCGGCTTTTTCTCTTTGCGAGTTCGCCAATTATGGTCGTTCCATTGGTAACCGTTAAGAGAATATACAATTGAGGCAGTTCGTGGGCGAAGCTCGGAATAATAGCCGAATGGGTCTGATTTTAGCAGCCGTTCACCGTTATGATTGATAATTTCATACTTATATAGGGCACCCTCCAGATTTCTATCGACCATCAGCATCCAAACACCTTCATTATTCACTCTATGAAAGGTATACCCTTCTCCATTCCAATTGTTGAAATCACCGACTAGTCTGACAATGGCAGCAGATGGAGCCCATACACAAAATCGGGTAAACTGCCTCTCATTTTCCTCAAAAAGATGGGCACCAAATAAACGGTAGCTTTCATAAAACGTACCTTCATGAAACAAATGCAGCTGATAATCCGTAGGCAATAATGAATTCAAAACAATCCTTCTCCCCGCTCCAAAAATATTTCATGACTTTTATCTATTATTCGATTTGAGTTTCGAATATCCTTGTAAAAGTTTTTTTAATTTTATGACAATAAACACTGTTTTTCGATAAAATTTGAATAGAAATATGTAAATAACTGGGGTTTCGACAATATTAACAGCAAGCAGTTACGAAAAAGCAGTTTAGTAATATAGGATTTTATTAGTCGTTGTTTTAATAGGACAGACAGGAGTCTCGTTGTTATAGTCTTCTCGTTCATTCGATGACTCCAGCCCATGATCTTATTTCGTCAGACAAATGTAAAAAAGCCCGGCACCATTATTGATGCCGAGCATTGTATAATAGAAACACAAATGGATTAGAAATGAGAGGATACATGGGAATAACCAATCTGCTTGACAGGCCCGATATCATTTAAGCGGAAATTCAGGGAATTAAGCCAAAGCCATTTTACTGTTAGCAACTAGAACCAGGATTGAATTCAATTTACATGGCAAACCCAAATCAAAAAAGCTGCTGACACATTGTCAACAGCTTTTTTGATAGATGACCCCTACGGGATTCGAACCCGTGTTACCGCCGTGAAAGGGCGGTGTCTTAACCGCTTGACCAAGGGGCCGTTTATTATGGCGGAGAAGGAGGGATTTGAACCCTCGCGCCGCTTACGCGACCTACACCCTTAGCAGGGGCGCCTCTTCAGCCTCTTGAGTACTTCCCCATATAGATGGCTCCGCAGGCAGGATTCGAACCTGCGACCGTTCGGTTAACAGCCGAATGCTCTACCACTGAGCTACTGCGGAATATTAAGATACTGCGGATTATTAAGATATTTTTTATCGCTAGTCTAGAAGAACAACCAAGCTATTCTCCCGAGCTGAATTTTATACGAATGGTGGGCCTAAATGGACTCGAACCATCGACCTCACGCTTATCAGGCGTGCGCTCTAACCAGCTGAGCTATAGGCCCATTTGGAGCGGGTGATGGGAATCGAACCCACGATATCAGCTTGGAAGGCTGAAGTTTTACCATTAAACTACACCCGCATCATATTTATAGAAGTTTTCTATACATATCCACAGACAATAAAGGTGGCTCAGGACGGAATCGAACCGCCGACACAAGGATTTTCAGTCCTTTGCTCTACCGACTGAGCTACTGAGCCATAATTCAAATATTTCCTAAACTTTAATTCAAGTAAGTCCTTTGCTCAAAAGATCTCACGATCTTTCTCGCAGATTGCCGCAGAAGCTTTTCATCGATGTGAGCAATCTGCTCTACCGACTGAGCTACTGAGCCATAATTCAAATATTCCCTAAACTTTAATTCAGTAAGTCCTTTGCTCAAAAGATCTCACGATCTTTCTCGCAGATTGCCGCAGAAGCTTTTCATCGATGTGAGCAATCTGCTCTACCGACTGAGCTACTGAGCCAATTAAAAAAAAAAGTGGCGGTCCCGACCGGGATCGAACCGGCGATCTCCTGCGTGACAGGCAGGCATGTTAACCGCTACACCACGGGACCAGATTGCGGGGGCAGGATTTGAACCTGCGACCTTCGGGTTATGAGCCCGACGAGCTACCGGACTGCTCCACCCCGCGACAATAGAAATTATTAAGTTTTCCCTATGCACTTTGATAGCATTAGGACTGTCCCGATCTCAGGATGCTAAACCAAGCTGCGGCTCGATCGGTACAACTC
>NZ_PGVA01000104.1 GCF_002860125.1 Bacillus canaveralius
ATATCTTACTGAGGAGCCCTATTTTTATCAAAGCTCAAAATTAGCGATCTACAGGAATGCTAAACTGCCCATAGTTGAATAAGGAATTTAATTTCAAAAAAATGATTATAATCCGTTAATGCTTTAGAAGAGCATAGAGAAAATTTTCTCTGTGCTTTTTTGATAAAAAGTAAGAGCTTCTTAATTTTGAATTAGTTCAATTCACAATCTTTAGGGGCAAAAATATAAATGATACATAAAATGTTATAGAATTTTTAAAAGTGGGTGAATGTATTGAACTATTATTATCCCTACCGGCAAGACTGGTCTTCAATATTGGAGTATTTAAACTACAGTCTGAAAGGCGAACAAATGGTTTGTTCAATGACGACGCAATTATTTCATATTCCTGTCACTAAAAATCTAAAAGGAAATGCAGAAATGCATAATCATCTTGTTCCAGCCTCCTATCACCGGGTTACAGCATTAGGCTGCGCCAAACGATTGCAGAGTGGTGAATACCATGAATCCATTATTAAAGCTCTGGTTGCTTGTGTTAATAATGGGTTAAAGCAAGACAAGGAAGTAACGAAATGGTTAAGGGTTATGAGGGAAAATGCTCCAAGTGAATATAAAGGTTTTATGGATTCTGTTATCAGCTGGCAGCAGCAAACAGAGCAAAGTTTAGCTTATACCCAGCAGCTGCTAAGGGGTATGGGATTTGATACTGAAACTGAAAATGGAGAGACAGCTTACTAAATTAAATATTCTTATTGAGCTAAAAATGGTGCTTTAGATAAAGGTCGTTCAAGCAAATCACTGGGCAAGAAATCAAATTTCAATTGAAAGCAAAAAAGCCGCCATAATTAATGGCGGCTTTCTCTGTTAAAAATGCTATATAAGAACTTTAATTCCTATATAATAACTTTAATTCCTATATAACAACTTTAATTTCAGTGAATAAAACATGTGTAGTGATAATAAAGTTGTTTAATATTGATATTAGAAATGCAGTTAACACCTACTCGAGAATCAAGCGAGAGGTTTTAAAGTTGTTTAAAAATAAGTATTACTCACCGTAATGTTTAATTTAAACGAATAATAAAGTTGTTTAATTTTCTGTATCGTCTTCTAATTCTTTTTCAATTCTTCATCTGTCATGAACCTAATTTGTTTCAATTCTTCAAATAAGCCTTCCTCGAAAGGATCTCTGTTAGCAATATCCCAAAAATATCTCTTTAAAATCTTATGTTTATGAATATATTGTAATATTTCCATATACTCTCTAAAGTCTTCTGCTTTGAACTTAGAATGGCGTCCATCGTATGTATTTTGAATACTATTATATATAGAACCTTTAGGCACTATTAAAAATGAACCGTCAAACCATCTAGTAATACTAAAATGTGCTATTTCATCATCTTCGTAATAAAGTTCATATTCTCCATTATTATTCACAATCAAATCTTCAGAAACAACTTCATTATTATATTCGAAGTTTTGATTTTTCATCCATTTTTCTAATTCTTCAACTGCACTTGGATAGATAGGATTTACTTTATCGAACTCTAAACGGAAATAGCTAAATTCGGAATCCCCATTTGGTAGTTCCCATATTAATCTTTTTACCTTAAAGACATGATCCATATTAAAACCAAAGCCAAGAATTACCATGTCTTTCTCTATTTCTTCTTCGAACAGTTTTATATCTATTAAATCCATTCCTCCCCCTTCATGAATAAATGTATGATTAAAGTTTAAAATTGATAATTGCTTAAGAATTTCTACTACCTGAAGTTTGTCTCTCCAAATAACTGTACTTGGATTTGTCTGTTGTATAACGTTTTTTTCTATAAATCCCCATAAGCTTTTATTTGCTGCTCGCTCATTTTGAGCTATACTTTCCCACTCTAGTAATCTGTTTAAAAATTCATCTATTGTTGGTCTTTTTTCAGGATTTTCAGCTGTTGAGTCTACTAACAGCTTATATAATTCAACAAAATGTTGTTTAGGGTATTTAGTCTGTAATCTGTTATTTTCAAAATAATTAAACTGACCATCAAAGGCATATTCTTCCCCAGTGAGTATAATCCAAAGTGTTTTTGCAAATGAGTAAACATCAGCTGGTCTAGAATCCGTCACTAATAAAGGCGTTCTCATTTCAGGAGCCATTGTTTTTCGATTTCCCAATGCTTCTTTTGCTTTAGTTAAATCTTCTTTTTCAGGGAAATCTATTAATCCAAAGTCTCCAAAGCAATATTTTCCTTGATAATATAGTATGTTTTCAGGTTTGATGTCCCGATGAGATATATTCTTTCTATGTAGTTCACTTAATGTCAGAGCTAAATCTTTAAAAATTTCTATTAGATCAAAATGTTATTACAGTCCTTCGATTTTTCTTCTAAAGGAACTGCTTTAGGCATGACAAAAAAATATTTCCCAGTTTCCTTGCATGGCAATTCATAACTTAATACAGGAATTATACCTTTCTGTCCTTCTATATATAAATCATGTACTTTAATAGCCTCTGTTTTAAATCTTTCTAATTTTAGTTTCGTAAAATCTCCAGTTACATCTTTAATTTTTGAAACTTTAACTGCAAACTCAATATTAGAATTATCTCGCATGAGATAAACCCAACCGTTTCTTCCTTCTCCAAGTTGTTTTATTCTTCGATAATCTGAATAGCTCATTAATTAACCTCCTCAATCACAGCCCCATTTATTTCCAACGTTTTAGTTACTCTTTCTGAAATAAAAATAAATCTATTAAATTATCAAGTGAATCATTTATTAAATAACCTCAACCATTTTCAAGAATCTTCATTACAATTTTTCATTATTATTTCTTCACAGAATAAATAAAGAAATATAATTCAAAACCTCCTAGCTTTCTAATTACTAAGAGGTTTTTCTCAAAAAATATTTAGTATTAATGAGCCTGGCTAATCTTTTTGCTTTTAATTAAATATTCTCTTACATAATAGCTTCTACATGAACCTTTTAAAACTAGCTCATCTAACAAAAATAAGTAATTTTTATATAAATCTTTAGAGATAAACATATTATTATTTTTCATTAGATGTTTTTGGAAAGCTATTTCTAAATAAAACACTGTATTACCGGATAATATAGAACCTTTTGTTTTTAAAATGTTCGAAATTATTAATATCCCATCTTCAAAAAATCCATCTGGAAAATGATAAATTAATGAACTTATGTAAACAGCCACTTTATTTCCTCTAAAAAGTGGGGCATTTTTTCAAATTTCTACAGATTAA
>NZ_PGVA01000014.1 GCF_002860125.1 Bacillus canaveralius
GCTACGCCATTATCTGGATGAGAAGGGAAATAATTCTCCTACAAACATTTTACTCATACAGAGCTTAAACCAAACAATTTATTATTTGATTTTATGATTGAATTTTGTATATCGAAGGGCTCAAAGGATCTTCATTTGGGTGGAGGTTATCAAGAAAACGATGGTCTGTTTAAATTCAAAACATCATTTACCAATAATAATAATCACGACTACTATATTGGTAAGAAGATTCACAACTTAAATCAATATAATGACATAATAGATAATTTAAAGAAGCTCTATGAAATTAATGAGAATTATTTCCCAGCCTATAGAGGTCAAATGAAAAGAAAAATTTTTCATATCTGAATGTACAAAAAGGAGTGATGTAATGTGATAAATAAATCAAGGATCTTTTTGTCTCCTCCTCATATGGGTGGGAATGAACAAAAATACATTAATGAAGCTTTTAAAACAAACTGGATTGCACCGTTAGGGCCGAATGTTGATGCCTTTGAAAAAGAAATTGCAAATTATATTGGAGCCAATGGAGCTGTAGCAGTAAGTTCAGGAACTGCAGCGATTCATTTGGCTCTTTCTTTGTTAGATGTGAAAAAGGGCGATAAAGTATTCTGTTCCAGTCTTACATTTGTTGCAAGTGCAAACCCAATCCTTTATCAGGGAGCAGAACCGGTATTCATTGATTCGGAGCCAGATTCATGGAACATGTCACCTCAGGCACTAGAAACAGCGTTAAGAGATGCTTGTTACGAAGGGGAGCTGCCTAAAGCAGTAATTGTTGTTAATTTATATGGTCAGAGTGCAAAAATTGATGAACTTATTACAATATGCAATCAGTATGATGTTCCCATGATAGAGGATGCTGCCGAATCTCTTGGATCCACATACAAAGGTAAAGCCAGTGGAACATTCGGTAAATTTGGTATTTATTCGTTTAATGGCAATAAAATTATCTCGACTTCCGGTGGCGGTATGCTTGTTTCCAATGATACTGTAGCTTTAAATAAAGCTCGTTTTTTAGCAACCCAAGCAAGGGATCCTGCGCCGCATTATGAGCATAGCGAGATTGGTTTTAATTATCGAATGAGTAATATATTGGCTGGGATTGGAATAGCCCAATTACAAATATTAGAACAAAGAGTGAAAGCTAGAAGATTAATATTTGAACGATATTATCACAAATTAGCTCATATACCCGGAATTTATTTTATGACTGAATTAGGAAATACCTGTTCTAATCGTTGGCTCACCACTTTTACAATAGATGAAAAAGAAGCCGGGATCTCGGCAAAATTATTGTTGGATTCTATGGCTGAAGAAAACATTGAAGCACGTCCTGTTTGGAAACCCCTTCATATGCAACCCCTTTTTAAAGAGGTTAGATATTATTCTCATAACGAAATTCAAAATGTGTCAGAGCAGTTATTTAAAACGGGTATATGTCTTCCTTCGGGCTCCAATATGAAAGTAGAAGAACAAATGAGGGTTATCGATTGTGTTCAAAACACTTTAAAATTAAAGGTTTAGTGTTTTAACAACTAAAAAATGTAATAAATCGAAAATAGGCATTGCCATCAACAAGGTTTAAAAAATTCTTTTAAAGGGAGAGTTCTTTTTGATATCCAAAAATAGGTAAAAAGAGGTACAAATTAATGATTGGGAAAAATATATATGAAATACGCAAAAAAAGAGGATTATCATTAACTGAACTTGCTGAACGTGCGTGTATATCCAAGTCGTATTTAAGTAATATCGAAAGAAACTTAAATCAGAACCCCTCTATTCAAGTTATGAACAAGCTAGCGTTGGCTTTGGATGTAGATCTTAATACATTGTTAATATCGGCAACAAATCTGGAAAAACAGCAATTGAATGAAAAAGAATGGCTTGATTTAGTCAATCAATTAAAAGAATCAGGGATTGATAAAGGACAGATTAACGATTATAAAACATTGATTGCATTTTTTAGATGGAAAAATCAGAACTCTTGATAAAAAGTAAGGAATGCTCAAAACAGAAAAAGAAGCGAAGTAGGTGATTGTATGAAAAAAAAGCTTCTATTTGTTATTGATTCACTAACTATTGGTGGTGCAGAAAAAAGCTTAGTATCCCTATTAAATATGATAGATTCATCAAAGTACGAAATTGATCTCTTGCTTTTCAAAAAAGGTGGGGATTTTGAAAAGTATGTTCCAAAGAATATCAACATATTACCAGTTCCTGAATATTTCAGGTTTGTTAATAAAGAAACATTTTCTGTAACCAAAAACGTATTGTATTTTTATCATAGAATCAAAACTTCTTTAAATCTAAGAATAAATAATTATCGTAAAAATATTTTACACAGCGAGCAAGTTGTATTTGCCAGCATAAACAAGGTACTATCCCCTATTGAAAAGGATTATGACGTCGCTATTGCTTACAGCCAAGGTATGCCTACATACTTTGTATCAAAAAAAGTTAAATCATCAAAAAAAATGGCCTGGATTAATAATGACTATATTTCAACGATATTCAACAAGGAGCTAGACTATGAATCCTATAAAAACATAGATACAATTGTCACTGTGTCTGATTATACTAAAAACTCAGTATCCCAAATAAGGTGTGAGTATTCAGAAAAAGTTGATTTGATATTGGATATTGTCAACCCAGATATGATTTGTAAGATGGCTGAAGAATATGAGATTCATGAATATGATAAATCGTTAGTAAATATATTAACAGTTGGAAGGTTAGATGTTACAAAAGGGTATGATCGAGCAATTAGAGTGGCTAAATTGTTGAGAGAATCGGGTTATAATTTCAAATGGTTTGCGATTGGAGAAGGTCCAGAAAGAAAAAAACTTCAAGAACTAATAAATATGTATGAACTAAATGATTATTTTATCTTACTTGGAAAAAAGCTCAATCCATATGTGTATATGAAGGGGTGTGACATTTATGTTCAAACATCTGTAAAAGAAGGGTTTGGCCTTACTGTAAGTGAAGCGAAAATATTAAAAAGACCAATTGTATGTACTAGTTTCCCCACAGCAAAAGAAATAATAAATAATACGGTTGATGGTTTAATAGTAGATCATGATATATGTAGTATATACAATGGAATAAAAAAATATATAGATGATAATAGTTTTAGAAATAAAATAACCAATGAACTTAATTCTATAGAACCATACAGCACAGTTAGTCAGCTTAATAAATTTTATGAATTAACAAAAAAGTAGTTTTAGTGCTTTAAAGAGCTAAAAAAATTTCTAGCATGTAAGATATTTTATCGGGGGATATTATGCAAAAGAAAATCATTTTTATGATTATTAATATGAATGTGGGCGGCACAGAAAAAGCATTGATTAACATGATATCTGAGATTCCGAAGGATAAGTATGATATTACTATTTTAATGCTAGAAGAGTATGGTGGTTTTTTAAATTCTGTACCAAACGGAGTTCATATTGAATATTTATGTGGATACAAGAATATCAAAAATGTACTGAATGATTCACCCCAAATAATATCTTTAGATTTGCTTAAAAAAGGTAAAATGGTAAGAGCTTTTAATATAATCTTCTTACACTTAATATCAAAATTAATAAAAGACAGAAGTATCTTCTTTAAATATATTTTAAATGATTATCCTTTAATTAATCATGAATTTGACGTTGCTGTTGCTTATGCTGGTCCTATGGACTTTATCAGCTATTATGTGGCCACTAAAATAAAGGCGAAAAAGAAAATTCAATGGGTTCATTTTGACATTACAAAAATAGAATTTAATAAAAATTTTGCTTCTAAAATATATCATAAATTCGATAAGATATTTGTTGTATCAAATGAGGGGAAAAATAAGTTTATTAATACTTTACCAAATTTCAAAAATAAGACTGATGAATTCACCAATATTGTATCAAGTGAATTCGTAGTAAAAATGGCTGATAAAGGGGCAGGTTTTGACGATGATTTTAAAGGTGTAAGAATCCTTACTGTTGGACGACTTAGCAAAGAGAAGGGTCAAGATTTAACTATTCCTGTGTTAGCTAAACTAAAAGAAGATGGATATAATGTTAGATGGTATTGCATAGGTGACGGAAGTGCGAAGGTCGAATATGAACAACTTATAAAAGAATATGGTATTGAAAATGATTACATTCTATTAGGAACTAATCCGAATCCTTATCCTTTTATGAAACATTGTGATATATACGTTCAATCATCACGCCATGAAGGATATTGTATAACACTTTCAGAAGCAAGATGTTTTGATAATCCAATTATAAGTACTAACTTTACTGGTGCAAGTGAGCAGATATCTCATGATCAAACGGGTTTAATAGTAAATTTTGATGAAAAACAAATGTATAATGCTATAAGACAATTATTAGATGATGTAAAATTAAAAGACGCGTTAAAAAAAAATCTACAAAATGAAATTGTAGATACTACAATAGAGATAGAAAAGTTTTATAAAATAATAAATAGTATTCACTAATGCCGCAAGTTTAGCACAATGCAACTTGCGGCATTTTCTATATAAAGTTTCATTATTGTCCATACAATTTTTTAACTAACAAAGGTAATTAATGTAAAGATAGGGTGAATAATATGAAGAAAATCCTATTTATGGTTAGTAGCATGAATATAGGTGGCGTAGAAAAATCACTAATTAACCTGCTATCGGTCATTCCAAAGGAAAGATACCATATTAATATTTTGGTATTAGAGAAAAAAGGTGGGTTTTTAGAGTATATACCAGATTGGGTAAAAGTTGAAGAAGCTACTTGGTTCAAAAAAGTTAAGCCTGTTATTATGCAGCCACCACAACAAACAATTAAGGATTTTTATAAAAACAAAGCGTATTTGAACATACTACCTTTTATATTCTCTTATTTTTTATCTAAGCAGTTCAATAATAGAAATGTTTATTATAAGCAGGTTTTAAAAAATGTTCCAAAAAATTCGAATATATATGATGTTGCAATAGCATACCAAGGGCCTACGGATATAATTGATTTTTATATAGCAAATAAAGTAACCGCTACAAAGAAGGTTTCTTGGGTGCATTTTGATGTCTCTAAGCATGGGATAAATGAAAGGCTCTATAACAAACTGTACTATAAGTTTAACAAGATATTTGTGGTTTCTAAAGAGGCCAAGAAGCGTTTGATAGAAAGAATTCCGGAAGTTGAAAGTAAAGCAGATGTTTTGCTGAATATAATACCGAATAAATTAATAAAAGAAATGTCCAAAGAAACTGTTGATTTTGGTAGTGACTATAAAGGTATAAAGATTGTAACAGTAGGTAGGCTTTCTACAGAAAAGGGTCAAGATATTGCAATAAAGGTTTTATCTAAATTACGTAGCGAAGGATATGATGTGCGATGGTACTGTATTGGTGATGGCAGTCAAAGAAAAAAATTTGAAATGTTAATACAAAAGTATGATTTAATAAATGATTTTATTTTATTGGGAGCAACATCAAATCCATATCCATATATTGCAAAGGCAGATATTTATGTTCAAACATCAAGACATGAGGGGTATTGTCTTACTTTAGCAGAAGCAAAGTGCTTACATAAGCCCATAGTAACCACAAACTTCACTGGAGCATTGGAACAGCTTAAGGATGGATATAATGGATTAATAGTTAAATGTGATGAAGACGAGTTATTTAAAAAAATTCAATATTTGATTGATAACCCCAAACAACGAGATAAGTTAATACAAAATTTATTAACAACTGATGTGGATACAACAGAACAGGTTTACAAATTAATTAATTACCTTTAAGAAGGGGAATTAAACCATGAATCCTAAAATAAGTATAATTGTTCCAGTATACAATGTTGAATCTTATCTTCACAAATGTGTTGACTCAATATTAGCCCAAACACATACAGATTTTGAGCTTATACTTGTAGATGATGGATCTCCTGACAATTGTGGGAAAATATGTGACGAGTATGCAAAAAAAGATAGCAGGGTAAAAGTAATACACAAAAAAAACGGCGGGCTGTCTGATGCAAGAAATGCTGGATTAGATATTGCCACAGGAGATTATATAGGATTTGTCGATAGTGATGACTGGATTGAACCTGATATGTATGAATTGCTTTATAATATGTGCATAAAAAATAATTGTGAAATAGCAAGTTGCACCAGTACAATCTACTATAAAAATAAGACGGTAACCAATGGTACTCATCCACTAACAATACACAATAGAAACGAAGCGATGAGGGCGATGCTTCAGGGTGAACTATATGATGAAGTGGTCTGGACAAAGCTAATTAAGAGGAGCTTATTAAAAGAAATTAGATTTACAGTTGGGATAATTTACGAAGATACAGCATTTACTTATAAAGTTATTCATGAGAGTCAACAAGTTTGCTGCATCGGCGCGCCGAAATATAATTATCTAAAACGTGAAGATAGTCAAATGGATAAGGCCATAAAAAACATAAGAATTGATGGGGTATTGGTATATGATGAAATGTATAAATTTATTAACGAGTATTATCGAGAGTTATCTAATTTAGTAGCATTAAAGTTGGCTAATATTTCCATGACTGTTTTGAATTTAATATCTTTTAACCAAAATTTCCCTAAGTATAAAAAAGAGTATTATAAGGTTACAAGCATATTAAATAGCTATTTCCATAAAACAATAACACAAAACGTATATCCCAGAAATGTAAAGATACTTTTGGCAGCAACTAAAATATATCCTTTATCATATAAAATATTGGTTAACCTTGTATCGAATAGGAGATAAATATGAAAAGGTGCTTATTACAAATATATTATAAAATTCTGGCAATTAAAGACTACAACTCAATTCTGTTTAATAAAGTAATTTTATCAATTTTAAAATCCCCTATGGTCCATTCCACTGATGAAACTTTAAATGAAATTGTAAATGGCAAGTGCTCTGTAAGTAGATATGGAGACGGCGAATTTGCACTTATGAATGGAAAAGGATTGCTATTCCAACCATATTGTGCCGAGTTAAGCTTACGACTAAGGGAAATTATTGTAAGTGAGCAAGAAAAACATATGGTATGTATACCGAATGTCTTTAAAAGTTTGGAGTGGTGTGAGGAGAAACCAAAAAGTTATTGGGATAAATACTTGAACTTACATCGACATAAAATCTATAAAATGATAGATATGAAGAAGAAATATTATGATGCACTAGTAACTAGATTATATATAGACCATAAAGATAAGAGTGCAGCAGAAATACGCTTTGCAAAACTTAAAAAATTGTGGAATAAAAGAGAGGTTGTTACAGTAGAAGGTGAACAAACTAGACTTGGAATCGGTAATGATTTATTTAGAAATGCAAGTTCAATTAAAAGAATACTTTGTCCTGCTACAGATGCTTTTTCAAAATATGATGAAATTTTAGAAGAAGTTAAAAAACAGGATAAATCTAAATTAATACTGATCTCACTTGGTCCAACAGCTACAGTACTAGCTTATGACCTATCAATAAATGGATTTCAGGCCATAGATATCGGGCATGTCGATATCGAATATGAGTGGTTTTTGCAAAAAGCAGTAGAGAAATGTCCCATAAATAATAAGTATATTGGTGAAGTTCCCAACGGAACAGAAGTAACAGAAATTCATGATATGAAATATGAAAGTGAAATTGTGATGAAAATAGTATAATTAAAAATTGCCTCAGACTATATATACTATTAATACAATAGAACTTTAAAGGATTAATACTATGAGAATTAAACATTCAATAAAGAATATATCTATAAGTATATTTTCTCAAATGGTGATTGTAATACTGGGCTTTATATCTCGAAAAGTTTTTTTAGATAGTCTAGGTGTCGATTATTTAGGGGTAAATGGACTACTTACAAATGTCTTATCTATGATTGCATTAGTTGAAGGTGGCATAGGGATAAGTATAGTGTATAACCTGTATAAGCCCCTAGCAGAAAATGATAGAGAAAAAATAATCGCATTGGTTCAATTATACAGAAAAGCATATGCAGTTTTAGCGATAATTGTTTTATTTATTAGTTTAGCTCTATATCCATTTTTAGGTTATTTGATGAAAGATGGAGGTTCTATATCAAATATTACTATAATATATTTACTATTCGTAGTAAAAAATGTAATCGCCTTTTTAAATGCTCATAAGTGGTCTTTGATAAATGCAGATCAAAAAGGATATATTTTAGTTAAAATGGATCTAATATTCCAAGTACTTACTACTATTGGTAAGATAATGATACTTCTTTCAACACAAAATTATATACTTTATTTGGTAATAGAACTAATTATATTTGCTATTCAAAACGTAATTAATGGTGAAATTGTAAATAAAAGGTATTCGCATATTAAAACAAAAGTAAAATACCCAGTAGATAAAGTGACCAAGGAAAACTTAATAACGAATGTCAAAGCTATGTTTTTACATAATATTGGTGGTTATCTTGTATTTGGAACAGATAATATACTTATTGCCTCCTTTATAAGTGTTGCAACAGTAGGTCTCTATTCTAACTATACAATGATCATTCACCAATTGTCATCATTAGTAAATCCTATAATTGATGGTATTGGAGCTAGCGTAGGAAATTTAATTGCTACTGAAAGTAGTGATAAAAACTATTCTATATTTAAGATAGCGTATTTTGTGAATTTTTGGATATATTCATTTTCTGTAATATTTTTATACAACTTATTAGAACCTTTTATTAGTTGGTGGCTTGGGGAAGAATACCTTCTTGATAAGCTAACATTTATTTTACTATTAATCAATTTTTACTTGACTGGAATGCGAACAGCTATAGCAACCTTTAAAAATAAAGCTGGATTATTTGTCCAAGATAAGTTTGCTCCATTGATTGAAGGATTTATAAATTTAATTTCATCACTAATTTTGATGAATTATTTTGGATTAGCAGGTGTTTTTATGGGAACTGCAATAAGTACAATTGCTACTGTAGTTTGGACTCAGCCATTTATTGTTTATAAAAATGTTTTTAAGAGATCTGTTAGACAATATTTCTCAAAATATGGGCTTTACGTATTTTTAACCATAATGACTTGCTTTGTAACAACGGAAATATGTAGTGCTTTTAGAAGTTCAGATAGCTTTGTATCCTTAATACTAAAGGGAACTATTTGTTTAATTATTCCTAATATTATATATGTTACAGTATTTTTTAAAACAGAAGAATTCCAATACCTACTTAATATTGTAAAAGCAGATTTATTTAAATTAAGAAAAAATAAGCAAACAATAAAAGGAGCTTGAATAAAATGAATATGAATTATTCGATTAATTCACTGAAGTTCTTTTGTATATTAGCAGTGATTAATATACATACTGCACCGTTTATAAGCATAAATCCTGATATAACTTTCTTAATAAAAACAATTTCTAGAGTGGGGGTACCACTTTTTTTTATTTGTTCAGGATATTTTTTTGCACAAAAGATTACTCGGCTTGAGAACAGCGGACACACTAAGAAATATTTAATAAAGATAATAAAAATTCTCGTTTCTTGGATTTTAATCTATATGGTATATCATATAAGTATGATTATTTTGACTAATTTAAATAGTGCCCAAACTATTATTAATGATGCAAGGAACTATCTGTATAAATTTAGGGTGAGTGATTTATACTATGCACGGGAAACTGGGATAATAGAGAGTCATCTATGGTATTTATCTTCATTAATATGTATTATTCCTATACTTTATATAATAATTGAAAAAGACTTAATTGGTAAGGCTTTAACCGTAACACTATTACTAAATATAACAGGTGTATTTTTACCTGTTGTTAATCAAGATATGTGGATTATTACAAGGGATGCAATATATTTTGGTTTGTTTTATACGACTTTAGGCGCTTACCTAGCTAAAAAAGAAACATATATTCTGCAATTAAAAAGTATACAATATATATTGTTGGCACTAATAATGGCTAGTTTAATGTTAACAGAATCATATATATATCGTAGTATTTTTAATTCATTTGGCTACTATTTTGTCTTTACCATACCTCTATGTACACTGATATTTTGTGTTTGTATAAAAAATCATAAAATATTACAGAACTCTTTTATTAATAAAGTTGGTAACAATTCGCTCGGAATATATTTAGTACATCCTATGATAATGGGAATCGCTTTTACCACTTTGAGTTTATTAAATTTAGACTATATTTCCGATTCTATAATATGGAATATACTATTTACACCTTGTGTATTAATCGTATCTCATACAGTATGTTTAATCATTCAATTTATTAAACAAAAAACATTGGTAATTTATCGAAATGGAGTACTGGAATTTAAGCTCACCTCTTCCAGGTACCAATAAAGGTTTATTTGAAAAATCAAATAAATGAAATCCTTAAATTTCTGTGAAACCCTATTGATTAAAACTTAATGATTTTTTGGATTTCTAAAATTTCAGTTTTTAGAGGTTTAACCGTTAGAACTAGTATTTATCCTAGTTCTTTTTTTAATGAGCGCATATTTCAAATACTAAATCCATTTTTATATTTTCTTAACAGCGTAAAAACTTATTAAAGGTTGCGTGTGTGACCTTGAAGTACAAGTTTATCAATCACAGCATGTTGGGCGAATGGGAAAAAATTAATAACTTACAGCAGGAATTTATGTCTGATAGGAGAATATACTTATTGTTGTGTTCTTTAAAAAGAACGAATATTAAACTATGAAGGGAGCAACACAACATGATTGTTGATATTCATAACCACATTTTGCCCGGACTCGATGATGGTCCAGAAAACTGGGAGGAAACCATATTACTGGCCAAACAAGCAGTAGATTCAGGGATAAACCATGTTATTGCAACTCCACATCATAAACATATTCATAAACACCATTTTTACGAAAATGATCATTCTATGATTTTAACAATGGCGGAGAGTGTGAATCAATTATTAAAGGAACATGAAATTCCTTTAAACGTTTATCCAGGGATAGAATTTCATCTCCATGAAAATATACGAAATGATATTGAAAATAACTTGGAACATTTTTTAACCTTAAATAAGACTGGGAA
The DNA here is from genome assembly GCF_002860125.1 of Bacillus canaveralius. Classification (GTDB taxonomy): domain Bacteria; phylum Bacillota; class Bacilli; order Bacillales; family Cytobacillaceae; genus Bacillus_BJ; species Bacillus_BJ canaveralius. Next base: position 11,071 of record NZ_PGVA01000014.1, read on the forward strand.
ATACTTATTGATGGAACTTCCATGTAGCTACTATCCCACTCAAACTGAAGAAGTGTTATATGAACTGCAAAAAAAGGGGTTTGTTCCTATTCTCGCTCATCCTGAAAGGAATAAAATATTAAGAAAAAACCCTTCGAAAATTTATGATATGGTCCAACGAGGAATTTTAGTCCAAATAACAGCTGGTAGTATAACAGGAACACATGGCAGACGTTTAAAGAATTTCTCATTACATTTATTAGATCATGAACTTGTTCATTTTGTTGCATCGGATGCTCATCATTATACTCGTCGTAAATTTGAACTAATAAATTCCTATGAATATATAGAAAATAATTATTCCTCAAATTATCGAAAATACCTAGAGGCAAATGCAATTCATGCTTTAAAAGGTACTGATTTCAAAATTAACAACCCAAAATTTATAGAAAAGAGATGGCAATATTTCTTCCTCTATAATCATCCATTAAATCAAGTAAGTTCTCAAAAAGTTTAGTAATAAAATCATCTTTAAGCATATATTAGGACTGCATCTTAAGGAGGTAAATATTTTGAAAAGAATGATAGATTTGTTTGGATCATTCTTACTGATACTTATTTTTTCACCTGTTTTGTTGATCATCACCATAATGATTTTGATTAATATGGGCTCACCCGTTTTGTTTAAGCAATTCCGACCTGGACGTTATGGAAAACCCTTTTATATTTATAAATTTCGGACCATGATTGATAAAAGGGATGAGAACGGGAATATGTTGCCAGGGAAATTAAGGTTAACAAAGTTAGGGATACTGTTAAGAAAATACAGTTTAGATGAATTGCCGCAGCTTTTTAATGTAATGAGGGGAGAGTTAAGTTTAGTTGGACCACGGCCATTGTTAATGGAGTATCTTTCGTTATATACACCAGAACAAGCTCGAAGACATGAAGTTAAACCAGGCATTACGGGGTGGGCTCAAGTAAATGGTCGCAATTCAATTAATTGGGGCGAGAAATTTAAATTAGATATTTGGTATGTAAATAATCAATCTATTTGGCTTGACCTGAAAATAATGGCCTTAACTCTAACAAAGGTATTTAAAAAAGAGGGAGTTAGCGCAAAAGATCACTACAGCATGGAACGTTTCAAGGGTATGCACAGAAATGTTGAATAATCCTTTAATCTCGTTATGGCACTATACTATCTTCAATAAAATGAGGTGTAAAAATGGAAAAAATCTTAATAACTGATGTTGGTGTAGCCCCTGCAGAAAATGTAATAAAGTCGTGGAACGAATCGTTAAAGAAACAAGAAATAATTGGTGTTTCAAGAAACCCGATCAATCTTTATACTTCAAAAGCTGAAACGAAACGTCACATCCCCTATGAGTTTGCATTTGGCAAAGATTACAAAAAGTCATTTTTAGGACTTTTAGAAAAAGAAAAGCCTAGTCTGGCTGTTTTTATGAATGATAGAGAAATATTTGAAGCATCAAAGTTCAGAGATGAAATTTCTGCAACGGGAACTAAATTGTATATGCCTAGGCATGAAGTTATTAAAGCATGTACAGACAAATATGAGTCTTATAAAGTTTGGCAAGCTGCAGGGATTAAAGTTCCTAAGACGATGATTATACGTGACGAATCGGACTTGAAGAAGGCATTTAATCAGCTTGGGAATCAGGAAGGGAAAATATGGTTGAGATCTACGATTGGAGCAGGAGGTAGGGGAGCATTGCCTACTAACGATTATGATTTTGCAAAAAACTGGATTGACATTTATAAAGGATGGGGTAGTTTTACTGGTTCAGAATTGCTCCAGTCTGATAAAACAGTCACTTGGTTGTCTGTTTGGTATGAAGGCGAGCTTGTTGTTGCACAGACAAGGAGAAGAAAATCTTGGGGATTTGGAAATCGTACATTATCAGGTGTTACGGGCATTACAGGAGTGGGGGAAACATACTCAAGTGAAACTGTAGACAGAATTGCAATGGATACTATATTTGCTATTGATAAAAAACCTCATGGTGTTTATGGGGTAGATATGACATATGACCAAAATGATTACCCGAATCCTACAGAAATTAACATGCGATTTTTCACAACCTGTTACTTTTTTACAGAAGCTGGTCTAAATATGCCTGAGATATACAAAGATATCGTTTTGTATCAGAAATTTCCGTACCTTCAGAAAAAGGTGAATCCACTTCCAGATGGGCTGCTCTGGATTAGAGATATGGATAGAGAACCAATTTTAACAACGCAGGAAGAGGTAAGCAAAACAATCCAAGAAACAAAACATTATCTCCACCCAAAATAGCGCTAAAATTAGACCTCTAAAAAACCAATTGGAGAGACGAATTAACACAAGTAAAGCCACTATGTTTATTAACTCATAGTGGCTTTCTCCCTCTCTTTTCTTTTAAAAAAAATGCGACCACCAGGATTAGAAATCTGGAAACTATGAGTTAAATTAAAGGACGGTTCTCATGCAACTGCTATTCAAAAGATTCATCCTACTATTCTTTTTATTGGCATACATGTTATTCATTTGGCTTCAATCGAGTTATTTTAATCCAGAGTCTGTAAGCAGCAGCCTTGCTTCTATATTTAGTTTGCCTGTCATCTGGCTAATTGGAGCAGCTTTCGAATTTGCCCATCTATTTGAATTTGGTTTATTGTACTTGTTTATCATCATGGTTTTTCTTAGTTTTGGAGAGTTTACAAATAAGAAGGACTACATGGCAATCACTATTGCTTTCCTATATGGATTTATTGACGAAATTCACCAGGTTAATATACCATACAGGTCTGCCTCAGTTGGTGACCTAATTAAAAATACAATTGGAATTATATTTGTTTGGTGGATTATTCATAAGTATTATTTAAAAAATAGAAATTCCAAAATCGGCCGCATTTTAACAAGGATAACCCAAAGTTCTCAGGGAGTGTAATCGAGATGATGCTAATTAAAGAGGGAAATCTGAAAAATTTTATTTTCAGTCTTAATGTTTAGTTTTGTTATTAAATGAAGCATGCTATCTACATTGTTTTTATAGATTATTTGAAAATGTTCTTTAATAAGAACGATTGATGTATTATAATAAGGAAAAAGGTGACAACTAAATTCCTTTACTATTCTTCTCTCTTTTTTCAAAAAACGGTTCGAATTTTCAAAAGGGGATAAAACATGGGAAAAAAAACAATAGCTATAGGAGAACATCACTTTCTTATTTTAAGTAAACACAAAAATGTTCTAAAATTTCTAAATCAAAATTTCCAACAATGTAATCCTCAGGACAATGTAGAGCGATATATGCAAATAAGAATCGAAGGCGACTATGGGATACCTTTCGTTGGCTACAAGGTGGAAGTGATTAAATCAGTGGATAAGATCTGTTTCCGAAGAGCCGATTACCAAATAGAAACGGATTTAGATCATAAGACTGCAACAGTTCGTGTATACAACGATCTGGCGTTAAAACACGCCCTCATGAACCTATACAGCTCTTTTATCCTCCATCACAATTGGGGCCTTCTGATTCATTCCTCTTGTGCAATCGATAAGGGGGAGGCACATATTTTTGCAGGGCAATCGGGAGCAGGTAAGTCAACGGCTGCAAGGTTGTCGCACCCTCGGGACGTTCTTTCCGATGAAGCAACGCTTGTGAAAATTACTCCTGATGCTGTCACTGTCTTTAATTCTCCGTTCCGCAGTGAAATCACAGCGAATGGACCGGGGGAGTCAGCCCCTTTGGCAAGCATTCAGATTTTGTACCATGCCCTGGAAAATAACAGAGTGAAACTGAGAAAGCCGGATGCCCTGATCCACCTGATGGATAAAGTTTTTTATTGGGCACACAGCCCGGAAGAAACGAATCGGATTCTCGGATTATTAAGAACCATGGTTGGTACGGTTCCTGCATATGAACTTCATTTTAAAAAAGATCAAACATTTTGGGAGTTGATTTCATAATGAATCAATATGTACATAAGAATAACTATGAGGCCACCCAACTTGAAGATGAGTGGATTATTCTAAATACAGTTGATTACACCGTGACGAGGTTAAATGAAACAGGGGGATTCTGCTGGACCTTATTAAGTGAAGCTCAATCAGTAGAATCGCTTAGTGATGCTATTCAACAGAAGTTTTGTCCTGATAGTGATACTGTGAAAGCGGACGTTGAAGCATTTCTGGCAAATCTTATGGAATGTGGATTGATTCATCATGATATTCGATAAGGCGACCATCGACCTATTCAAAAAAATCGTTAGTAAGGATGGGTTCATTGATCTGCCTGCGCAGGGGAACAGTATGTTTCCGTTGATTCAAACGGGTGATATTTGTCGGTTTGTTATATGCGACCCCTGGCAATTAATGAAAGGTGAAATTGTTTTATACCACTCTAGAACCGGGCGAATAATTGCCCATCGCTTTTACGAGCAGAAAACAATGAATTATATGAGATATTATTTTTTAAAAGGTGATACGAACCTCGGTTTTGATCAACCAATTAATGAATATCAAATCATAGGAAAGCTAACTTTTATACAGAAGGCTGAAAAGAAAATCAGTGTTGCAAATCATGCAGCTGCCTTGTGGGGGAGGTTAATTCTGAAATTGCCAGTCATTTCCGGGATGCTGCGCAAATATTTAAATTGGAAGAGCCACTATCAATATTAATGGAGTGTTCCTATCATTGCCCAGAAAAGACAGCAAACCGTCAATATCGTGAAGCCTTATTAATTTAAATAGAACAGATTTTCAAAGAAAGGTAAATCTTTAGTGGCATTATCCCAATAACATTGGAAGGAAGGAAAGCCATTGTTCATGAATTTGATCAAGGCGTTATATGATCCACAGGTTCCCCTTCCAAAGGATTTTTATGAACAAATTTTGGAAGAACTTGAATACTTTTCGGTTTCATCACAGATATATGTTTTATTGAAACAACAAGGAAAACTGGAGTAAACTCCCCAATTTTTCCAGGAACGGCTAAAGGAAAAGTATATTAAGGTCCTGTACCAAAACATCTTCATTAAAAATCAAACTGAGCAAATATTAACTCATTTTGAAACGCAGGGGATTGATGTCATTCCGTTAAAAGGTACTGTGTTTGCCGAAAAGTACTTTGGCCATATCGGTGCCAGGCCCACATCAGATATTGATGTGTTAATAAAAGCTGCGGATTTAGAAAAAGCGATAGAGTGTGTGAAATCATTGGGCTTTGATGCTGAGAAGGAACGCATTCCTGGCCATTTCCATTGCAGCTACAGCAAAGAAATACCTGGGTCTCGAATACCTTTGACTGTTGAATTGCATTGGGATTTATTAAAAGAAAACACCGCGAGCTTTCAAATAGATGAGTTTTGGAAACAGGCTTTACCTGTAAAAAAACATATAAAAGAACTTTCGAGTTATCATACTTTCTATATGATAAGCCTTCATGGGTGGAGACATAATTTAGATTCTCCGAAGTACTTTCTGGATATCATTCAATTGTTGCATCTTCTGCATGATGAGATTGATTATTCGCTTCTTTTTCAAGATGCAACCAGGCACAAAACAATAAAGCGGATCATTAGGACGTTGTCAATTGTATATCAGCAGTTTCCACACCTGGATCAAATAAAGAAATTCCCTTATAAAAGAAAAAACATAATTTGGGAATCTAATTCCTTTAAGAAAAAAAATCGAAAATCTATTAAGAAGTATGCAGATTTTATTGACTATCAATTCTTTAGTTACGATAGTGCGAGGCATAGTTTCATTGAAATGTTGAAATGGATTGCTCCTTCCGAAGCAGATTTGGTTACACACTTAGAAAAAGATAAACAAAAGAGTCAATTTAAGTATGTACTCCTAAGTAAGAAGAGATTTATTAACGTCGTTAAAATGTTTTTTCTTCCTACAAAAGGTTGATAGGAGCTATAAACCTGCAATTATTCTTTTGGAGGTTAGCAATTTCGGGTTAAATGTTCTTAATTAAGAAATTTTTTATAGTCTTATTAAAGAGGAGGTTAAAACAATGTCTGAAAAAATCTATTTACGCCCTATGGTTATTAGTCATCAAGCAATTAAATTTGAAACAACAGTAAGTGGTCCGAACTGGGATGATGATGATGATGATTGGGATGACGACCGGGAAGATGATGATGATCAGGGCAGTGATGATGAAGATGAAGATGAAGATGAAGATGAAGATGATGATGAAGATGGCGATGAAAATGACGATAGAAACGGCCGTAGAGGGTAATCACAAACAAAAAAGTACCCATCTAATGGGTATTTTTTTGTTTTTCATTTCTCCAGTAATAAAACCTCTTTTTTTTCATTTATCAATTGCTTATATTCCCCTTTTTGAATAATCTCCCCTTGGTCTAATACAATAACCTGATCAGCATGATTAATGGTGGAAGGACGATGAGCAATAATTAGGATAGTCATCTTCTTTTTTAATTTCTGAAGAGCTTCTTGAATTCTTTTTTCGTTTTCCGTGTCTAAAGCGCTCGTGGGTTCATCCAACACTAAGATGGAAGGCTTTCTCAAAATAGCACGAGCTAAAACTAGACGTTGTCGTTCTCCGCCCGATAATCTTATACCTCTGTCACCGATTTTGGTGTCCAATCCTTTTGAGAGCCTTTTTACAAAATCATCAGCTGCAGCGAGCTCCAAAGCTTCCCACATTTGTTCTTCTGTAGCATTTGGTTCCATTAAAAGCAGATTCTGTCTGATACTTGAATTGAAAAGGAAAGGGTCTTGTGGAACAAAACTGATACTTTTTCTTAAAGCTAATAGATTCTTACCGGTTAGTGGAACCCCGTCTATTAAGAGATCTCCACTTTCTGGATGATTAAGTCCCATTATAATGTCAACTAATGTGCTTTTTCCAGCGCCAGAGTGCCCTACTATTGCTGTCATGTAATTTGTAGGAATCTGTACACTGATGTTTCGAAGAGCATAGGTTGGAGTTTTAACATTGTATCTAAAAAACACATTACGGCATTCGATCATTTTTTTTACATATAGTGGTTTTATATTTTCATCGTCTCCAAAATCCATTTCTGCAGAACCCTTTGTTCTATTTTGTAGATCCAACAAAACCTTAAAGGCTGGCAGGGTTGAAGCCAATTGCTGCAAATTCGACTGGATACTTACAAACCGGGGCCACAGTCTAGAAAAAAGGAGAATCACTATTAATAATTTCTCTGGTTTGCTATGGAACAAGTTGACTGATAAAAAAATAAAACAAGTAATTATTACGGACAAAGCTAATTTGTAAGATAGCCTGGTGTTAGACTGTAATTTCACATATTTAACTTGTTCCTTAAGCATTCTCTTATTTAAAGTCCTTAACCATTGCATACGAGATACTTCAAGTGTGTTCGTCTTAATATCTTTAATGCCATTTAGATTATCTGTAATACCAGCCAGATACTTTCTTGATAGTTGGGTAGTTTCTTTCCCTAATAGCTTTGCTTGCTTAACAAACTTCCATGAAAAGAAAGCAAGGGCTAATCCACAGATTAGAACCAGACCCGAAATTCGTGCGGACAACCAGAAGGCAATACCTATTTGTATGACAGTAAAAATAAGATTTGAAACTAAGAGTAGAAACATTTTTATTCCCATGCCGACTCGATTAATATCTTTTGTTAAGGAATTGATCAAATCAGATTTCCTTGTTTTAAGAAAAAAATCCCACTTAACAAACATTATGCTTTGATAGATTTCTTCTTTAAGCCCATTTAAGAATCCTTGCTGAATTATAACATCCCGAATTGCAATGGATTTCTCTAAAAGGCTCTGCCCAATGACTAATGTTATATAAACACCTAAAATGAAAGGCAACCCAATTGATTCAGGGAAGTCTTTTAGAAAATCTAATAATCCTAACATAGAAGAAGTATTGCCCATCTCTAAAATTCCTCCTATGCTTAGCATAGGAATTAATAAAAGCATTCCAACTCCATCAAGAAAACTAACTAGTACCATACCAAAAAGATTTATGAAAAGAATTTTTCCGGTAAATGAATACAATCGTTTGATAAAGTAAATTAATTCTTTCATTCAAATCCCCCATGTTAGCAGGTTATTAACCATTATTAAATTTTCATTTTTCTTAATTTTACATTAAAAACCACTTTTAAGTAACTGTGTAATGTTAAAAAGGCATTTATTGTGGAGAATTGTGTTATCCTTGTCATGCGAGGCTCCTTTGTAGTTGGGGAATTGGACAGGACTACCAATCTAATTATAAGGAGTTTTTTTACGTCTTAAACCTGTGTTAAAATAAGCCTAGCTATTAAAATGTTGTGCTGGAGGAATACATGTGAGTAAGGAATTTGCTGTAATTGGACTTGGGCGTTTTGGTGGCAGTATTTGCCGGGCTCTGGCGGAACAGGGCATGGAAGTTATGGCTATAGACAGTAACGAAGATAGGGTGAATGAATTTTCAACGATTGCCTCACATGCTGTTGTCGGTGATACAACGGACGAATCAGTTTTAAAAAGCCTCGGAATCCGAAATTTTGATCATGTAATCGTCGCCATTGGTGAAGATATCCAGGCAAGCATCTTAACAACCCTTATTTTAAAAGAGCTGGGCGTCAATAATATAACGGTCAAAGCCCAGAACGATTATCATGAAAAAGTGTTGCGGAAAATTGGCGCTGATCAAGTCGTCCATCCTGAACGCGATATGGGGAGACGGATCGCCCATAATATCGTCTCTAATAATGTATTGGACTATCTTGAGCTGTCGGATGAACATAGCATTGTTGAAATTGTGGCAAACAACAGGATCCAGGGCAATTCAATTATCGATCTTGATATTCGCGCCAAATATGGAATTAACATTGTCGCGATTAAACGGGGAAATGAAATCATTGTGTCGCCGCAAGCAAATGAATTCATTCAAAGCGGCGATATCTTAATCGTCATTGGCGCCGACGCTGACATCAACCGCTTTGAAAAGAAAATGATGTTATAAGAAACGCGTCAAGGAACACAATCCAAAGTTTTGCAACAAACGAAAGAAGCACCTGCCGGATGGCAGGTGCTTCCTGTCTTATAGAGGTTGTCGCATTATACTTCCATAATAATCGGAAGGATCATTGGGCGACGTTTTGTTTTTTCATAAAGAAATGGTGCAAGTGTATCAGTTATTTCATTTTTGATTTCAGACCACTGGGTTGTCTTTCGCTCCATTACCTTGTTCAGGTGTTTCGTTATCAACACCTGGGCATCATTAATTAAATCTCCAGATTCTCTCATGTAAACGAAACCTCGGGAGATAATATCCGGTCCGGCCCCGATTTTGAAATCCTTCATATTGATGCTGACAACTACTACGACCAACCCTTCTTCAGAAAGGATTCTGCGGTCTCTTAATACGATATTGCCGATATCTCCAACGCCGCTTCCGTCAATGTAGACAGAACCTGACGGGATTTTTCCGGCAACTCTTGCTTCATCCTCTGTTAAGGCAAGAACCTCGCCATTATCCATGATAAAGCAGTTTTCTTCCGCGACACCGCAATCGACGGCGAGCTTTACATGCATTTTCTGCATCCGGAATTCCCCATGGATCGGCATGAAGAATTTTGGCTTAATTAGACGAAGCATCAGCTTTTGTTCTTCCTGTCCACCATGGCCTGAAGTATGAATATTGCTCAATTTACCATGAATGACTTCTGCTCCGGCACGGGAAAGCAAATTGATCGTACGGTTAACACTGATCGTATTACCCGGTATCGGTGAAGAAGAGAATACAACCGTATCTCCGGGGTTAATTTGAATTTGTCGATGGGTGCCGTTCGCAATTCTCGAAAGGGCTGCCATTGGTTCTCCCTGGCTGCCTGTACACAAAATCGTTACTTTGTTTGCCGGCATCCGGTTGATTTGCTGGTGGTCAATAAAGGTTTCTTTCGGGACATTGATGTAGCCGAGATCTTTTCCAATCTCAATTGCTGCCTCCATGCTTCTTCCAAACACGGCGATTTTTCTGCCGTTGGCAACAGCAGCCTCGGCCACTTGCTGCAAGCGATGGATATTTGAGGCGAATGTAGCGAAAATAAGCCTTCCTTCAACTTTTCGGAAAATATCATGAATGCTTTCGCCAACGAGGCGTTCGGACATCGTGAAATTTGGAACTTCACTGTTTGTGCTGTCGGAAAGTAGGCACAAGACTCCTTCTTTTCCGATCTCCGCCATTTTTGTGAGGTTTGCCGGTTCCCCTACAGGTGTAAAGTCAAATTTAAAATCTCCGGTGTGTACAACTTGTCCGGGTGGTGTTTTGACAACAATCCCATACGAATCGGGAATACTATGAGTCGTTCTGAAAAAGCTGACAGAAGTTTTCCTGAACTTAATCACATCATCTTCTTTTATTTCGTGAAGCGTGGTTGTTCTTAGCAAGCCATGCTCTTCCAGCTTATTTTTAATCAATCCGAGTGCAAGCTTGCCGCCATAAATCGGGATATTGATTTCGCGCAGCAAATAAGGGATGCCGCCAATGTGGTCTTCATGGCCATGGGTCACAAACAGGCCTTTTATTTTTTCTTCATTTTTAACTAAATACGAGTAATCAGGAATGACGTAGTCAATTCCAAGCAGTTCATCCTCAGGGAACTTAATTCCCGCATCAATTAAGATAATTTCATCCTGAAATTGAACGGCGTACGTATTTTTACCGATTTCTCCCAATCCTCCGAGAGCAAATACGGCAGTTTGGTCATTTCTTACAAATTTCATAAATTATCATATCTCCAATACTTTATAGTCTTCGTTTTGTTGTTCATATTCTAAATAGGATCCGGAAACAGGCACCACAATTTCGATATTGTACCACATGTCCGCAAGCTTTCTCCGCACATCTCTTTCTGAATTTCCTTCGACAAATACGGTTTTTGTTTTTTCTCTAACCGGCACTTGTTTGATATTTTCTTGGTAAAACACTTTAAAAATCATTAAAAATCGCTCCTAACATCCGTTATCACTTTTTTTATTATATAAAACATTTCATAGTATTTCATTTATTTTCTTTAAGCTCCCTATTTCAGGCAAAAGGAATCTCTGGATAAAATGAAAAACTTATGTAAAATCACTGATTATCAATTTACAATAAGGAAGGAGCCCTTCGCAAGTTTTGAAGGGCCCAAAATAACAATTAAGCGATTGTTTTTTTGCGAAGTAAATCTTTCCACTGTTTCAAGAGCTTTTTGCGGAGCTTCTTTAACATTGTGGATCATCTCCTTACCTTTATTTTAAACTATCCTTGTCCAAAGTAAAGGATACAAACAATGTTTAAAATAATCATTTTGATTTTTTTATAAAATGGCACTCTTTTTTACTTATATTATATGATGATTCGCCTTTTTTTTTCATGGGTATAGTTGGAAAACGAGCAAGTTTCGAAAAATTGACAATTATTTGCGAAGGGTTTAGTGTTTATTCATAAAATGGGAGAATGGAAAAGGCGGGATTCAGTTGGGAAAGCTCTATGGGGCACTGTTCGTGTTAAGTTTAATTTGGGGAACTTCTTTCTTGTTCATCAAAATTTTACTTGAAAACTTGGCTCCGTCAGCGGTTGTATTTGGACGATGTTTGTTTGGTGCTGCGGCGTTGGCATTGATCATCTTTTTCCAGAAAAGGGAATTTCTTGTAAAAGGCGCTCCTTGGAGAAAACTACTGCTAGTCGGATTTTTAAATAATGCTTTACCGTGGTATTTTATTTCTGTGAGCGAGACGCAAATTTCGTCGAGCCTTGCTTCCGTTATCAACGCTTCAACGCCAATCTGGACGCTCATCATTGGCACGGTGCTTTTTTCAGCACGGTTAAAAGGCAGGCAATGGATTGGAATTCTGATTGGATTTGCCGGCATTATCATTTTGTCAGATATCAGGCCAGGAGATTTTGTTTCAGGAAATTTATTCGGAATCGGCTTCATGTCGGCAGCAGCTGCCTGTTATGGAGCAGGTGCGCACCTGACAAAAAAATATTTGGTTGATTTACCGATTATACATATTTCGTTTTATACGCTATTGGCTGCAACGATGATCAGTTTTGTGGCGATGCTTGCCACAGCGCCGGATTCCCTGCCGCAGCTTGTGCAATCGGAAAACCTCCTTCCTTTATTAGGACTCGGTTCATTCGGTTCGGGGATTGCTTATTTGTTTTATTTCTATCTTGTAAAGGAAGGCAGTGCCGAACTGGCATCGCTTGTAACCTATATCGTACCGGGCACAGCTTTAATCTGGGGAGCAGTCCTGCTCGATGAAAGCATTCATTTATCGATGATTTTTGGTCTTCTTGTAATTTTTTCTGGTGTCTACATATCAACCGGCAAAAAAACTGGCAAGAAGGGCAAACCTGCTGCCGCATAATGAAGGGCAAGAAAGGGGAACAACATGAGTAAAATTGTATTTTTTGACATTGACGGTACGTTGCTTGACCACGATAAAAAGCTGCCAATCACAGCGAAAAAAGCTGTAAAAGAGCTGCAAAACAGCGGTGTTTATGTAGCTATTGCAACAGGACGGGCGCCTTTTATGTTTGAAAGCCTGCGGGAAGAGCTTGGGATTGAGTCTTTTGTCAGCTTTAATGGCCAATATGTTGTTTTTGAAGGGGAGGTTATTTACAAAAACCCTTTAAACAATGATGAAATTCAACGGCTAGTGCAGCAAGGAAAAGAGAATAATCATCCGCTTGTCTTTATGAACCACGGAACGATGAAAGCAACTGTAAAACATCATCGCTATATTGAAGACAGCTTAATGACCCTCAAATTTCCGCATCCAGAGGTAGATAAATCTTTTTACCAAAATCGTGAAATTTACCAGTCGCTTCTTTTCATTGAGGAAGAGGACGAAGCCTTATACCTGGAGCAATTTCCCGAGCTCAGGTTTATCCGCTGGCATCCGTTTTCAATGGATGTTTTACCGGCAGGAGGTTCTAAAGCTGAAGGAATTAAAAAAATGATTGAGCGCCTCGGTTTTCAGATTGAAAACGTATTTGCATTTGGAGACGGGCTGAACGATATTGAGATGATACAAACAGTAGGCACTGGCGTTGCAATGGGCAATGCCGAACCAGCATTAAAACAATATGCCGATTATATTACAAAGGACGTCGCAGAAGACGGAATTCAGCACGGCTTGAAGCATTTACAGCTTATCTAATCGCTGAACCGGTCGTAATTAGCATGGCGCTGCCGAGATAAAAACACTGAAAAGTAAGGGACTGGAAAAGATAACGCCTCTTTGCCAGTCCCTTTAGTTTTTAACCCCGGCTAGATTATCTTTCAATCGGGATTGCATTTTCGATGATTTTATACGGATCTTTTTTATCGATATGGTCATAAAACATGATCCCGTTTAAATGATCGATTTCGTGCTGGAAGACGATTGCTACCAATCCTTTTAGTCGTAACTTGACCGCTGTACCGTCGATATCATAGCCTTTTACTGTAACTCTTGCATATCTTGGTACATAGCCGGGAATCGGTTCATCCACTGACAGGCATCCTTCACCGGCAGTTAAGTATGACTTCTCAACCGAGTGGCTGACAATTTTCGGATTGAATAAAGCGTAGCTGTACAATTCACCTTTTTCATCGGTGACGTTCACTGCAATCATTCTTTTCATTACATTAATCTGCGGAGCTGCAAGGCCGATTCCCGGGCGTAAATTATAGCGGGCGGAAATTTCAGGATCCTGGCTGTTTTTCACATATTCCATCAGGCTGTTCAATATATTTATATCCTCTTCGGATGGTGGCATCTGAACTTCCTCAGCTACTTGGCGCAGTCCCGGATGGCCGTCCCGAATGATGTCATCCATTGTTATCATGTTATTTTCACTCCCATGACCCTTAATTTACTTTTAGTGAATAAATTTCATCAAGCATTTCTTTAATTTAAAAACGAACAATTATTTAAAATTAAGACATACTGAATCCTCCTGGTTTATTAAAACAATTTAATTCGTTTTTCGGTCAGCTCTTAATACATTGTGAAATTTACTCAGTAAAATTATTTTATGATTAAGCATTATTAATTCTTCAACTAATTAACTGCTCACTAATAAAAACGGACTCTTTCTACCGAGTCTTGGATTGATTTTCATTATAGGTGAATATCTTTAATATGTCGATTAGACTGCCGGCTATTGTAAAAAAACTGGTCAATCGATATAGTAATAAATAGGTTGGGGGGAGCCAAATGTTTAATAGAAAAACTGTCTGGCTTGCGGCTATTTACTTGACCGCGGCTGTGCTGCTCGCTGGCTGTCTGGGACAGCAATCGGCACCAGAGAAAATGTATGAAATCATGGAGAAGGTTGTTGCGCTTGAGGATAGCTTTGAAAAACAACAAGAACCGTTATTGAAGCTCGAAAAAGAAGAAAAAGAACTGTACGGGAAAATGATCGAACTTGGAATGAAAGAATACGATCAAATTGTTAATCTGTCGGACCAGGCATTAACGATTGTGGATAAAAGAAAAAAACATATGGAAGCTGAGGTTAAAAGCATCAATGCTTCTGAAAAAGAGTTTCAAAAGCTTGAACGCATAATCGAAGACATTGACGATAAAGAATTGAAAAAACAGGCGGACGATCTATACGGCACTATGCAAAAAAGGTATGATGCCCACCGGGTTTTGGCCGAGAACTACTCAAACGGACTCGGATACGACAGAGAATTGTATGAAATGTTCAAACAGGAAGACCTGACAATTGAGAAGCTTGAGGAACAAATCAATAAAATCAATGCTACTTACAAAAAAGTATTGGAAACAAATGAACAATTTAATACGTACACAGAAGATTATAATGATTCGAAGCGGAAATTTTATGAGACAGCCGGGCTCGGAATCGAGGAATAGAAAAACAGGGAGATTGACGTGGGTCAATCTCCCTGTTTGTGTTTATAATGATTCTCTAATTAAATGGATTCCTTCTTTATTATAACACAAATTTAAAAAATCCATTTTTATAGTACAGATGATTTTATTTAAGTGATACAGTTAATAAAATAGAGAAGAACTTTAATACGATGTTTAAGGTATAAAACTTAAATCAAAGTAATTGACTCGGTAGTTTTACATAGTGTAAACTAAAAACCATATGAAGATTATTGTATCAATATAAATGTAAAGTGAATTGATACAGAATAAGTTGGGCACGAAAAGAACAGATAGTGTTTTATAACCGGAGTTTGTGGAAAACTATGTAGAGGTCTTTTTATAACTTTCCAGATTTACCGCTTTACCTGGCTGTTCACTGTTGGTTTTTGAAAGCCCTTTATCTTCAAGAGAGCAAGCGCAGCACCTAATGTTAGTGACATTGGGTATGCTATAGTAGTAAAATTTGCCCTTAATATTATGATTTTTTTAATGAAAGGAAGAGGTGACTCAAATGGCTTCTAAAACGAATAAAGCGCTATTCGAAGCTGAAAAGCAACTTGAGAAAACAGAAGAGCAATTTTCGATGCTTCAAATTTTAAATGAAGATGGGGAAGTCGTAAATGAGGCGGCAATGCCACAATTAAGCGATGAGCAGCTACAAGAATTAATGCGCAGGATGGTATATACGCGGATTCTTGACCAGCGTTCGATTTCCTTGAATCGCCAGGGCCGCCTTGGGTTCTATGCACCTACAGCGGGTCAGGAAGCTTCTCAGTTGGCTTCTCAATTCGCACTTGAGAAAGAAGACTTTATTTTGCCGGGATATCGTGATGTGCCGCAAATGATTTGGCATGGACTTCCGCTTTATCAGGCATTCTTGTTTTCACGCGGCCATTTTAAAGGCAACCAAATCCCTGAAGGAGTTAATGTCATATCTCCGCAGATCATTATCGGTGCCCAGATCGTTCAGGCTGCCGGTGTTGCACTCGGAATGAAAAAGCGCAAACAAAAGTCTGTTGCGATTACGTATACAGGAGACGGTGGTGCTTCCCAGGGAGATTTCTATGAAGGAATGAACTTTGCAGGTGCATTTAAAGCTCCGGCTATTTTCGTTGTTCAAAATAACCGATTTGCTATTTCTACTCCTGTTGAAAAACAATCAGCAGCGAAAACTATCGCGCAAAAAGCAGTTGCAGCGGGAATTCCGGGTATACAAGTAGACGGGATGGATCCGTTGGCAGTTTATGTTGCCGTTCGTGAAGCTCGCGAGCGTGCGATTAACGGAGAAGGGCCGACATTAGTTGAAACATTAACTTACCGTTATGGTCCGCATACGATGGCGGGTGATGATCCGACTCGTTACCGTACAACCGATCTTGATAACGAGTGGGAAAGAAAAGATCCGCTTGTCCGGTTCCGTAAATTCCTCGACAAAAAAGGAATCTGGAACGAAGAAATGGAAAATGAAGTAATTGAAAATGCGAAAGAGGATATCAAAGAAGCGATTAAAAAAGCGGATGATACCCCTAAACAAACCGTTACAGACTTAATTTCGAATATGTATGAAGAATTGCCAAATAATTTAAAAGAACAATATGACATTTATAAAGAAAAGGAGTCGAAATAAGCCATGGCGCAAATGACAATGATTCAAGCAATCACCGATGCACTGCGCACTGAATTGCGCAATGATCCGGATGTGTTAGTATTCGGTGAAGATGTCGGTGTAAACGGCGGTGTGTTCCGGGCGACCGAAGGCCTTCAGAAAGAATTCGGCGAAGACCGCGTATTTGATACTCCGCTTGCAGAATCCGGAATCGGCGGTTTAGCGATTGGACTAGGTTTACAAGGCTTCCGTCCCGTTATGGAAATTCAGTTTTTCGGTTTCGTTTTTGAAGTAATGGATTCCATTTCCGGCCAAATGGCAAGGATGCGCTACCGTTCCGGCGGCCGTTATCATTCACCGGTTACGATCCGTTCACCATTCGGTGGCGGTGTCCATACACCTGAACTTCATGCAGACAGCCTTGAAGGCTTAATGGTGCAGCAGCCTGGCTTGAAGGTCGTAATTCCGTCAACTCCATATGATGCAAAAGGTTTATTGATTTCCG
The DNA here is from genome assembly GCF_002860125.1 of Bacillus canaveralius. Classification (GTDB taxonomy): domain Bacteria; phylum Bacillota; class Bacilli; order Bacillales; family Cytobacillaceae; genus Bacillus_BJ; species Bacillus_BJ canaveralius. The sequence goes on from NZ_PGVA01000014.1 coordinate 28,072, forward strand.
CTATTCGCGACAACGACCCGGTCATCTTTTTGGAACACATGAAGCTTTATCGTTCTTTCCGTCAGGAAGTTCCTGAAGAAGAGTACACGATTCCGTTAGGAAAAGCGGATGTGAAACGGGAAGGAACAGATTTGACGATTGTTACTTATGGAGCAATGGTTCAAGAATCATTAAAGGCTGCAGAAGAGTTGGCAAAAGAAGGCCATTCTGTTGAAGTAATCGACTTGCGGACAGTTGCTCCTATTGATATCGAAGCGATTGTTGCTTCCGTTGAGAAAACAGGCCGAGCAATTGTCGTCCAAGAAGCACAAAGGCAAGCGGGTGTTGGTGCAAACATTGTAGCTGAAATCAATGACCGTGCGATTCTAAACCTTGAGGCACCTGTATTGCGCGTAACTGCACCAGATACCGTTTTTGCTTTTTCACAGGCAGAAGCAGTATGGCTGCCAAATTATAAAGATATCATTGACACGGCTAACAAAGTATTATCATTTTAAATAACTGTTCGTGTTAATTAAAGATTGCTTTATGAAATTCACTCTAATCAAATGTAGATCCGGGGGAAAGTAGGCGAGCCTATTTTTCTTCGTCACATGATTTACTAAACTGTGTGGAACGTAATAATAGGAGGTAGATTCCAGTGGCATTCCAATTTAGATTACCTGACATTGGTGAAGGTATTCATGAAGGTGAAATCGTCAAATGGTTCGTCAAAGCCGGCGATAAAGTACAAGAAGACGACATACTGTGTGAAGTGCAGAACGATAAAGCGGTCGTGGAAATTCCTTCCCCGGTAACTGGTACGGTTGAAGAAATTTTAGTGGATGAGGGAACAGTAGCTACTGTTGGTCAGGTGCTTGTTACCTTTGATGCACCTGGATACGAAGACCTTAAGTTTAAAGGCGACCATGACGAGGAGGCACCTAAAGCTGAAGAAAAAACAGAAGCCCAGGTACAATCAACTTTAGAGGCAGGTCAGGATATTAAAAAAGAAGCGGCGCCACAAGAAGCACAGGCGGGAGCTACCGGAGCCGGAGCCCAGGTACAAGCGGAAACAGAAGTTGACCCGAACCGCCGTGTGGTTGCGATGCCATCGGTGCGTAAGTTTGCACGTGACAACGGTGTCGATATCCGCCAGGTGTCCGGATCTGGGAAAAATGGCCGAGTACTAAAGGAAGACATCACTTCCTTCCAAAATGGTGGACAGGCAAGAGCTGAAACCCCAGCAGCACCGCAACAGGCAGAAGCAGCAGCACCAGAAGCAGAGCAAAAAGCAGCAGCAGTTGTTCCACAAGGACAATATCCAGAAACACGCGAAAAAATGAGCGGGATTCGCAGGGCCATTGCAAAAGCTATGGTACACTCCAAGCATACTGCTCCGCACGTAACGTTAATGGATGAAGTGGATGTAACGAAATTGGTGGCGCACCGCAAGAAATTTAAACAAGTTGCTGCGGATAAGGGAATTAAGCTTACTTTCCTTCCATATGTGGTAAAAGCACTTACAAGTGCATTGCGTGAGTACCCGGCTCTCAATACTTCACTGGATGATGACACAAACGAAATTATTCACAAGCATTACTATAATATCGGAATTGCAGCTGACACTGAGAAAGGTTTGCTTGTTCCAGTCGTGAAAGATGCTGACCGCAAGTCTGTATTTACAATTTCGAACGACATTAATGAGCTTGCTGGAAAAGCACGGGACGGTAAATTAGCCCCTAATGAAATGAAAGGTGCATCTTGCACAATTTCAAACATTGGATCTGCGGGTGGGCAATGGTTTACCCCGGTTATTAACCATCCAGAGGTTGCGATCCTCGGTGTTGGCCGCATTGCTGAGAAACCTGTTGTAAAAGACGGTGAAATTGTCGCAGCTCCGGTATTGGCATTATCTTTAAGCTTTGACCATCGAATGATTGACGGTGCAACTGCTCAGCATGCTCTTAACCATATTAAGCGTTTGTTGAACGATCCAGAACTTTTGTTAATGGAGGCGTAATAAATGGTAGTTGGAGATTTTCCTATTGAGACTGATACTATAGTCATTGGTGCAGGTCCGGGAGGCTATGTTGCAGCGATTCGCGCTGCACAGCTCGGACAAAAGGTAACGATTGTTGAAAAAGGAACTCTGGGCGGAGTTTGCTTGAATGTTGGCTGTATTCCGTCAAAAGCCTTAATTGCGGCTGGACATCGCTATGAAACAGCAAAGCATTCTGATTCAATCGGAATCACGGCTGAAAACGTCAAGGTTGATTTTTCAAAAGTCCAGCAATGGAAAGCCGGGGTTGTTAAAAAACTTACCGGCGGTGTTGAAGGCTTGCTAAAAGGCAACAAAGTCGACATCGTTCGCGGTGAAGCGTATTTTGTTGATGCCAACACCCTTCGAGTAATGGATGAAAATTCAGCACAAACGTATACGTTTAAAAATGCCATTATTGCCACAGGATCTCGTCCAATCGAAATTCCTGCCTTTAAATTTTCAAAGCGTGTTCTTGATTCAACCGGAGCTCTTGCTCTTGAAGAAATACCAAACAAAATTGTCGTGATTGGCGGCGGATATATTGGTACTGAGCTCGGTGGTGCGTATGCGAACTTTGGCACACAGGTAACAATTCTTGAAGGTGCGGATGAAATTTTAGGCGGCTTTGAAAAGCAAATGTCCTCTATTGTAAAACGCAATCTCAAGAAAAAAGGCGCTGAGATCTTCACAAAAGCGATGGCTAAAGGTGTCCAAGAAACAGAAGACGGTGTCGTTGTTACTTATGAAGTAAAAGGCGAAGAAAAGCAAGTCGAAGCAGACTACGTATTTGTAATGGTTGGTCGCCGTCCAAACACGGATGAGCTTGGTCTTGAACAAGCAGGAGTACAGCTTACTGACCGTGGCATTATTAAAACTGATAAGCAATGCCGTACAAACGTAAGCAATATTTTTGCAATTGGAGACGTTGTGGAAGGACCACCGCTAGCGCATAAAGCTTCTTACGAAGGAAAAATTGCTGCTGAAGCGGTCGCCGGTCACAACTCTGAAATTGATTACCTTGCAATTCCTGCGGTTGTATTCTCTGATCCTGAGCTAGCGTCTGTTGGATATACGGAGCAGCAGGCAAAAGAAGAAGGAATTGAAGTAATTGCCGCTAAGTTCCCATTTGCTGCAAACGGCCGCGCATTGGCTCTAGCCGCTACAGACGGATTTTTGAAGCTCGTTACACGTAAAGAAGATGGCCTTGTCATCGGTGCGCAAATTGCCGGTGCCAACGCATCAGACATGATTGCAGAGCTTGGTCTTGCAATCGAGTCTGGAATGACAGCAGAGGATCTGGCGATGACGATTCATGCTCACCCAACCCCTTGGTGAAATCACCATGGAAGCAGCGGAAGTCGCCTTAGGAAACCCGATCCACATTCTAAAATAACAATAAAAAAACAAAGCCCTTTTCCGCCAGGAAAAGGGCTTTACTATTATTGGGAAAGCACCTGTTCAAGCGGCTGGATAATCTGCTCCTTTGAAACATCACCTTTTACTTGGGCAACGACTTTGTCATTATAAACGATCACAATCGCTGGCGATTGTTCTATGTGAAAGGCATGATAATAGCTCTTCGCACTATCTTCAGAAAAAACCATCATATTATCCACTTCAACGGGAAACTCTTTCTTTAGCTCAAGCAGTGCATCATAATAGGAAGCTTCTTCTGTGTAGTCGGTATCATTCGAAAAAAAGACAATCTGTTTGACGCCCTCGCCTAATGACAGTGAATCACTTGGCCCGCTTTTTGTACAAGAGGCAGTCAGCACCAACAAAAAAACAGATAAACAGAATCCCAGCCCTTTCATCTTTTTGCCTCACTTTATAAAATAATCCGCATGACTTGCCAACGTGTCCATCATATTAATCCGTATTTTATCATAGGCAAATACCGTTTTTCTGCTTGTCACCTAAATGTTACAGAATTGAAAAATAAGTGCTGCCCAACCATCATATATTACAAATAGCTGGAGATAATATCGTTAATAATCCAGCAATGGCAGGAAAATCGTGATTTGACTACGGCTTTAAAATATAGCAGTGGTTGCCGGATTTTATATCAGCGACATTTTAGGACATCAGTGAAGGGAGTGGGATTTTTATTGAAGGTATATTCTGTTATTTTGCTCCAGCTCATCTTGTGGAGCGGATATACGCTGTTGGAATGGTTGTCAAAGCATGACCATCCTGAATACAATATTTTAATGTTTTTCATTTTCTTCTATTTGGCGATCATTGTTGGGAATTTTTTTATGAAATCTGCGAAAAAAACCCTCCTGGTTACTTTCCTGAGTCTGGTCATTTACGGATCCTTCCAGTTAACAATGATTCTTATTGTATAAGAAAAACTAAGACGAAAACTTAATTTCGAAAAAGGTTTTCAAACTATTAAAAAGTGGAACAACTTATTTAGGGAAATCAACAGGTTTAGCATATCAAGAGTAAGGCGGGGGGCATTTTCCCACCTTAAAATCGGGAAGAATCACGGAAACGAGATGGGATAGAGAGGGGACAGGCATGAATAAACTGGCCGCAATTTTACTTTTCATTATTTTTGCCACGACTGCCTGCCAAACAAACGACGAGCAGACAAGCACTGATAAACCCGTAGAAACAGCTTTATCGCCAACAGAAAAACTGATACAAAATAATGAACCGCAACCGGCGGTTGCAACAAATGTTGAGGTCGATCAAAATTCGGTTCCTGAAAACGTCCCGCACTATAAGGTAAATGAAAGCAATTGGTCACTTGAAACAACAGGTAATCCCACGCAGCCGGCCGTCTTGATGACCATCGATGATGCTCCTGATCAATATGCGCTGGAAATGGCACGAAAATTAGCTCGACTGAATGTAAAAGCAATTTTCTTTGTGAATGGACATTTTCTAAACACACCAGAAAAGGAAGAGCAATTGAGAGAAATACATCGCCTCGGATTTCAGATCGGAAACCATACAAACACGCATCGAAAGTTAAATGAGCTTTCCGAACAGGAGCAGTATGAGGAAATTGTTTCATTAAACAATAAAATAGAAGGCGTGATCGGAGAACGACCCAAGTTCTTTCGGGCACCTTTCGGGGGAAATACAGATTACAGCAAAAAAATCGTCGATGAACAAAATATGGTGCTTATGAATTGGTCATACGGTTTTGATTGGGAAGCAGATTATAGAACAGCCGACAGCCTGGCTGACGTCATGGTCAATACACCTCTTTTAGCCGATGGTGCTAATTTGCTGATGCATGACCGCCAGTGGACAAATGAAGCGCTCGAGAACATCGTAACAGGGCTGCAACAAAAAGGCTACAGTATCATTGACCCAGCAACAATAGAAACTCAGTAGAACAAAAATAAACAGGAGCACAACATCCTCGGTGAAGCCAATGGGGTTGTTTTGCTCCTGAAAGCTTTTCTATTTTCTCGGATAATAGTACATGATTCGGCCGTTGAACAAATGCAACTCGGCCTTCAGTTTTTTGGCAAGGAATTTGCAAAATTCATTGGCTTTGCCTTTATCACCAAAGGTGGAGGCTTCGGATAACGAGACTTGTATGTACGATTGTTCCCGTTCATTATCATTCTCAACAACTGTTTCCTTATCAACTCCAAGTAAAATCGAATGGTAGCGATCGTGATTAGAATAAAGATAAAACCATTTTCCTTCAGCATCAGGCTTTTCTTTGATTTCATACGGAAAGGCTGAATCATGATAATTCCAGTCAAGCTGGTCTCCGGTTTTAGCGGTGATGCTTTTATAATATTCGAATAGCTCTTTTATTTCTTCGGTGGTAACGTTTTCTTTATCTGCTAAAGGAACGAGTTTTATATATGCGTGACCCGCCATGGTTGATCCCCCCAATTGTCCTTTTTTATTCAATTTTAGCACTGATAACAATCAAATAACAGAATATAATAAAAGTAGTAAACTCGAGTAAATTTCACAATGTATTAAACTAAACCGAAAAACGAATGTAATGTCGTTAATAAACCGGGAGGATTGCTAAACGAATAACTGTATGAATCTAAATAACTGTTCGTTTTTCAATTAAAGAAATACTTTATGAAAGTTATTCAACAAAAACCTTGAATAAAAATATTTTTTGAATTATAATAATATTCAAAAAATAAAAGGAGGAGGATTAATATGGAACTTTTCGAAAAGCTTTATGATGAGCACGAGAAGGTGAAGGTACGTTTTATTGGTTTTACAACAGATGAAACGCGCTATGATTTCGGGATCGTGTATACGAATATGTTTTTCGGAAAACCGCTTGTTGTTTGCATGCAGACAGGAAGGTCAACCCTCCTTGACCCGAGAGATCTTGAAGATACAGAACATTTGCAGCATTCCTTTCGAATCAAGGATAAAAAGGAAGCGGAAGATTTAGCCGAATTTTTCCTGGACGCCCTTCCCGGTGCCTCTTTAGAAACACAATATGAATAACAACATGTCGATGGCCTTTTTAAGGCCTTTTTTTTGTATGGAACTATTTAGCGATGATCTCCCCCGAATTCATTATTCTAAACAATGTGTCATACTTATTCGCGGGATTATAAAAAATGACAATCAGATTTATTTCATAATTAAAAAAATAAATAAAATGTGACATACAATTAGGCTTGAAATTTTAATTGTGTTATATTATTATATTTTCAAAGGTTATAAAGCGTTTTCAAAATATTTGAAAGGAGATGAGTAAATGGGTACAATTGTTTGTCAAACTTGTAACTCCACTATTGAACATTTTGAAGATGAAAAAGTAACTGTTCTGTATTCAAAGGGACACTGCTGTGACGGAGAGCATCTGGACGAGGAATAAAAATATAATCGATACGGAGCATGCAGACATTGCGTGCTTCTTTTTTGCGGGAATGGTCCAAAATTACCAAAGTAGAGCAATTCGTACATATCAAAATGGCGGCCATGAAAGAACTTGAATCTTTCAACTAGCCGCCATTTCGCAATTTCGTTAAATTCGTAAAATTAGATTAGCGAATCGCTTTATGTTCTTTAATGACGCGGAAAGATTTTAGTTCATAATCCTCCGGTCCCTGGACAGGCAAGCCTGCTTCGACGTTTTTTTCAATGTAGCGCAGGTTTTCCTTTGTGATGATTTCACCAGGAATAAAAATTGGTATTCCCGGCGGATAAACCATTGCAAACTCGGCAATAATCCGTCCCTCAGCCATTTCGACGGGAACGACTTCAGTGTCTGCATAAAAAGCATCGCGAGGCGTTAAGGCAAGCAACGGAATATCAGGAAGCAGAACTTGTGCTTCAATTCTTTCTGCCCCGTGCGTAAATTGCTCGGATAATTGATGCAAAGCCCGCACCAATATTTCTGCTTCTTTCTCCGTATCCCCAGGAGTAATAAGGCAGAGAATGTTATACAAATCGGACATTTCCACTTCGATATTGTAATTTTCGCGAAGCCATATTTCCACATCATAACCGGTTAAGCCAAGCTCTTTTACAGAGATGATCAGTTTCGTCGGATCATAATCATAAGCCGCTTTCGTACCGAGAATTTCTTCTCCGACACAATGTAAGCAATCTATTTCGTTTATTCTCTCTCTGATCGATTGAGCGAGCTTGATCGTTTTGTCGATGAGCTCTTTTCCCTCTGTAGCGAGCCTTTTCCGGGCAACGTCAAGAGAGGCGAGCAATAGATAAGACGTAGACGTAGTCGTCAACATACTTAAAATACTTTGCACCCGCTTTGGAGAAACGAGCCCTTCCCTTATATTGAGGATTGAACTCTGGGTCATTGATCCCCCGAGTTTATGAACACTCGTCGCCGCCATATCTGCTCCTGCCTGCATAGCCGACAGTGGCAGTTCATCGTGAAAATGGATGTGCACCCCATGAGCTTCATCGACAAGGACCGGTACATTGTATTCATGAGCAATTTCAACGATTTTCTTTAAATCAGCGGAGATCCCAAAATATGTTGGATTAATCACTAACACGCCTTTTGAATCAGGGTGTTGCTGAAGCGCCTTCGAGACTGATTCAGTCGTGATTCCATGCGAGATTCCAAGGTTTTCATCAATTTCAGGATGGATGAAAATCGGGATTGCACCTGAAAAAACAATCGCTGACATCACTGATTTATGGACGTTTCTCGGAACGATAATTTTATCTCCAGGTCCGCACACGGCCATGACCATCGTCATAATTGCCCCGCTCGTTCCCTGGACGGAAAAAAATGTATGGTCTGCACCAAAGGCCTGAGCCGCAAGATCCTGCGCTTCCTTAATAATTCCTTTTGGTTGATGAAGATCATCGAGTGGACCGATATTAATCAAGTCAATAGATAATGCGTTTTCGCCAATAAAATCTCTAAATTCGGGATCAATTCCGGCCCCTTTTTTATGTCCTGGAATATGGAATTGGACAGGGTTCTTTTTCGCATGTTCCAATAAACCGCTAAAAAGCGGAGTTTCTTTTTGTGACAATTTTCAACTACACCTCTTTAATTATACAGAATCACAGTCATAAAACACATGAATTATAGCACTAAAAATACTGATTTGCATAGCGAAAACGATGAGCCAACCCAACAAAGGAGAGCGTTAAGGCTACCTGCATGAAAAGTGTAAAAATCCGCTTTGTATTAGTTTTTCGAGAAGAGAGGATATTAATTTGTTAAAATAAATAAACGGTGTAAAAAGTGATTGGAGGTAAAGGAATGAACTGGAAAACGCGGGTAACAGATCTATTAGAAATCGAATATCCAATTATACAGGGCGGGCTTGCCCATTTGGCTTATTCAGAGCTGGCTGCAGCGGTTTCAAACGCAGGAGGATTGGGGCAAATTACAGCTATGTCTTTGGAAAGCCCTGAAGCGTTAAAAGTGGAAATAAAAAAACTAAAAAAGTTGACAAATAAGCCATTTGGCGTTAATTTTGCGATCGGTCAACACGGGAGGCCTTTTGCTCATATGGTCGAGGCAGCTATGGAAGAACAAGTACCGGTGATCAGCATGACGGGAGGCAATCCTGCGCCTATTTTTGAACAGCTGCAAGGAACCACGACAAAAAAGCTTGTCCTCGTCGCTGCAAGAAGGCAGGCAGAAAAAGCTGAAGAACTTGGTGCGGATGCAGTGATGGTTGTCGGTCAGGAAGGCGGTGGACATCTCGGCAGACATGATATTGGAACAATGGTTCTGATCCCGCAGGTCGTTGACCGGGTATCGATTCCGGTTATCGCGTCAGGAGGGATCGGCGATGGCCGCGGATTAATGGCAGCTTTGAGTCTTGGTGCAGAAGGAATCGAAATGGGAACTAGATTTATTGCAACAAAGGAATGTGTTCATGCTTCCGAACTATACAAAAAGAAACTTGTCGAAGCGACCGAAAATGATACGGTTGTTATCAAACGATCGCTGGGAGCGCCAGGCAGAGCGATTGCCAATGAATGGACAAACAGAATTGTTGAGCTTGAAAGAGAAGGTGCCGGCTACGAAGTGTTAAAAGATTTTATAAGCGGTACGGCAAATATGCGCTATATCCACGATGGCCGGGATGATGAGGGATTCGCCTGGGCCGGTCAAGTGATGGGACTTATCAACGATATTCCAACCGTAAGTGAGCTTTTGGAACGAATGATCAGAGAAGGGGAGGAAATCCGCGCCAAGTGGGGAAATTAACTACAAGGATTGGCCAGATTTACACTAAATGTATTATGTTTAAGAAAACAAAAGCAGGTGAACATGAATGGAATATCAATATCCGATCGACTATAATTGGTCAACAGAAGAAATCGTCGATGTCATTAAATTTTTTGAGAAGGTCGAACTCGCATACGAAAAAGGAGTTGACCGTGATGAACTTTTGAATGCATATCGCCGTTTTAAGGAAATTGTCCCAAGTAAAGCAGAGGAAAAAAAGCTGTGCGGCGAGTTCGAAGAGATGAGCGGTTACTCTTCATACAGAACAATAAAACTTGTAAAAGAAAGGTCATCCGGCGAAAGAATTAAAATGGGTTAGAGGAAAAAGCATCGGCACTTGTATGCCGATGCTTTTTCTGTTATTGCCGGAAAGGCGTGATTAGGTTTACGCCATTTTATATAAGGGTAATAATTTTCTAAACACAGTATCAATTTTATTTATCAGTTCTGAAGGTTCAAGGGCGATTGTCTCGTCCCTGGGAATATGCAGTCCGCACAGAATTTCGGCTTTCTTTACCGTTTGCAAACGTTCAAACATGGAAAATAACTCATCTTTTGATAAGTCTTTATGACGAATTGCATCAGGCTTTGTATGATCAGTGGACCAGACGAAATCTCCGGGGATGCTCTTTGAAATAACATCAATATTTCCGGAAAGCTTTTCGCCGTAGGCTTCTTTGTCGGGAGCCTCATAAATTAACGCAAACCAGATGAATAAATGGGTTTCCCACAAGCCGATTTGAAAATGGGGAAGCATTTTATATCCTCTTGGATTAGCAGCAAAAGCTACCCATGTATCAGCGGGCGGATTCTTTGTACGGCGGGCGTGTTTGGCAACATGAGCAAACATTTCATCGCCTGTCAAAGAAGAGAGGGTCGGAGCAAAATGCGAGCCTAAATCCTCCAATTTTGGACGGACGTGCTGCTTTAATTTTTCCATTCGCTCATCAAGCCCATTTATCGTAAACACAGCAAAATCTTCTGTCGAAAAGCCGGTAAATGACATGAGATAAACCTCCTTGATCTTTGTCAAATATTGTAGCATAACCGTGAAAAAACAGTAAATGTTTGAGCCTAAGCTGTAACAAAATATAATTTAAGCACATATTTGTTGCAACTTCGACAGTTGATTCATACAATAGATTACTACTAATCAGAATGGCCAATTTTATAACTTGGAAGGGGTGTAGTACAGTGAAACAACTAATTAATTCAACTCGTAAAAAAGGGGTAGAAAAGGAAAGAACAGCTGTGTTGAAGATGGAGATGGATTATGAACTGGCAACCCTTTATGATGCGATCCGTGAAAAAAACGAAACAAAAAAGACAGAATGCAAAAAGAAACTTGAGCGCATTAGGCAGGAGCTGCTAAGGCTAAAAGCTTTATAAATTTTGCAAACTTATAAGGGGATTTGTTGGACGGATGAAAATAACGAAGCCGAATATAGCGAATTACTGATAACGAACTCCTGGTTAATTTGGGGTTCGTTTATTGTTTTTGTCGTTCAAGTCCGGCCTTATTGGGAAGGCTAAAGCTTGAATGGAATTCTGATAAGCGATAAGCTATTGATACACTAAGGAGATCAACAAGATAAGAAAATCCATTGGAGGAAGACGATGACAAACTGGCATGAAGTCGATAACAATGCGAAGACATGGATAAACGAAGCTGCAGAAAGAATCCGTGCTTCTTTTCCGAAAACGCTCGATATCCAAACAAAATCAAACCCAAATGACCTTGTTACAAATATTGATAAAGAAACAGAGCAATTTTTTATTGGAAAAATAAACGCTACATATCCGGAGCATAAAATACTAGGGGAAGAAGGTTACGGTGACAAGCTGAACAAGCACGCTGGAGTTGTCTGGATTATTGATCCTATTGATGGAACGATGAATTTTATTCATCAGCAGCGGAATTTTGCAATATCAATCGGAATATATGAAAACGGAGTGGGAGTGATTGGGTTAATTTATGACGTAGTCCATAATGAACTTTATCATGCCGTAAAAGGCAAGGGTGCTTATTTAAATGATAAAAAGATACCCGATTTGGAAAAAGTGCCTGTCAGCAATGCGATCGTCGGAATAAGTCCATCATGGGTGGTGGAAAACAAACGATTTGATTACAAGCTGCTTTCAAATCTGGTCAAGGATATAAGAGGAACGAGGTCATATGGGTCAGCAGCGCTCGAAATGGCTTACGTAGCAACCGGAAGAATAGACGCCTACATTTCTTTGCGACTGGCTCCATGGGATATTGCGGGAGGAGCAGTTATTATAAAGGAACTCGGTGGTTTGGTGACCACACTGACAGGGGAAGAATTGGACTTCCTTACTGCTGGCCCTGTTTTTGTATCGAAACCAGGGCTGCACGAGCAAATATTGACGAATTACTTGCAGCCTGAAAATTTGTAGACCTGTTCAACATATTTCATACAGAACGAAAAAGATCGGTACGCGCCGATCTTTTTCTGTTGAAAAGCAGGAAACAGTTTTTGCTACAGTTCTCCTTTTTCCCGCATTTTTCGCTTTGTTTTAAATCCAAAGCCCATCACCGTAATCAGGGCGACAATGCAAGCAAAGATTCCAGCAGGGCTGCTTTCAGCAACAGCTACACCAATCCCCATCATGCACGTGGCTGTGAAAACTGCAAATACGACAAAAATCCACTTAATTTTTTTCAATTGGAACCCTCCTAGTGGGAGAAACTAATGGTGAAATGAATGTTTCTATACGCTTTTTTACTATTGTACAAAAAAAGCTGATGGGTTTCTATACTTGTTTATGGTATAATATTTTAGTTATGACAAAAAACATCAATTATAGATCACACAAGGATAATAAATAGGAGTGAACAACTTTGAAAATAAGAGAAGATATTCGCAACATCGCCATTATCGCCCACGTTGACCACGGAAAAACAACTTTGGTTGATCAACTTTTAAAACAATCCGGCACATTCCGGACAAATGAACATGTTGAAGAACGTGCAATGGATTCCAATGACCTCGAAAGAGAACGGGGTATTACAATCCTGGCGAAAAATACAGCAATCCAATATAAGGATACAAAAATCAATATTTTAGATACACCAGGCCATGCAGACTTTGGCGGTGAAGTAGAACGGATCATGAAAATGGTTGACGGTGTTCTGCTTGTAGTTGACGCCTATGAAGGCTGTATGCCTCAGACTCGTTTCGTATTAAAGAAAGCTTTAGAACAAAATTTACGTCCGATCGTCGTTGTTAACAAAATCGACCGTGATGCAGCAAGACCTGCAGAAGTGATTGATGAGGTGCTCGACCTTTTCATCGAGCTTGATGCAAACGAAGAACAGCTTGAGTTCCCTGTCGTATACGCTTCTGCAATCAATGGTACTGCAAGCCTTGATCCTGAGAAACAGGATGAGAACATGCAGGTTCTCTATGACGCAATTGTTGAGCATATTCCAGCACCAGTCGATAACCGTGAAGAGCCACTTCAATTCCAGGTCGCGCTATTAGATTACAATGATTATGTAGGACGTATCGGAATTGGCCGTGTCTTCCGCGGAACGATGAAAGTGGGGCAGCAGGTAGCCTTGATGAAGCTTGATGGTTCTGTAAAGCAATTCAGGGTAACAAAAATGTTTGGTTTCTTTGGGTTGAAACGCCAGGAAATCCAAGAGGCGTTTGCCGGGGACCTTGTTGCTGTTTCCGGGATGGAAGATATCAATGTCGGTGAAACCGTCTGTCCAGTTGAGCATCAGGAAGCCCTTCCGGTATTGCGCATTGATGAGCCTACTTTACAGATGACTTTCGTCGTAAACAACAGCCCGTTTGCCGGCAGAGAAGGCAAATATGTGACTGCCCGAAAAATCGAAGAGCGTTTGCGTGCCCAACTGCAGACAGATGTCAGCCTTCGTGTTGATAACACGGATTCTCCTGACGCATGGGTTGTTTCGGGACGCGGGGAGCTTCATTTATCCATTTTAATTGAAAACATGCGCCGGGAAGGCTATGAGCTTCAAGTATCAAAGCCTGAAGTCATCGTCAGGGAAGTGGACGGAGTCCGCTGTGAACCGGTTGAGCGAGTTCAAATTGATGTTCCTGAAGAGCACACTGGTGCTGTCATGGAATCAATTGGTGCCCGTAAAGGGGAAATGGTTGACATGATCAACAATGGCACAGGGCAAGTGCGGCTGATATTCATGGTTCCTGCCCGCGGACTGATTGGTTATACGACAGAATTTTTAACACTGACAAGAGGATACGGAATTATTAATCACACGTTTGACAGCTATAAGCCGATGCAGGCTGGCCAGGTTGGCGGACGCCGCCAGGGTGTTCTCGTTTCAATGGAAACAGGAAAAGCGTCTACTTATGGTATTCAGGGAGTAGAAGACAGGGGAATCATCTTCCTTGAAGCCGGGACAGACATCTACGAAGGAATGATTGTCGGCGAACATACCCGGGAAAATGATATTACCGTCAATGTCACGAAAGTAAAACAGGCAACCAACATTCGTTCGGCCAACAAAGACCAGACAGCGACAATGAAAAAGCCGCGGATCATGACGCTTGAAGAAGCGCTCGAGTACTTGAACGACGATGAGTATTGCGAGATTACGCCTGAATCAATTCGGTTGAGAAAGAAAATTCTAGATAAAAATGAACGCGAAAGAATGTCAAAAAAGAAAAAACACGCTGAAATGAATTAACCTTTAGGGAAGGGGAGATTCGAAGTGGAAGTTACTGGACGACTTTCTTTTTTCGCCGCCTTATATAAAGTGGGAGAAAATCCAGAGGTTGGTATGTGGATGCTTTATATCACGATTATCGCTTTGGCGATAATCGTATATAAGTTGGGGTTTGCTAAAAAGCTTCCATTAACAAAATCGATCGTCATTTACATTTTTTTAGTTCTCGGCTGTACGATTTTAACGTTTCTAGGCGTTTTCCTGCCTGTGGCAGAAGGGCTTGTCGTGGCAGCGATCATCCTGATTATTTACAAAATCCGCTTACACCAGCAAAAAAAGCAGGATGCGATGGAGATTAACGGGAGAGGCAAATGAGATCATTACAGGATGCATTATATAATTGGCTTTCGATTAAGGTAGTCAGCGATGCGCGGCCTGACGATACTGCTGCAAGGGATACAACCGAGCTTTTTGAAGAGTTATTGGCGAAAGACCATGGGATAAGCGGAATTGTCATAACTAAAGGGAAAACGATGTACGAGCTTACCTACAACCATGAAAATCAAGAAAAGAAATCTTCTTTCCCTGTCGAACTGATCGACGTCATGATCAATCAAATTGAAGAACAGCCGGAAAAATTTATCAACTATCCTGACAACTAATGCAGTTCTAAAGCCTAATAAAAACAGCCTGTCCAATAATTGGTCAGGCTGTTTTGCATTGTACACATTGAATCCATGCACCAAGTGAAGTCGGCATTAAGACTTCACCAAGTGAAGTCCGGCTTTAGGACTTGAGTATATCCTGTTGGGAAAATTCACCATTCGTCCTTTTCAGTGCTGGGTCGATACAGGCGGAAATTGCCGGATGATTTGCGGGCAAGCGTTTTTTCACTGATTCTTTCTTCACATGGCCGGCACATATATGTATGAATCGGCCTATTTCTTAATCTTTTCGCTATTGGGGCATCGTCGTCAATCGACTCAATTGTATCGCATATCACGCATTTTACTCTCATTTTTGGCACCTCTGGCATACTAATTTTCCTGATTTTCATACTTTATTACAGTATACCATTGTTTTAAGGCTCAGAGTAATGCGATAATAACGTTTATATTGCCGTGCGCAAGGGATAGTAGTAATATGATGGTAGCTTAAGGAGGGGCAAACACTATGGCAAATCAAGTGGAACCAAGGTTAGTTCAACCATTAATTGATCAACTGCAGCAAGAGCGATTTGTGATGCTTGCTACAATCGATTTTGAAACAGGAGGGCCAAACATTAACGCGATTTCATGGATTTTCGCAAAAGATGATGAAACCGTTTATTTTGCATTGGATAACCGCTCCCGAATCATTCAAAATATTAAACACAACCATAGAGTAGCGGTTAATATTATTGCAAATGAATCTACATACTCGATTAGCGGTGAAGCCGCTATCATCCAGGAACGGATCGAAGGGGTTCCTTTAAAGCTGGCGCTCATCGAAATGAAAATTAAAGAGGTAAGAGATGTTATGTTTTATGGCTCTAAGATTGTTGTTGAACCACAATATGAAAAAACGTATGATAAGGAAGCAGCAGCCCGCCTGGACAACCAGGTGATGGAAGCAATGAGAAAAGCTTAGCCGGCACTGGTCCGGCTAAGCTTTTGCATTTCTCGATCAGTCAGTCCTTTTGATGGTATGATTGGTCGTCCTGCTCTTTTTCAAGCTGCTTTGATTCGGAATCTTGCAGCTTCTTTTTTGGATCTTCTGTTGTATTGTTCGGATTTGGGTCAGTAATATCGGCAGGAAACTCCGGCATGATCCGGCCTGTCAAATCTGCCAGTTCATTAACGATTCCTTCAACAGGCTCCCCGGCTTGAAAATCCTCGGCAATTTCCCTTAACCGGGCAACTATGTCCGGGTCGGCGACAACCGCCGCCCTCGCCCCATATGGATCATCTTCAAGGCTCTCGGCAACCGAATATTTAATGGATCCAACCTCGGACCGATCTAAATTTTCATTTACATCAATTCCGACAATTGCATAATTTCCGATTACAACAGCTGTAGCGTCTTCCACATCCGGGACGCTGTTGGCCAGATCCTCCAGGTGAGTGGAGGCCCTCTGGCCAGTTTCCTGATCAACTTCCCCAAGTGTAGTATTTCTAACGTTTACTGCATTTTGCTCTTCGTCTCTGGAAGCTTCATTCTGTGCACCGCAACCAGCCAATGCTGCTGCCAGCACGGTTCCCAATATTACTTTTCTCAATGCTGCCACCTCCGGCAAATCATATTGTAAGCTTCAAATTATCCAAATAAGAAATAAAAATGCTATTAAATTTTTCGGTGTTGAACAAATGGTCCTCAGCAATTATTGTGCAAAGATTCTTCTATCTTTATTCGGAAAAACATATATTTTAGCATTACTACCCGTCACAGGGTAGAGATGCACCATAAAGAAACAACAGGGTGGGAGGCATCAACTTGGCTAAAATTTATGTGTTAGACACGAATGTCTTGCTGCAGGATCCGTTTTCGCTTTTCTCCTTTGATGATAATGAAGTTGTTATCCCCGCGGTGGTCCTTGAGGAAGTTGATTCAAAAAAACGCTATATGGACGAAATTGGCCACAACGCAAGACAAGTATCGAGGCTGATTGACAGCATGAGGGAATCAGGAAAGCTTCATGAGAAAATCCCGCTTCAAAATGGCGGGATATTGCGGATTGAACTGAATCATCGCTCGTTTCAGCAGCTTCAAGAAATATTTGTGGAAAAAACTAATGATAACCGTATTCTTGCCGTAGCCAAAAACCTGTCACTTGAAGAGCAAACGAAAGAAAATGGACGACCTGTTATTTTGGTGAGCAAGGATGCGCTGGTTAGAGTGAAGGCAGACGCCATCGGGCTAATCGCTGAAGACTTTCTGAGTGACCGCGTAGTTGAAAATGATGATCTGTATACCGGAATGCAGGAGGTTTATACAGATATTGAAAAACTGCGAAGATTTTATGAGAAGGGGGAAATACCGCTTGCAGATATAGCTAATCATCCTTTGTATCCAAATCAATTTCTGATTATGAAAGACTCGTTGGGAAGCTCATCTTCAGCATTGGGAATGGTTGAAAAGAGCGGAAAAATAATTAAAAAATTAATTTTCGACCATGATCATATTTGGGGGATCCGGTCGCGGAACGTTCAGCAAACGATGGCGATAGAACTGCTGCTCAGAAAAGACCTGCCACTTGTTACGCTGGTCGGAAAAGCAGGTACGGGCAAAACGCTTTTAGCCCTTGCTGCAGGGCTTTTACAAATAGAGGATCTGGGAGAGTATAAAAAGCTGCTTGTCGCGAGGCCGATTGTGCCTGTCGGCAAAGATCTCGGCTTTCTGCCCGGGGAAAAAGATGAAAAGCTGCGGCCATGGATGCAGCCGATCTATGATAATCTGGAATATCTATTTAATACGAAGAAACCGGGTGAACTTGATGCAATTTTAGCGGGAATGGGTTCGATTGAGGTTGAAGCATTATCCTATATTCGGGGCAGGAGCATTCCTGATCAATATATCATTATCGATGAAGCGCAAAATCTGACAAAGCATGAGGTTAAAACGATTTTGACGAGAGTGGGGGAAGGAAGCAAAATTGTGTTGATGGGCGATCCAGAACAAATTGACCACCCATATTTAGATGCATTTAACAACGGGCTTACGTATGTCGTTGAAAAGTTCAAGGATCAAAAAATCTCCGGACATGTAAAACTGATCAAGGGGGAACGGTCCGGTCTGGCGCAGTTGGCAGCTGATCTCCTTTAATCCAAAGTGATAAAAGAAACAAGCAGATTCACCCGATTCAGGGGAATCTGCTTTTTAGCAGATTTGGTTTAAGAAGCCCACAGTTTTTGATCAATTCAACCGAAAGCCTTTTATGTTTTTTAGAGGCTTGTCCCGATTTGACCCATCCCCGAAAAATGCGTAAACAGGGCCGTCTTGCCGCAGTGGTTTTCCATTTTTTGAAAAACACAAAATCAATTCTTTTCCCTGTTCGATCGGCAAGGCAACTTCTCCATCAGTGCTTTCAACTATCAGCGTTTTAACAGTGGTCTCCGGTTCAGCGTTATGAATGAACGGCAGCAGCGGCATCCCGAATGTCCCTGTCAATACTTTTTCCTTTTCGAACTTTTTCTCCGATTTTAATGTTGGCGGATAAACTGCACCTTCCATAATCTCCCGGTCCCAATGCTTGGAAATCGATTTTGTGTAGTTTTCCAGCTCATCAACAGCTTGATTTACCTGATTAAAATACGTTTTTAAGTCTAGGCGGCGATCATCAAAAATCCAAACCCCCGGGTCCAATGTAATTGGGTATTTCACTTTCCCTTTAATAAAAATAATATTGTCCATGACAACCTCCTGCTTCGCGTTCCATCTGTAATCAAAGTATAGCAGGATATTTGCCGACACGCTATTTTACGCTCTTTACCGGGGCTGCTGCGCATGAAAACAGTTGGCCTGCGGAACACTAATTAAAAATTTTTTACCGGGGGAATACTGCCTTGACATGCCGTTCGAATGAAAGCCTTAGCAAGTTGGTTGAAGAAGCCCGCCCATACGCCGCTTCCGGCCGGGTTGCTGATTATATACCTGCACTTGGTAGAGCGGAAAAAGATGATCTATCGGTCGCCATTTTTGACATTGGAAACGAATGCTACTATGCCGGCGATTATAAGAAAAAATTTACATTACAGAGCATTTCAAAAGTCCTGGCACTCGCGTTGGCTCTTTCAGACCGGGGCTTTGATTATGTGTTCAGCCATGTTGGAATGGAACCTACCGGTGACCCTTTTAATTCGATTTCCAAGCTTGAAACGTCGGTTCCGTCAAAACCGCTTAACCCGATGATCAACGCTGGAGCGCTTGCCGTTACGCATATGATTAACGGCCGTGACAACAAAGAAAAAATTGACAGGATCATCCGGTTTGTTTCAAGCTTCTTAGATGGAGCGCCAGTCACATGCAATTGGGAAACGGCTCAATCTGAAATGGAAACAGCCGATTTGAACAGGGCCCTTTGCTATTTTATGAAACAGCACGGGATTATTGAAGGGGACGTGGAAGACCTTCTGCGCGTTTACACTGCTCAGTGTGCGATCGAAATGAATTGTTTTGACCTGGCCAGGGTCGGCGCTGTGCTCGCTTTAAACGGGGTCGACCCTGAAACCGGCAAGCAGATTATCGCGGAAAACGTTGCCCGGATTTGCAAAACCTTTATGGTCACATGCGGAATGTACAATGCTTCCGGGGAATTTGCCATTAAAATTGGCATACCTGCAAAAAGCGGAGTTTCAGGAGGCATCATGGGCGCGGTACCAGGCAGGTATGGAATCGGAATCTTCGGGCCGTCACTTGATGAAAAAGGTAACAGCATAGCTGGAATGAAGATTCTTGAAATGCTTGCCCGAGAGCAGCAGCTCAGCATCTTTTGAGCGAAATGGAAAATTAAAAAGCTAATCCCGTATTATCCTTGCTTTTTTCCTGTCTTAACGGTAATATTTAAAGATAGGATCGGGTAAACGCTCGGAAACGGGGGGATCAATGTTGGCGTCTGAAATGATGGTGAACCACCAAGAAAAAGCACACGCCTTGTTAAAGGCTGACGCTGATAAGATATTAAAGCTTATTAAGGTTCAAATGGATAACCTTACAATGCCTCAATGTCCTCTTTACGAAGAGGTTCTGGATACGCAAATGTTTGGATTGTCACGCGAAATAGATTTTGCCGTTCGCCTTGGGCTCATTGATGAAAAGGATGGAAAAGCCATTCTAGCCACGCTCGAAGGAGAACTGTCAATCCTTCATGAAGCCTCACAAAAAAAATAGAATCAAAAAACTCAAACAGTTCTTCTTACTCGTTTGAGTTTTTTTATAAATGTTTAGGGTATAAAGGGAAAACCCTGGATTATACTGAATGTGACATATTTTATTTTTAATAGTATAACATATTTATAGAAATCTTGGGATTAACGTGTTACATTTAACATAACCTCTCTAAGCAGGATTATTGTTTATAATCGGAGAATAGAATATACATCCGGAGAAAATGGGGAAGAGGTTGAATGTTTAAAAAAATCTTTAAATCATACGATTATTCTTTAGTAATTGCAATGGTGCTGCTATCTTTGTTCGGGCTCGTTATGATCTACAGTGCCAGCATGGTAACGGCATACGATTATCCGAGTGATCATTTTTTCGAAAGACAAAGGCTCCACATTATTGGAGCTTCCGCTGTATTTTTGTTTTTTGCAATGTTTCCATATAAAGCAATGAAAAGCAATAAAATACTTGGACCGATGGTTTTGCTGTCCTTGCTTTGTTTAGGAGCTTTATTTGCTTTCGGCCATATTGCCGGCAACGCGCAAAGCTGGTTTAAAATCGGACCGGTAAGCCTTCAGCCGTCTGAATTTGTCAAGGTTTCTGTTATCATTTATCTGGCCGCAGTCTATGCAAAAAAACAATCGTACATAAATGAATTCAATAAAGGTGTTGTCCCTCCTTTATTTTATTTATTTCTCGTTTCTGTGCTTATTGCGATTCAGCCGGATTACGGAACAGCAGCCATTATAATCTTGATTGCTTCGATGATTATTATTTCTTCCGGGATGAGCCTGAAAAATCTGATGAAGCTTGCGGGCATTGGGTTGATGGTCATCGCCCCTATATTCGTTGCTTTGCAGGATAAGATTTTGTCAGAAAACAGGATCGGGCGTTTTAAAGCTTTTATGGACCCTTTTGCAGTCGAACAGGACAGCGGCTACCAAATCACCAATGCTTTTATTGCAATTGGCTCAGGCGGGGTTAACGGAATCGGTCTCGGCAAAGGCATTCAAAAGCTCGGTTATCTTCCTGAGCCGCACACCGATTTCATTATCGCCGTAATCGCTGAAGAGCTGGGGATTTGGGGAGTTGCTTTTGTCATATTGCTGCTTTCTTATATCGTTTTAAGGGGGATATATACGGGCTTAAAATGCACTGATCCGTTTGGAAGTTTGCTTGCGATCGGTATTTCAAGCATGATTGGCATCCAATCGTTTATTAACCTTGCCGGTGCTTCGGGAATCATTCCACTAACAGGCGTAACCCTTCCATTTGTCAGCTACGGAGGTTCTTCACTGCTCCAGCTATACATTTCAATGGGAATACTCGTAAATGTGTCCATGTTCGTGAACTACGAACAAAAATACAAAAGTAACGACAATGAAAAACAAGTTGCTTAAGCTCGAAAGGCTTATATATATGTTTTAACAGAATCAGTTGTAACAGTCTTTTTTGCCAGACAAAGGGATTTAGCAATAGCCATATGCTCACATTGTCACTTAGCTTTGGCTTGCAGTGCGTAAGCAAACAATCCTTGTACTAATTACATAAAGATGAGGTGTCGAAATGAGCAAAGTTATCAATAAGGTGTTGGTCGCAAACAGGGGAGAGATTGCGATCCGTGTATTTAGGGCATGTACAGAACTGAATATCCGTACGGTTGCGGTTTATTCCAGGGAGGATTCGGGCTCATATCACAGGTATAAAGCAGATGAAGCTTATCTTGTCGGGGAAGGCAAAAAACCGATAGATGCCTACTTGGATATTGAAGGTATCATTGACATTGCAAAAGCAAGCGGCGTGGACGCCATCCATCCGGGATATGGGTTCCTGTCGGAAAATATCCATTTTGCAAGGCGCTGTGAAGAAGAAGGAATTATTTTTATCGGACCTGAAGCAAGGCATCTTGATATGTTCGGGGATAAGGTTAAGGCAAGAACACAGGCTCAATTGGCAAAAATTCCGGTTATCCCGGGAAGCGACGGCCCGATCCAACGGCTTGAAGAGGTTATTAAATTCGGAAAGACGCACGGATTCCCGCTCATCATTAAAGCTTCGCTCGGCGGCGGCGGTCGCGGAATGAGAATCGTCAACAGTATTGATGAAGTGAAAGAAGCGTACGAGCGTGCGAAATCGGAAGCAAAAGCTGCCTTTGGCAATGACGAGGTTTACGTAGAAAAGTTTATTGAAAAACCGAAGCATATTGAAGTTCAAATCATTGGTGACAAGCACGGCAATATCATTCATTTGTATGAGCGCGATTGTTCTGTCCAGCGCCGCCATCAAAAAGTGGTTGAGGTCGCCCCATGTGTTTCGATCACAAATGATCTGAGGGAGAAAATATGTGAAGCTGCTGTCCGGCTTATGGATAATGTCGGCTATATCAATGCGGGCACTGTTGAATTCCTGGTGGCAAATGACGAGTATTATTTTATCGAAGTAAATCCCCGTGTCCAGGTTGAACATACAATAACAGAAATGGTCACTGGTATTGATATCGTCCAAACGCAGATTCAGGTCGCAGAAGGACATGATTTGCATAGTGAGAAGATTGGCATTCCCGAACAAGCGGATATCAAAATACACGGTTACGCCATTCAATCCCGTGTGACAACGGAAGATCCGTTAAACCAATTTATGCCGGATACAGGAAAATTAATGACATATCGATCCGGTGGCGGTTTCGGTGTCCGTCTCGATGCCGGCAATGGCTTCCAGGGTGCCGTCATTACACCGTATTACGATTCATTGCTCGTCAAGCTGTCCACGCATGCGATGACATTTGATCAGGCCGCAGCAAAAATGGTCAGAAATTTGCAAGAGTTCCGAATCCGCGGGATAAAAACAAATATTCCTTTTCTTGAAAACGTCGTTAAACATGAACAGTTCCGGACCGGTCAGTATGATACATCCTTCATTGATACAACACCGGAGTTGTTTATTTTTCCAAAACGTAAAGACCGTGGAACGAAGATGCTTACCTACATTGGAAATGTAACAGTAAACGGCTTTCCCGGCATAGAAAAGAAGAAGAAGCCAATTTTTGATAAGCCGCGCATTCCAAAACTGAAATACAGCGCTGATATTCGTGAAGGAACGAAGCAGATTCTTGATCAGCAAGGGCCTGAAGGGCTCGTCAACTGGGTGAAAGATCATAAGGAAGTTCTCCTGACAGATACAACCTTCAGGGACGCGCATCAATCCTTGCTCGCAACCAGGGTCCGGACGACTGATATTAGCCATATTGCTGAATCATCCGCAAGGCTTTTGCCTGATTTATTTTCATATGAAATGTGGGGCGGAGCAACTTTTGATGTCGCCTATCGTTTCTTGAAAGAGGATCCTTGGGACAGACTGCTCAAGCTAAGGGAGAAGATTCCAAATGTTCTCTTCCAGATGCTGCTGCGCGCGTCAAATGCGGTTGGTTATAAAAATTACCCGGATAATGTGATCCGCGAATTCGTTGAGAAATCTGCCTACGCCGGAATTGACGTATTTCGGATTTTTGATAGCCTGAATTGGGTGAAGGGTATGGAAGTTGCCATTGACGCAGTAAGACAGTCTGAAAAAATAGCCGAAGCGGCAATTTGCTATACAGGTGACATTAACGATCCAACTCGTCGAAAATACGATCTCGACTACTATAAGAATCTTGCTAAAGAACTGGAAATGCAAGGGGCCCACATCCTTGGCATAAAGGATATGGCCGGGCTGTTAAAACCGGAGGCGGCTTATCGTCTGATCTCTGAATTAAAGGAAACAGTTGACATTCCAATTCACCTCCATACGCATGATACAAGCGGCAACGGGATTTATATGTACGCAAAAGCAATTGAAGCAGGTGTGGATATTGTTGATGTTGCCTTGAGCACGATGGCCGGGCTGACTTCGCAGCCAAGCGCCAATTCATTGTTCTATGCATTGGAAGGCACTGAGAGACAGCCGAAGGTGGACAACCGTGCCCTTGAACAACTCTCGTATTACTGGGAAGATATCCGCAAATATTACCATGACTTTGAAAGCGGCATGATGTCGCCTCACACTGAAGTGTATGAGCACGAGATGCCAGGCGGCCAATACAGTAATCTGCAACAACAAGCAAAAGCGGTCGGGCTCGGTGATAAATGGGAGCATGTAAAAAGTATGTATGCCCGCGTTAACGAAATGTTTGGAGATATCGTCAAGGTTACACCATCCTCAAAGGTTGTTGGTGATATGGCCCTATATATGGTTCAGAATGAGCTTACCGAGGAGGACGTGTTAAGCCGGGGCGACTCGCTTGATTTTCCTGATTCAGTTGTTGAATTATTCGAAGGATATCTTGGCCAGCCGCACGGTGGTTTCCCTGAAGAATTACAAAAGGTGATTTTAAAAGGCAGGGAACCGATAACGGTCAGGCCGGGAGAACTGCTCGAAGATGTTGACTTCGGCGCTCTTAAGGAAGTAATGTTTAAAGAAATGGGGAGACAAGTCACCAGCTTTGATGCTATCGCCTATGCTTTATATCCAAAGGTGTTTATGGAGTATTTCAATACTGTTGAACAATTTGGAGATATATCGGTTCTCGATACGCCAACATTCCTGTATGGTATGCGTCTTGGAGAAGAGATTGAAGTTGAGATCGAAACCGGTAAGACGCTAATCGTCAAACTGGTGTCGATAGGAGAGGCTCAGGCAGATGGTACAAGAGTGATCTATTTCGAGTTGAATGGCCAGCCGCGCGAAATCGTCATCAAGGACGAAAGTGTAAAATCGAAGGTTGCATCAAAAATAAAAGCGGATCCGAAAAATGACACTCATATTGCCGCCTCTATGCCGGGTACAGTCATCAAAGTGCTAGTCGAAAAGGGTGAGAAGGTAAACCGGGGCGATCATCTTATGATTACGGAAGCGATGAAAATGGAAACAACCGTTCAAGCGCCGTTTTCAGGAGTTGTCAAAGATATTTATGTGATAAATGGAGAAGCAATCCAAACCGGCGATTTGCTGATTGAATTGTCCAAATGAAAAAAACGATCGCGATGCAAATAGCATCGCGATCGTTTTTTTTATAAAAATCTCAGGCATGATTGACAGTGGATTGGTTGTTGCTATCATCTTTTGCTTGTTCAAGAGCCGCAGCGTTTTTACTGCTTCGTGAAGTTAACAGGATCAAATAGCTTAGCACTCCAAACAGGCATGTAATAAAGAAAGCATGGGACAAAGCGAGATATAAATTCAAGCGGGTAATCACAACAAGTGCCCCGGCGATAACCTGCAAAGAAACAAGTATAAATGAAATAATCCATCCCCAATAAATGACCTTTTGATGCCGATACTGATTAATAGCCAGGTAGGTGATGTAGCCAATCCAGATAAAGATTAATCCGGCTGCCGCACGATGGCCCATTTGAATCCATTCGTGCATATTACCCGGCAAACTTGGGTCAGAATTAACGCAAAGCGGCCAGTCTTTACACACTAAACTTGCATTTACGTGGCGGACGAGCGCACCGGTGTAAACGACAAGATAGCTGTATAGGGAAACACCGATGATGTGAAATTTCATTTTCTTATCGAGAATCACTTTTTCCGCTTCGAACTTTTTGTCAACTTCAAAAATGAGCAGCGTTAGCAAAAATACGGCCGCAAAGGAAATAAGTGAAATTCCAAAATGAAGCGCAAGTACGAAATCAGATTGTCCCCACAGCACTGCTGCAGCGCCGATCAGCCCCTGAAGCACCAAAAAAAAGAATGAAAGGACGGAAAGAAATTTCGTCTCTCTAACATGTCCGATCGAACGCCATGACCAGACTGACAATATTAACACCATGAACCCGACAGCACCTGATACAACCCGGTGGGCTAATTCAATAATTAATTCGGGACTGATATTCCTTGGGATTAGTTCGCCGTGGCAGAGCGGCCAGGAATTGCCGCAGCCCATGCCCGAGTCCGTTTTTGTCACAAGAGCTCCACCCAACAGGATAAACAACATTCCAATTGTAGTAAGGACCGCAAACCATTTTAAAAATCGATCCAACTGATCCACCTTCTTAATAGTAAAGTTCGATAATTTGTCACCGATAATAATGGAAGTGTATAATAAGAACGAATTTATATGAAGATATCGATCTTCCACTGCACTTTAAAGATACTACACAATAATAGGGATTTTTACAATAGATAGATGCCTGAAGCTTGTTCTCTCTTGATTTAGTTGAACCCTGGAAGCATCCGAGCTCTGCTATCCTGCTTTTACATCGATAATTATTATCCTAGAAAAACAACAAAATATAACTTTTTGTCACTTCGCGACACAATTTGGTCAAAAATAATTCGAAAAATATTCACAAAAAAGTGCTGAAATGTGATTTAATATACAGTGAGTATGGAATGTTTTTCTACACAAATACTTATCCTTATTTCTATAATAATAATAGTGAAAAACTACTTTTTCTAATTTTTTATACATTTTAATTGCGAGTATAGCGGAAAACGAACTATGCTTACAGGTGTTTTTTACGGTTCTGGTTGGTGATTTGGATAAAGGAGGAAAAATTATGGCTAATACGAAGGCTTTAGCTGAGGCAGCTATTGACAGCAGTGAACGAAGCCTTAATGCGAAAGTATCGGCAGCAAACGCTTGGAGTGATTTTCTTGCTCTGATAAAAATCGGCATTGTTAATTCTAATTTGATTACAACTTTTACAGGCCTGTGGCTTGCGCTGCATTTCACTGATAAAGGTTTTTTCAATAATCTTGATCTTGTGTTTCTTACTCTTGCTGGTTCTTCATTAATTATTGCCGGTTCATGCAGCATTAACAACTACATTGACCGGGATATAGACCATTTGATGGAGAGAACGAAAGAAAGACCTACGGTTACAGGACGGGTGAACCCCTCCAAAGTAGTCGCGATGGGAATCATCTTAATTGGATTGGGAACGCTGTGTTTACTACTGACGACTCCGACTGCTGCTTTGATTGGCTTAATAGGAGTATTCAGTTATGTGTTCCTCTATACGATGTGGTCTAAACGGAAATATGTATCAAACACGATCGTCGGCAGTGTTTCAGGAGCTGTGCCGCCATTAATTGGCTGGGCGGCTATTGATGGAAGCCTTGATCCGATCGCTTGGGCATTATTTCTAATCATGTTTGTATGGCAGCCTCCGCATTTTTATGCACTGGCGATGAGAAGGGTCGAGGAGTACAGGGCAGCGGGCATACCGATGCTCCCTGTTGTAAAGGGCTACAGCACGACGAAAAAGCATATTATCGTGTGGGTAGCAGCTTTGCTTCCGCTTCCCCTATTGCTTACCTCTTTAGGAATTCCATTTCTTATTCTTGCAACTGTCTTGAACATAGGGTGGTTTATCTTAGGGATTTATGGATATAAGCTAAAGGATGATATTAAATGGGCTAAACTTATGTTTATATATTCCCTACAATATTTGACTATTATGTTTGTAGCTATGGTAATTGTCACACTTATTTAATTTATTTTTGTTAGGAGATTCTGTCTTTACGAGATTTAGAGAGAATTTTTCCATATTTTTTTGACCAGTTTTTCAAAAAAATATATTACGAAAGAGGGGTTTTATTAAGCTATGAAAAGGCTTGCGAAATGGCGTATATTTTCTTTATTTGCAGGATTGACGCTTATTCTTTCCGGCTGTGGCAAACCATTTTTATCAGCATTGCAGCCTGCAGGTGAAGTTGCTCAGACACAATATGATTTAATGCTATTGAGCACAGCAATTATGGTCGGTGTTATTCTTGCCGTAACTGTTATCTTTATTCTTGTCATGGTGCGTTTCCGCAGAAAAGATGAGAAGATACCACAACAGGTTGAGGGAAATCACAAACTGGAAATTATTTGGACTGTTATTCCTATTCTTCTGCTATTGGTACTGGCCGTGCCAACAGTATCCGCTACTTTTAAGTTGGCAGATGTTTCTCCTGCTGAGAAAAAGAATGAAGAAGGGAAGACGGACGCACTTGTCATTAATGTGCGCGCTAACCTTTACTGGTGGGAGTTTGAATACCCAAACCAGGAGATTGTTACAAGCCAGGATTTGGTAGTGCCGACTGGTCAAAAAGTCTACTTTAATCTAAAAGCATCCGATGTTAAGCACTCCTTTTGGATTCCTGCTGTCGGCGGGAAAATCGATACGAACACAGAAAACGTAAACAAGTTCTGGCTCGAATTTGATGAAAAAGCTGCTGACGAAGCCGGAAATTTATTTTACGGAAAATGTGCTGAGCTTTGCGGACCTTCACATGCATTGATGGACTTTAAAGTGAAAGCTGTTTCCAAAGAAGAATTTAAGAGATGGGCAAGTGATATGAAAGCTGTTGAAGAACCGGTCCAGGCTGAAACTGCTTCAGCACAACAGGGCCAGGAAATCTTTAATGAAAGCTGTATCGGCTGCCATGCTGTAACACCAACAAACACAGCACCTGAAGCGGCGCGCATCGGACCAAATTTAACGAACTTTGGCGATCGTTCCCGCATAGCCGGAATTCTTGACCATAATGAAGAAGACCTTAAGAACTGGCTGAGAGATCCTGAAGAATATAAGCCTGGAAATAAAATGACCGGGAAATATAAAGAATTAAATGAGGAAGAGCTGGATGCTGTAGCTGAATATTTGATGGGCTTAAAGGTTCAGGAATAAAAGGGGATTTTTTAAAGGGGAGGTAAAACTGTGAGTACTTATGCTCAAAAAAGAGGGTTTGGTGCAACCTTATGGGATTACATAACAACCGTTGACCATAAGAAAATCGCCATCCTTTATCTAATTGCCGGCGGGTTTTTCTTTATTGTCGGCGGCTTAGAAGCAATGTTTATCCGCATTCAGCTTGCAATACCGAATAATGATTTTGTAAGTGCGGGACTATATAACGAAATTCTTACCATGCACGGTACGACGATGATCTTTCTGGCAGCGATGCCGTTGGTCTTCGCCTTCATGAACGCCATTATGCCGTTGCAAATCGGGGCGCGCGATGTCGCATTCCCATTTTTAAATTCATTGGGTTTCTGGCTGTTTTTCTTTGGAGGCGTATTTCTAAACCTTTCATGGTTTTTAGGCGGCGCTCCCGATGCAGGCTGGACTTCCTATGCATCGCTGTCGCTTGCTTCAGAGGGACACGGCATTGATTTTTATGCGCTTGGTCTGCAGATTTCCGGGATCGGAACGTTGATCGGTGGTATTAACTTTCTTGTCACGATCATCAATATGCGTGCACCTGGGATGACTTACATGCGCATGCCTTTGTTTACATGGTCTACATTTGTTGTTTCTGCACTAATATTATTCGCATTCCCGCCGCTTACGGTTGGTTTGTTCCTATTAACGTTTGACCGCATGTTTGGCGCGAACTTCTTCGATCCGGCAGCGGGCGGTAACACGATTATCTGGGAGCATCTGTTCTGGATCTTCGGTCACCCGGAAGTATATATTCTTATTCTTCCTGCATTCGGTATCTTTTCTGAGATTTTCGCAACCTTTTCGAGAAAGCGACTATTCGGTTATTCATCGATGGTGTTTGCAACCGTACTTATTGGTTTTCTTGGTTTCATGGTTTGGGCCCACCATATGTTCACAACAGGAATGGGGCCGATTGCGAACGCGATTTTTGCGGTGGCAACAATGGCGATTGCTGTTCCTACAGGGATAAAGATCTTTAACTGGCTCTTTACGATGTGGGGAGGCAGCATAAAGTTTACGACTCCGATGATGTGGGCGGTTGCGTTTATCCCATCTTTCGTAGCAGGTGGAGTCACAGGTGTAATGCTCGCATCAGCGGCACAGGATTATCAGTATCATGATACTTATTTCGTTGTTGCCCACTTCCACTATGTTATTGTCGGTGGGGTTGTCTTCGCACTATTTGCCGGTGCTCATTTTTACTGGCCAAAAATGTTTGGAACAATGTTGAATGAACTGCTTGGTAAAATCACGTTCTGGCTGTTCTTTGTCGGGTTCCATTTGACATTCTTTATCCAGCATTTCCTTGGTCTGATGGGAATGCCGCGCCGTATTTTCAAATTCCTTCCTGGTCAAGGGTTGGAAACAGGGAATATGGTTAGTACTGTCGGTGCCGTCTTGATGGCAGTAGCCGTTATCGTCTTGCTCGTTAATATCATTATGACAACGGTTAAGAATGAAAGGGTTGGCAACGACCCATGGGGAGATGGACGTACCCTCGAATGGGCGCTTCCTTCACCGCCTCCATTCTATAACTTTAAGCAGCTCCCGCTTGTCCGTGGATTGGATGCTTACTGGCTTGAAAAAATGGAAGGCAAAAAAGGTATGACTCCAGCTGAACCTGTTGGCGACATCCATATGCCGAATGGTTCATTTATTCCATTCGTGATTTCGTTAGGACTATTTATAGCTGCGTTTGGTGCTATGTATCGGGTCGATCATCCATGGGGAATTCCAGTATTAGTTCTCGGCTTGGCGATTGTGCTTGGCGCAATGTTTATTCGCTCGATTAAAGATGACCACGGCTTCCACATTCACAAGGAAGATCTTGAAGATGATGATGATGATGATAAGGAGGGAAAGGCATAATGCAAGCTGAAGAAAAATTTACACTTGAAACTTGGCCTGCTTCGCCTGAAAAAGCAACCCTCGAAGCGAAAAATAAATTTATGGGCTTTTGGCTATTCTTAGGAGGAGAGACGGTTCTCTTTGCCTCTCTCTTTGCTACTTATCTCGCATTAAAAGATAAAGTTCCAACCACAGAGCATGCACTGGCAAAAGATCTGTTCGATTTGCCGCTAGTTTTCGTTGCGACGATGCTTCTTTTAACGAGCTCATTGACAAGTGTATATGCAATGTTCCATATGAAAAACTTTAATTTTAAGAAAATGCAGATTTGGCTTGGTGTAACAGTTATCCTTGGAGCGGCTTTCCTTGGTGTTGAAATCTATGAGTTTAGTCATTATGTTCATAAGTTTCACCACACGTTTACGAGCAGCGCTTTTGGATCAGCGTTTTATACGTTGGTAGGATTCCATGGCGGTCACGTTGCATTTGGTTTGTTGTGGATCGTCACGCTGATGGTTCGCAACGCGAAAAGGGGATTAAGCCTCTACAACGCTCCGAAGTTCTATGTTGCCAGCCTTTATTGGCACTTTATCGACGTTGTTTGGGTGTTCATCTTCACAGTAGTATATTTAATGGGATTGGTGGGATAAACTGATGGCGACACAACAACCAAATTCAGGTAACCCAAGTGTGGACATTGAATATCGCCGTAAAAAAAGCGCAGAAGAAATGAGATATCAAGTCATTACTTTTTCATTAATGATTTTCTTGACACTTGTAGCCTTTGCAGCAGTAGCCTATGATGGGTTTACTGGCTGGTTTACAATACCGTTTATTCTTCTTCTCGCTGTTGTACAGGTTATTTTTCAGCTCTACTATTTCATGCATATGAGCCATAAAGGCCATGAAGCACCTTCTTTATTTCTTTTCTCGGGTGTGTTTGTAGCAGCAATAACCGTGATAACTTTTATGACTGTTATTTGGTGGTAATATTTATGAAAATCGGCTCAAGAAGCCGATTTTCTTTTTATACGATGAAAAGTATAGATGAACCTCATATAATTGCGGCTGGCGTTCATCAAGTAGTATAATGAGAATGTATTCTTCAACGATAACGGGGTGATTATACCGTGCTTTCATTAGATATCTTTGGTTTCAGGGCAATGTGGAGTCCATATTTTTTTATTGCAATTTTAGTCGTAACGGCTCTGTTTTTCTTGATTACCGTAAAATACCGCCGTCGGTTTAGCGGCAGTGAGCCTTTGCAGAAAAATCAAGCAGTTCTTTTCGCTGTGGCTGCTGCACTTCTCTATGCGATCAAAGGTTCGCCGCTTGACTTGATGGGGCATCTTGCTTTTTATGCCCATATGACCCAAATGGCCCTATTGTATTTGGTTATACCGCCATTGTTTATCGTCGCGATCCCCGAGTGGATGTGGCGAAAGGTTCTCGGCATCAAGAGCATTGGCACTCTGTTTCGCTTACTGACAAAGCCTATCTTTGCGCTGATTCTATTTAACGGATTATTTTCGTTTTATCATATCCCGCTGATTTTTGATGTTATCAAGACAGACATGCTGCTGCACGCTGCTTACACAACGTTGCTGTTTGTTGTGGCAATCATCATGTGGTGGCCACTGATCAATCAGCTGGATGAATACCAGACGATGGGCGGGTTGAAAAAAGTCGGCTACATTTTTGCCAATGGGATTTTGCTGACCCCGGCATGTGCGCTGATTATTTTTGCAGATGCACCGATGTATGACACGTTTTCTGACCCGCGCGCATGGGCAGACGCACTGGCTCTTTGTGTGCCGGCTTCAACGTTGTCCGGACTCAATTTGAGCGGGCCGGAAATGTTTAGTTCAATGTCCCTTTTAAATGATCAGCAGACTGGCGGTGTGATCATGAAAATCATTCAGGAAATTGTATACGGAGTTGTTCTTGGCAAAGTATTTTTTAGCTGGTACAAAAAAGAACAGGAAGCGGATCAGGTCGACATGAATCCATCGTTAAATCCGCAAACGATAGAATGAACAAAGCACCCAATTTGGGTGCTTTG
The DNA here is from genome assembly GCF_002860125.1 of Bacillus canaveralius. Taxonomy (GTDB): domain Bacteria; phylum Bacillota; class Bacilli; order Bacillales; family Cytobacillaceae; genus Bacillus_BJ; species Bacillus_BJ canaveralius. The sequence continues at coordinate 60,925 of NZ_PGVA01000014.1, forward strand.
CTTATTTTTAGATATTTGAATGATTTTCATAAAGCAATTTTTAAGTGAGAAACGACAGATACTTAGGGTCTGCTGAATAATCAGTAATCCCAGTAATGACAAGGGTTTTGGTTCCCTTTTGTCGAATATAAGTGTAAGGATTTACTTGAAATTCTACAAAAACCCTTGCACTTGGAGGTCGACACTGTGTATAAAGAAACCCAAAACCAATTGACTTTTTCCGATGACTTCTTCCTTCCTTTCGGCGGGAGGTTAAATAAAGAAAACCGCTGGGTCCTCCTTGCCGACATGATGCCATGGTGGAGGGCGGAAGAGAAATATGCCTGATCAGATTAATAGTTCAGGCTTTTTTGATGCGGGTGTTTTTAACTATGTCTATGTTTTTTATCATATATTTGACGCCAAATCGCAATATTTTATGAACAATTATAGTGATTGTTGAAAAATAGTCTTTCTTGACATAAAATGATTCTATGTGCAAAAGAATGGAGAGGTAATCAATTATGCAATCAATTCCGATACTTCCAACGATCAGCACGACGTTTATCGTGCTCAGTGCCATTACGGTGGCGATCGGCTGGTACCTAATAAAACAGCGAAAAATTGAAGCTCATAAAAAAACGATGTTTGTCGCAGCGATTTTTGCGATTATTTTCTTTGTCATATATGCGAGCCGGACAATCTTCATAGGAAATACATCGTTTGGCGGCCCGGATGATATTAAAATATACTATACAGTTTTCCTTGTCTTTCATATTTTCCTGGCCACGACTGGCGCCGTTTTCGGGATTGTGACGCTCTTGACAGGCTATAAAAATAAATTGGCGCGCCATCGAAAACTCGGCCCAATCACCAGTATTATTTGGTTTTTCACCGCGACGACGGGTCTAGCTGTGTATCTGCTGTTATACATTTTTTACAGTGGCGGAGAAACAACATCCGTTATAAAAGCTATTTTAGGATTTTAATAAGCCGGAAAAAAGTGCTGCAAAGTATGCAGTGCTTTTTGTATGAAAAAAATCCTTTTAAAGGAATTTTCTTTTTTTGCTAGAATTTTAAAAGATGTAGTCAAAAACGGATTAGGGGAGGAAATATGGAGATTAGAAAAATGACTGAACAAGATCTCACATATTCTTTAAAACTATCAATGTATGCTTTTCAGTACGAGTTGCCGGACAGCGATATTCCTGCTCGGATTGACAAAATTAAGCATCATGACGTGTTTGGAATTTGGGATGGCACGCAGCTGACCGCGAAGTTGAATATTATCCCTTTCAAAGTAATCATTCAGAACAGGAGTGGAGCATGGGTGGAATTGCAGGCGTGGCGACCTATCCGGAATATCGGAGAAGAGGCTATGTGAAGGCATTAATCGTTCATGCATTACAACAAATGCGCGAGCAAAATCAAATCATCTCATTTTTGCATCCTTTCGATATTGCATTTTACCGGAAGTTCGGCTGGGAGATTTTAACCGAGCGGAAGAAGGTTATGATCGAGAAAAAGGATTTACATATGGCCGGAGCCATAAGCGGATCGATTATGAGGTTTAAAAAGGATACCCATCACAAAGATATAGAAAACGTCTATGCAGAGTATGCGAAGCAATATTCGGGGATGCTTTCGCGAACGAAGGAATGGTGGCTGGACAACGTTTATCGCGATTCATCAGCAGCCGTTTTTTACGACAACGAGCATGTGCCGAAAGGATACATATTGTATAGTGTTAAAAATAATATTCTCAATGTACAGGAAATGGCTGCTCTTGATTACGAAGCGCGGGTCAACCTGTGGAATTTCATTTGCCAGCATGATTCAATGGTTGACAGCGTAAACATTGTGTTGCCAGTAAACGACCCTTTTCCTTACTATTTAAAACAACCCAATGTAAAAACAGAGGTTTTTCCTTACTTTATGGCACGGGTTGTTGATGCAGAAAAGTGTCTGGAAAGCTTTGCATTTCTGCAAACGAGTGAAAATGTTTTTCTGCATGTTTCCGATGAGTATGCAGATTGGAACAATGGATCATATCTGATTTCCGAAGCTGGTGTAACGGCTTATAAAGAGAAGCAGGGAAGCCATTGTGCCCATCCTCCTAAACGGGGCATCACCATGAATATAAACGCATTGTCTGCCATCCTAACAGGCTTTCAAAGGCCAAAAGAACTTTTCCAGCTCGGGCATTTAACAGGCAGCGAAAAAGAAATAGACGAGCTTGAAAAGAAAATACCTGTCCAGACGACGTTTATCTATGACTTTTTTTAGATTAAAAAGCTCAGCTTGAATGAACGGTTCTGCTTTTAGAAGCGCAGATCGGAAGGCTCTTAAACTACAAAAAAAAGGCGCATTTTGCGCCTTTAAAATTTCTCAATAATTGCTTTTAGCTCAGCAAGCAGTTTTTCACATTGGTTGACAAGCGGCATCGGAAAAAATTCATCTTCTCCATATTCCACGCCATGTGGATAGTAGTGTTTGCCAAGCACAGGTGTCATCAATTGAATTGTTGCATTGTGGGCCCCTACATCACCTTCTACCGCATAACCAAACACGCGCAGGTAGTAAATACCTTCTTTCAGCTCAAACTTGCGGTCGTATGTAACACGTTCATAATCCCATTGTTCTTCCCTTACAAGTCCATGATCAAGCATAACCTCATCGAGACGATTTAAATCTGCTTTTAATTCTTCAAAACCGGTATTTTCAAATTTCATCCTATGTCCCTCCTAAAAACAATCCGCATAACACAATCAATTAAGGCGAATTTATCTCAATTCAATAATAGTAGAAAAGTAAAAAAGTTGCAATAATAACGTTGGACTCGTTTTCACCCCTAAAACGCACGTTGAAAACTATTTTGAAAAAAAACCCTCAACATATTGCGAATAAATATCCTGCTGTTGGAAACCCTACAAGTATAAGCAGCAGCATAAAGAAATTTGGAACGCAGCCATAAACCGGTTAGAAAACATTTTTTGATAATAAGATTATTTCTCCTCATTTACTGTGGAAAAATAGGCTGGACGATTAATAATGGCTGGACAAACTTCAGGATTATAAAGGAGGACATATGGAACAGGTTCGCGGGATTATGACTGAGGATGTAGAAACATGCTCCTTGCTTGATAATGTATTTGAAGTCGCTGTAAAGATGAAAGAATTGGATGTCGGGGCCATTCCAATTGTCGATAATGATAAACTTGTCGGCATGATTACAGACCGGGATATTGTTGTTCGCGGTGTTGCTGAAAAATATCCTGGATCATCGAAGGTGGAAGCGATTATGAGCAAACACCTAATCACGGTCAGTCCGGATACCTCGACTAAAGAAGCTGCTGAATTGATGGCACAACACCAAATTCGCAGATTGCCTGTTGTTGAAAATGGCAAGCTGGCTGGTATCGTCGCGCTCGGTGATTTGGCCGTTCGTGAACTTACGGATGATCAAGCGAAAACAGCACTTTCTGAAATATCAGAGCCGGAAGAATTTCACCATTGAGAAGACATCTAAAGGTGTCTTTTCTTTTTTTTATGCGATCGACATTTTTCGGTCTAGGCGGTGTTCTATCAAAAACAAAGATATAGATGCTATAATATTTTTGAATAACATACATATAATAATAGAGAAATTGATAGAAGGGAGGTATCCCACTGAGAACTCTTATCAGGATTTTACTTATAGTATCTGCACTATTAACATTTGGATTATACCTTGGTTTAAACGGGGAGAAAGAAAAAGACATTCTTATTCATAACGATCAGCCGTTATCAAAAGAAGATTTATCTCTACCAGACACGGATGAAAATCAACAGTCCGGGGTTGAAGCCCCTAAAGACGGCCTCGCTGCTTTGATGGGGCAACATAGCCAAACTGTCCAAACCGCGCTTGGTGCACCAGATCGGCGTGACCTGTCCTTTTATGATTACGAATGGTGGATCTATCAGGATCCTGAAAACTATATACAAGTTGGCATCGAAGCGGATAAAGTTGTAACCATTTATGCCAACGGTAAGGACAGCAACGTCCAGCCATTTCATATTGGCCAGCCAATTGAGGAAATCTATACTTCTGTTTTAATAGAAATGTATGTAAATCTTGAATATGACAAAGGATCATACCAGTTTGAATTGTCCGAGACGGATATGAATACCCGTCCGCTTGTTAAAATTGGCGATTATTTTGCCCAGCTTTATATCGATAAATTTACAGGCAGCCTTTCAAGCGTCCGTTATTTGGATGAAAAGACGCTGATCACCCATAGGCCGTATGAGCTTACGTATCGCGGCCCACTGCTTGAGCCCAAGCCCCTGGACGAAACAAAAAGCGATCTGGTCGAGGCAGGCATGGAACAGCAAATATTGGATATTACAAATATTATTAGAAGCCGCCATAACGCCGGTCCTGTCACCTGGGACGAAAAAACAGCCGAGGTTGCTGTTGCCCACAGCAAGGACATGCATGACAGCGGCGATTTTTCCCACACTTCGAAAACATCGGGCGATTTATCGGACAGGCTCGATGCAGCTGATGTTTTTTATCAGCTGGCAGGTGAAAATATTGCGGCGAACTATATTGATGCACCTGAGGTTGTCGAAGGCTGGCTGAATAGTCAGGGACATCGTGAAACCTTGCTAAATCCAGATTACACTCATCTTGGCGTCGGAGTTTATGAAAGGCATTATACACAAAATTTTATTCAAAATTGGGAAAAGTAATACAATTTGGCGCGGGGACGAACTCAAGTTCATCCTCGCGCCTTTGATTTTTTATTTTTTCACCTATTTTACTAAAAAATCATATTGTATGATAGGCGAATGGATCACAATAGAGGTGAATCAAAATGGTACAGAAAAAGCTTCATCCGTCTGTAGAACAATTTAAGGATTTTGTCAAAGCGAATCCAAAAATCATTCAGGAAGTGCGAAAAGGAAACACGACGTGGAAAGAGCTTTATGAGGATTGGTATTTGTTTGGCGAGGATGATAGCAGATGGGATTCTTTTCGGGAAGGTAAGAAACCAGTTATAAAAGAATCTGGCGAAAAGAAAACCGATTGGATAGCACAAATAACAAGCGTTATTAAAAAAATGGACCAAAATCAAATGGAGGAGCATATCCAGAACATCAGCCAGGCTCTTACGGCCGTACAGGGGGTAATCTCCCAATTTCAAAGATCTCCCCAGCAGCCGGGCCCGCAACAAGCAAATCCACCAACCAGCCCTTTTATGTTTAGAAAAGACTGAGAGGAGAACAAAGGTGCGAACGGAATTAATCGAGTTTTTGAATAGCAAAAAAGATTTAAAGGAATTTGTCAGGGAGCAGCCCCAATGGTACAGGTTGTTAACAAGAAACCCATATGACGTTGACAAACTTGAGGCGGCTGCCCTTGATTATTATAAAAAAACGATTCCGCATCGGGTTGAAAAATTCTCATACGGTGTGCAAATGGCATCGATGATGATGCATATGTTCCAGGCAATGAAGTCCGGATCTTAGCAAAGGCTTTCTTTTCTGCCGGGAGAGCCTTTCTATGCCTGTTTAATGAGTGTAAGGCTATTCGGTTAAAAGATGGACATGCGGCTAATAATACAGGCATAAAGGAGTGAGGAAAGTGAAACGGAAAGCCCGCCTTGTGTTGTTGTTTGTCCTCGTTTGCCTAACAGGATGCCAGAGTGAGTTACTTGCACCGGAAACGGGAACGACAGTACGTGCCGAATCGTTGCCCGCAGTAATCAGCGAGAATTCAACTGTATTTGCGTTTAAGCAGGCAGAAAACGAAACATTTTCTGTCCAGCACCATGTAAAAGGGAATAACGTCTTTGTTGAGTGTTTTGTCACAGGTATATCATTCAGGGCTCCACATGAAACAGGAAAAGAGCAAGGGAAAATCGTCGTTTATGTAGATGGGGAAAAGAGAGAAGAAGTGACAGCGGCTGCCTTTATCATAAAAGATCTTTCTCCTGGAACCCATCGCATTAAAATGGAGCTGGTGAATCCATATAATCAACCTTACCAGCTTAAAAATGAAATTCATGTGACCATTTCTTAACAAATCATTTAGCTTTGCCTGCCGTTTCATGTTAAAATATGAGACGGAGGTGTGCCGATTTGCTTGCTACAACAGAAAGAATCATGCTTTTAGATATGGCGGATGAGCTAGCCAATATGATCATAGAATCAGAAGCTGCTGAGCATTATCGCCAGTGTTTATATAAATTAAGGAACAGCCGGGAAACGCAGCGGAAGCTCCAGGCCTTTACCAAGATGAAGGAAATGTATGAGGAAGTGCAAAGGTTTGGAAAATACCACCCTGATTATAAAATGGTGATGGGAGAGATCCGCACAGTAAAAAGGGAGCTCGATTTAGATTCGAATATATACGAATTTAAGAAGGCGGAAAACGAGCTTCAAGCATTACTTGACGCAGTGAGTGGTTTGATTGGAAAATCAGTGTCCGAAAGTGTAAAAGTGCCGACAGGCAATCCTTTCTTCGACAGCGGCTCAAGCTGTGGTGGCGGCTGTGGCTCAGGCGGGAGCTGTGGATGTTCCGCTTGATGAATCAAAGACCAAATATGAAAAAGGCATGGGGAATCCCCTGCCTTTTTCATTTGGTCTCACAACAAGTTCAGAAAATATTATGGTCTGGCTGACCACTGTGTTACAGTACCAATCGTTCTGAAAGTTCAGTTATTTTACTTGTGTTTCTGGCCACAACAGATACAGTATCACCACGGTTCAAAAAATATTCCACAGTTCCCTTAAGCATGCCTGTACCGCCAATGATCAGAATATGCTTTGTTAAAGACATAAGCAAAACCGCCTTTTGAAGTTTAATGACAACCTTAATGACTAGTTTGAAAACCCTCCGCTGCCTCAAGTCCAATACGATTGCCCCTTTAGCAGGACACAGTCAGCACACTGGTTGCCACAGCAAAACATTTTCTGCTGCGGTACAAAAAAACGGTGCCGGTAAACGAACAATTGATCGTCTGAGCGGACAAAGACCGTTTCACTGTGCAGTTGTTTTCCTTTCATCGCTGTTGCCGAGGAACGCCGAATGGCTGCATCCAACAGCCGATCAGGCGGGTTACCAATGGCGCGTAAATAGAGAAACGGTATGCCTGCCACTTTTTTATAGTAAGCTTTATTTATAAGCGGATCGGCTTGTAACAACTGAATAAAGCGGTTCCAAATATGATCCAAATTCATACTTTTGCACCTTGTTCCTTTATGACTATTTTAGAAAAAAGGCAACCGAGTTTCAAATAAAAGGAACTTTATTGATCAAAGAACGGTTATTATGCTAGACTATTAGAAAAAACCTATCTCGAAGGGGTATCAATATGTTTGGTCAACGGCAGGGAATCATTATTTGGCTTTACTCACTAAAGCAAGCAAAGATGCTGAGAAGATTTGGAAATGTCCATTATGTTTCAAGGCGTTTGAAATACGCTGTTCTATATTGTAATCAAGAAGAAATGGAAGGACTACTTGAAAAAATTCAATCCTATTCGTTTGTCAAAAAGGTTGAACCTTCATATAAGCCTTTTCTGCAACTGGAGTTCGAAAATTCCAAACCTGATAAAGCAAAAGAGTATGATTATAAAATGGGAATTTAAAAGGTGGGGGCGTATCTCACCTTTTTATTATTGCATCGGGCTGATAAAATGATTGATTTCAGTATGCCAGAGAATACTTCAAAATGAAAAACATTTTTCGAGTTTTTCATACAAAATTTGTGTGACGAATAAGAGTGATTTTGTTATTGTTAAGGTAAACATAATTTTGGTAAGGAGAGTTCCGATTGTTACGGGCATTTTTATTTTTATTTACAATTTTGTCAGCTGCCGTCAGTGGCATGTTGTTCTGGCAGTGGGAAGCTTACTCTGAAAAAATTGAGCAGTCTGAGGAGATCAAGGAAAAGGCCCTTCAGCATTTAACAGTGGAATCACAATCCCGGGAATTGAAAATTTCCCAAACTATAGAAGGACTGACAGATGGGAAAGAATATCGCATTTCGGTTCCGGAATCAATCGCAAACTGGAGCTGTGTAACAAAAGAAGCGAATCCGTGTCAATCAACCGATGATAATCCGGACACCTTCCTGGCCAAAGCAGGAAGCATCACACTCGAATACAGCCTGCCTGTCGATGATGGCGCTGCTTCTGTGTTCCTGGATGATTGGACGATAAAATTCCCGGGTGTTGCCGCTTCAAGCACGAAGCTCGACATTGTCGATTCTGTAAGAAGAAATGGCTCATGGATTGCCGGTGCACCTTTAAAAGGTCAGCAAAAGCTTGAATTTATTGATTATTATGCATTTGAAGGAGAAGGAGAGGCCTTTTCTTTATACTGGCAAGCACAACCATTGGCGGCAATCGATCAAGGTGGGATCAGCTATTACCGCGAACAAACTCAACAAGGCGCACCATTACAGTTAAAGTCTTTAGCAAAAATCGCTGATTTCCCCCATCTATCGATTGTGATGACCGATCAATATCCTGAAACAATGGGAAAGGGGCTTCTGATCACAAAAAAAGCTGAACCAATTGAAACGGTTGAACGAAAAGCAGCTCATATCTATTTTTCACAAAAGTTTAGAACTCTTTCGCCAGAGGAAAACGGGCTTATTGATCTTTTTGCCGCTGCGATCACACAGCAGCAGAGTTCCAGTGCAAAGGGACAAGCAATGTTGAATGAACTTATGGCTAAGCTTACTGATGCTCAGCTAAACCTATTTTTTTCTGCAGTGAAAGAGGAGCCGGAAGTAACTACAAAAAATCTGGATGAACTTTTAGGAGCTGCAAAAGGGATGGGGACTCACTTTTTCACATTAAACAGGGTGGATTCGGCCGCTTTCGTCCCTCTCTATTTCTATGACTCAAGGGTTATTCGGGCAGCCAATAAACAGGTAGACGGGATCGAAATTATTTATCAGGACGGAAAAAAGCTGTTCCCATTTATGGAGATCATGACTGAAATGGGCTACGAGGCAAATGCTTTAGCGGATCAGGGAGAATTATTGCTCAATAAAGGAAGCAACAGCTACCGCTTCTTTGCTGACCGCAATATATTTATTTATAATGAGCAGGATTACGGCCTGTTGGAAAATCCGCTCATTACAATTGACAATCGTGTCTATATTGAACAGCAATGGCTTGAAACACTTTTTAGCTTTTCGATTGCAGAAAATGAACAGGAAATTAGCATTTCCGAGCTAAAAGAGTAAAAACAAGAAAAAAACCCTGCAGCTTCCTGCAGGGTCCTTCTATATTCTTATTTCTAAGAATAGAAGGCAAAGGGAGAGGAGAAACCGGAGGAAGAACTTATGGGGAAACGTAAGTCTTCTCCGCGGTTGGCAACAACATCCTCGATAGATGCTGTTAATAACAGTATTTCCACAATAGATGGGGTTATACACCCTTTTTGGTTATTTTTTTAAAAGCAGTCAGACGAAAAAAAGCATCTAACAGGTTGGCGGCAAAAAACCAATTATGATAGGATAATTCCAGATGCTTGTTTTATGTCAGAAATTAGTGGTGATACATATGAGAGTTGTTTCAGGAACCTGTAAAGGACGAGTACTGAAAGCGGTACCGGGAAATTCAACACGGCCAACAACGGACAAGGTGAAAGAGGCCATGTTTAATATCATCGGCCCATATTTTAATGGAGGCACAGGCCTTGACCTGTTTGCGGGGAGCGGCGGATTGGGGCTTGAAGCGTTGAGCAGGGGATTGGACCAAATGATTTTTGTTGATCGCGATGGAAAGGCAATCCAGACGATTCATGAAAATATTAAAACATGCGGATTGGAAGAACGGGCAGAGGTTTACAGGAATGAAGCGGCGCGGGCTTTGAAAGCGATCAAGAAACGGGAACTGCGGTTCAATTATATTTTTCTCGACCCGCCTTATAAACAACAGCAGCTTCTCAAGCTTCTCGAAACATTTGAACAGGAGAATATCATCTCTGAACACGGCACGATTGTCTGTGAACATAGCCATGACGTTCAACTTCCTGACAAAGTAGGTTCCCTGGTCAAGAAAAAGCATGAGCAATACGGCGTCATCGCCATTTCGATTTTTACAAACGATTCTGCGGAGTATGGGGGGGAAATCAATTGACTGAAGTAGCGGTATGTTCAGGCAGCTTTGATCCAATTACATATGGGCATCTTGATATTATTAGAAAAGGTGCAAAGGTGTTCAAAAATTTAAATGTCGTTGTCTTAAACAATTCTTCGAAACAACCATTATTTTCGGTGGAAGAAAGAATTCAGCTTATTAAGGAAGCTACGAAAGATATTCCTAACGTCCACGTAGAGTCGTTTCAGGGCTTGCTGGTGGATTATGCGAAAAGTGTGAATGCCAAAGTGATCATACGTGGTTTGAGAGCTGTATCCGATTTTGAATACGAGATGCAAATTACTTCGATGAACCGCGTCTTAAATCCCGAGATTGAAACGTTTTTTATTATGACCAATAACCAGTACTCTTTCTTAAGCTCAAGTATTGTTAAAGAGGTAGCAAAGTATGACGGCCATATTTCCGAGCTGGTCCCTCCAGTTGTTGAACAAGCACTGAAGGATAAATTTAGACGATAAAATTAAAAAACCTGCACTATTGGAATAATCACAGTGCAGGCTTTTTTTGAATAGCTCAAATTACAGCTTGCCGGTCAACTTTTTAGCGTACAACGCTGTATAAACGAAAAGGGATGCAATTGTAATCAGCGGTCCTGTGTCAACAAGGATCTTATATGCTTGCAAAACCCAGGAATCCTCGGCAAAAACACTGACGGGAAGGGCATTAGATGGCTCTTCTGTGTTATAAAACCTTTCATAAACCGGATTCCATAATAAAAAGGCAAAGCAGCTTGCGAGTATTCCATGAATTACACGGGCGAAGAAAAAAGGTTGAAAACGAATGTCTGTCTGGGCAAGTATGCTCGCTACCTGAGCTTGAACACTGAATCCGCTGAAAGCAAGGATAAAGCTTGTGATAATGGTTTGCTGCATCAGCGTGGCTTCCTGGACCTGGCTGGTCATTTGGCTGCCAAGCGTGATTTCAAAGAGGCCGGAAATAAATGGAATACTGAGCATCACAGGCAAATGCAGGACATCAAGGATCACTTCGATTATTTTTGCGAAAAAAGAAGTAAATTGCAGGTGGTACAGCAGTTTATTAATCACGGAAAATAGGATGATAAAGCCGCCGATCATTAATAAAGTTTGGATGGATGACATGACCGCGTCACCGAGCAGCTTCCCAATCGGACGGTTATCATTAATTCTCGTCCGGTGCAGAGCAGATAATGCTGTTTTAATAGAAAATTTATGCTGGCTTTGTTCATTTCCTTTCTCATCATCTTTTCCGTAAAATCGCATTATTACCCCGACTGAGATATTTCCTAAATAATGGGCCAATGCTAAAATAATCCCTAACTGTGCATGATAAAAAAAACCGACTGACACTGCGCCGAAAATAAACAACGGGTTAGAGGAATTTGTAAATGAGACCAACCTTTCTGCCTCTATTCTCGTCAGCTGTCCTTCCTGCCGCAAGCGCGCAGTGAGCTTTGCGCCTGCGGGGTAGCCGGAAGCCATCCCCATCGCCCAGACGAAACCGCCTACTCCAGGAACTTTAAATAACGGCCGCATCAATGGCTCAAGCAATACTCCAATGAATTTGACGACTCCAAAGCCGATCAACATTTCAGAAACAATAAAGAACGGCAGCAGAGATGGAAAGACGATTTCCCACCACATATTCAGCCCCCTAATCGAAGCATCAACAGACTCCTGTGGAAAAGAGATCAGCGATACAGCCATCATCGTGACCGATAAAGCGAGGAAAACTGTTTTGAATTTTGAAAGAAACAATGCTGCCTCCCTCCTTGCTGTGCAAACTGTATAAAACAGTGTTAGAATATTGGTTATTAGAAAAAAAGCATCGATAGCTGAATCCTGATCGAGTCTTAAAAGAGAGGCGTCCATAACCTTTGGCGCCTTGCATGCCTTGTCCTTATATATCCCAATATACTCATAGAACCATGAAATAGACCATAAGATTGAATCAGACTGAAATTTGAGCGGGAGGTAATCTCTTTGCGTCGTCCAAAAATAGGTGTCGCGCTTGGTTCAGGAGGAGCTCGGGGGTTTGCCCACTTAGGTGTACTGAAAGTATTGAAGGAAGAAGGGATACCGGTTGACTTGCTGGCAGGCAGCAGCATGGGCGCTATGGTCGGCTGTTTTTTTGCAGCAGGACTTGACATAGAACGGCTTTATAAATTGTCAAAAGCATTTAAACGGAAATATTACCTGGATTTTACGGTACCGAAAATGGGCTTTATTTCCGGCAAAAGAGTCAAGGAACTTATTCGTATTTTTACCCATGGGAAAAATATCGAGCAGCTTGATATACCAGTCGGCGTTGTTGCAACAGACATCATGGCAGGCGAAAAAGTCGTCTTTTACAGCGGGCCGATTGCCGATGCCGTCCGGGCAAGCATTTCAATACCTGGAATTTTTGTTCCGGAAAAGTTAAACGGTAGGCTTCTCGTTGATGGCGGGGTCATTGACAGGGTGCCTGTTTCTGTTGTAAAGGAGATGGGCGCTGATTTAGTCATTGCTGTAGATGTATCGCATGTCAAAACAAATACCGAGATCATCTCAATTTACGATGTAATTATGCAGAGCCTCGATATCATGCAAAATGAACTTGTCATGAACAGGCAAATTGCCTCGGATGTAATGATACGCCCAAGAGTGGAAATGTACAGCTCAAGAGCTTTTACAAATATAGAAGAAATTATTTTAATTGGCGAACAGGAAACAAGAAAACAGCTTAATCAAATCAGAAGCGTTTTTGAAAGATGGAAGGAGCCCCAGTAAGTAATGCAGCGAAAATTTTATGTACGTGCCTTCATTATTGCAGCTATTTTCTTGATAGCAAGCACTTTTTATTATTTACCCTTTTACGTTTCAAAGCCGGGTATGGCGAAGGAACTGGAACCAATTATTGAAGTAGAGAACGGCTATGAGGAGGAAGGGAGCTTTATGTTAACGACGGTCAGAATGGGCCGTGCCAACATTTATTCGTACTTGGCTGCTAAATTTAATAAGTATCATCAGATTCACCCGGAAGAAATGATTAAGAGTCCGGATGAAACTGATGAAGAGTATAATGTCCGCCAGCTGCATCTTATGACCAGCTCGCAAACAGCCGCCATTGAAGTCTCCTACCAAAAGGCCGGGAAACAGATCGATTACAAGTACAAAGGTGTTTATGTTTTGAATGTTTTTGATGATATGCCAGCAGCCGGGAAACTGGCCGTTGGCGACAAAATTTTTGAAGTGGACGGCCGGGAGTTTGAGTCGTCTGATCAGTTTGTTGATTATGTGGGCGGCAAAAAAGCTGGTGAAGAAATATCATTAAGCTTTGAGCGAGACGGTAAAACGAAGAATGTTTCACTGCCAATTGAGCCATATAAAGACAATCCTGAAAAGGTCGGAGTCGGGATCATGCTCACAGAAGATAAAGAAGTGATAACCGATCCGGAAGTAACGCTGGATACCGAGGATATCGGCGGACCGTCGGCCGGTTTAATGTTTTCCCTTGAGATTTATAATCAGCTGACAGAAGACGATTTAACAAATGGCTATAATATTGCAGGTACAGGTACGATCGATCCGGAAGGAAAAGTCGGCAGAATCGGTGGTATTGAGCAAAAAGTTGTCGCCGCCGATAAAGCAGGCGCGGAAATCTTTTTGGCCCCATTTGAGGGTGGAGCCGAGGAATCAAATTATCAGGCCGCGGTTACAACAGCAAAAGATATTAAAACGGATATGAAAATCGTTCCTGTTAACACCTTTGACGAAGCGGTCCAGTATTTGGAGAGACTTGAAAAAAAATAATCGAGATTACAACAAGCAGCACAGTATCAAAGTGATACAAGGCCGCTTGTTTATTTTTCATCAGGTAAATAGATCGGATGCTGCTTGAATTCATCACCGATGCCTGATGCGTGTCGGTCTGGCTGTACCCCGAGCGCGTATACTCGTGAACTTTTTATATCAAGCTCGATTTGCTCATTTTTGAAGGCGGACAGCCTGGAGACAACCGGAACAGTAAAGTGCTGCTTCCTGTTACGTAAGTAGTCACGACCGCGCTCAGACATGCCGAGCAACCGTAAATAATTTGGTTCCGTGACGGTTTTCATCTCCGCTTTTTTTGTGTTCGTTAAAATATGGACGCATGTCCGTTGCAGCCTAGTCCATGTATACCGTTTTGTTTTAACCATCTGCATAAAATCAGCAAACGAAGCTGCTTGAAGCGCGCACGAAATAAGCCGGTTTTCGAGGCCTTCCTCGACCTCATAGACCTGTGCCAATTCTGCGGGAGACATTGTGATCAGCCTGTACCGCAAATAAGGCCAGTAGCTGTCCCAGCTATGAAAACGCCCAAATTCCTGAAAATGCTCAACAAGCAGCCTGTAGGTGCTTTCGGGAACCAAGCTTTGCACCTCGTCAAGCTTACCCTGTTCGGAAAATAATGCCTTCCTGATGCTCGTTGCACTTGCGATCGTTGCCGAAGAAAAATGCTCATCATGGTGTTCGGCACTTTTTCGTTTAACCGTTACGGCCTCGATGCTCGTCTCCAATCTTTGCAGTGATTTTATGTATTGGAATCCAAGGATATTATTCGGCTTTGATAAGTCAGCCATTTCTTCCCCGGGTTTTACATCTTGAAAGGCGAGCGCCAGCGCTTTTGGATAGCTGACACCTTTACTTAAATAGTACCTGATATTTTTTTGAAACTCGCTGTCGTGCATGTTCAAAAAATCTATCGCCGTATAAAATGAATCAATGTCCCCTGATTCGCTTCCGAAGCATAAATGGGTGCAGCCAGCGGATGAAAGGATCGATACTGCTCCATTAGCGAAGACTTCGGCTTTCTGAGTCGCAAATTGGTAAGGCAGCTCAAAAACAAGATCAACCCCGCCTAATAGAGCCATTTTGGCCCTTGTCCATTTTGAAACAAGCGCAGGCTCACCGCGCTGTAGAAAGTTGCCGCTCATGGCGGCAATCGCCACATCGGCACCGGTTACCTTCTTTGCCATGTCGAGATGGTAGGCATGGCCGTTATGGAAAGGATTGTATTCAACAATGACTCCGACAACTTTCATGATGGGTTTATCTCCCTCATTGTTTTGTTGTGAAAAAGCTCGCGATTTTTTGCAGAAGGGCATACTAAATCCTATCAATAGGTTGACAAAGCAGTTTAAGTGGTAGGATAATGTCTACATTATAGTGTAAAGAAAAAATATTGACAAATAATTATATGAAAGCTATAATTACCTTTGTTGCCTTGGGGTGATTCGTATGAAATGGACTTTAAGTCAGTTGCAAAAATATCGAAGCAAGGATTTTCCTTTTGATGAAACGGTGAGTGTTGATGAGATTACACAAGTTGATCCGACAATCCGTTCTGTTTCGCCTATGCATATTACCGGCCGGGCGGATATAGATGCAGCGAAAGTGACATTCCATTTGAAAATAGAAGGTCATTTAGTTCTTCCTTGTTCTCGTACTTTAGTTGACGTGAATTATCCAATTAATGTTGAAACAACAGAAACGTTTCTCTTGAAAGGTTTGGATTATGAAACCGAAGAGGAAGTTCATCAAGTAAAAGGAGAAGTAATTGACCTGATGCCGGTTGTTCAGGAGATTCTTTTGCTTGAGGTCCCAATGCAAGTTTTCTGTGAAGATAGCGGTGATGAAGGAGCTCCTCAGTCAGGAAAAGATTGGGAAGTCATTCACGAGCAGGAAAAGCGGGAAAAGATTGATCCCCGTCTTGCCGGACTAGCTAATTTTTTTGATCAAAAAGATAACCCTTCTGATAAATAGTCGGAAGGAAAAAACAAGAAGCACTTGAAGAATCCAGTTTGACTGGCCTTCATAACTTTCTTAATTCTCTTTAAGGAGGTGGGAAGAATGGCTGTACCTTTTAGAAGAACTTCTAAAACTGCGAAAAGAAAACGTCGTACTCATTTTAAATTACAGGTTCCCGGTATGGTAGCGTGCCCAAACTGTGGTGAAATGAAACTTGCTCACCGTGTATGTAAGTCTTGCGGAACATACAAAGGAAAAGAAGTTGTAAACGACTAATTTTTGTTAGATAAAACCCAGGGACATCGTCCTTGGGTTTTTGTCGTTTTCAGAACACTGCATGGCTGCTGAATATGCGGAACCGTGCCCGGAATTAGCGAAACCGGGATTGCTCCTAAAAAGCACCACAACTGCGTCCTCCTGGAATCCCTCTCGATGCCTGATTTAAAAAGCTTGAACTAGAACCCGGATCATTCCTAAAATAGAGTTGACTGAATGAATTTTCATAAAGCAATTCTTTAATTGAAAAACGAACAGATATTGTTATTCATTTCCTACGGCATACGCCTGTAATCTAGACACTTCATTCGTTTTTCGGTTCAGCTTGTTACATTGTGAAATTCACTCAACTATATAATTTGGGAGGAAAACGATGGAACCTTATTTATTAAAAGCGCAAAATGGCTATTTAATGTTCACCATCAACCGGCCGGAAAAAAGAAATGCGATCAACTATGAGATTATCGATGGTTTGCATGAAGCGATCGAGATGATGAAAAAACCGGAATTGAAGGGGCTGGTCATTACCGGAGCAGGCGATAATGCCTTTTGTTCAGGGGGAGATTTAGCGGTCTTCCATCTTCTGAAAACTGAACAGGAAGCATATGGGATGCTCTCGAAAATGTCAGAAATCCTTTTGCGGCTATTGCTGCTCCCAAAGCCGACTTTTGCTGCCATGAACGGAACAGCTGTTGGCGGCGGCTGTGAACTTGCCGCTGCCTGCGACTTTCGAATCGCGAAAAAGGGAGTTAAGGCAGGGTTTGTTCAAGGAAAACTAGCAATCACAACGGGATGGGGCGGAGGTACGATTTTAGCTGAGAAAATTCCTGCTGCCAACGCCATAAAAATGCTGATGGAAGCCAGAGTGTATCAGACGGAAGAATTAACGAATCTAGGATTTATTGATTACATAATAGAAGAAAACGATTTAACATTCATCCATCATATTGAAAAGATATTTCCTCTCGAAGGGTCTGTATTAGCAGCATACAAAGCAATGCTCATCAGAAAATGGCTGGCAGCCAATATAGCTTTGCGAATTGAAAAAGAAGTGAGAGAATGTGCAAAGTTATGGGGAATGGAAGAGCATCATAACCAGGTTGATAAATTCATGAACAATAAGTGATTTTAGATTTTCTTTTTAACAACATCATCATTGCATTCTATCTTTCCTAGCACTCGCATAAGAATGAATAAGGTGAACTACTATTAAAGGAAGCTTTTGTCTTCCTTTGTGGCAGTTATACGGTTTATGCAGGTTTAACGCTGATGGCCTGATTCTTCGGTAAGAAGCTTGGGAAAGGCCTGCTGGACTCCACTCACTAAACGCTGGGAGGGATTTGTGAATGTCAACGACACGCCAGGATGCCTGGTCACAGGATGAAGATTTACTGCTTGCCGAAATCGTTTTGCGGCATATAAGAGAGGGAGGAACACAGCTGCAGGCATTTGAGGAAGTGGGTAAACAGCTGTCACGAACGGCTGCAGCATGTGGTTTTAGATGGAACTCCTACGTACGTAAACAATATAAATCAGGGATCGAACTGGCCAAGAAGCAGCGGAAAGAATTAAAGAAGAATCCAGAAGCAATTGAAAAAGAAAGCCCGGGAGAACCGCAATATTCCGTTCCGGAAGAGCATGCCGAAGCTCCAGAAAGCCCGGGGTCTGTTCCGGAAATACGTTTTGAGCAGGTCATTCTTTATTTAAACCAGCTTTATGAACAGGCGGGGCAGACCAATACCACAGAGGCTGGCAAATATGAAGCGAAAATTAAAGACTTGGAGAAAAAAACCTTTTACCTCGCTGCTGAAAATGAAAAGCTGCTAAAGGAGCTAAAAACAGTTGAAGAGGATTACAGGGCGTTAATGGAAGTAATGGAGCGGGCGAGGAAAATCTTCGTTTTACAGGATGAAGACAGGCAGCAGCAAAAAGTGAAATTTCAGATGGATAAGAACGGAAACCTCGAAAGGGTTGAAAAATAACCAGGCGGACTTCATTAAGTCCGCCTGGTTATTTTAAGGTGCTAAAAGAGCAGGTCAAAACCTGCAGTTCTTAATGTACCTGCTCTTTAACCCCTGCCGGGAACCATAAAAGTGGGTTTTCCCCCAAGTCGCGGTCCATATCATAGGTAACAGGGACAAAGTCCATCTTTTCCCAGAACCCCTGGGACCGAACTCTGGGACTTGTTTTGATTGGCATATTAAAGCTTTTAGCGAAGTCGACTAGTGCTTTTCCATAGCCTTTCCCTTGATAGTCGGGCAATACCTCAAGCTTCCATAACTCAAGATAATCCAGAGGCGGGTCAAAATAGCGGTTGAATTTCCCTTCGACCTGATATAAGCTCATTCTCGCTACAAGCTTATTTCCAAAATAAATCCCGTAAAAAGGTGAATCGCTGTCATTTTCAATAATATTTGCTTCAAGATCCTCGAGCATCGACAGTTCCTGGATGCCATATTCTTTAAATTTCTTAAACTCTTCAAGAGTTTTGTAGTTTACCTTTAATTTGTCTACACTAAACCCCATTATAATCCCCCTCGCCTGAATTTCCGGTTTACAGTATAATTTAATGTCCATCAGAATACGATGGATTGACGCTGCTAAAACTTAACGCATTATTATTAGTAGTTTATTCATGCAGTTTCCATAAAATAATTATATAACAAAATAACAAAAAATTCTGCATAGAAATACGAAAGCGTTTTCACGCAAAAGCAGGAATCGGGCAGAAGATTGTAGAAATTCTCTATGGAGCCGCTATAACCGAAGAAAGGGGAAAGGGAATGCGCAAAGTTTTAATTGCAAACAGGGGAGAAATTGCGTCAAGAATTATTAGGACGTGCCATCAGATGGGGATTGAAACCGTCGCTGTTTTTTCAGATGCTGATCAGGACATGCCGTATGTAAGGGAAGCAAAGAGTGCGTTTCGAATTGGGGAGCCACCCGTAAATAAATCGTATTTGAAAGGAAATGAAATATTGGAAATTGCCAGGGCAGAAGGAGTGGAGGGAATACATCCAGGCTATGGCTTTTTATCAGAAAATCCGGATTTTGCAAGAGCTGTCCGTACAGCAGGTATGATCTTTATTGGACCTGAAGCTGAAACGATTGAATTGATGGGAGATAAGATCGCATCAAGGCAAACGATGAAGGACGCAGGAGTTCCGGTTGTGCCTGGAAGTGAAGAAGGCATGGCAACATTGGAAGCGGCCACGGCATTCGCAGCATCGATTGGCTATCCGGTTATGCTCAAGGCGAGCGGAGGTGGTGGCGGAATTGGCATGGTGCGCTGTGAAAATGAGCAAGCGCTCACTAAGTTTTATGAATCAACAAAAGCCCGGGCTAAAGCTTATTTTGGAAGTGAGGAAGTATTTATCGAAAAGTATATCGATAATGCCCGCCATGTCGAAGTGCAAATTTTCGGCGATGTGCATGGGAACATCGTTCATTTATACGAAAGGGATTGCTCGATCCAGCGGAGGCACCAAAAGGTTATTGAAGAAGCACCTTGCCCGTTTTTGTCTCAACAGGTTAGAGAGGAACTATATAAGACGGCAATTAAAGCTGCCGCAGCCGTTAAGTATGTGAATGCCGGGACGATTGAATTCATTGTTGATGAACAACAGAATTTTTATTTCCTTGAAATGAATACAAGACTCCAGGTGGAACATCCGATCACAGAGCAAATTACCGGACTTGATCTTGTGAAGTGGCAAATCCTCACTGCGCGGGGTGAACAGTTGCCGCTTCTCCAGCCTGATATTTTACAAGCAGGGCATGCGATCGAATTCAGGCTATATGCAGAGGATCCGGTCACTTTTATGCCCTCGCCGGGAAAAATTGCGACCTTCACCTGGGAAGAATCTCCAGGAGTAAGAATCGATCATGGTTATGAAGAAGGCAATACTGTCACGCCTTTTTATGACCCGATGATTTCGAAGTGCATTTTTTATGGAGAAACACGAATGGATGCCATACACAATGCCGGACAATTTTTTAACAGCCTGTCGGTTGCCGGCATTAAAACAAATTTGCCATTGTTCAAAGAAATCGTTAACGATAGCGATTTTAGGAATGGCAGTTATTCAACTGGATATTTATCAAGCAAATCATTTGCTGTGAAATAAAGGAGGAAGCAGGATATGAAAGAGATTACAGCTACGATGGCAGGAACGATCTTGAATGCACTTGTGCAAATTGGGGACGAAATTACAGCCGGCCAGGAGGTTTTGATTCTCGAATCAATGAAGATGGAGATTCCGGTTGAAAGCCAGGTCGCAGGAAAAGTGGCTGAGTTGAAAGTGGATATCGGTGATTTTGTCAATGAGGGAGACGTACTTGTTGTTTTGGAATAAATCATCAAAGAATTGGATCATCACGTAAGAACTGCATTTTCAAATCAAGGAGGCAGAGCATGACAACAGCAAAGATTTTAGAAGAAAAGCTGATCGAAAAAAGCAGGCAAATTGAAGCAGGCGGACACCCAAAGTATCACGAAAAGCTAAAGGGGCAAAATAAGCTGTTTGTCCGTGAGCGCTTGCGGCTGCTATTTGATGAAGGAACGTACCAGGAAGACGGGAAATTTGCGAATTGTCTCGAGGAAGACCTGCCTGCAGATGGTGTTGTTACAGCAATTGGCAGGATCAACGGCCAAACGGTTTGTGCGATGGCCAATGATTCAACTGTAAAGGCGGGATCATGGGGGGCACGCACTGTTGAGAAAATTATCCGTATCCAGGAGACGGCTGAAAAACTGAAAGTGCCGATTTTATACTTGGTTGATTCAGCGGGAGCAAGAATTACCGATCAACTTGAAATGTTTCCGAATCGGCGCGGCGCGGGCAAAATATTTTATAACCAGGTAAAATTGTCCGGCATGGTTCCGCAAATTTGCCTGTTATTTGGGCCTTCTGCGGCAGGCGGCGCGTACATTCCGGCTTTTTGTGACATTGTTATCATGGTTGACCAGAATGCTTCCATGTATTTAGGTTCCCCGCGTATGGCAGAAAAAGTGATTGGCGAAAAAGTTACGCTCGAGGAAATGGGCGGTGCCCGGATGCATTGTACTGTCAGCGGCTGCGGTGATACGCTCGTATACAGCGAAGAGGAAGCGATTGAATCTGCCCGAAGCTATTTAACTTACTTCCCGGCAAGCTTTCAGGAAAAAACGCAAAAAGCGGCGGGCATCTCCGCAAAAAAGGGCCGTGATTTAGAAGAAATCATCCCTGTAAATCAAAATGCGCCGTTTGATATGTACGAATGCATTGACGCGCTCATTGATGAGGGAAGCTTCTATGAAATCAAGAAACTGTTTGCACCTGAATTGGTTACGGGATTGGCAAGAATTGATGGAAGAGCCGTTGGAATTATTGCGAACCAGCCAAAAGTAAAAGGCGGAGTGCTGTTTGTCGATTCCGCCGATAAAGGAGCAAAATTTATTCAGCTTTGTGATGCCTTCCATATTCCGTTGATTTTTTTGGCAGACGTACCTGGATTTATGATTGGCACAAAGGTAGAGAGAGCAGGGATCATTCGCCACGGTGCGAAGCTAATCGCCGCGATGAGCTCGGCGACAGTTCCGAAAATTTCAGTCATTATCAGAAAAGCCTATGGTGCCGGGCTCTATGCCATGGCAGGCCCGGCGTTTGAACCGGACTGCTGCATTGCGCTGCCGACTGCACAAATCGCTGTAATGGGTCCGGAAGCTGCCGTAAATGCAGTTTATTCGAATAAAATTAACGAAATCGAGGATCCGAAAGAGCGGATTGCTTACGTTCAGGAAAAACAGCAGGAGTACAAAGAGCATATCGATATATACAGGCTCGCCTCCGAAATGATTGTTGATGATATTGTCGCACCTGGTGAATTGCGGAACACTTTAATTGACAGGCTCGCTTATTATGAGACGAAACAACTGAACTTCAGTGTCCGCAAGCATCCTGTCTACCCCGTCTAAACAAAAAAAGCAGCCCTTGCCAGCAATTTGGCCGGGCTGTTTTTCATAAAGTTTTCAAAAAACGATTGAAAAAATGCTCCTTTTTTCCCATGTTGTTTTATCTTCTGCTAAAATATTAACTAGAAATACCATTTGAGGTGCTTTTTATGAAGATTGGAATTATCGGCGCCGGTTCAATCGGCTTATTGTTCGGTTATTATTTGCAGTCTTATCATCATGTAACCATTTACACTAACTCCGTTGAACAGGCGGAAGCGATCAGGGCTGCAAAATTATCATGTGTGAAAAACGGGCAGCCGGATTCTGTGCCTATCGAAGCCCTTCCGTTTTCATCATGGAACGGAGAAGATGAGCTGACGGTTATCGCAGTCAAAGCTTATCAGCTGCCTGCTGTTCTTGAACAAATCAAGCTAAAATCGTCCAATAGCGGCAGCTTTTTGTTTTTGCAAAACGGCATGGGCCATTTGCGATGGCTGGATGAGCTGTCTGCCGAAAATATATATGCAGGTTCTGTTGAGCATGGTGCATACAGGACTGGGCAAGCAAGTGTCAACCATACTGGTACGGGCGTAACAAAGGTAGCCGTTTTCAAGGGAAGCGATTTTTTGCTAAGAAAGATGATTGCTCCTTTGTCTGGTGAGTTTCCATTTGTTCTTGAAGATAATGTCGAAAAAATGCTGATCAGCAAACTTATTGTCAATGCGGTCATCAATCCGCTCACGGCAGTATTAAATGTCCGAAACGGTCAATTAATTGAAAACCCGTACTATTATCGGCTTTTACAAAAAATGTTTAGCGAAATCAAAACTATTCTTGATTTGCATGATGCAGATTCCCACTATCAAAATGTGCTCAGAATTTGCAATAAAACGGCATTCAATTATTCGTCGATGCTAACAGATATTAAGAACGGCCGAATGACCGAGATCGATTCGATTTTAGGGTACATTGTGGCTGAAGCTGAACGGAAGAAAATAGAGGCACCACTAGTAGATGCTTTTTTCCAATGTATTAAAGGCAAGGAGTATGGGGGAGAGGGGATATAATGGAATCTGTTTTTTCATTTCTTATCGCTACATTCGTAACAGCACCATTGCTTGGGTACATACTTGTTTTTGTGATCGCCAAGCAGTTAACGAAAAACCATCGCAGCTCCGTACAGCTTGCTATTGACATCAGCACGATTTTATTGATCATTTCAGTCCATTTCCTGATTGTTACGATCTGGGACAAATCGTTTTTATGGATCATTTTGCTCGGGATGATCAGCATTGCGATCGGGTTTGCTTTACTCCACTGGAAAATAAAGCACGAGATTAATCTTGCTTCTCTTTTTAAAGGATTTTGGCGGTTTAATTTTTTGCTGTTCTTTTCCGCCTATATCCTGCTCATTATTTTCGGCCTCATCCAAAGGGTTTCCATACATATATCTTTGCCCTGAAAACTCTGCGGGCAAAGTTTTTTCATTTCCATGGTTGAGAATGCTATACTCTATAAAGAACTAATTACGAAAGGGAGTACTTGAATGGAGATGATAAATCTCTCACTGCCCGGAACAAGCCGATTTGCAACCGATTATGCCGGATGGGTTCCAGGCATGGAACGATTTTTTCATTATAAATATCATGAACCGGCCGAATATCGGAGCCGGATTGAAGAGCTGAACAACCGAAAATTCCATCGAAATGAGCTGGCAGACCACATTTCAGCTTTTATGGCAGCCTTCCCCGGATCGACTGCCATCAATAAATCAATTGAAAAACTCAGGCAAGAAAACAGCGTTGTTATCATGGGCGGACAACAGGCCGGAATCTTGACAGGCCCTTTATATACGATACATAAAATTATTTCGATTATCAGTTTTGCCAAGCAGAAGGAACGAGAGCTGAACATACCAGTGGTGCCTGTTTTCTGGATTGCCGGTGAAGATCATGATTTTCAAGAGGTTAATCATGTATACGTATGTGAAAAAAAACGTATTGAAAAATGGAACTATCCTGAACGAATTCTTGAAAAGAAAATGGTTTCTGATATCCAAATTGACGAAGAAATTTGCAAAAGGTGGATTGAAGAAGTAATTGAGAGTTATGGGGAAACAGAGCACACTAGCAAACTGCTTCAATTTACCGGACAGCTGCTTAAGAAAAATCTTAATTTCGTCGATTTCTTTAGCGCAATCATTCTCGAGTTATTTAAAGAATATGGGCTGTTAATCGTAGATTCGGGCAATCGGGACCTTAGAATGCTTGAAAAAGAAATTTTGATAAGACAAATAAAAGATCATCAGCAAATTACAAACGCGGTTCATTTCCAACAGCAGCAGCTTGTCGCGGCCGGCTATAACAAGACGATCGAAATTGCCGAACATGCCGCGAACTTATTTTATTATGACAGTACTGTCAACGAACGGATTTTGCTTGAATTTCGCCCGGAGGCTCAGCTTTTTATCGGCAAAAATGGCCGTGTTTCCTTCACGGAAGCAGAGCTGATCGAATTGGCGAACGAATTCCCAGAAAAATTAAGCAACAATGTTGTAACAAGGCCGTTAACCCAGGAATGGCTGTTCCCCACGCTTTCGTTTATCGGCGGTCCTGGCGAGATTGCGTACTGGGCAGAGTTGACAAAGGTTTTTGAACATTTCCAAATGAAGGTGCCACCGATTGTTCCCAGGTTAAACATGACGATTCTTGACCGTTCATTGGAAACAGATTTAACAGACCTGGAGATCAGCGTTGCTGAAGCTTTAACAAAAGGGGTCGAAGCTGCAAAATACCATTTTTTAAATTCGATTAAAGACGATGAGCTCGAACGCTTGTTTAGCGAAACGAGGCAGCAACTCAATGATAAATATCAGCTGATTCAAAATGTAGTCAAGCAAAAATATGCCGGGTTGCTTCCTTTATTGGAGAAAAACGAAAAGGTCGTCCAAAGCCAAATCGATTTTATGGCGGATAAGCTTGACCTCGAAATACGGCTTCGCCATGCAAATACCTTAAATAAACTGGCCAGGATTGAGACTGCGCTTAAACCGCTTGGACTTCCCCAGGAGCGAGTTTGGAATATTTTTTACTATTTAAACAAGTATGGACTCGATTTTGTCAATGAGCTCCTAATGCTGCCATATGAATTTGATGGAACTCATAAAATTATTAAAGTTTAACCGCCTGACCTTATCTAATGATAAGGTTTTTTTGTTTTTTATCGGCAGTATTCTTCGCGTTATTTCGCTGCTGCAGCTGGGAAATTAGTACACGTTTGAATCGTCTTTTTATAGAAGTAATTACTATGAGCGAAGAGAATATTTAAAAAAGTGTGGAGAAAAGTGGGGGGATGTGGTACATTTTAGATAGAAAGTGGGGTAACGGCATGTTCATGGGTGAATACCATCATAACGTTGATAACAAAGGCCGCTTAATCGTGCCCGCAAAGTTCCGTGACAATCTCGGCGAAATGTTCGTATTAACACGGGGCCTTGATCAATGTTTATTTGGCTATCCCATTTCTGAATGGAAGCTGATCGAAGAGAAGCTAAAAGGCCTTCCATTAACGAAAAAAGACGCGCGCGCCTTCACCCGTTTTTTCTTTTCAGGTGCTACAGAATGTGAATTGGATAAAATGGGACGCATCAACATCGCTTCTCCACTTGTTCAATATGCAAAATTGGAAAAAGAATGTGTCGTTTTAGGTGTTTCCAATCGAATTGAAATATGGAGCAAAAGTATTTGGGAAGAATATTTCGATCAATCTGAAGAATCTTTTGCTGAAATTGCTGAAAATATGATTGGTTTTGATATATAAAGGGAAAGTTATATCGATATAATTCCCTGCTCGTTTGATTGGAAGGATGAAAAGATCATGTTTCAACACACAACAGTATTGCTTCATGAAACGGTAGATGGGTTAAATATTAAACCGGATGGTACATATGTTGATTGCACACTCGGTGGGGCAGGGCACAGCGCCTTAATCCTTTCCAAGTTATCAAAGGACGGCAAGTTGTTCTCTTTTGACCAGGATGAAACGGCGATTGCCAATGCTTCAGAAAAGCTGACAGAATACGGTGACCGCATCACGCTCATTAAAAGCAACTTTGCCCATTTGAAAAAAGAATTGAACGATCGTGGTGTAGAACGTGTTGACGGTGTCTTATACGATCTCGGTGTGTCCTCTCCCCAGCTTGATACCGCTGAAAGAGGATTCAGCTACCATAATGACGCCCCGCTCGATATGAGAATGGATAAAACCGGCGATCTATCGGCTTATGATGTGATTAATAACTGGCCTTACGAGAAGCTGGTAAGGATTTTTTTTCAATATGGCGAAGAAAAATTTTCTAAGCAGATTGCCAGAAAAATTGAGGCAGCAAGAGCAACAGCACCGATTGAAACAACAGCCCAGTTGGTAGATCTCATAAAGGAAGCGATACCTGCCCCAGCCCGCAGAAAAGGGGGACATCCGGCCAAACGAGTTTTTCAGGCGGTCCGGATTGCCGTTAATGATGAACTTGGGGTTTTTGAGGATTCTCTCGAGCAGGCAATCGATATCTTAAGTCCTGGAGGAAGAATCAGCGTGATTACCTTCCATTCGTTAGAGGACAGAATTTGCAAAACAGCTTTTAAGAAAGCAAGTGAAGGGCCGGAACTGCCGCCCGGGCTGCCGATCATTCCGGATGAGTTCAAGCCAAAAATGAAGCTGATTACACGCAAGCCGATTGTGCCTGGCGAAGAAGAAATAGAACAAAACAACCGGGCCAGATCTGCAAAACTAAGAATTGCGGAAAAAATATAAAAGAAGTCAATATTTGAATCGGAGGGGAAAAGATGAGTAATTTAGCAAGAAAGTTACAGCAAGAGCAACAGCAGCGGCATGTTGAAGTACCAAAAAAAGCATCGGTGAAAAATCCTTGGCTGACCCCTGGTGAAAAATTTCTTGGTATCGTATTTGCTGCCGTGATTAGTTTTGGTGCCATACATATTGTTTCAAGCCAGGCAGCTATTTATGAAGTGAATAAAGATATTCAGCTTCTTGAAACTTCTATCCAGGAACAGCAAAAAGTAAATGGGGATCTGGGAAATCAAGTGGAAGAATTAAGTACATCTGAACGTATTAGGGCAGAAGCAGAGAAGCTTGGTTTAAAGCTTAATGAAAATAATGTCAAGGTTGTGCAGGATTAATGAGGAAGCAGCCTAATATGAATGCAGGAGCAGCGGGATTATTTATAATATTCAGCTTGCTCTTTTTTGTCTTAATATATAGGTTTGTTTCCATTCAATGGACCGGTGAAGTTGGGGGGCAGGCGCTTGCGGCCAGAGCGGAGCTAAAACATACAAAAGAAAAAGAGTTGGACGCAAGGCGCGGAACTATTTATGACCGCACCGGTGAGACGATCGCGGAAGATACGACTTCCTATACTTTGGCAGCGATTTTGAATGACTCAATGACGACCGACCCAAAAAAACCAAAGCATGTGGTAGACCCGAAAAAAACGGCGAGAGAACTGTCAAAGTTTATTGATGTTAGCGAGGCGGAAATATATAAACAGCTGACAAAAGAAGGTATGTTCCAGGTTGAGTTTGGCAAAGCGGGCAGTGATATCTCGCATGATAAGAAGGAACAGATCGAAGCGTTGAAATTGCCCGGGATCATTTTTATGAGAGATATGAAGCGCTTTTATCCAAACGGTGTCTTCTCTTCCCATGTAATCGGTTTTGTTGAAAAACAGGAAAATGAAAACGGGGCAGTTTCCTCAGTTGGAAAGCTGGGCTTAGAACAACAGCTTGATACTATTCTGCGAGGGAAACCTGGAATTATTCATTATCAGGGGGACAGATGGGGTTTTTTACTCCCTGATGGCAAGGAACAAATTAAACCTGCTAAGGATGGCAAAGATGTTTATTTAACACTGGATAAAAAGATTCAAACATTTTTAGAGGATGCGATCAGTAAGGTCGACAAAGAATATAAGCCAAAGAAAATCATTGCGATTGTAGCAGATCCAAAAACTGGCGAAATTTTGGCGATGGCGCAGCGTCCGACCTTCCATCCCAAAACAAGAGAAGGACTCGAAAAATCATGGTATAACGAAGCGATTGAAACTTCGTTTGAACCTGGTTCGACGATGAAGATTTTTACGCTGGCTGCGGCCGTGCAGGAAAATGTCTTTAATGGTAATGCTTATTATCAGTCAGGAAGATACAAAGTTACAGAAAACTCAGCGGAGATTGGTGATCATAATGGTCATGGCTGGGGATCAATTACCTACCTGGAGGGAGTCCAGCGGTCATCAAACGTTGCGTTTGCAAAAATCGCTGCAGAGCAGCTCGGGTTTGATAGATATCGCGAATACTTGACGAAGTTTGGCTTGGACAAGCCAACCGGTATTGACTTGCCAAACGAAGTATCAAGTAAAATCGTTTATACTTACCCGATTGATAAAATTACGACAGCGTATGGACAGGGAACAGCAATCACGCCGATTCAGCAAATTCAGGCTGCAATTGCGGTTGCCAATGACGGAAAAATGCTCAAACCCCATGTCATCGACAGAATCGTAGACTCTGAGACAGGTAAGGTAATCGAGGATTCCCAACCGGAGGTAACCGGTGAGCCGATCTCTGCTGAGACAGCAAAAGAAGTAAGAGAAATTCTCGAAACGGTGATCACATCTGAAAAAGGTACAGGCCACGAGCGCTATCAAATTGACGGCTACGACGTCGCTGGGAAAACGGGAACTGCCGAGATTTCCGGTTCGGGTGGATACTTGAAAGGTAAGCAAGACTATATTTTTTCATTTTTGGGAATGGCTCCAACGGATGATCCAGAATTGATCATGTACGTAGCGGTTCAGCAGCCAGAAGTAGCCACTTACTTTGAAGGTTCGAAACCTGTTTCGGAAATTTTTAAACCAGTAATGAAAAGCAGCTTGCAATATCTGAACATTGAACCTGTTACACAAAAAGAAACAGCTGTCAGCAAAATGCCGGATCTCCTCAATACAAACGTGGCCAATGCGCAGGAAAAATTAAAAACCAGTGGCTTTGAAATTGTAACAGTCGGTAAGGGTACAAATGTAACAGCCCAGCTTCCCAAAAAAGGAGCCAATATTCTTGCAGGAGAGCGGGTATTTATTCGTACCGATGGCGAGCTTGCGGTTCCAGACATGAGAGGCTGGTCGCGCCGCGATGTGATGAGCTTTGCGAAACTGGCCAATCTGAAGCTCAATGTAACGGGTAACGGATATGTGGCCGAGCAAAGTCTGCCGGCTGATGCCGCTCTTGCTGAAGGGGAATATTTAATCGTCCACCTTGAAACCCCCGAGCAGCTTAACAAAGCAGAAAAAGCCGGGGAACCCGCTAAGTCAACAGAAGCTGTTGAATCAAATGAAGCTGGACAGCCGGATCAAACAGGCGAACAAGCAGAAACTGAAGGAAATGTTCAAGATTGATCTGCACTCTAGCAACCGTTCTAAACACAATGGTACAAGCATATAAATGAACGAGCCATAACGTTGAAACAGAACTTTACGTTTTGTTACACGAATCGGTTTTAACAGGGGATTAAACTGGCTGTCAGTTTAGTCCCTTTGTTTAAACAGGACTAAAAGGAGGTTCGTTCAAATATGCGGGTATCAAATGTGACCGTGCGCAAAAGGCTGACGGTTGCACTGCTGTCAGGGATCTTGATTTTCTTGATTATCGACATCCGTCTCGGCTATGTTCAATTTTTCATGGGGGACATGTTGACGGATAAAGCTAGGAGTTTATGGAGCAGGAACATTGATTTTGAGCCGGAGCGCGGTGAAATAGTTGATAGAAATGGAGTCGAACTGGCTACCAATATGAGCGCACCGACTGTTTTTGTTGTACCAAGGCAGTTAAATGATCCTGCAATGACAGCAGAAAAGCTTGCTGCTGCATTGAATCAGAATAAAGAAAATATATATAAACAAATTACGGTTGTTGAAAGAATTGTAAGGCTTAAGGGAGGAAGAAAAATATCCCA
Source organism: Bacillus canaveralius (assembly GCF_002860125.1). Lineage (GTDB taxonomy): Bacteria > Bacillota > Bacilli > Bacillales > Cytobacillaceae > Bacillus_BJ > Bacillus_BJ canaveralius. Next base: position 91,050 of record NZ_PGVA01000014.1, read on the forward strand.
CGAAAAAGCTAAAGAAATCAGAGCACTTAATTTAGAAGGTGTTTATATTGGTGAGGACTCGAAGCGCCACTACCCGTTTGGGGCATATTTATCCCATGTGCTTGGCTTTGCCGGGATTGATAATCAAGGGTTAACGGGACTCGAACTTTATTATGATAAAGAGCTGACAGGCCAAAAGGGAGCAGTGAAATTTTACTCCGATGCAAAAGGCAGGCGCATGAAGGATATGGGTGATGATTATGAGCCGCCTCTCAATGGTCTCGATTTAAAATTAACGATTGCATCAAAGGTGCAATCGATCGTTGAAAGAGAGCTCGATATTGCGGAAGCTGCTTACCAACCAGACGGAATGGTCGCGATCGCGATGAACCCCAATACAGGAGAGATCCTCGCTATGGCAAGCAGGCCTGATTTTGACCCTGCCAATTTCCAGAATGTAGCCCCGGAAATCTACAACCGCAATTTGCCTGTCTGGAGTACGTATGAACCGGGTTCAACGTTTAAAATCATCACGCTTGCGGCCGCGATTGAGGAAGGAAAGGTTGACCTCGAAAAAGACCATTTTCACGATCCCGGTTTTGTGAGAGTCGGCGGAGCGCGGCTGAGATGCTGGAAACGGGGCGGCCACGGTTCGCAAACGTTTCTTGAGGTCGTTCAAAATTCATGTAACCCCGGTTTTGTAGCGCTGGGAGAGCGGCTTGGCAAGGAAAAGCTTTTTTCATATATTCGCAACTTCGGTTTTGGTGAAAAGACAGGCATTGATCTGCAAGGAGAAGGAAAGGGCATCCTCTTTAATCTTGATCGTGTTGGCCCTGTTGAACTAGCGACAACCGCATTCGGCCAGGGTGTTTCCGTGACCCCGATCCAGCAGGTTGCTGCAATTGCAGCTGCGGTCAATGGCGGGACCCTCTATAAACCCTATATTGCCAAAGAACTTATTGACCCATTGACCGGGGAAATTGTCATGAAGAATGCACCGGTAGCGAAACGAAAGGTGATTTCGCCAGAAACATCTGCGAAGATCAGGCATGCTCTTGAAAGCGTAGTAGCACAGGGAACCGGCGGCAAAGCGTTTGTCGATGGCTACAGAGTTGGCGGGAAGACGGGTACAGCCCAAAAAGCGAAGGACGGAAGATATTTACAAAATAATCACGTTGTTTCTTTTATCGGTTTCGCCCCTGCGGATGATCCTCAGCTTGTTGTTTATGTCGCAGTCGACAATCCGAAAGGAACGATTCAATTTGGCGGCAGAGTTGCCGCGCCGATTGTTGGAAGCATCATGGGGGACAGCTTGCGTGCGCTCGGAGTGGAGCCGAGGAAAGACCAAATTGAGAAGAAGCGGACCTGGGAAGACGTCCCGATGATTGAAGTGCCGGATCTAGTCGGTTTTTCCAAAAAAGATCTTGGCGAACTGTTTTTAAATTTGAAGATTGATGCAAGCGGCGAAGGGGATATTGTTTCCAAACAAACCCCGCAGCCGGGTGTAAAATTAAAAGAAGGCTCGACGATCCGCCTTTACTTTAATGACAAAGAATAATTAACCGAGAGAGGCGGCCTGTGTAATAGCGCCGCCTGTTTCTTATTCCAGCATAACTGGTGAATTTAAATTCTGATATGCCGCTGAACCACTTCGTTATGTTTTTGTTGAGCCTTGCAGATTTTATTAGCTTATGCTCGGAGTTTACAGTTATGAGAGAGTAAGCTTAACGATTTTACGAGCGGAACTCAAGATTAACGAGCGGAACTCAAAATTACTTGAGCGCACTCAGATTTAGCAGCGGCAAACCGCATTATCGGTTGGACCGGCAGACCATGGTCAAAACATTAGATTTATGTTGGAAATTTTAAAGATGCATGGCTTAATTGCTGCTTTTCATGTAAAATAATAACCGCCATATTAAATAATTTTTGATTGGAAAGGGAACTTTGCTGTATTTCGGAATCGTTCCATGCTGAAAGGCTCTTTTTATGAGAGGATAGGAAAATATGAAATTACACACATTGATCGGGCATTTACGCCCTTTTGTTCAGTTTTCGGGGGAAAATCCGGAAATTACGTCTATTCATAATGATAATCGCAAGGTTGAGAAGGGAAGTTTATTTATCTGTATCAACGGCTTTACCTTTGACGGCCATGACTTTGCGGAATCTGCCGTAAAAAATGGAGCGGTGGCGATTCTTGCTGAAAGGGAGCTGCCTTTAAACGTTCCAGTTATTGTTGTAAAGGATACATATCGGGCAATGGCTGTGCTGGCCGATGCTTTTTACGGGCAGCCAAGCAAGAAGCTGCATCTGGTCGGGATTACAGGAACAAACGGAAAAACGACAACAAGCCACCTGATCGAGAAAATTTTCGCAGACTCAGGAAAAAAGACCGGGCTGATCGGGACGATGTATACAAAAATTGGCAGCGAAACATTCGATGTGAAGAATACAACACCTGAAAGCCTCACACTTCAGCGCACATTTCGGAAGATGGTCGACGAAGGGGTCGAAACAGCTGTAATGGAAGTATCTTCACACGCATTGGTGTATGGAAGAGTCCACGGTACCGATTATAATGTCGCCGTATTTACGAACCTTTCCCAGGATCATCTTGATTACCATAAAACGATGGAAGAATACCGGAGGGCGAAAGGATTGCTTTTTGCCCAGCTGGGAAACTCATTTAACCATGATCATCCAAAGTTTGCCGTATTGAATGCCGACGATCCAGCCTCGGATGAGTTTATCAGTTCGACTGCAGCCCATGTGGTCACATACGGGATTGACCATCAGGCCGACATCCAGGCTGTCAATTTGAGAATGACCTCAGGCGGGACAGAGTTTGATTTAGTAACCCCGCTTGGCATCAGGAAAGTATCGTTGCAGCTGATCGGTAAGTTCAGTGTTTATAATGTACTGGCAAGCATTTCGGCAGCGCTTGTGTCGGAAATAGACATTGACAGTGCTATTCAATCTGTGGAGCAAGTAAACGGAGTGGCAGGACGTTTTGAACCGGTGGATGCCGGGCAAAATTACGCTGTCATTGTTGATTACGCCCATACACCTGACAGCCTTGAAAATGTCTTGAAGACTGTAAAACAATTTGCCAAGAACAGAATTTTTGTCGTCGTTGGCTGCGGTGGAGACCGAGATCGGACAAAAAGGCCGCTTATGGCGCAAATTGCCTGCCGTTATGCGACAGACGCGATTTTCACCTCCGACAACCCGAGAAGTGAAAATCCCGCCGACATTATCAAAGAAATGGAAATAGGTGTTAGCGGTGAGCAATATTTGGCTATCATAGATAGAAAAGAAGCGATCAGGCATGCAGTTTCAATGGCCCGTGAAGGTGATGTCATTTTAATAGCCGGCAAAGGCCATGAAACCTATCAACAAATCGGCAACGAAGTATTTGATTTCGATGATCGGGTTGCTGCCAGAGAAGCGATAGAGGAGCGGCAACACGGCTGAGTTCTGCACCAACGCAAATCAGCCACTAAAGGTTTAGAGAGAGGATACTATGATTATATGATTAAAATTCTTTTTTCAGATAAAAAGCTTCTTAATGAAAATGGAGCTACATATGATATAGCTGTGATGGCTCAGCGTTTCGATCCATCGTTCCAAGTCGGGAACCGGGGGAGGAGGGGATAAAATGCTCGAGCAAGTTATTTTTTTCACAATACTGATGGGCTTTCTAATCACAGTGTTGCTGTCGCCAATTTTTATCCCCTTCTTAAGAAGGTTGAAATTTGGACAAAGCATTCGCGAAGAGGGCCCACAGTCACACCAAAAGAAATCCGGAACACCAACAATGGGCGGGATTATGATATTGGTAGCCGTTACCGTTACAACGCTGGTGATGACGAATAAGTTTTCAGGGGCGACGGTTGAAACTTACCTGTTGCTGCTTGTTATGCTTGGCTTCGGCCTCCTTGGTTTTCTTGATGATTTTATTAAAGTCGTCATGAAAAGAAATTTAGGGCTGACATCGAAGCAAAAACTGCTTGGACAAATTATCATATCGGCTGTTTTCTATTTCATTTTAAAACAAAACGATTTTTCAACCGCGGTAAATATTCCTTATTTTGATTATTCGATTGAGCTTGGTGTGTTTTATATTCTATTTATTATTTTTTGGATGGTTGGTTTTTCAAATGCGGTAAATCTAACTGATGGACTGGATGGGCTCGTTTCGGGCAGCACCGCTATCGCATTTGGAGCGTTTGCTGTATTGGCATGGAACCAGTCGCAATTTGAGGCGGCGATTTTTTCCGTAGCTGTCGTCGGCGCAGTGCTTGGCTTCCTAGTCTTTAATGCCCATCCCGCCAAGGTTTTTATGGGGGATACAGGTTCTCTCGCATTGGGGGGAGCGATTGCCGCTCTGGCCATCGTAACAAAGCTGGAAATCATTTTGATCGTGATCGGCGGAGTTTTTGTTATTGAAACTTTATCTGTTATTTTGCAAGTAATTTCCTTTAAGACTACAGGTAAAAGAATCTTCCGGATGAGTCCTCTTCATCACCATTACGAACTAATCGGATGGTCGGAATGGCGGGTAGTAGTCACTTTCTGGGTGGTCGGTCTTTTATTTGCGGTACTGGGAATCTATATAGAGGTGTGGTTGTAATTGAAGCAAATTAAACAATATGTCCATAAAAAAATATTGGTTTTGGGGCTGGCAAAAAGCGGTGTCAGTGCAGCGTCGCTCTTGCATAAGCTCGGTGCATTCGTCACTGTCAATGATTATAAGCCGTTATCTGAAAATCCGGAAGCACAAGGACTTCTAGAACAGGGCATCAAAGTAATCTGTGGCGACCATCCAATTGAACTGCTCGATGAAGGCTTTGAATTAATTGTTAAAAATCCCGGCATTCCTTATCGCAATCCAATGATAAGCGGCGCCATTGAAAGAGGAATACCGGTTATCACAGAAGTGGAGCTTGCCTACCAAATTTCTGAAGCACCATTTATTGGCATTACCGGTACGAATGGCAAAACCACGACGACTACACTGGTGTTTGAAATGCTGGAGGCTGGAAAAAAATCTCCATTAATCGCAGGGAATATTGGAACTGTAGCTTCGGGTGTTGCCCAGAAGGCTACAGACAATCAAACGATTGTGATTGAACTCTCTTCGTTCCAACTCATGGGCATTGATACTTTTAAGCCGAAAATATCGATTTTGACTAACATCTATGATGCCCATCTTGATTATCATGGCACAAGGGAAGAATATGAGCAGGCAAAGGCGAATATTGCCCGAAATCAAACCAAAGAAGATTATTTTATATACAACGCTGACCAGGAAAAGACTGCTGCTATTGCTTTGGAGACGAAAGCTTCACTTGTTCCATTTTCTATCGAGAAACAACTTGCAAATGGTGCATATGTGAAAGATGGCTTTATTTACTTTAAAGGTGAAGAGATAATGGCGGTCGAAGACATTGCACTGCCAGGCAGCCATAACCTTGAAAACATCCTCGCTGCTGTTGCAGCAGCCAAGCTTTCAAGTGTTGATAATAAAGCGATCAGGCAGGTGCTCACCATATTTACCGGCGTTAAGCATCGGCTCCAATTTGTCGAGTCAATCAACGGCAGATCCTTTTTTAACGATTCTAAAGCAACAAATATTCTTGCCGCGTCAAAGGCATTATCCGCTTTTGAAGCCCCGGTCATTCTTCTTGCCGGCGGACTTGATCGCGGCAATGGTTTTGCAGAGATTGTCCCTTATTTAACCAATGTGAAAGCATTGATTACTTTTGGTGAGACGTCGGGAAAATTACAAGAGGCCGGCCGGGCTGCAGGAATAAAAATAATCGAGGGTGTCGATAATGTGGAAAAAGCAGTTCCCGTCGCTTACGGGCTTTCCGCTCCAGGCGATGTCATCCTCTTGTCACCTGCATGTGCCAGCTGGGATCAATACAAAACTTTTGAAGTCAGGGGAGACATTTTTATAAACGCAGTGCATAAGCTTAAATAAGAGCTTGTCTGCTGCCGGAATGGCCCGATTTCTGCATGGCGATTCCAGGGAATGCTATCAATAGTACATACAGGCTCAAAACTTGCAGTCGAGGTGCATAGCATTGCCGTCTAAAAAAACAACTCCCGACCTAATTTTAATAATCGTTACCTTTACTTTGCTTGCAGTCGGACTGATCATGGTATACAGTTCAAGCGCTGTTCAGGCGGATTTTCGCTTCAAAGATTCTTTTTTCTTTGCGAAACGGCAAATGCTTTTTGCTGGCGTTGGCATCATCGCAATGTTCTTTATCATGAACATTGATTACTGGGCATGGAAAACATGGGCAAAGGTGATTATTATTATCTGCTTTGTGCTCCTGCTGGTTGTGTTAATACCTGGTATCGGCAACGAACGAAATGGTTCGCGAAGCTGGATCGGGGTAGGCGCGTTTTCAATACAGCCCTCAGAGTTTATGAAGCTGGCGATGATTGTCTTTCTTGCCAAGTTCCTTTCTGAGCGGCAAAAGCTGATTACTTCTTTTAAAAAAGGGCTCGTTCCTTCGTTATCACTCGTGTTTACGGCATTCGCCCTGATCATGCTCCAGCCCGATTTAGGGACAGGCACCGTCATGGTTGGAACATGTGTTGTGATGATTTTTATTGCCGGGGCACAAATTAGCCATTTTATTGGGCTCGGCCTGATCGGTGTTGCTGGATTTGTCGGCTTGGTCCTCTCTGCACCATATCGAATGCAGCGGATCACATCGTTTCTCGATCCTTGGGCAGACCCGCGGGGAACGGGGTTTCAAATCATTCAGTCACTGTATGCGATCGGTCCTGGCGGATTATTCGGCCTTGGCCTCGGTGAAAGCAGGCAAAAATTCTTTTATTTGCCGGAACCACAAACCGATTTTATTTTTGCCATTTTAGCAGAGGAACTTGGATTCATTGGCGGTTCATTTGTACTTTTGTTATTCTCGCTTCTATTATGGAGAGGAATTAGGATTTCTTTAGGAGCGCCCGACCTTTACGGAAGCTTTCTTGCCCTCGGCATTATCGCTATGATTGCAATTCAAGTGATGATCAATATTGGGGTCGTAACTGGTTTGATGCCAGTTACGGGAATAACGCTTCCCTTCTTAAGCTATGGAGGCTCATCATTAACGCTCATGCTGATGGCAATCGGGGTTCTATTGAATATCAGCAGGCATGCCCGCTACTAAATTGATACTCCTGCCTGCCTATTACAGCAACCTTGCCATCGACGCCGGCAAGGTTGCTTTACTTTGCCGACGCTATACTGTCTCCGTAAACGGTATATTTCTGTTTGATGAAATTTAGATAACATTCTTTTTTCGGTTCTCATCAAAGTTTACAATATAGTAGAATGGGGAATAGCGGTGAAGTGCAAAATCAGCTTAGAAACAACAAACTAAAAAGAGGATAGAAGAATTTTGGTCTATCTGCGGGGTGAAAAAATGAGAATAGCAGTTAGCGGTGGGGGAACCGGTGGCCATATCTACCCGGCCTTGGCTCTCATCAGGGAAATAGAAAAGAGAAACGAACAGGCGAAATTTTTATATATAGGCACGGAACAAGGGCTGGAAAGTAAGATTGTCCCAAAAGAAAATATTCCTTTTAAATCGATACATATAACTGGTTTTCAACGAAAAATCTCCCTGGAAAACATTAAAACATTGATCCGTTTTTGGAAGGGCGTCAGGGACAGCAAGCGAATCTTAAAGCAGTTTAAACCGGATGTGGTGATCGGCACCGGCGGTTATGTATGCGGTCCTGTTGTTTACGCGGCAGCAAAACTTAAAATTCCTGCTTTGATCCACGAACAAAACAGTGTTCCAGGCTTAACGAACAAATTTTTAAGCCGCTATGTGGACAAAGTTGCTGTTTGTTTTGAAGACGCAAAAGCCTTTTTTCCAGAAGAAAAGGTGATTTTAACCGGAAATCCGCGAGCGTCCGAAGTAATGGGGCAGGATGGGATTAAAGGCCGGCTTTCAACAGGTTTAAAAATAAATGTTCCGGCTGTATTGATATTCGGCGGAAGCCGCGGCGCCAGGCCGCTCAATGAAGCTGTCTTAAAGTCGCTGGCAGAGCTTGGCGAGAAGAATTACCAGGTTCTCTATGTGACGGGGGAAGCTCATTATGAAGAAGTAAAAAAAGAAGTAGAGCTGGTCGGCAGCCCTGAGAATGTCATCATTAAGCCATTTATCCATAACATGCCGGAAGTGCTTTCAGGCATTGATTTAACTGTCGCAAGAGCCGGCGCTACAACACTCGCGGAATTAACCTCACTTGGTATCCCGAGCATTCTTATTCCGAGCCCGTATGTCACCAATAACCATCAAGAAAAAAATGCCCGTTCATTAAGCGAGCACGGGGCAGCCGAGCTGCTTCTCGAAAAGGATTTAAGCGGGGCAAAACTGGTGAAACTGATTGACGCGATTTTATTGGATAAACAAAAGCTCACGAACATGAAAAGCGCGGCCAAAAAATTAGGCATTCCAGATGCGGCAGGAAGGCTGTATTCTGTCATGCAGGAGGTTATCGATCGAAAACAAAAGTAGCCCAGCTTTCTTTTTGCGCATAAACTAATACACACAAAAAAGAGAGGGAGGTAATTATGACCGATTTAATAACAGAACTTACAGATTTAAATGTTGGCAAGGTCATAACAAATGAACCTTTAGCTAACCATACAACCATCAAAATCGGCGGCCCTGCGGGATTGTTCATTGAACCTGCATCTATTGAGCACTTAAAGAAAACGATGGAACTGATTCGAAAATACAAATTAGATTGGCGTGCAATTGGCAGAGGCTCCAATTTGCTTGTTTCTGATCAAGGAATTGAAGGGGCAGTCATTAAACTCGGCTCGGGTTTAGGCCGGCTTGATATTGACGGAGAAACTGTAACAGCGGGAGCCGGAGTTTCTTTAGTAGCACTGGCAGCGTCGATAAGCAAGAAGGGATTAACCGGTCTTGAATTTGCCGCTGGCATACCGGGTTCGGTCGGCGGGGCCGTTTACATGAATGCGGGTGCACACGGCTCCGACATTTCGAAAATATTGACGAAGGCACATATTCTCTTTGCAGATGGAACAGTCGGCTGGCTGGATCTTAAGGAAATGGAATTCTCCTATCGGACTTCCGTTCTGCAAAAAAAGCGGCCCGGGATTGTGTTAGAGGCAGTCTTTCGACTTGCAGAAGGAAAGCGGGAAGAGATTGTTGCCCAGCTCCAAAAGAATAAGGACTACCGAAAGGAAACACAGCCATGGAATTACCCTTGTGCCGGCAGTATATTCAGAAATCCGCTTCCGCACTATGCCGGGCAGCTAATTGAGGATGCCGGATTAAAAGGGCATTCAATCGGCGGAGCAAAAATCTCCGATATGCATGGGAATTTCATTGTCAATGCAGGCGGGGCTACAGCAGAAGATGTACTTGCATTAATTCAACATGTCAAAGATACTATTTATGATATGTATAATGTGAGTCTGGAAACGGAAGTCGAAATAATCGGCCTAAAGTAACAGGAAATTGGACTTACCGGAAAAAGTATTTGTGTTATAATGTTTCTTTAGAAACCAAAAAAATATTGGGTTTATCGGTAATGACGGCATGCTGGATCGTGCCGTTGTTTTCACTTATGTTAAATCTCGACTGTGTGCTTCTTGCTGTGAGGGACAAGCATGCCACACCGTGCTTGCGTTTCATGAAATGAGGTGATGAGATGGGGAAGGGAAACGTTGTTTCGCTTGAAGATCGTATTCCAAAGCTGAAGCAGCAAAGGCGCAGAAAAGCAAATAGAAGGCTAATCTTTCTGTTGATGCTCTTTTTTTCCTTGATTGTATGTGTTGTCTATTTTCAGTCTCCGTTAAGTCATGTAAAAAAGATCACCGTCTCTGGAAACGAGCTGTATTCACAGGAAGAATTAATTTCTTTGAGCAAATTATCATCAAAAACAAATATTTGGAAGGTTGATTCGAAGTCGGTCGAGGGTAAGTTAACAGAGCTGCCTGAAATAGAATCTGTGGATGTTTCTATCCAAATCCCAAACTCCGTGTTGATTAATGTGAAAGAGCACAGCAGGATTGCTTACATAGCAAATGAGTCAAGCTATCTCCCGGTACTGGACAATGGCTTTATTTTAAAACAAAAAGGAACAAGCGAGCTTCCAGTAAACGCTCCGGTTTTGAGCGGTTTTACGGAAGGTGATATCCTCGAAGAGATGATAGATGGGCTGGAAGTATTGCCGGAGGAAGTGCTGAATGCGATTTCCGAAATACACCATAGTCCTACAGAGACAGATGCATACCGGATTACTCTTTTTATGAATGACGGATTTGAAGTGAATGCGACATTAAGAAGTTTTTCAGAAAAAATGGTGCATTATCCTTCAATTGTCAGCCAGCTTGAGCCGGGAAAAAAGGGAGTTATTGATTTGGAAGTAGGCTCTTATTTTAAAAGCTATGGTTCAGAAGGAGCTGAAATGAAGGAAGATGAAGGTGAAAGGTAAGCACGTTATTTTTTCATTAGTTTTTCTCGTGCTTGGATATATGCTTGCATTTTCGTACCACTTGACAAAAAATGAACATAATTCATCTGAGATTACCGACAGACAATGGGAAAGAACCCTTGATCTCCGGGAGCAGCTCATTGACCAGGAAGAAACAAACAGAGAACTGCAAGAAGAATTGAACCAGAAGCAGACCAAAGTTCTTAAGATTGAACAACAGCTTTCCAATGAAGCGCAAATCTTTTTCAATCTCGCTGAAGATATCGAAAAATACCGGATGTTCCTTGGCAAAGTAGGTGTTAAGGGAGAAGGTGTCCAGATCACTTTGGCTGATGGAGATTATGATCCTGAGGAAGAAAATATCAATAATTATCTTGTCCATGAGCATCATGTTTTTAAAGTTGTCAATGAATTATACATATCCGGAGCCTCTGCAATTGCGATTAACGGGCAGCGGCTTTCCCATAATTCTTACATTCTTTGTGATGGTCCGGTGATTACGATTGACGGTTATCAGCATCCTGCTCCTTTTGTTGTTACAGCATTGGGGGACCCTGACATTATGTCTTCAGCGCTAAGCTTAACGGGCGGTGTAAAGGATCAGCTTGTCAATGATAATATTATATTTACGATTGAGAAAAAGGATCAGATTGTGATTGAACCTAAACTGGGAAGTTAAAAGAGGCTTTCTTTTCTGAACCATTCTGATCTTGCATGACCAAATAGAATGAATCGTCGTTTCACGATGTCCACTTTTAATAAAGTCAGAAGGCCAGGTGAAAAAATGTGGACAACAAAAAATTGCTTAGCTTTACCGTGATCGCTTTAATTGTAGGCTTCATGCTCGCGATTCAATTTCAAACAGTCAAAGAACCGGCTGTCCGGGATACGAGGGATACATGGCAGCTTCGTGAGGATCTTTTGAAGGAGAAGGAAATTCAATCGCGATTGATTCGGGAAATTAGCTCCAATGAGGAAAAGCTTGCCCAATATGAAACAGAACGGAGTCAAAGCAAGGAGCAGGTTCTGCGAACTACCCTGGATGAATTGAAGCTGGAAGCCGGAATAACAGATGTTTCCGGCCCGGGAATTGTTCTGACCATCGAACCTGTCTATGAAGAAATAGTACTCGGAGAATTGGCTTCTGATATTTCTCCCGAGCTGTTGAAACGGCTTGTTAACGAGTTGAACATGTATGATGCCAAGTATATCTCGATTGACGGACAAAGAATCATTAATACAACAGTGATAAGGGACATTAACCGGGAAACAAAAATAGATGGTTATCCCCTTAACAGTATGCCGATCGAGGTTAAGGTCATCGTTGCAAATAGCGAGACGGCTGAGAAGTTGTTCAACCGGATGCAAGTATCAAAATCTGCAGACGATTTTTTTATCGATAATTTAAGAATGACTGTCTCCAGTCCAGTAGAGTCGCTGACCATTCCTGCTTATCAGGATTCTATCCGGGTTAGGAACATGGAACCATTGGACCCTGGAAAAGGAGGGGATTGATAATGTGGCTTCCTTTACTGGGATTAGTGATCGGGGTTTTCCTCGGTTTAATGACGGATTTCCGAATCCCTGACGAGTATTCAAACTACTTATCAATTGCAGTACTCGCAGCACTTGATACATTATTCGGCGGCATCAGGGCCCATCTCCAAAATATATATGACGAGAAGGTTTTTGTGTCTGGATTCTTTTTCAATATTATTCTTGCTGCAAGTTTAGCTTTTCTGGGGGTTCATCTTGGTGTAGACTTATATTTGGCAGCTGTTTTTGCTTTTGGTGTCAGGCTGTTCCAGAATATTGCGGTGATTAGGAGATTATTGTTAACGAAATGGTCTGCAAATCGGGAAAAACCGAAAAAAATTGATGGTTAAAAAGGGAAAATTTTTGTTGTGACGAATAAAATTATAAGATATTGTAAAATAAACAGAATTTAATTAAGATTGTTGTTCAATTTTACGAATTGCTTAAAGGAGGTGCCAAAGAATGAACAGCAATGAGATATATGTAAGTCTAGACATCGGTACGTCCACAACTAAAGTGATCATTGGTGAAATGGTTGATGATGCATTAAATATTATCGGTGTAGGCAACGTAAAGTCTGATGGTTTAAAAAAGGGGTCTGTTATTGATATAGATGAAACCGTTCATTCTATAAAACGGGCAATTGAACAAGCTGAAAGAATGGTAGGTATGGAGATTCGCCAAGTCATTGTCGGCGTAACCGGAAACCATGTAATGCTTCAGCCTTGCCATGGTGTTGTTGCTGTGTCAAGTGATAATCGGGAAATTTCCGATCAGGATGTAACCCGCGTAATCGAGGCAGCACAGGTTGTCTCCATTCCGCCTGAACGGGAAATAATTGATGTTATTCCAAAGCAATTTATTGTCGATGGGCTCGATGAAATCAACGACCCGCGCGGAATGATTGGTGTCCGTCTCGAAATGGAAGGCACGATTATTACCGGATCAAAAACAATCCTACATAACACCCTGCGCTGTGTTGAACGGGCCGGGCTTGAGATTTTAGACATAACGCTGCAGCCCCTTGCTTCAGGAGCATTTGCTCTTTCCAAGGATGAAAAAAATCTTGGCGTTGCGCTCGTCGATATCGGCGGCGGATCGACTACGATTGCAATTTTCGAAAACGGCAATTTGAAATCTACTAGTGTTCTCGCGGTTGGCGGTGACCATATTACAAAGGATCTGTCGATCGGTTTACGAACCTCAACCGAGGATGCTGAAATGATTAAAATCAAGCATGGCCATTCTTTTTATGACCATGCTTCAGAAGATGAAGTGTTCAGTGTACCAATTATCGGCAGTGATCAACATCAGCAATTTAATCAGCTTGAAATTTCTGATATTATAGAAGCTAGAATGGAAGAAATATTAGAACTCATTCAAAATGAGATTAGGAGAATGGGTGTCAGGGATCTGCCGGGAGGATTCGTACTAACCGGCGGAGTTGCTAACATGCAAGGTATTCTCGAACTTGCCCAGGATGTACTGCAGAATCGTGTCCGAATTGCTATCCCGGATTACATTGGAGTCCGTGAACCGCAATATACAACAGCTGTCGGATTGATTAAGTTTTCTTATAAGACAGCGAGACTGCAGGGCAGAAACAACAGCGGCCAGGCAGTGGTCCCGGAAATGAAAGAAAAGCGAATTCAAAAACAGCCTCAGGCAAAAGCAAAGCCTGAAAAGCAACCGGAAGAAAAAATTACATCACGGGTCAAGAAATTCCTTGGCTATTTCTTTGAGTAGGACGAGCTATCTGGGAATAACGACGAATGTTAGGAGGATTTGTCATGTTGGAGTTTGATACGAATTTAGATCAACTAGCTACCATAAAAGTAATTGGCGTTGGAGGCGGTGGAAACAACGCTGTTAATCGCATGATAGAACATGGTGTACAGGGTGTTGAGTTTATTTCCGTGAACACGGATGCTCAAGCTTTAAACCTTTCCAAAGCCGAAGTGAAGATGCAAATTGGTACGAAATTAACGCGCGGATTGGGAGCCGGTGCCAATCCTGAAGTCGGCAAAAAAGCGGCAGAAGAAAGCAAAGAACAAATTGAGGAAGTGTTAAAGGGAGCCGATATGGTTTTTGTTACTGCGGGAATGGGTGGTGGAACGGGTACAGGCGCCGCTCCAGTAATCGCACGAATTGCCCGTGATTTAGGTGCTTTAACAGTCGGAGTCGTTACACGGCCGTTTACGTTTGAAGGCAGAAAACGCGCCAATCAAGCAGGTGGTGGAATTGATGCCATGAAGGAAGCTGTTGACACTCTTATTGTGATTCCTAATGATCGCCTCCTTGAAATGGTCGATAAAAGCACTCCAATGCTTGAAGCATTCCGTGTCGCAGATAATGTTCTCCGCCAGGGTGTCCAGGGTATTTCTGATTTAATCGCTACTCCGGGTTTAATCAACCTTGATTTTGCTGACGTGAAGACAATTATGTCGAATAAAGGTTCTGCCTTGATGGGGATTGGGATTGCCTCAGGGGAAAACCGTGCTGCAGAAGCAGCAAAAAAATCAATCTCATCACCGTTGCTTGAGACATCAATTGATGGTGCTCAAGGTGTGTTGATGAACATCACCGGCGGAACGAACTTAAGCTTATTTGAAGTGCAGGAAGCTGCGGATATTGTCGCATCTGCTTCAGATCAGGACGTTAATATGATTTTTGGATCAGTCATTAATGAAAACCTGAAAGACGAGATTATGGTAACGGTAATTGCTACCGGTTTCAGTGAGGAATCCCTCAAATCCAAGCCGGTGAACCGCCCTGTTTTCGGACAGGCCAAACCAGGGCATCAGCCTGCGAACCGCGAGCAGAAACGCGAGGAAGTACCGCAAGAAACAGGAAGAGGCTCTTCTGTTCAGCAAGGGGAAGATCCGCTTGATATCCCAACCTTTTTGCGTAACCGAAATCGCAGGCGTTAAATTATATCCTCAATAGCAAATCATCTGAAAAGAGTGTGGCATTAAAATGCCGTGCTCTTTTTTTGTGCCTGGAAAGTACCCGCAAATAAAGAAGAAAGTTGACAAAATCCGAATTGAATAGGGGAAATTTCTTCTCATTTCATTACAGAAAGTGACACACTTCCTAAGAGTAAGTACGCTATACTTTTTCGTAACGGAATTTATAAAAGCAAAAATTGGGTTTTACAATAATGGTAAGCAGCCAGCCTCGTTCTTTACTCATTCAAAGGGAATCGTCTTTCGGTTCTTGCTTTTAAGGAGAGAGGGAAATGACGGTTTATTTAGATGTGATTTGGGCTTTGAACTTTTTGTTTGATAGTTTGCTCATTTGTTTAACTGCAATTATTTTAAAAAGAAGCATCCGTTTTTGGAGGGTATTCCTGGCCGGGCTCATTGGCTCGCTGATTATTTTGCTGGCAATGACGCCTTTCAGTGCGGTTTCCGGTCACCCGATAACCAAGTTGCTTTTTTCTGTCATGATGGTATTAGCGGCTTTTGGCTACAAAAGGCTTCGCTATTTTTTTTCTGGCCTTGTAACCCTTTATGCAGTGACATTTTTAATTGGAGGCTCATTAATTGGTGCCCATTATTTTATTCAATTTGATTTTGGACTGACAGCAAAAGTGCTGCTGGCACACAGCAAAGGTTTTGGTGATCCAATAAGCTGGTTGTTTGTGTTGATCGGCTTTCCAATCGTCTGGCATTTTTCCAGACGCAGCATTGAAGCAATCGAGGTTGTGAAAATACAGTATGATCAGCTTGTCAATGTATCGATAGCACTGGGCGAGGTCGAGATTTCTGTTAAAGGTTTGATCGACAGCGGGAATCAGCTTTATGACCCACTTTCAAAATGGCCGGTGATGTTGATTTCGATCAAGAATTTACTGCATGAATTACCTGAAGAATTAATCAAGCTGGCCACAAACCATGAAGATATCATTTTAGGAAACGAAATGATTTCCCCTGAATTGGAGAATCGGATGAGGATTATTCCATGTCGCGTGGTTGGCAGGGACCATCAACTCATATTGGCTTTAAAGCCTGACGTGATCAGAATTGAAAAAGATAAAGACTGCTGGGAAACAGAGAAAGGTCTTATTTCATTTACAACCCAGCAACTATCTGCTGATGATGCTTTTCAATGTATCGTCCACCCCAAGCTGTTAACAGGCGTCAAAAAGGATAGGCCGTCTATAAAGGTAAGCTAATAATACTATACTCGGAGAAAAGATATTTTAGAAGGAGGACAACTCATGAAAAATCTGCGACTGCGCTTATCCTACTATTGGTATAAGTTATTAATTAAACTTGGTATTAAAACGGATGAAATATACTATATAGGCGGAAGTGAAGCGTTGCCACCTCCTTTAAACAAAGAAGAAGAGGAACTGCTGTTAAAAAAACTTCCGAAAGGAGACAAAGCTGCACGGTCCATTTTAATCGAGCGCAATCTCCGTCTTGTCGTCTATATTGCCAGGAAATTTGAAAACACTGGTATCAATATTGAAGATTTAATCAGCATCGGCACGATCGGGCTGATCAAAGCTGTCAATACTTTTAATCCCGAAAAGAAAATTAAGTTAGCTACATACGCTTCGCGATGCATTGAAAACGAAATTCTTATGTACTTAAGGAGAAATAACAAAATCCGTTCGGAGGTATCGTTCGATGAACCTTTAAATATCGACTGGGATGGCAATGAATTATTACTGTCAGATGTTCTTGGGACAGACGAGGATATCATTACGAAGGACCTAGAAGCAAACGTGGACCGAAAACTGTTGATTAAAGCTTTGCATCAGCTTAGCGACAGAGAAAAGCAAATTATGGAGTTGCGATTTGGACTGGGAAGCGGTGAAGAAAAGACGCAAAAGGATGTCGCCGACATGTTAGGGATTTCTCAATCATATATTTCGCGACTGGAAAAAAGAATTATCAAAAGATTGCGTAAAGAATTTAATAAAATGGTTTAAAGATAAATTTTTTTTGATAGAAAACTGATGTGAATCTTGATATCTTAACGTTTTTCCTGCGTAGCCCGCAAATCCTTGCAACTGGACAAGTGCATATTTTTCCTTACCGGGGAGATACTGATTTTTGAACAGCAGCTCCTGCAAGGAGGGAAAAAAGAATTGACTCGAAATAAAGTTGAGATTTGCGGGGTAGATACTTCAAAGCTTCCAGTATTGAAAAACGAAGAAATGAGAGAGCTCTTCAAGCAAATGCATACAGGGGATATATCCGCACGGGAAAAACTCGTCAACGGAAATCTGCGCCTCGTCCTCAGTGTGATTCAAAGATTTAACAACCGGGGCGAATTTGTTGATGACCTGTTCCAGGTCGGCTGTATCGGTCTTATGAAATCAATTGATAATTTTGATCTTAGTCAAAACGTTAAGTTTTCCACCTACGCAGTACCAATGATCATCGGTGAAATCCGCCGCTATTTGCGGGATAATAACCCGATTCGCGTTTCCCGCTCGTTAAGGGATATCGCCTATAAAGCTCTCCAGGTTAGAGAGAGGTTGATGGGTGAAACATCACGGGAACCAACTGCTGAGGAAATCGCCAGGGTATTGGAAGTTCCCCATGAAGAAATTGTTTTTGCGCTTGATGCAATCCAGGATCCTGTTTCTTTATTTGAGCCAATTTACAATGACGGCGGCGATCCGATTTTTGTGATGGACCAGTTGAGTGATGAGCGAAATAAGGATTCACACTGGATAGAGGAAATCGCCTTAAAAGAGGGCATGAGACGCTTGAATGACCGGGAAAAACTCATTTTGAGAAAGCGCTTTTTTCAAGGGAAAACGCAAATGGAAGTGGCCGATGAGATCGGAATATCACAGGCGCAAGTGTCGAGGCTCGAAAAAGCGGCTATCAAACAAATGAATAAAAATATTCAACATTAAAAGCTGCCTGCGGGCGGCTTTTCTCATTCTTTCCGCCGTTGCCGTCCCCTGATCTTCTAAAAAGTCGGGCCAGCTCATATATTGATTACAGAAAGTATCGTGGGAGAGTGAGAAAAGATGATAAAAATCTCAGAATTTCAAATAAAAGATGTGGTCAACATAACAGATGGAAAAAGGCTTGGAAATATCGGCGACATTGAAATTAATTTGGAAACGGGCAAAATTGAAGCCGTAATCGTGAGCGGAGCAGGAAAAGTTCTGGGCTTGTTTGGGCGCGATGAGGATATTGTCATAGCGTGGAAAAACATGTTGAAAATTGGCGAGGATGTAATTCTCGTTCGCTATAAGGATACAAGTGAGATAAAATTTAGAGAGGAAGACGAGTAAACTGCTTTTTTTGCTGTGCCCGCTTTTCCTTCTATGGTAAACTATAGAAAAACAGAAGAGGTTTTGTCATGGAGCCATTCACACTTGTTGAGCAAGAATATTTTTTGATCAAAGACTGGAATGAAAAGTTTCCCGGGCTAACCGCAGGATTTACGACAAAAAATACAAGCGGACATAATCAGTCTCAGTTTGGATTGAATTTCGGATTCCATGTCAATGACCATCATGATGCGGTCTGCCAGAGCCGTGAAACACTGTCTGAATTGATCGATTTTCCGTTGGATTATTGGGTCGGTGCAGAGCAAACCCACGAGGTTCACATAAAAAAAGTGTCTAAGGATGACAGGGGCAAAGGGTCAAATTCGTATGATAACGCCTTTAAACAAACGGACGGCTTTTTCACAACAGATGAAGGGATTTTGCTTACACTATGTTTTGCAGATTGTGTTCCCCTTTATTTTATCTCAGCTGATGGCCGGGCTGTCGGGATTGCCCACGCCGGCTGGAAAGGAACCGTAAACGGCATCGCTGAGGAAATGATCCGCGTTTTTGAAAAAGAAGGTATCACGCGCGATAACGTTTCGGTTGTGATTGGACCGTCAATTTGCGAAAATTGTTATATCGTAGATGAGCCCGTTATTAAAATGGTGCAAAACAGACTAGATGATGTCGGGAAAAAAACATATAATACAATAAAAGAGGGCCAATATTCGCTAAATCTTCGCGAGCTGAATAAGCTAATTTTGTTAAACTGCGGATTAAGCGAGGAACAAATCAGGATGACCAGTTTTTGTACCAGCTGTCATCACAGCCAGTTCTTTTCCCACCGCAGAGACCGGGGAAAAACAGGGCGAATGATGAGCTTTATCGGCTGGAAGGAGGCTTTACAGAAATAAATGAGAGTTTCAGCAAAGCTTGACAAAATAAACGGACACATTTTGCAGGCATGCCAGAAAGTAAACCGCAGCCCGGAAGACATCAAAATCATTGCAGTGACTAAATATGTATCAACTGAAAGGGCCGCCGAGGCAGTTGCGGCAGGTATCAACAATCTCGGTGAAAATCGTGAAGAAGGGCTGCTTGCCAAATGGGAAGTGCTGAAAGATAAACCAGATTGGCATTTTATCGGCACACTGCAATCCAGAAAGGTTAAAAATATCATCGATAAAGTGGCTTACATCCATTCATTGGACAGGCTCTCTCTTGCGCAGGAAATCAATAAAAGAGCTGAAAAAACAATTTCTTGCTTTGTCCAAGTGAACGTTTCCGGGGAACAGTCCAAGCATGGAATCGCGGCTGAACATGCAATCGACTTTATCAAGGAACTGGCACAATTTTCGCATATTGAGGTTGCCGGCCTGATGACAATGGCTCCAAACACGGAGGATGAAACCGTTATTCGAAATTGTTTTCGGCGCTTAAAAGAGCTGCAAATAACGATTCAGCGTTTAGAAATGCCCCATGCCCCGTGCAGGGAGCTGTCAATGGGAATGTCAAATGACTATACAATCGCTGTAGAAGAAGGGGCAACGATGGTTCGAATCGGGTCTGCCTTAGTTGGTGAAGAAGACGAACAAGTGCAGGAGGTGCAGAGAAGATGAGCATAAAATCCAAAATAAAAACATTTTTCTTTCTTGAAGATGATTATGACTACAAAGAGGAAGATCTTGCTGAAGATGAGCTGGAGCCTGTTAAACAGCAAAGGCAGCAGTCCCAGCATTCGCAAAAACAAAATGTCGTCAGCTTGCAAAGCGTACAAAAATCGTCCAAAGTGATATTAGTTGAGCCACGCGTTTATGCGGAGGCACAGGATATTGCCGATCATTTAAAGAACAGGCGGGCCGTTGTCGTCAATCTGCAAAGGATTGATCATGACCAGGCAAAGCGAATTGTTGATTTCTTAAGCGGCACCGTTTATGCTATTGGCGGAGACATCCAGCGTATCGGCATGAATATTTTTCTATGCACACCGGACAATGTTGAAGTGTCCGGTAATATTTCTGAATTCATGCAAGAGCATGATCTTCAAGACTCGAGGTGGTAAAATTTAATGAATACAGTTTTATTGTTTCTACAATCTCTGATTCAAATTTATTCATGGGCATTAATAGTTTACATACTAATGTCCTGGTTTCCAAATGCGCGTGAATCGGCAATCGGGCAATTTCTGGCAAGAATATGCGAGCCGTATTTGGAGCCATTCCGGCGCTTTATTCCGCCACTGGGAATGATTGATATCTCCCCGATTGTGGCGATCCTTGTCTTGCGCCTGGCGACGGGCGGACTTAACCAAATATTTCATTGGATCGCTTAATTTCTGCTGAAAAAGTTGGAACTGGCCCTTTGTAACCGTATTAGAGGAGTTTTGATTTATGTCGATTTACCAGCATTTTCGTCCGGAAGAGCGGGATTTTATTGATCTTGTTCATCAATGGAAAGACTATGTTGAAAGTACTTACTCAGCAAAACTGACCGATTTTCTGGATCCGCGCGAACAGCAAATTGTCACGACAATTCTTGGTCGGCATGCAGAGTTGCAATTCGGGTTGTTTGGCGGTTCAGAAACAACGGAGAGGCAGCGAGCGATTTTTTATCCTGAGTATATGTCAGTTGTACAGGAAGATTTTCAAATTAGCCTTTTTGAGATCGCCTATCCGGCAAAATTTGTTACGATTGAGCACCGCCAAGTATTAGGAAGCCTGATGTCGCTCGGCTTGAAACGGGGGAAATTCGGCGATATTTTAGTTGATCAGGACCGAGTGCAGTTTTTCGCGGCAAAAGAGATAGCAGATTATGTGAGAAATCAGCTGCAGTCGGTCGGGAAGGCTGCAGTCAGGATCGAAGAGATTCCGCTTGAGCATGCATTGTCCGTTGCGGAAGCATGGTCAGAATTATCCGCAACCATTTCGTCACTTCGATTGGACACAGTTATTGCCGGTTTATATAATCTTTCCCGCCAAAAAGCACAGCTGTTGATTCAACAGGGCATTGTCAAGGTTAATTGGAGCACGATTGAAAGTACATCGTTTGAGTGCGGTGCGGGAGACATTATTTCGATAAAGGGTTATGGGCGTTGCAAGCTTATTTCGATTGAAGGGAAAACGAAAAAGGATAAATGGAAGATCACTGCAGGAAGGCAAAAATAATTCACGCGTTTAAAAAGGATTTTATAATATCTTGTCGAATATTAGTACATACAGAACATGATTGTTAACCGGGAGGTGGCGTAATGCCGTTAACACCATTAGATATCCATAACAAGGAATTCAGCAAAGGGTTTCGGGGATACGATGAAGATGAAGTGAATGAGTTTCTTGATCAAGTAATCAAGGATTATGAGTTGATTTTACGTGAAAAGAAAGAGTTGGAAGAACGGCTTAATGACCAGAAAGAGCGGCTTGGCCATTTTAGCAATATAGAGGAAACGCTAAATAAGTCGATCGTGATCGCCCAGGAAGCAGCCGAAGAAGTAAAGCGCAATGCCCATAAGGAAGCGAAGCTTATCATTAAAGAAGCGGAGAAGAACGCGGACCGGATCGTCAATGAATCATTATCAAAAGCAAGAAAAATTGCGCTGGAAATTGAAGATTTAAAGAAGCAGTCAAAGGTGTTTAGAACCCGCTTTAAAATGTTGGTTGAAGCGCAGCTTGACCTGCTTAACAATGATGACTGGGACCATTTGCTCCAATACGAACTGGATGCGGCTGAGCTAAAAGCTTCTGAAGAAGAAGATTCACTTGCTTGACGAATAGATGACTTTTCACATATAATATTAGGATAATACTTGAATAGACAATGACTACGTTGACAGGGACAGTACAATTTTCAAGGCTTTATTTATAGCGAACCAGGGACAGTGGAAGCCTGGTAAGAGCGAAAGTTGGAAAATCACCCTCGAGTTCAAGGCTGAACACGATGTAATTAAGCTTTGACGTATCATTCACGTTACGAATGCTGAAGTGGACAGATATTTATGCTGTCTATAAGGGTGGTACCGCGGGAAAAAACCTTCTCGTCCCTTTCCGGGATGAGAAGGTTTTTTTTGTTTGGTTTTTTTGAATTTGGAAATCATGATAAGAGTTAGCGATGTGAACGGAGGAGATTGAAATGGAATACAAAGATACATTATTGATGCCAAAAACCGAATTTCCAATGCGCGGAAATTTGCCCAACCGCGAACCGGAAATCCAGGAACACTGGCAGGAAGTGGATATATATAAACAGGTCCAGGAGCGCACTAAAGGCCGTCCAATGTTTGTTCTGCATGATGGCCCTCCGTATGCAAACGGTGATATTCATATGGGCCATGCCCTAAATAAAGTATTAAAAGATTTTATCGTCCGCTATAAATCGATGAGCGGCTACAATGCCCCATATGTTCCGGGCTGGGATACACATGGTTTGCCGATTGAGCAGGCATTGACAAACAAAGGAGTTAAACGGAAGGAAATGACGGTAGCAGAATTTCGCAAGCTTTGTGCGGAATATGCTTATCAGCAAATTGACAGCCAGCGTACCCAGTTCAAACGCCTTGGCGTACGCGGAGACTGGGAAAATCCGTATATTACCTTGGAGCCCGAGTATGAGGCACAGCAAATTAGAGTTTTTGGCGAAATGGCGAAAAAGGGCTATATTTACAAAGGCTTAAAGCCTGTTTACTGGTCTCCGTCAAGCGAATCCGCTCTTGCCGAAGCAGAAATTGAGTATCAGGATAAACGCTCACCATCGATTTTTGTCGGCTTTAAAGTAAAGGATGGCAAGGGTGTATTGGATACTGACACAGAAATCCTGATTTGGACAACAACGCCATGGACGATTCCTGCAAACCTTGGAATTTCTGTTCATCCGGATCTCACTTATGTGGTCGTTAAGGCTAATGGGAAAAAATATGTCGTTGCCGAAGCACTGCTTGAATCCGTGACAAATGAGGTTGGTTGGGAGACTGCTGAGGTTGTTAAAAAAGTAACAGGCAGCGAGCTTGAATACGTTCTTGCCAAGCATCCTATCTATGACCGCGATTCCCTTGTTATGCTGGGTGAGCATGTTACAACGGATGCTGGAACAGGTTGTGTGCACACTGCTCCCGGACATGGTGAAGACGACTTTTACGTCGGTCAGAAGTACGGTCTTGGCGTCTTAAATCCAGTCGATGATAAAGGTGTTATGACTGACGAGGCACCTGGATTTGAAGGCTTATTTTACGACACAGCCAATAAGCCGATTACAGAAAAGCTTGAAGAAGCCGGAGCGCTTGTTAAGCTTTCGTTTATTAACCACTCCTATCCGCATGATTGGAGAACGAAAAAGCCGGTTATCTTTAGAGCAACCGCGCAATGGTTTGCATCGATTAAAGATTTCCGTGAAGACCTTTTAGATGCTGTGGAAGAAACAAAATGGGTACCGGCATGGGGAGAAACCCGTCTTCATAATATGGTCCGCGATCGGGGCGATTGGTGTATTTCCCGCCAGCGTGTCTGGGGTGTTCCAATTCCGGTATTCTATGCCGAAAATGGTGATCAGGTTATTACGGATGAAACAATTGACCATGTGTCCGCCCTTTTCCGCAAACACGGTTCAAATATTTGGTTTGAGAAAGAAGCGAATGAGCTTTTACCTGAAGGGTTCAGCCATCCAGGCAGCCCGAACGGCATTTTTACAAAAGAAACCGATATTATGGACGTCTGGTTTGATTCCGGTTCTTCTCATCAAGCAGTTTTAGAGGAGCGTGAAGACTTACAACGGCCTGCCGATCTGTATTTGGAAGGCTCTGACCAATACCGCGGCTGGTTCAATTCTTCTCTGTCCACAGCTGTTGCAGTGACCGGAAAGGCCCCGTATAAAGGAGTTTTAAGCCACGGCTTCACTCTTGATGGTGAAGGCAAGAAAATGAGCAAATCGCTTGGGAATGTAATCGTCCCAGCAAAGGTGATGAACCAGCTTGGCGCTGACATTCTCCGTCTCTGGGTCGCATCGGTTGATTATCAATCAGATGTCCGTGTCTCCGATCCGATTTTGAAGCAGGTTGCTGAAGTTTACCGGAAAATACGCAACACTTTCCGTTTCTTATTGGGAAATCTTGCTGATTTCAATCCTGCTGCAGATGCTGTTCCGTTCGAGAATTTGCGCGAAGTGGACCAGTTTATGTTGGTAAAACTGAACAAACTGATTAAAAATGTTCATGATGCATATGAAAATTTTGAATTTGCCGGAATCTATCACGCCGTAAATAATTTTTGTACGCTCGACCTAAGCGCGTTTTACCTTGATTTTGCAAAAGATGTTCTCTATATTGAAGCGAAGGACAATGCTGAACGCCGTGCTATTCAAACCGTTTTATATGAAAGCTTAACTGCATTAGTGAAGCTTGTTGCTCCGATTCTTTCTCATACTGCCGATGAAGTCTGGGCTCATATACCGGCGGTTGACGAAAAAAGCGTCCAGCTTACAGATATGCCTCAATATCGAGAATTGCCAAACGCAAAAGAGCTTGAAGAAAAGTGGACAGCTTTCATGAAGCTTCGCAACGATGTGTTGAAGGCTCTGGAAGAAGCGCGCAATGAGAAGGTAATTGGTAAATCGTTAACAGCGAAGGTAACCTTGTTTGTTCGTGATAGGACAAAGGCGCTCCTCGATTCGATCGACGAAAACCTT
Source organism: Bacillus canaveralius (assembly GCF_002860125.1). Lineage (GTDB taxonomy): Bacteria > Bacillota > Bacilli > Bacillales > Cytobacillaceae > Bacillus_BJ > Bacillus_BJ canaveralius. The sequence continues at coordinate 115,987 of NZ_PGVA01000014.1, forward strand.
GAGCAGCTATTCATCGTTTCCAGCTTTGAAGTAGCAGGCTCGTACGAAGAGGCACCAGAACATGCGTTAAAGCTTGAAAATGCAGCAATCGTTGTCTCCAAAGCTGAGGGCGAGACTTGCGAACGATGCTGGGTTGTTACACCGGAGGTTGGCCAGGTTCCAGAGCATCCTACACTCTGCCCGCGCTGTGCTGCGGTTGTCGAAAAACATTACAATCATTTAAGCTAATATAGATCTAAAAACCTTTCGGGCTGATGCTCGGGAGGTTTTTTTTGATTCAAAGCTCCGGATTTATGATCGAAATCTGATGAGAAAAGATCTTCCGCCATCGCCCTCCTATTTGTTGTACTGTCTGTAAAATGTTTGCATGGTTTTAAAAGATAAGAACGGAAAAACTAAGTTAACAAAAGGATGAACGGAGGCAATGGTATGGATGCAGTCACGCAAGACCTCATTTCCGAACTCCGTAAAACAAGACAGGAATTACAACACAAACTCAATGGCGGCCAAAGTTCAGTTTATTATTATATCCAGGCGGAATTGCATGATGTAGATTCGGCATTAAAAAAGTTGCAGGCAGGAGATTATGGCAAATGCGAAGTCTCGGGGGAGCTGCTTCCGGCCGGCCTTTTAGCGATGATTCCAACGCTTAAATCGATCGATGATATTAGCAAGCTTGACCAATATTACCGTAAATCTCTCCATTGATGAATAATTGTTGTTTTTAAGAAAATTATGCTAAAATGCAAAGGTGATGTAAAAGCGGGCTTGGCAAGGTCCAGCGCCCGGTAAAACGCTCAAATCTCGCACCGTTCAATCCCTTCGAGGACGGGGAAAGATGAAGCCTGATAGTGAGTAAATGCTTGGAGGTTGCCTTTGTGTTTTATTATTTAATCGCTATATTTGTGATCGTTGTTGATCAGTGGACAAAATGGCTCGTCGTCAAAACAATGGAGCTTGGCGAAAGTATTGAAATTATTGAAAACTTCTTGTATATTACTTCCCATCGTAATAGGGGTGCTGCTTGGGGGATTCTCGAGGGTCAAATGGGCTTCTTTTATATTATTACAATTATCGTCATCGTTGGTATCGTTTATTATATCCAGAAAGCTGCCAAAGGTAAGCGGCTGCTTGGTGTTTCACTTGGATTAATGCTCGGCGGCGCAATCGGGAATTTTATTGACCGAGTCTGGCGGAAAGAAGTCGTCGATTTCGTTGATACATATATATTTGGGTATGATTTTCCGATCTTTAACATGGCTGATTCTTCGCTTGTAATCGGAGTCGGTTTGTTAATGCTGCAGATGCTGCTGGAAGAACGAAACATAAAGAAGGAGAAAGCTAATGGAGAAAATGGAACACACCATTCTTGAAGAACAGGCACATGACAGGATCGACAAGGTTCTTTCTTCATTAAACGAGGAATGGTCGCGGACGCAAGTTCAACAGTGGATTAAAGAAGGCCACGTTTTAGTGAACGGCCAAAAAATAAAAACGAACTACAAATGCAACATAAATGACGAAATTGAGGTGACCATTCCTGAACCGGAAGAGCTGGACGTCATTCCTGAAGAAATGGACCTGGGCATATTTTATGAGGACCGGGATGTGCTCGTCGTCTATAAACCGAAAGGAATGGTCGTCCATCCAGCCCCGGGACATATGAACGGCACACTCGTGAATGGATTGATGGCACATTGCCGGGATTTGTCGGGAATCAACGGCGTGCTCCGCCCCGGGATTGTCCATCGCATTGACAAAGACACATCGGGATTGTTAATGGTCGCTAAAAATGATTTGGCACACGAAAGCCTGGTAAACCAGCTTGTCAACAAAACAGTAACCCGCAAATATAAAGCGATTGTCCACGGAATCATTTCCCATGATCATGGTACGATTGATGCCCCGATAGCACGGGATCCGAAAGACAGGCAGAGCATGACAGTTGTCGATAACGGGAAGCATGCTGTCACCCATTTTCAGGTGTTGGAACGGTTCACTGACTTCTCTTATGTGGAATGCCAACTGGAGACAGGACGGACACATCAGATTCGTGTCCACATGAAATATATCGGCTTTCCGTTGGCAGGCGATCCTAAATACGGTCCAAGAAAAACACTCGATATTGGCGGGCAGGCTCTACATGCTGGAGTGTTAGGCTTCTCACATCCAAGAACAGGGGAATACTTGGAGTTTGAAGCCCCACTTCCGCCAGATTTTCAACAGCTATTGGATAAACTTCGAAATAACGGTTGACAAAAACCTACATGTATTTTAAGATTGCTTTAGTTGAATAGTCCTTTAAAAACAGTCCAGAGAGGCTGAGAAGGAACGGATATGCAAAGGTGCTGCCCATGCACTTTTGTGATGAATCAAATTCGTGTACCCTCTTGCCTTTCAGGTAAGAGGGTTTTCTTATGTTGTCGACTATGTAAATTTCACGGAAGGCGTGATACGATGCCGCAAAAAGCAATCGTCCTTGATGAACAAGCAATTCGCAGGGCGCTGACAAGGATAGCCCATGAAATTATCGAAAAGAATAAAGGGATTTCCGACTGCATTTTAATCGGAATTAAAACAAGGGGCATATATATTGCAAAAAGGCTTGCTGAGAGAATTGAACAAATTGAAGGAATGGCAATAGCCGTTGGCGAGCTTGATATTACTTTATACAGAGATGATCTGACAAAGAAAACGGCCGATCTGGAACCACTGGTCAAGGGCTCCCATATTCCCGTTGATATTACAAATAAAAAAGTAATTCTCGTTGATGACGTTCTTTATACGGGAAGAACAGTCAGAGCAGCCATGGATGCGCTGATCGATATCGGGCGGCCGGCTGCTGTCCAGCTAGCAGTCCTCGTTGACAGAGGGCACAGGGAACTCCCGATTCGGGCCGACTATGTTGGAAAAAATATCCCGACGGCGAGCTCCGAAAAAATTGTTGTTGAATTAAAGGAAGTTGATCAGGAAGATCAAGTCAGCATTTTTGAAAAATAAATACCCTTTTAACGGCAGTCCCGAGAGGCTGACAAAGGGGGAATCGGCTAAGGAGCTTGCTTAGGCGTTTTCGTACCCTCTTTGTGCCCCGGACATAAAGAGGTTTTTCATTACAAAGTAAAAGGAGACATAAATATGACCAGACCGATGTTAGGTATTAAAGATGTTCCCACGCCGGGACAATGGCTGACCTTAAGCTTACAGCATTTATTCGCCATGTTTGGCGCGACGATTTTAGTTCCATATTTAGTCGGGCTAAGCCCGGCGATCGCCCTTATCTCAAGCGGAATCGGCACACTTGCCTTTCTGATGATTACACAGTGGAAGGTTCCCGCCTATCTGGGTTCATCTTTTGCCTTCATAGCTCCTGTCATTGCAGCTAAAGCGGGCGGCGGCCCGGGCGCAGCGATGATCGGAAGCTTTATTGCCGGACTCGTGTATGGAGTCGTTGCTCTTGTTATTAAAAAAGCCGGCTACAGATGGATCATGAATTTACTTCCGCCAATCGTAACCGGGCCGGTTATCATCGTAATCGGTCTTGGGCTTGCCGGAACAGCGGTTAGTATGGCGATGAATAACCCGACTAGTCCTGACGCAGAATACAGCCTGCTCCACTTCTCAGCAGCATTGGTGACACTGGCTGCAACGATTATTTTTTCGATATATTTAAAAGGATTGCTGAGCCTTGTGCCGATATTGGCAGGGATTGTTATTGGATACATCTATTCACTGCTGATCGGAATCGTGAATTTTACAGCGGTTAAACAAGCAAGTTGGCTGGAAAATCCGGAATTCTTAATTCCATTTGCTGATTATCCGGTCACAGTCTCATGGGAGCTTGTCCTCTTGATGGTGCCGGTTGCAGTTGTGACGCTGTCCGAGCATATTGGCCATCAGCTTGTTTTAAGTAAAGTGGTGGGTAAGGATTATATAAAAGATCCCGGCCTGCACCGTTCTATTTTGGGTGACGGGATGGCAACGATGATCTCCGCTTTAATTGGCGGTCCTCCGAAAACAACTTATGGGGAGAATATTGGCGTGCTTGCGATCACGAGAGTCTACAGCGTATATGTAATCGCGGGAGCTGCCATAATTGCGACTGTATTTGGATTTATCGGTAAAGTAACAGCTTTAATCAGCACGATCCCGACCCCGGTTATGGGCGGAGTTTCGATTCTCCTGTTCGGAATCATCGCTTCTTCCGGTTTGCGGATGCTTGTCGACAACAAGGTTGATTTTGGAGACAAGCGCAACCTTGTAATCGCCTCTGTCATCCTGGTGATCGGAATCGGCGGCGCTTTCATCCGTATTTCAGACCAATTCCAGATTCAGGGCATGGCGCTGGCCGCCATTGCCGGTCTAGTGCTCAATATCGTCCTGCCAGGCCGTGAGCAAGTGAAGGATGACCTGTTTGGATTTGATGAAGATGAAGAACACGAAACTGCATAGTATCACCTTTTAAAAAAGTCCGAGAGGCTTGCAAGGGTGTTAGATGACCGGCCTATGGGAAAAATCCCTGTATATGACCGGTTCATTCACAACGTTTCTTACACCCTGGCTTATAAAGTCAGGGTGTTTTTTTGAAGAATAATTTTAAGAAAAAGGGGAGCTTCGTGATGAAACATTTGCTCACTACGACTGAACTTGAACTAAGTGAAATTAACGAGATTCTTTCTGAAGCACAGCGGTTTTCCGCAGGGATGGTCTGGAAGCCAGGCAAGCAGACTTTTGTTGCAAATCTTTTTTTCGAAGCAAGTACACGGACAAAATCAAGCTTCGAAGTGGCAGAACGGAAGCTTGGCTTGGAAGTCATTCCTTTCGAAGTAGGTGCTTCCAGTGTTTCGAAGGGGGAAACCTTATATGATACTGTTCGCACCCTTGAAGCGATTGGTGTAAATACCGTGGTCATCCGCCATCAAGAGGAACGGTATTTTGACCAGCTTTGCAGCCGAACAGGCTTGGCGATTATTAATGGCGGAGACGGCTGCGGCCACCACCCAACCCAATCACTGCTTGACCTGCTGACGATCCAGCAAGAGTTTGTACACTTTATCGGGTTGAAGGTGGCCATAATCGGCGACCTGCGCCATAGCCGGGTCGCCCGCTCAAATGCAAATGTCCTTTCAAGACTTGGTGCAGAAGTTGTTTTTTCCGGGCCCGAAGAGTGGTTCGATAACAGCCTGCTTGAAGCGGGCCGCTACGAGAATATTGACTCAGCGATTAAAACAGCTGACGTTGTAATGCTGCTGCGCATACAGCACGAGCGCCATGCCGAAAAAGGAGTTCAATCACCGGAAAGCTACCATTCTGCATATGGATTAACAGAAGAAAGGGAAAGAAGGATGAAGCGCGGCAGCATCATCATGCACCCCGCTCCGGTAAACCGAAACGTTGAGATTGCTGATAGCTTAGTAGAATGCGAACGCTCGAGAATTTTTAAACAAATGGAGAATGGCGTATTCGTGCGCATGGCCGTTTTGAAGAGATCAATCGAATCATTAATGGGAGGGATACCAAATGTCAATGATTATCAAAAACGGCAATTTGCTTTCTGATAACGGGGAATTTCGCAAAGCCGACATTTATATTAAAGCCGGAAAAATTACTGAAATTGGCGAGCATATCACTATTGAAGAAGCAGAAGTGATTGATGCCGAAGGAAAAATGATCGCTCCGGGCTTTATTGACCTTCATATCCATTTACGAGAACCGGGCGGGGAAAAGAAAGAAACGATTGAAACCGGAACAAAGGCCGCGGCAAAAGGCGGTTTTACAACGGTTGCGGCGATGCCAAATACAAGACCTGTCCCGGATTCGCAACAACAACTGGAGTGGCTGAAGAAGCGGATTGCTGAAAAAGCGGCTGTCCGCGTCCTTCCATATGCTTCGATCACAATCAGGGAGCTTGGTGAGGAACTGACAGATTTTAAGGGGTTGAAAGAAGCAGGCGCCTTTGCGTTTACAGATGACGGAGTTGGTGTTCAATCAGCCGGCATGATGCTGGCCGCCATGAAAAATGCAGCGCAAGTAAACATGGCAATTGTTGCCCATTGTGAGGAAAATACACTGATTAATAAAGGATCTGTTCACGAAGGGAATTTTTCAAAAAGACAGCGGCTGAGTGGTATTCCGTCGGTTTGTGAATCTGTCCATATTGCCCGTGATGTTCTATTGGCGGAAGCGGCCGGCTGCCACTATCATGTTTGCCACATCAGCACGAAAGAGTCGGTGCGGGTTGTCAGGGATGCAAAACGGGCCGGAATTAAAGTGACGGCGGAAGTGACCCCGCATCACTTATTGTTATGCGACGAGGATATACCCGGGCTTGATCCGAATTATAAAATGAACCCCCCATTGCGCGGCAAAGCGGACAGGGAAGCCCTGATTGCAGGGCTGCTTGATGGAACCATTGATTTCATCGCGACCGACCATGCGCCGCATATGGCAGAAGAAAAAGCGGAGGGCATGCAGCTTGCACCGTTTGGAATTGTCGGGTTGGAAACCGCTTTTCCGCTATTAAACACATATTTAGTCGAAAAAGGACTTATCACCCTGAAGCAGTTGATCGACTTTTTGACGATCAAACCGGCAGCAGCGTTCGGACTTGCTTCCGGGAAAATTGAAGTGGGAGCAGCAGCTGACATCGTCCTGATTGATTTAGAGCAAACAGAAGCGATTGATCCCGAACGGTTTTTATCAAAAGGAAAAAATACGCCATTCACAGGCTGGGAATGCAAAGGCTGGCCGGTAATGACGATCGTAAATGGACGCAAAGCATGGAGCAAAGGGAGTGTGACAGCATGAAAAAACAGCTGATTCTTGAAGACGGAACAGTATTTATCGGCGAGGGATTCGGAAGCGATGTCGACACAATTGGTGAAGTTGTTTTTAATACTGGCATGACCGGTTATCAGGAAGTCCTCTCGGACCCATCTTACTGCGGGCAACTAGTTACGCTCACATATCCATTAGTTGGCAATTATGGAATAAATAGGGATGATTTTGAATCAATCACCCCTGCGATCCACGGCTTTATCGTCAAAGAAGCTGCTGATTTCCCGTCAAACTGGAGAAGTGAAAAGACACTTGATGAATATTTTAAAATCAAAAACATTCCGGGAATTGCCGGGATTGATACACGGAAGCTGACAAGAATTATCCGCCAGCACGGTACACTAAAAGGGGCTATTTGCAGCATCGGTGAACATCCCGGGACAGTTGTCGAGAGGCTGCGCACAACGCATTTGCCCATCGACCAGGTGAAGCAAGTCTCAACGAAAACCGCCTATCCAAGCCCGGGACGAGGCAGGCGGGTCGTCTTGGTCGATTTTGGAATGAAGCATGGGATTTTAAGGGAATTGAATAAGCGGGATTGCGATGTCATTGTTGTCCCTTACAATACAAGTGCTGAAGAAATCATCAACTTAAGTCCCGATGGCGTTATGCTGTCCAATGGACCTGGAGACCCAAAGGATGTGGCGGCGGCAACTGAAATGATTAAAGGAATTTTGGGCAGGGTGCCGCTGTTTGGCATTTGTCTCGGCCACCAGCTGTTCGCCCTTGCCTGCGGGGCCGATACGGTGAAACTAAAATTTGGCCATCGCGGCTCCAACCATCCGGTCAAAGATTTAACAACCGGGAAAGTAGCTTTAACCTCGCAAAATCACGGTTACACAGTGGAAGCGGAATCGATTGAGCAAACGGAGCTCGAAATTACCCATCTCGCTTTAAACGATGGAACGATTGAAGGGCTAAAACATAAGGTTTATCCTGCCTTCACGGTTCAATATCACCCGGAGGCTTCGCCAGGGCCGGAAGATGCCAACCATTTATTTGAACGTTTCCTAGCAATGATTGAATCTGAAAATCGGGAAGGAGCTCACAAATGCCAAAGCGTACAGATATAAACAGTATTTTAGTGATCGGATCAGGTCCGATTGTGATCGGCCAGGCGGCAGAATTTGATTATGCGGGAACACAGGCATGCATCGCCCTTAAAGAAGAAGGCTATAAAGTGATCCTTGTTAACTCCAATCCGGCCACGATCATGACGGATACGGAGATCGCCGATTCCGTCTATATCGAACCGCTGACGCTTGAGTTCGTGAGCCGGATTATCCGCAAGGAGCGGCCGGATGCGCTCGTTCCGACGCTTGGCGGCCAGACGGGCTTGAATTTGGCCGTCGAGCTGGCTAAATCAGGTGTGCTGGAGGAGTGCGGTGTCGAAATTCTCGGCACAAAGTTGTCGGCAATTGAACAGGCGGAAGATCGCGACTTGTTCAGAAGCTTGATGAATGAGCTCGGGGAACCGGTACCTGACAGTGATATTATCCACAATTTTGACGAAGCGTTCCGCTTTGTTGACAGAGTAGGTTATCCGGTCATTGTCCGCCCTGCTTTTACACTGGGCGGAACGGGCGGCGGAATTTGCCGGGATGAGGAAGAGCTGATTGAAGTCGTTACAAGCGGCTTAAAGTACAGCCCGGTCACACAATGCTTATTGGAAAAAAGTATTGCCGGCTTTAAAGAAATCGAATATGAAGTGATGCGTGATTCGAATGATAACGCCATCGTCGTCTGCAATATGGAGAATATCGATCCGGTTGGCATCCATACCGGCGACTCGATTGTCGTCGCGCCAAGCCAGACGTTAACCGACCGGGAGTATCAGCTGCTCCGCAATGCGTCTCTTAAAATTATTCGTGCACTTGGAATAGAAGGCGGCTGTAACGTTCAGCTTGCCCTCGACCCGTACAGCTTTCAATATTACATTATCGAAGTAAACCCGCGCGTAAGCCGTTCTTCGGCCCTTGCCTCGAAGGCGACAGGATACCCGATTGCCAAGCTTGCCGCGAAAATTGCAATTGGATTAACCTTGGATGAAATGATGAATCCCGTTACAGGCAAAACATATGCATGCTTTGAGCCTGCATTGGATTATATCGTGACAAAAATTCCGAGATGGCCTTTTGATAAATTCGAATCGGCGAACCGCTCGCTTGGAACACAGATGAAGGCAACAGGTGAAGTGATGGCAATTGGCCGCACGTTCGAAGAATCGCTGCTTAAAGCCGTCCGGTCGCTTGAAGCGAACGTCTACCACCTGACGCTCAACAATGCGGATGCAATCGATGATACAATCCTCGAAAAACGAATTCGCAAAGCGGGCGATGAAAGACTATTTTATATCGGTGAAGCAATCCGCAGGGGTGTCTCGATTGAAAAGCTGCATGAGTGGAGCCGGATTGACTTATTCTTCCTTAATAAAATGGAGAAGATTGTCCTTTTAGAAAATGTGTTGATTGAAAAACCGTTTGATGCTGAAATTGGTTTAAAAGCCAAAAGAATGGGCTTTTCCGATAAAACAATCGCTTGCTTTTGGAATAGCCATGAAAAAGACGTCTACAGCTGGAGAACTGACCATAAGATCATTCCGGTCTACAAGATGGTTGATACTTGTGCTGCGGAGTTTGAATCGGAAACTCCTTATTATTACGGAACTTACGAAGACGAAAATGAATCGATCGTCACCGATAAGAAAAGTGTCATTGTCCTCGGTTCGGGGCCGATCCGGATTGGCCAGGGCATTGAATTTGATTATGCGACGGTCCACTCTGTGTGGGCGATCAAGGAAGCCGGCTATGAAGCCATTATTATCAATAGCAACCCGGAAACGGTATCCACCGATTTTAGCATCTCGGATAAGCTGTATTTTGAACCGCTGACGATTGAAGATGTTATGCATATCATCGACCTTGAAAAGCCCGAAGGTGTAGTCGTCCAATTTGGCGGCCAAACCGCCATTAACCTCGCTTCGGCATTGGTGGAAAGAGGCGTCAAAATACTCGGTACTTCATTGGAAAGCCTTGATCGCGCTGAAAACAGGGATAAGTTTGAACAGGCGCTTTCTGAATTGAAAATTCCGCAACCGCAAGGGAAAACGGCATTGTCTGTCGAAGAGGCGGTTAAGATCGCCGCCAAGATCGGTTATCCGGTCCTCGTCAGGCCTTCCTATGTTCTGGGTGGACGAGCGATGGAAATCGTCTATCAGGAGGAAGAACTGCTCCATTATATGAAAAATGCTGTTAAAGTAAACCCGGAACATCCCGTCCTGGTTGACCGCTATTTAACAGGTAAGGAAATTGAAGTCGATGCGATTTCTGATGGGGAAACAGTTGTCATACCGGGGATTATGGAACATATAGAAAGGGCCGGCGTCCACTCCGGCGACTCGATTGCCGTGTATCCGCCGCAAAACATTTCTGAAGCAGTAAAAGCAAATCTGATCCAATATACTGAAAAGCTGGCGAAAGGGCTCGGAATTATCGGCCTTCTAAACATTCAGTATGTTGTTGCAAATGAACAAGTTTATGTAATCGAAGTAAATCCCCGTTCGAGCCGGACTGTCCCTTTTTTAAGCAAGATTACCCAGGTCCCAATGGCGAATATTGCGACGAAGGTCATTCTCGGGCAATCGCTCGCAAGTCAGGGCTTCAAATCGGGACTTGTCCCTGAAAAGCATGGTGTGTATGTGAAAGTTCCCGTGTTCTCTTTTGCTAAATTGCGAAGAGTCGATATTACCCTCGGGCCGGAAATGAAGTCTACAGGTGAAGTAATGGGTAAAGACTGGACACTGGAAAAAGCTTTGTATAAAGGATTGGTAGCCTCCGGGATGAAAATCCAAAACTTTGGCACCGTATTGCTGACCGTTGCTGATAAAGATAAGGAAGAAGCTTTACAGATTGCGAGAAGGTTTACCAATGTCGGCTTCCGGCTGATCGCGACCAGCGGTACCGCTCAATTTCTGGAACGAGCAGGGATACCGGTTAAAGTAGTTGATAAAATTGGCGCAGCAGGGCCTGACCTTCTTGACGTGATTCGTAACGGGCAGGCGCAGTTTGTCATCAATACGCTTACAAAAGGAAAGCAGCCGGAACGGGACGGCTTCAGAATTCGTCGCGAGTCGGTCGAAAATGGCATACCTTGCTTAACGTCGCTGGATACGGCCGCTGCGATTTTAAAAGTGATCGAATCAATGATTTTCTCGGCAGATGCGATGGATCAACCGGAAACGATTCAGGAGGTGGTGTACTCGTGATCAAAAATGAACAGTGTACAATTGTTGCACACCACGAAATTGCTGCTTCAATTTACGAACTGACTTTACAAGCCGAGCTCGTTTCCGAGATGGACCACCCGGGACAATTTGTCCACCTGAAGGTTTCGGACGGAGTTGATCCGCTGTTAAGAAGGCCGATCAGCATCGCAAATATTAACAGGGACGCCGGTCAATTTACAATCGTTTATAGAAAAGAAGGCCGGGGAACGATTGTACTTTCCGGGAAACAACCGGGCGATACGGTCGATGTTCTCGGACCGCTTGGAAACGGTTTTCCTGTCAATGAAGCGAAAGCAGGGGAGACAGCCTTGCTTGTTGGCGGCGGAATCGGGGTGCCACCGTTATATGAGCTTTCACGGCAGCTCGTCCGCAATCGGGTTAACGTTATCCATGTATTGGGATTTCAGACAGCAGAAGCCGTTTTTTACGAAGCGGAGTTCGCCAGTTCGGGTCCTGCTTTGATCGCAACAGCAGATGGTTCTTACGGGTATAAAGGCTTTGTCACCGATGTCATTAACGACCAGGGCATTGATTTTGATGTACTGTTCAGCTGTGGCCCGACTCCGATGCTAAAAGCGCTTGAATCGGCTTATCGAGATAAAAAAGTATATTTATCGCTGGAGGAAAGAATGGGCTGCGGGATCGGCGCCTGTTTTGCCTGCGTTTGCCACACAGGTGATGATCCGAATGGTTATTCCTATAAAAAGGTGTGCAGTGACGGCCCTGTTTTTCGGGCGGGAGAGGTGGTACTATGAGCAGATTGCAAATAAAGCTGCCCGGACTTGAGTTGAAAAACCCGGTTATGCCTGCCTCAGGCTGCTTCGGATTTGGACGCGAATACAGTCAATTCTATGATTTAAACGAGCTTGGTGCGATCATGATCAAGGCGACAACCGCTGAGGCGCGCTTTGGTAATCCGACGCCGAGAGTGGCAGAAACGCCATCTGGCATGCTCAATGCAATCGGCTTGCAAAATCCGGGCCTTGAAAAAGTGATTTCGGAAGAGTTGAAATGGCTTGAACAGTTTTCGACACCGATTATTGCCAATGTGGCCGGGTCAACCGAGGAGGATTATATTGCAGTTGCCAAAGAAATTTCGAAAGTGTCAAATGTCCATGCCCTGGAATTAAATATTTCTTGCCCCAATGTAAAAACAGGCGGGATTGCTTTTGGGACGATACCGGAAGTAGCGAAAAGCTTGACGAAGAAAGTAAAGGAAGTTTCCGAAGTTCCCGTATATGTAAAGCTTTCACCCAATGTAACCAATATTGTTGAGATGGCACATGCAGTCGCGGACGGCGGGGCAGACGGCTTGACGATGATCAACACTTTGCTCGGGATGAGAATTGACTTGAAGTCAGGCACACCGATCTTGGCTAACAAGACGGGCGGCCTGTCAGGACCAGCGATCAAACCGGTCGCGCTGCGGATGATTTATGAAGTCAGCCAAAAGGTTTCGTTGCCGATCATTGGCATGGGCGGCATCGCGACAGCGGAGGATGTAATCGAATTTTTTTTGGCTGGAGCGAGTGCAGTGGCGGTCGGGACCGCCAATTTTATCGACCCATTTGTATGCCTAAAAATTATCGCAGACTTGCCTGAGCTTGTTGAGCAGCTTGGCTATGATCACATTTCTGAATGCACTGGGAGGAGCTGGAGCAAACATGAACAATCCGCTTATCATCGCGCTTGATTTCGCTGATAAACGCGAAGTTTTTCACTTTATAAATCAATTCTCCGAAGAAAAGCTCTTTTTAAAGGTGGGAATGGAGCTTTTCTATCAGGAAGGCCCGGTCATTGTCGATGATTTAAAAGAACGGGGCCATCAGGTGTTCCTTGATTTAAAGCTTCATGATATTCCGAATACTGTAAAAAAGGCGATGAAAGGAATCGCCAGGCTTGGTGCTGACCTTGTTAACGTTCATGCTGCCGGAGGCAAAGCGATGATGACGGCAGCTCTTGAAGGACTCGATTCCGGCACTGGGCCCGGGAACAGCAGGCCGTATTGTATCGCGGTTACTCAGTTAACGAGTACATCCGAGCAACAAATGAAAAGTGAGCAGCTCATTGCGGTTTCGCTTAGAGAGTCTGTTATCCATTACGCAGTACTGACAAAAGATGCCGGACTAAACGGTGTTGTTTGTTCGCCACATGAAGCGAAAATGATCCATGATCGGCTTGGCAGCGATTTCTACACAGTTACACCAGGAATCCGCCTTGAAACGGACGATATACAGGACCAAAAGCGGGTCGCTACCCCAGGGTTTGCGAGACAGGCAGGCGTCTCTGCGATTGTCGTCGGTCGCTCAATTACAAAAGCGGCAGATCCGCTGCAACGCTATTTCGAAGTGAAAAAGGAATGGGAGGAAACAAGGCAATGAAGAAAAAAATAGCAGCCGGTTTATTGGAGATTGGGGCCGTCTCTTTACAGCCCAATAACCCATTTACATGGTCATCGGGAATCAAGTCGCCGATCTATTGCGATAATCGCCTCACCCTTTCTTTTCCGAAACTGCGCTCGGAAATTGCCGCTGGCCTGAAGGAGATTGTTGATGACAAGTTTCCCGATGTGGAGCTAATAGCTGGAACAGCAACAGCAGGAATCCCACATGCAGCATGGGTCAGCGATTTAATGAATTTGCCGATGTGCTATGTTCGCTCCAAGGCGAAAGGACACGGAAAAGGAAATCAAATTGAAGGAAAAGCAGAAACAGGGCAGAAAGTCGTCGTTGTTGAGGATTTAATTTCAACTGGCGGAAGTGTCATTACTGCTGCAGAGGCGCTGCGCGAAGCGGGCTGTCACGTATTAGGGGTGGTATCGATCTTTTCATACCAGCTTGAAAAAGGTGCACAACTGCTTGATGAGGCAAAAATTACCGCCTATTCGTTAACCGATTTTTCCACTTTGGCAGACATTGCCACAGAAAAAGGTTTTATCAGTGTGAAAGACCGGGAGAAGCTGGCTGAATGGAGAAATGATCCTTCCAACTGGGGAAGGGAACTCTATTGAGGAAAAAAGAGGAAAGAGCGATCGTTATGATCACAACCTTCCTCTTTTTTTATTTTATTCTTCAAAATAAGCCCGAAATTCCTGTTCGTCCTGGCCTTTTTTGTTTTCGAAATATGGGTTTTCTTCTGTCACGTCTTTAGTGTCAAGATTCGTTCTTATCACTAAAGTAGGCCCATCTGTCGGCTCACCAATCACCCGGTCTTCCAATTCCTTGAAATCCGGCATGCTGCTGTTTCTTCTTTTATTTGGTTCCATTTGAAGCTCACCTCCTAAAAGATAGAGTGCAGAACCGATTAGGAAATTATGTGCGAATAGACATTTTACTTTTTCAGAGCAAGGATACTATCTTCGTCAGGAGTGACATAGACGGTTTGCTGATTGTCATAAATCACATAACCGGGCTTCGAGCCGTTTGGCTTTTTCACGTGGCGGATTTGCGTAAAGTCGACGGGCACAGAGCTTGAGTTTCTTGCTTTACTGAAGTAGGCAGCAAGCCGGGCTGCTTCAAGAATCGTCGCTTCATCTGGTTCCTTGCTGCGGATCACAACGTGTGAGCCGGGAATATCTTTCGTATGAAGCCAAATTTCATCTCGGCCGGCCATCTTGTTAGTTAAATATTCGTTCTGTTTATTATTTTTGCCTACTAAAATTTCAGTACCATCCGAAGCTACATAACGATCCAAAACCGGCTTGATATTTTGCGCCTTTTTATTCTTTTTCTTTTGCCGTTCCCTTAAATATCCACCTTCGACCAGCTCTTCGCGTATTTCCTCGAGATCCTTTGTCGATGCTGCCTGAATCTGCTGGAGAAGTGCATCAAAATATGCTGCTTCTTCTGTTGCTTTTTCAATCTGCTCTTCGACAACAATGATCGCGTGCTTCGCCTTTTGATATCGCGAAAAATATTTTTGCGCATTTTCGGACGGGCTCTTGCGCGGATCAAGCGGAATCGTGAGCTCAGCACCTTCTTCACTGTAATAATTGACCACGGTAATGTCCTTCATGCCCTTTTCTACAGCAAACAGATTGGCTGTTAACAATTCTCCGTAAAGCTGGTATTGGTCCGCGTTTTTCGCTTCTTGTAGGGTCGCTTCAAGCTTAACAATTTTCTTTTCGTTTTTTTCCTTTTCATTTATGATAAAGCGCTCGAGATCGTTGCCCTGCTGTTTAACACGATCACGCTCCGCTTTACCAAAATAAAAGCGGTCCAGCATTTCACTCAAGGTTGGAAAGGTTTTCGCTTTTCCATTCGTATGGTCAAGCGGAAAGAGATAAAACGATTCCTTTTCAGCTCCATAGGTGATGGCAGGATTATAGTCACCTTTCTTAATCCTCTCAATCATTTCTACAAACATTTTTGGCAAAGTGACCCGATTGGCAACGCCCGCCCGATAAACAACTTCTTTTGCAAACAAAGGGGAGACTCCTGCAAAGTGTTCGACCAATTGCCGGTCCAATTTTCCCGCATTAAAATCAATTCTTCGCAATACTTCCTGTTCATCGGCTTCAAAAGGGTTGTATTTATTTTGCTCGGGTGGATTAACGTACTCCTGTCCGGGAAGAATTGCCCGGTGGCTGTTCACTGCAAAGGAAACATGCTTAATACTGTCCAGAATCACATTTCTCGTTTTGTCTATTAAAATGATATTGCTGTGCCGGCCCATGATTTCAACGATTAAACGTTTATAAGTGATATCGCCGATCTCGTTCCGGCCTTTAACGTCAAACACAATGATTCGATCAAGACCAACCTGTTCGATATCTTCAAGAATGAAACCTTCTAAATGCTTTCTTAGCAGCATGCAAAACATTGGCGGCTCACTTGGATTTTCATAATCTTCATTTGTTGCCTGTACCCTCGCATAGCTGGGGTGAACCGATAAAAGAATCTTGTGGTTTTGCCCGTTTGCCCTGATCAGCAAAACAATTTCATTCTTAAAAGGCTGATGAATTTTATTAATTCGTCCACCTTTCAAAGAAGAAACCAGTTCGTTCTTCATCGCTCTCGTAAATAATCCGTCAAATGACATAATGTCCATCCCTCTTCTATAAGTAAAGTTGTGATTTTTATTCAAATTAAAGCAAATATTCAACTGCATCTGGGTTTTAAGATAAACACGGCGCTTCCGCTTTTCTTTGTCCAGCTCCAGCGCCTAGCCCCTCGAGTCGCTTCGGTCCTGCCAATGAAGTCAAAGAACGACTTCACTGTCAGGCCCTCCAGCGCTTTTCGGGGCTGAGCAAGGCGCTTCCGCTTTTCTTATAATATCATAGCATTTTTTTGGACAGGTCTGAATAAGCTTTCTTTAGGGTGAGGACAACTGTTGTTTAATTCAAAAGGGGGAAGTGTGATGGCCGGATGAAGTTCCACAATATGAATGAAGATGAAGTTGAAAAGGCCTTGAATACGGATTTTTCAAAAGGCTTAACCGAAGAAGAGGTCAAGAAACGCAGAAAACAGTTCGGCTATAACGAATTGGAAGAAGGAGAAAAGCAGTCTGCTTTACTCTTATTTTTTAGCCAATTCAAGGACTTTATGGTGCTTGTTTTATTGGCTGCCACATTAATTTCGGGGCTGCTGGGTGAATATATTGATTCCATCGCGATCATTGCGATTGTTATCATCAATGGATTTCTTGGTTTTTTTCAGGAACGTAAGGCAGAAAAATCATTGGATGCGTTAAAAGAGCTGTCTGCCCCCCAGGTACAGGTCTTACGGGACGGGCACTGGGACAAGATTCCGTCCAAGGAAGTGCTTGTGGGCGACGTGATTAAATTCTCAAGCGGTGACAGGATTGGCGCAGATGTCAGATTGATCGAATCCCACAGCCTTGAAATTGAAGAGTCTGCTTTAACAGGTGAATCGATGCCGGTGCAAAAAGCGACAGACGCACTCCAGGCTGCCGACCTCGGGATAGGTGACCTGGAAAACATGGCTTTTATGGGGACGATGGTTACAAGAGGCAGCGGAGTCGGCGTTGTAGTTGCGATCGGAATGAAAACGGCGATGGGACAAATTGCTGATCTTCTCCAAAAAGCCGAAACAATGGAGACACCATTGCAGCGGCGGCTCGAGCAGCTTGGAAAAATTTTGATCGTTGTGGCTTTATTGTTGACAGTTCTTGTCGTCGGTGTTGGTGTTCTCCAGGGGCATGATCTTTACACGATGTTTCTTGCCGGCGTATCGCTTGCCGTAGCTGCCATTCCAGAAGGGTTGCCAGCGATTGTAACAGTCGCCCTGTCCCTCGGCGTGCAAAGAATGATCAGGAAAAATGCAATCGTCCGCAAGCTCCCAGCTGTTGAAACGCTCGGTTGTGCCTCCGTTATTTGTTCCGATAAAACAGGGACGATGACGCAAAACAAAATGACTGTCACCCATCTGTGGAGCGGGGGGAAAACGTGGACGGTTGACGGTGTCGGATACGAACCACATGGGAATTTTTATTTACGGAATGATCTGATCGACCCAAAAAAGGACAAGGCGCTTCAGCAGTTATTAATGTTCGGAATGCTTTGCAACCATGCGGAAGTTTTTCAGAAAAATAACGATTTTCTGGTCGACGGGGACCCGACAGAAGGCGCTTTACTGATTGCCGCGATGAAGGCCGGCTACAGCAGAGCAGCCTTGCCTGGCCAATTTGAAATCGTCAAGGAATTCCCGTTTGATTCAAGCCGGAAAATGATGAGTATAATCGTTAAAGATCATCACGGGCGGACATTTGTTGTAACGAAGGGAGCGCCTGATGTGCTGCTCGGTGTCAGTGAGGCGTTGCTTTGGGAGGAAAGGCAGCAATACTTAACAAAAGAGCTGCAAGGCACGATCCAGACAGCCATTCATGATCTTGCCTCACAGGCGCTGCGAACAATTGCGATCGCATATAAACCTGTTCAGGCAAACACGATGATTTTGCATGAAGCAGAAGCGGAGAAAGGGTTGACCTTTATTGGGCTGCAGGGGATGATTGATCCGCCGCGACCAGAGGTTAAAACAGCTGTCAAGGAATGCAAACAAGCAGGAATCAAAACTGTGATGATTACTGGTGACCATGTGATCACAGCAAAAGCAATTGCCGGCCAGCTCGGAATTCTCTCAAAAAACAGTAAAGTTCTTGGTGGCAAGGCGGTATCGGAAATGTCTGTCGGCCAGCTTGAGGAAGTCGTCGATGATGTTTCAGTGTTTGCCCGCGTGTCTCCTGAGCACAAGCTGAAAATCGTCAAAGCTTTGCAAAATAGGGGCCATATCGTCGCTATGACCGGTGATGGTGTCAACGATGCACCTGCGATCAAAGCCGCTGATATTGGAATTGCGATGGGGATCACTGGAACGGACGTTGCGAAGGAAGCATCGGCACTTGTCCTCCTTGATGATAATTTTGCGACGATCAAGGCAGCGATTAAAGAAGGAAGAAATATATATGAAAACATCCGCAAGTTTATCAGATATTTGCTTGCTTCGAACGTCGGCGAAATATTGGTGATGCTCTTTGCGATGCTGCTCGCTTTGCCGCTTCCGCTCGTTCCAATCCAAATCCTCTGGGTCAATTTAGTTACGGATGGTCTTCCGGCAATGGCGCTCGGCCTCGACCAGCCGGAAGATGATGTTATGAAGCGACACCCGCGCAGCCCGAAGGAAGGCGTGTTTTCACGAGGGCTGGGCTGGAAGGTTATTTCTAGAGGATTTTTAATCGGTGCGGCGACATTGGCCGCTTTTATGATCGCTTACGGCCAGCAGCCTGACGATCTTGCCTATGCACAGACGGTCGCATTCGCTACACTTGTGATGGCCCAGTTGATTCACGTCTTTGACTGCCGCAGCGAAAAATCGGTGTTCGCCAGAAATCCATTTGGCAATAAATACTTGGTGTGGGCCGTAATTTCTTCGTTGATTTTAATGTTTATTGTTATCTACTATCCGCCGCTCCAGCCCATCTTCCATACTGTGCCGATTATCGCGATCGATTGGATCTTAATTGCCGGCTTATCTGCCATTCCAACTTTTTTGCTGGCCGGAACGTTTTTGGTAAGTAAAACGAGATAATATATGGTATAATCCAAAAGGTAATAGAGAAGACTCTATTACCTTTTCTTTGTGTGATAGGTCTTATGCAGATTGGATGTGTGTAAAATGGTCGTTAGCATGACTGGTTATGGGAGGAGCAAGACAGAATCTTCCCTCGTTGCCGTGACTGTTGAGGTAAAGACAGTTAATCATCGTTTTATTGAATACAGCATCCGGATGCCCCGCGAGCTTTTAAAATTAGAAGATAAGATCAAGAAAAAACTCGGCGAGAAAATTTTCAGAGGCAGGGCTGAAGTTTTTGTTACGATAGAAGGCGAAGGCATTGTCAGCAGAAAACTTCATATTGACTGGAAACTATTGGACCAATATTATCAATACATAACGAAAATTAAAGAACAATTCGGTTTAGATGGGAAAATTTTGATAGCCGATATGATCAGCCGGGAAGGCGTTCTTACATTGGAGGAGCAAGAATCAAGCAATGGGGAATTGGAAAGCCTTGTCCTGCAAGCGGCAGATGAGGCGGCAGCACAGCTGAGAAAAATGCGTGAAGCGGAAGGCGCTGCCCTCGAGCGAGACGTATCGGTACACTTAATGAAATTAACCGAACGTACCGGACGGCTTGCTGGGCTTTCCCCGGCTGTCGTAAGCCAGTATCGGGCCCGGCTTGAAAAAAGAATCGAAGAATTCGAGAGCGGCCAATTTGACGAGTCGAGACTTTTAGCGGAGGTTGCTCTTTTTGCCGATAAAGCCGATATTAATGAAGAATTAGCCAGGCTAAACAGCCACATAAAACAATTTGCAGAAACTCTGCTGCTCGAGGAACCGATTGGCCGGAAATTAGACTTTCTCGTTCAGGAAATGAACCGGGAGGTAAACACGATTGGCTCGAAAGCAAATGACGCCGCAATTGCAAAAGAAGTGGTCGAGATGAAAAGCCTGCTTGAAAAGATGAAGGAGCAGATTCAAAATATAGAATAGCAGCTTGTTTAGAAAATGATGGTATCGGCCAAAATAATTTACTGATGATTGGAGGACTAGAATGTCCATCAAACTGATCAATATTGGATTTGGAAACATTGTTTCTGCTAACCGGATTATTTCAATAGTCAGTCCGGAATCGGCACCTATAAAAAGGATTATTCAGGATGCACGTGACCGTGGATCTTTAATAGACGCTACATATGGAAGGCGTACCCGAGCTGTGATCGTAATGGATAGCGACCATGTGATCTTGTCTGCTGTCCAGCCTGAAACTGTTGCACACCGCTTAAATGACCGGGACGAAATTCTTGATGAAGGGTAGGATGCTCTAAATGCACGAAAAAGGATTGTTAATTGTTCTTTCCGGCCCGTCCGGTGTTGGGAAAGGAACAGTCAGGAAAGAAATTTTTTCACAGCCAAACACTGCGTTTCAATATTCAATCTCGATGACGACGAGAGCGCCGCGCGAGGGCGAAGTTGACGGAATCGATTACTTTTTTCGAAAGCGGGAAGAGTTTGAAGAGATGATTGAACAAGGCAAACTCCTTGAGTATGCCGAGTTTGTCGGAAATTATTACGGTACACCGGTTGATTATGTGAAAGAGACACTGGAACGGGGCAAGGACGTGTTTCTAGAAATTGAAGTACAGGGAGCCCGCCAGGTCAGAGAGAAATTTCCGGATGGACTGTTCATCTTTTTAATGCCGCCAAGCTTAACAGAGCTAAAAAACCGAATTGTTACAAGAGGAACCGAAACAGACGACGTGATTCAAAACCGTTTGCAGGCAGCAAAAGAAGAGATTGAAATGATGAACTTGTACGATTATGTCGTAGAAAATGACCAGGTCGAGCGCGCCTGCGAAAAAATTAACGCGATTGTGATTGCGGAGCACTGCCGCAGGGAGCGCGTCGAAAGCCGCTATAAAAAAATGCTGGAGGTTGAATAATATGTTATACCCATCTATCGATTCATTAATGACAAAGATTGATTCAAAATATTCATTGGTTTCAGTTGCCGCAAAAAGGGCCCGCAATCTGCAGCAAAATGGCAAACCGCGACTGGACAAATATGTTTCCCATAAAAATGTCGGTAAAGCACTTGAAGAAATTCATAAAGAAAAGCTGCATTTTTCCGCTAACAAATCCGTGAAGGAAGATCGGAAGCAATAATGTTTACAAAATAACAACCACTCGATGGTTGTTATTTTTTTTAACAGCAGGCCCCATTTATCATTTGATCATAAAAAGATGAAATAATGGCGTGTTTCTTGCATAATGGAAATAGATGATTGTAGAGAGTCTGGCCGAATGGGCTTATATAAATAAAAAGGGTGGGGATCCTTTCATGCTGAATGGAAAGAAAATTTTACTGTGCGTAACCGGGGGAATCGCTGTCTATAAGGCGGTTGCTTTAACGAGTAAGCTATCCCAGGCCGGCGCGGATGTTAAAGTGATATTAAGCGAGTCTGCGGCAAAATTTGTCACTCCGCTAACATTTCAGGCAATGTCACGCAATGATGTATTTACCGATACATTTGATGAAAAAAATCCGCAGGTGATTGCCCATATCGATCTTGCCGACTGGGCGGATCTTGTTCTCGTCGCCCCGGCGACTGCAAATGTAATTGGCAAACTGGCGGGCGGGATTGCTGATAATATGGTGACAACCACGCTGCTGGCGGCAACTTCACCTGTGATGATTGCCCCGGCGATGAATGTCCATATGTACGACCACCCGGCCGTCAAAGCCAATCTTAACAAACTGGCAGACTACGGTTATCTGTTCATCGAACCGGGTGAAGGATTCCTTGCCTGCGGTTATGTAGGAAAAGGCCGCCTCGAGGAACCTGAAAAAATCGTCGAGATTATCGATCAATTTTTCCAACCACAGAAACCTTCCGCGTTGACAGGAAAAACGGTTTTAATTACAGCCGGGCCAACGAGGGAAAAAATTGATCCGGTCAGGTATATAACGAACCATTCCTCCGGCAAAATGGGCTATGCGCTTGCCGAGGAAGCCGTACAGGCCGGGGCGAACGTCATTCTTGTTAGCGGCCCCGTCGATATTCCCGTTCCACATGGGGTCGAGGCCGTCAAGGTCGAAAGTGCGCAGGAAATGCATGACGCAGTTATGGAAAGTTTCCCAGTTGCAGATGTTGTTATTAAAGCGGCTGCCGTTGCAGACTACCGCCCTAAAACATACATGGATAATAAAATGAAAAAGCAAGCTGGCGATGAAATCCTTGAAATGGAACGGACAAAGGATATTCTGTTTGAACTTGGCCGGCAGAAGGGCAGGAAAATCCTTGTCGGATTCGCCGCAGAGACCGATCATATTGAGGAATATGCGCGAACAAAACTGATTAAAAAGAATGCCGATATGATTGTCGCGAACAATGTGACAAGTGAAGGTGCCGGATTTAATACGGATACAAATATTGTGACGATTTTTAAGCGCGATGGCAGCACGCAAAACTTGCCGATCCTGGCAAAAAAAGAGGTAGCCCGGCACATTTTAGAAGAAGTATCGAACATGCTTGAGGGTGACAGCCGATGAAGGTCGCCAGTGTCATTGTTGATGTGCCTGCCAAACAAACAGATAAAACATTCGATTACCTGATTCCGAACCGGTGGGAAAATGCGATTTTGCCTGGAATGAGAGTGGTGGTCCCATTCGGGCCAAGGAAAATCCAAGGGTTCGTTACAGAGGTGAAAGCCGAATCTTCTTTTGCCAAATTAAAAGAGATTATCGAACCAATGGATTTAGTGCCTGTGTTAACAAATGAATTGCTATCGCTTGGTAATTGGCTTACCGAACATACACTTTGTTTCCGCATTTCTGCTTTTCAGGCAATGCTTCCTGCAGCCTTAAAGGCGAAATACGAAAAATGGGTTAAACTAGCAGGAAATCACCGGCCGGAAGAGCTTCCAGCGGAATTGCAAAGCGTTTTTCAAAAAAATCCGGAAATCGTATGGAATGAGGCAGTTGAACGGGGCCTTGTCACAGCCCTGCAGCGGGAGGCCGCGAAGGGAACGGTTGAAGTTGCCTATCGAGTTAAGGACAGGCTTAATGCAAAACGATTAAAGCATGTTTATCCAATCTTGAGCAAGGAACAGTTGGCAAATGAGCTCGAATCAATACCTGCACGTGCTGCCAAGCAGCGGGACGTGCTCAACTACTTTATTGAAAATCCTGAAAGCATTGAACAGCGCGAACTGTTAGCCAAAACAGCTACAACATCGGGAACAGTCAAAGTGCTAATTGAAAAAGGGCTTCTTGGTGAAATTGACAAAGAAGTATATCGCGATCCTTTTGAGGAGCGTGTTTTCGCACAAACCAGGCCGCTAGCGCTGACAGATGACCAGGCAAACGCCATAGATCCGATCCTTTCATCGATCAAAGAGGACAAGCATAATGTGTTTCTCTTATATGGTGTGACGGGAAGCGGAAAAACGGAAATTTACTTGCAGTCGATTCAGGAGGTAGTGGGCAAAGGGAAAGAAGCGATCGTCCTCGTTCCCGAAATATCATTAACACCGCAGATGGTTAACCGCTTTAAGGGTCGGTTTGGCAATGAAGTCGCGGTGCTCCACAGCGGCTTATCGGCAGGTGAAAAATATGACGAATGGCGCCGGATCCAGAGAAAGGAAGTTAAGGTAGCAATCGGGGCGAGATCAGCCGTTTTTGCCCCATTTGAAAATCTCGGAATTATTATTATTGATGAAGAGCATGAAACAAGCTATAAGCAGGAAGAAAATCCGCGTTATCATGCAAGAGACGTTGCCATCCAACGCGGGCTGCTTCACAACTGCCCGATTGTACTCGGAAGTGCGACGCCTTCACTTGAAACATTTGCACGTGCACAAAAAGGAGTTTACCAGCTTCTTACCTTGCCAAAACGCATGAACAACCAGGACCTTCCTAAGGTAGACATCATCGACATGAGGGAGGAGCTCCGCGACGGAAATCGTTCGATGTTTTCGAAACTGCTGTTTGAAAAGCTGCAGGAGCGCCTCGAAAAAAAAGAGCAGACGGTGCTGTTTTTGAATAAACGTGGACATTCTTCGTTTGTGATGTGCAGAGATTGCGGTTATGTCCTCAATTGCCCGCACTGTGATATTTCACTTACGTATCATCGATATAACCAATCGATGAAATGCCATTATTGCGGCCATGAAGACAGGATGCCATCTATCTGCCCCGAATGCAGCAGTGATCATATCCGTTTTTTCGGCACAGGGACACAAAAGGTTGAGGATGAGCTTGGAAAAATCCTGCCTGAGGCGAGAGTTATTCGCATGGATGTGGATACGACAAGCCGCAAAGGAGCCCATGAGCGGCTGTTAAACGATTTTTCAGAGAGAAAAGCCGATATTCTGCTCGGCACGCAAATGATTGCAAAAGGGCTTGATTTTCCGAACATTACACTCGTTGGCGTTCTTTCTGCTGATACAATGCTTCATTTACCCGATTTCCGCTCTTCAGAAAAAACGTTTCAGTTATTGACTCAGGTAAGCGGCCGGGCAGGACGGCACAAGCTAAAAGGTGAAGTCGTCATCCAGACGTACACACCGGAGCATTACAGTGTCGAGCTTTCCGGGGAGCAGGATTTTGACCAATTCTATCAGCGGGAAATGCTCGTCCGTAAAATGCACAAATACCCGCCCTTTTACTTTCTGTCGCTGATCACGGTCAGCCACGAGGAATTGATGAAAGTCATATCCGTAACAGAGAAAATAACAAACTATGTGCGGTCACGCTTATCTGAGGAGGCGATTGTCCTTGGACCTGTTGCATCAACAATCCCTCGTATCAATGATAGATATCGTTACCAATGTTTGATAAAATACAAGCGGGAACCAGATCTGGCACCGGCGTTAAAAACAGTCCTGGACCGCTACCAGCAGGAGTCCGCTGCGAGCGGGCTGCAAATTTCGGTTGATGTCAACCCGTACATTTTAATGTAACTCGGGTGTTATATATAATATTCAACAATCGCAAAGAATAAGAGTGCAGGCGCCTTACGAAAACAAGCACACACCGCTTGTCCGATCGATTTATCATTTCTTAAAAAGACGACAAAGAAGTGCCGTGAAGTTTTCCCTGACCTTAACAACGCGGTGCCTGTTTTTCAGAACAAATATTGGAGGAACAGCATTGGGAGTACGCAAAATTGTAACATATCCAGCAGAGATTTTAGAGCAGCCTTGTGAACCGGTAACGGTTTTTGATAAAAAACTGGCCAGGTTTCTTGATGATATGTATGAGACGATGATTGAATTTGACGGTGTTGGACTGGCCGCGCCACAAGTAGGCTTAAACAAGCAAATTGCAATTGTCGACCTTGATGATGAAGAGGGAACGATCGAACTGATTAATCCGGAAATTGTCAAAGTGGCAGGAGAGCAGATCGGTCCGGAAGGATGCCTGAGTTTCCCTGGTCTGTTTGGCGAAGTAGCCAGGCCTTTTTTTGTAAAAGTAAAAGCATTTGATCGGAAGGGCAAACAGTACACGATCGAGGCTGATGATTTTCTGGCCCGGGCCCTTCTCCATGAAATTGACCATTTGCACGGAATTTTATTTACATCCAAAATAACAAAAGTTTTGAGCGAGGATGAGTTGGAAGGGGTTGGGGATGAGTGACAAAAATCGTATTTATGGGAACTCCCGATTTTTCGGTTCCGGTTTTAAGACAAATTATCGCGGACGGCTATGAAGTGATTGCCGTTGTTACCCAGCCGGACAGGCCAGTCGGCAGAAAAAGAGTGATGACTCCCCCGCCTGTCAAAGTGGAGGCTGTCAAACAAGGGATCCCGGTCTATCAGCCCGAGAAAATCCGCCAGCCTGAAGAGCTTGAGAAGATTTTGGCACTAAAGCCTGATCTGATCGTGACAGCTGCGTTCGGACAAATCCTGCCGAAGAGACTGCTTGAAGCTCCCCGTTATGGATGCATCAATGTTCATGCATCATTGCTGCCCGAACTTCGCGGCGGGGCGCCGATTCATTATGCGATCATTCAGGGGAAACAAAAAACCGGTATTACGATCATGTACATGGTTGAAAAACTCGATGCCGGTGATATTTTAACGCAGGCAGAAGTGCCGATAACAGAGGATGATACAGTTGGAACGCTTCATGATAAATTAAGTGCAGCAGGTGCGAAGCTGCTATCAGAAACGCTGCCGAAACTGCTTGATGGAACACTGCAATCTATTGCTCAAAACGAAGAAGAAGCGACATTTGCCTACAATATTAAAAGGGAACAAGAAAGAATTGATTGGTCGAAAACAGGTGAACAAATATATGACCATATTCGCGGTTTAAATCCATGGCCTGTAGCCTACACTACTATGAACGGAGCCGTTTTGAAGGTATGGAAGGCCGAAAAAATCAACTCAAGCGCTGACGCGGCTCCGGGCACGATCATCGCCATAGATGCGGATGGTTTTATTGTAGCTACAGGCAACCAGACAGCGATCAAGATTTCTGAACTTCAGCCGGCGGGAAAAAACCGGATGACTGCGGAACAATTTATGCGCGGATCCGGTTTGGGCTTAACGGTGGGAATGACATTAGGGGAGTAAAATGAAAACGACTAAAAATGTAAGAGAAACAGCCGTTGAACTTTTAGAAGCAATCGATAAGAATCAATCCTACAGCAATTTGCTCCTCAATAAAGTGATTGAGAAAAACGAGCTTAATCAGAAAGATGTCGGGCTCTTGACCGAACTGACGTATGGAACACTGCAGCGCAGGATGACTCTTGATTATTTCCTCGAGCCGTTTATCAAAGATAACCGCAAGCTTGAGCGCTGGGTGCTATATTTGTTGAGAATCACCTTATATCAGATGGTTTTTTTGGATAAAATTCCTGATCGGGCAGCGATCTTTGAGGCGGTAGAAATTGCGAAAAAAAGAGGTCACAAAGGGATCTCGGGCATGGTAAACGGAGTATTGCGAAACGTTCAGCGGCAAGGGCTGCCCAGTCTTGATAAAATAACCGACCCCATTGAACGGCTTTCGATTGAAACAAGCCACCCAGCCTGGCTCGTTCATAGATGGGTTAACCAATTAGGATTTGAAAAAGCAAAAAAAATGTGCGAAATTAATTTGACTGCGCCCCTACAGACAGCTAGAGTTAACTTAACGAAAACGACTCGGGAAGAGTGTCTCGATATTTTGCGTGCGCAAGGCTTTAATGTTGAGCCGAGCCCAATCATTCAGGAAGCTGTCAAATGCTTAAAAGGAAATTTAGCAGCGTCGACTGCTTTTAAGGACGGGCTGTTGACGATCCAGGATGAAAGCTCGATGCTTGCTGCATATGCACTAAATGTCCAAAAGGATGAAATGATTCTCGATGCTTGCGCAGCACCTGGAGGAAAATCGACCCATATTGCCGAGAAACTTACTGGCAGCGGAAAAGTGATTTCACTTGATCTCCATGAGCATAAGGTAAAGCTAATCAACGCCTCAGCGCGACGGCTCGGCCTAGATAATATCGAAACAGCCACAATGGACAGCCGTCACGTCCAGGATCGCTTTCACGCAGAATCGTTTGACCGGATCTTGCTTGACGCCCCATGCTCTGGATTTGGAGTTATGAGAAGAAAGCCTGATATGAAATATACGAAGCAACCGGAAGATATCCAGCGCTTAAAGGAAATCCAGCTCGAACTGTTGGCGGCAGTTGCTCCATTAATTAAAAACGATGGCTTAATTGTCTACAGTACATGTACAGTAGATCAAGAGGAGAACGAACTGGCAGTCAATGAATTTTTACTGAAGAATCCTGATTTTGAAGGGGATGATTCATTAAGAGACCGGATGCCGGAAGCAATAAAACCATTGGTCGACGGGCATATGCTGCAAATTCTGCCCCAGGATATTGGATCAGATGGATTCTACATTGCTTGCTTAAGAAAGAAGGTGCACTAACTTGGAACAGTTAAAAACAACAAAAGAACAATCACAAGAACTAAAAAAGCCAAGCATATATTCTCTCGAGCTGCACGAGTTGGAGGAATGGCTTAAGAGTAATAATGAAAAAACATTTCGAGCCGCGCAGATTTTTGAATGGCTATACCACAAAAGAGTTGCAGAATTTGAAGACATGACGAATCTCTCAAAAGGATTGCGAACGAAGCTGATTGAAAATTTTACGATAACAACGCTTAAGACAATCATTCAGCAAACCTCTAAGGATGGAACGATCAAATTCCTGTTTGAAATGCTTGATGGTACCTCTATTGAGACAGTATTAATGCGGCATGACTACGGAAATTCAGTATGTGTCACGACACAGGTAGGCTGCCGGATCGGCTGTACTTTTTGTGCATCAACACTTGGGGGCTTAAAAAGAAATTTAGAAGCAGGAGAAATTGTCGCCCAGGTCGTAAAAGTACAACAGGCACTTGATGAAACAAATGAGCGGATTAGCTCAGTCGTCATCATGGGAATTGGTGAACCATTCGATAATTACGACAGTATGCTCTCGTTTCTAAAAATCATTAACCATGATCAAGCTCTTAATATCGGAGCACGCCATATCACAGTGTCGACGAGCGGGATTATTCCGAAGATTTATCAATTTGCCGATGAAAATATGCAAATAAACTTCGCGATCTCTCTCCACGCCCCAAATAACGAGATCAG
Source organism: Bacillus canaveralius (assembly GCF_002860125.1). Lineage (GTDB taxonomy): Bacteria > Bacillota > Bacilli > Bacillales > Cytobacillaceae > Bacillus_BJ > Bacillus_BJ canaveralius. Next base: position 144,770 of record NZ_PGVA01000014.1, read on the forward strand.
AAGCCGCTTAATGCCAATTAACCGCGCCTATAAGCTTCCGGATCTCATGAAAGCCGTCGACTATTATATTGAAAAAACAGGTCGGCGCATCAGCTTTGAGTATGGATTGTTTGGCGGTGTGAATGATCAGGTTGAGCATGCTGAGGAACTAGCTGAACTGATTAAAGGCGTTAAATGCCATGTCAATTTAATTCCGGTCAATTATGTTCCGGAGCGGGATTATGTGAGAACGCCACGCGATCAAATTTTTTTGTTTGAAAAAACATTAAAGAAGCACGGGGTTAATGTGACGATCCGCCGCGAGCACGGTCATGATATCGATGCAGCATGCGGACAACTTCGTGCAAAGGAGCGCAAGGAAGAGACGAGGTGACGGTATGAAGGCTGTGTTTATGACAGACCGGGGAAAAATCCGCCAGCACAACGAAGATAATGGCGGAGTGTTTGAAAATCGGAGCGGACAGCGCCTTGCCATTGTCGCAGATGGCATGGGCGGCCACCGTGCCGGTGATGTTGCGAGCAAAATGGCACTGGCAAGCATGAAAGCTTATTGGGAAGAAACAAAAGAAATCGAAACGGCAGAAGAGGCCGAACAATGGTTCAGGCAGCATGTTTCAAAGGTAAACTCACAGCTGTTTGATCATGCTGTCCAAAACATTGAGTGCGAAGGCATGGGCACAACGATTGTGGCGGCAATCAGTACAGACCGGTTTTCAACAATCGCAAACATCGGTGACAGCCGCTGCTATATTTTAAATGAGAGCGGCTTTAGCCAGATTACCGAGGACCACTCGCTCGTCAATGAGCTGGTCAGGTCCGGACAAATTACAAAAGAAGATGCTGAACACCATCCACGGAAAAATGTCCTGCTCAGGGCACTCGGTACCGAAAAAACGGTTGACATGGACATTAAGACGATCATCTTTGAAGAAGGTGACCGTTTGCTTTTGTGCTCTGACGGTTTATCAAATAAATTAAGCTGCGCCGAGCTTGAGGAAATCCTCGGTCGTGACGAAAGTCTTGAAGAAAAAGCAGCCGCATTCATCAAACTTGCGAATGATAACGGTGGTGAGGACAATATCACCCTTGTTATTGTCGAATTTTTAGACAGCATCGAGAGTGGTGAATAGAATGATAATCGGAAAAAGAATAAGCGGCCGCTATAAGATTCTCGACATGATTGGCGGGGGCGGAATGGCAAATGTTTACCTGGCCCACGACATGATTCTTGATCGGGATGTAGCCGTAAAAATGCTTCGGCTTGATTTCGCAAATGATGAGGAATTTATTCGCCGGTTCCACCGTGAGGCACAATCTGCGACAAGCCTTGTGCATCCAAACATCGTCAGCATCTACGATGTGGGAGAAGAAGATGATCTTTACTATATTGTAATGGAATACGTGAATGGACAAACATTAAAACAATACATACAGCAAAACTCGCCGATCCCGATTGATGAAGCGCTTGAAATTTTACAGCAGCTGACGAGCGCGATATCGCACGCGCACCAGAACCATATCGTCCACAGGGACATCAAGCCGCATAATATTTTAATTGACCGGAACGGCAATGTGAAAATCACCGATTTTGGGATTGCGATGGCGCTAAGTGCGACGAGTATTACGCAAACCAATTCAGTGCTTGGATCTGTCCATTATTTGTCGCCCGAGCAGGCGAGAGGCGGAATGGCCAACAAAAAATCTGATATTTATTCTCTAGGCATTGTCATGTTTGAGCTTCTGACCGGGAGGCTCCCGTTTTCAGGTGAATCGGCTGTTTCGATAGCCTTAAAGCACTTGCAATCCGAAACGCCATCTTTAAAAAGGTGGAATCCGGGGATTCCGCAAAGTGTTGAAAATATTGTTTTAAAAGCAACCGCAAAAGACCCGTTTCACCGTTATAACAGTGTGGAAGACATGGAAGAGGACTTGCGGACCGCCCTTCTCCCGGAACGGCTCAATGAACAAAAATTTGTCGTTCCGCAGGACGATGAAACAACAAAGGCGATTCCAATCATCACAAATGATCAGCATAACCGTAATTTGGATGAAACGCTTGTGAGAGGAAATAGCGCCGCTCCAGATACCGAACAGAACGGTTTGGGAAAGAACAAGGATAACAAAAATAAGAAAAAGAAAAAAGGGCCGATCATTCTAGTTTCTGTATTTGCCTTCCTTGTTATACTGGGTATTTTGGCGGTAACGGTTTTCCCGGATCTGCTTGCACCTAAAGAAATCAAAATTCCCGATGTTAGCGGAATGGATGTTGAAGAGGCAACTGATGAGCTTACCGCTGCCGGCCTTGTCATTGATGAAACGAAAGAAGTAACAGATGATGAGATCGAAGAGGGCCTTGTGGTCCGCACAAATCCCCGCCAGGGCAGGCAGGTCAAAGTAGGAAGCAACATTGATATGTTTGTGAGCATCGGGAAAGAGAAATTTGAGCTTTCCGACTACAGCGGCCGCCAATACGATGACGTTGTCCGACTTCTTGAAGATAAAAATTTTAAGGATATCAGCAAAAAAGAAATTCATGATGACAGCGAGCCAGGGACGATTCTTGAACAGAATATCGATCCGAGAGAAGCCGTCACGCCTGAGGAAACCGAACTCGAATTTACAGTCAGCAAAGGGCCCGAGGCGATTACCCTTGCCAATTTAAGGGGTTATACGAGCGCGAACGTGAAAAACTATGCTGATTCAGCCGGTCTAATGCTTGATATGTCAGAGGAGCAATACGATGACACCGTTCCAAACGGCCAAGTGATTTCGCAATCCCCGCAGCCAGGGAGCAAACTCAACAAGGGCGATAAATTAACGGTTGTTCTCTCTTTAGGCAAACAAGAAATTCCAGCAAAACCAGTTAGAGAGACGGTTACGGTGCTGTATGAGCCTGAGGTTGCAGGCCAACCCCAGCAAGTGCTAATTTATATTGAAGATATGAACAATAGCATGACCGTCCCGTATGAAGACCTTACTATTACCGAGAATAGAGATATAGTCCTTGAATTCTTGATTAAACGCGGCGACACAGCAGGATATAAAATTATCCGCGATGGCAGGGTATATAAGGAAGATGTGATTGAGTATCCGGAAGATTAAAAAACAAGGAGTGCTGCTATGCCTGAAGGCAAAATTATAAAAGCGCTGAGCGGTTTTTATTATGTTTTGAGCGATGATCAAATCTTCCAATGCAGGGGCAGAGGTGTATTCCGCAAAAACAAGGTTACGCCTCTTGTCGGGGATAATGTTGTTTTTCAAATTGAAAACGAAACAGACGGTTATATTTTGGAAATCGGCGAGCGGAAAAATGAACTTGTCCGCCCACCGATTGCGAATGTTGACCAAGCGATTCTCGTCTTTTCAGCAGTCGAGCCTGATTTCAGCACCGCCCTGCTCGACCGTTTTCTTGTCCTTGTTGAGTTTAACCATATCAAGCCGCTTATATGTATTACAAAAATGGATTTAACGACTGAAGCGGATCGCGCTGAAATCAATCGCTATGCCGATCATTACCGAGATGCAGGCTATGATGTGTTGCTGACTTCAACGGAGACTGAGGATGGAATTCACGAACTATTACCTCATTTGCAGCGAATTATTTCTGTGTTTGCAGGCCAATCCGGCGTCGGCAAATCTTCTTTGCTTAATGCGCTTCGTCCCGATCTTCACTTGAAAACAAGTGATATTTCTGCGCATCTCGGCCGTGGAAAGCATACAACCCGCCATGTCGAGCTGATTGACGTTGCGGACGGACTTGTTGCAGATACTCCCGGCTTCAGCTCACTGGAATTTACCGATATTGATGCTGAAGATCTCAATTATTGCTTTCCTGAAATCAATATAAAGAGTGAAGAATGCAAATTCAGGGGCTGCCTTCATTCGAAAGAACCAAAATGCGCTGTTAAAGCAGCGGTTGAAAACGGGGAAATCCCCGCTTATCGCTATCAGCATTATCAGGATTTTCTGCAGGAAATCAAAGATAGAAAGCCGAGGTATTAATGATGGTCAAAATTGCACCCTCTATTTTGTCAGCTGATTTTTCAAAGCTTGGGGAAGAAATAAAGGATGTAGAACTTGGTGGAGCGGACTATATTCATGTCGATGTCATGGATGGCCATTTTGTGCCAAACATTACGATCGGGCCGTTGATTGTTGATGCGATTCGCCCGGTCACAAAGCTCCCGCTTGACGTTCATTTAATGATTGAAAATCCTGATCATTTTATTGAAGCATTTGCGACAGCGGGCGCCGATTATTTAACCGTTCATGTCGAGGCTTGCCGCCATCTTCACCGGACGATCCATTATATTAAATCCTTTGGTGTGAAGGCCGGGGTTGTCTTAAATCCGGCCACAGCTGTTGAATCAATTCAAGAGGTTCTTGCCGATGTTGATATCGTGTTATTAATGTCGGTAAATCCTGGCTTTGGCGGGCAAAAATTTATTCCGGCTGTGTTGCCGAAAATCAAAAAACTGAAGGAAATGATCGAAACAATGGGTCTCGCAATTGAAATCGAAGTTGACGGCGGTGTCAATGAAGAAACGGCGAAACAATGTATTGAGGCAGGCGCAACGGTCCTTGTCGCAGGTTCTGCTATTTATAACGCGCCGGACAGGGGAAAAGCAATCTCTATGTTAAGAAGGGAACAAAATCGGTAAAGAAGTCAGCTGAAAAAAGGCTGGCTTTTTTAGCTATTTTTTTAGAATAAAAGCATACGAAAACAGGTGATTGAATGATTATTAATATTTTAGCGGGTGGACCTGAAGAGCTTTTGCCGGATTTAACGGAATATATGAAAGAAAATGTAAAGTGGCTCGGCGTAGACAGGGGAGTATATACGCTCCTTTCAAAAGGGATTGAGCCGGAGATTGCTGTTGGTGACTTTGATTCTGTTAATGGAGAGGAAATGCTTTTTATCGAACAGCATGTCGATGAACTGCAGAAGTTTAAGCCCGAGAAAAACGAGACAGATATGGAACTGGCAGTAGAATGGGCAATAAGGCAAAATCCGCAAAAAATAAATATATTTGGAGCGACAGGCGGCCGGCTTGACCATTTATTTGCGAATATCCAGCTCCTGCTTAAGCCGATTCTGAACAAAAAGAATATCGATCTCGAATTGATCGATTGCCAGAACAACATTTACATAAAAAGTGAAGGGACATACGAAATAAAAAAAACGCCGGACAGAAAGTATGTATCATTCGTCCCGATAACGCTGTCCGTCGAAGGCCTTACCCTTACAGGATTCAAATATCCGTTAACAAACTGTCATATTCCACTCGGCTCAACACTATGTATTAGTAATGAACTTATTGATGATCGTGGTACTTTTTCCTTTCATGAAGGCATAATAATGGTGATAAGAAGTTGTGATTAAAGCCTTGAGCAAATTAATTAAGAAAGTACAAAATCGTTCTTTTTGAATATGATGAAAGGAACGAATAAAACGAGAGATACACGCGTGAGATGGTGAGGAGGGACATGATGAGATTTTATACGATTAAACTGCCAAAGGTGTTGGGTGGTCTTGTCCGTGCGATGTTAGGGGCCTTTAAAAAAGGCTGATAGAATAATATATAGCTGGATGCATAACATATGCCTTCCCGGACAGACAACCTTTCTGAAAAAAGCCGCCTGAGCACCCGCGCAAATGGGTGCTCTTATTTTGCGTGGAATATCCAATTTTCTCATAACTATCGCAAACGCATCTCAATTTTTCATCTGGAAAAAGAAAAGACACCCTCATGGGGTGTCTTATTATACGCGTTCTACTTTACCGGATTTGAGCGCTCTCGCAGAAACCCAAACACGTTTAGGTTTTCCGTCTACAAGAATGCGAACTTTTTGAAGGTTGGCACCCCAAGTACGTTTGTTAGCGTTCATCGCATGGGAACGAGCATTCCCTGAACGAGTTGATTTACCAGTGATCACACATTTGCGTGGCATATATTTCCCTCCTAACTACCAAAACAGAAACTATTTTTTCTTCGCTTTACGATTAACATTAGTTCTTACATCAAAAGATACCTTAATAATTTATCATACAACCGCCTTTAATGCAATAGCTGCGATCAGAGCTTTCAAGAAAATTTGCTTGACATAGGACTGTGGCGCATGCTCAATAATAAGACTGGCGAAGAATAGCTTTCAAATTTGTAGCTGTTATAGTAAAATGTCTTTAGCCAAGGAGCAATTTCCAAAGGGGGAACGTTTCATGTCCATCGAACTTAAAACACAGTACGGGCAAATTGACATTTCAAATGAAGTCATTGCTACTATTTCCGGTGGAGCAGCTGTTGACTGCTACGGGATTGTCGGGATGGCGTCTAAAAGCCAAATTAAAGATGGCCTGACAGAAATTTTGCGAAAAGAAAATTTCACCCGCGGTGTAGTCGTCCGCCAGGAAAACGATGAAGTACATATTGACATGTATATTATAGTAAGTTATGGAACGAAAATTTCCGAGGTTGCTCACAACGTTCAATCAAAGGTTCAATATACGCTTGATAAAACTGTTGGGCTTGCCGTTGACTCGGTAAATATTTACGTTCAGGGCGTTCGTGTAACGAACCCTTAAGTTCGTAAGAGGGTTCTGTTTTACGTATACTTTGTTCGTCAAAACATTCACTTGTGAACAAGTTCGTACAACGGTTCACTTACGAACACTTAGTGAGGAGGAAAGATTTGTGGCAATTAAAGTTTTAGACGGAATACGCTTCGCGGAAATGGTGATCCAGGGAGCCAACCATTTGTCTGCTAATGCGAAAATGGTCGATGCGTTGAACGTTTTTCCAGTTCCGGATGGTGATACAGGGACGAACATGAACCTATCGATGACTTCTGGAGCAAAGGAAGTTAAAAATAACGTGCAGCAGCATATCGGTAAAGTGGGGATAGCTTTATCAAAGGGTCTGTTGATGGGAGCGCGGGGTAATTCAGGAGTTATTCTGTCACAGTTGTTCCGCGGATTTTCGAAGCATATTGAGCAAAAACCATCTGTTACGACAGCGGAATTTGCCTTTGCGTTGGAATCCGGCGTTGAAACGGCCTATAAAGCAGTGATGAAGCCTGTTGAAGGAACCATTTTAACCGTGGCGAAAGACTCGGCCAGGAAAGCGGTACAAGCCGCCAAAAAAGAAACTGACTTGGTTGCAGTCATGGAAGCAGTGCTGAAAGAAGCGAAGGCTTCCCTTAAGCGGACACCGGACCTTTTGCCTGTTTTGAAAGAAGTCGGCGTCGTCGATAGCGGCGGACAGGGGCTTGTTCTCGTATACGAAGGCTTTCTTGCCGAGCTTAAAGGTGAAAAACTTTCAGATTCCCCATCCCTTCCGAACATGGGTGACCTTGTTAGCGCTGAGCATCATAAAAACGTTCACAGCCATATTAATACTGAAGATATTAAATTTGGCTATTGTACGGAATTTATGGTTAAATTTGAAGCGGGGAAGCTTAAAAAATCACCATTTTCCGAGGATACTTTCCGCCAGGACTTGAGCCAGTACGGAGACTCACTGCTTGTGATTGCCGACGAGGAGCTTGTCAAAGTGCATATACACTCCGAACGGCCGGGAGATGTTTTGAGCTACGGGCAGAAATATGGCAGCTTAATAAACATGAAAGTAGAAAACATGCGGCAACAGCATTCCAATCTGCTCGAAACAAACCTGAAGCCGCTTGCTTCTGAACAGGCATCAACGCCAAAAGAAAAACGGGAGTACGGAATTGTTACCGTTTCAATGGGTAAGGGGATCGCCGAATTGTTCCGAAGCATTGGCGCCCATGCCGTTATTGAAGGCGGCCAAACAATGAACCCAAGCACAGAGGATATTGTAAAAGCAGTCAAGGAAGTAAACGCGAAAAAAGTTATTATCCTTCCAAATAATAAAAATATCATCATGGCTGCCGAGCAGGCTGCAGATGTATCTGATGAAGAAGTAATCGTGATCGCTTCAAAAACGGTTCCTCAGGGAATGTCGGCACTGCTTGCTTTCAACCCGGGTGCGGACTTGTCTGAAAATCAGCAAGCAATGTCAGAGGCTCTCGGCGCTGTTAAAACCGGGCAAATTACTTATGCTGTCCGCGATACGTCCATCGACGGACTAACGATTGCGAAAGGCGATTTCATGGGAATTGCCGAAGGGAAAATCGTTGTCAAGGATCAGGATAAAATCAAGTCAGCAAAAGAACTGTTGACGAACCTAATCAATGAAGATACGGAGATCCTTACGATTTTAAAAGGGGAAGATGCATCAGAAGATGATGTCAAAACACTTGTCTCTTTTATTGAGGAAACATACGATGATATAGAAGTTGAAGTGCATAACGGCGAACAGCCGCTGTACGCGTTTATCTTTGCCATCGAGTAAAGCTGCTATTTCTGTGGAGACGCGGACGTAGTGCGCGCTGACAGCGAATTGCATCATTTCATAGCAGAAATAGAAGGGTCCCCCCTTCTATTTCTTGTTGTATAACGAACGATGGAACTAAAAGTATCATATAGTTGCTCCGCTCCGAACAGGAGCCAAAAGGCAAAAAAAACTTTATTCGGGGGAGGAAAGCTGTCATGAAATATAGAAGTGTTTTTGATATTATCGGTCCAATTATGATTGGCCCGTCGAGCTCCCATACAGCCGGTGCTGCCAGAATTGGCAAAGTAGCCAGAAGCTTGTTTGGCCGCGAACCGAAATGGGCGAATATTTCTTTATATGGCTCCTTTGCTAAAACATATAAAGGTCATGGAACCGATGTGGCGATCGTCGGAGGTATACTTGACTTCGATACGTTTGATGAACGGATTATTGACTCGATTAAGATTGCCAAAAAAAGCGGTATAAAGGTAGAGTTTGTTGAAGAGGATGCGGTCACAGACCATCCGAATACAGCCAGAATTTCAATTGGGGACGAAGAAGGTGAACTGGAACTGGTCGGCATCTCAATTGGCGGAGGGAAGATTGAAATCATTGAATTGAATGGATTTGAACTGAAGCTTTCCGGCCATCAACCGGCAATTCTCGTCGTCCACAATGACAGGTTTGGGGCGATTGCGAACGTTTCGAATACGCTCGCAAAGTATAAACTGAATATTGGGCATATGGAAGTGTCACGGAAGGAAAAAGGCAAGCTTGCTTTAATGACGATTGAAGTCGACCAAAATATTGACGAGTCTATCGTTCAGGAGCTTGAAAAGCTGCCGGATATTATAAAGGTTACGAAAATAATAGAATAACACGAGATTTATATGATAACGCTTTCATATACGCAGGAAAGGGGGCTACACGTTGTTCAGGAATGTAGCGGAATTAATTGAATTGGCCGACAGCCAAAATAAAAAAATATCCGAGATTATGATTGAGCAGGAAATGGAAGTGACTGGCCGGACGAGGGATCAAGTCATCAATTTAATGGATAAAAATCTCACCGTGATGGAGGAGGCCGTTGAAAGAGGATTAAACGGTGTTCATTCCCATTCAGGTTTAACTGGCGGAGATGCTGTCCTTTTGCAGAAATATATCGAAAAAGGCAATTTTCTCTCGGGAGAAACGATTTTGGATGCCGTCAGCAAAGCGGTGGCCACCAATGAAGTGAATGCAGCGATGGGGACGATCTGTGCCACCCCGACAGCAGGATCTGCGGGAGTGGTTCCGGGAACCCTGTTCGCGGTTAAAAATAAGCTTAATCCAACGCGGGAGCAAATGGTGTCATTTCTGTTTACAGCAGGTGCTTTCGGGTTTGTTGTCGCCAACAATGCAAGTATTTCAGGAGCTGCAGGCGGCTGCCAGGCTGAAGTCGGTTCAGCGTCAGGCATGGCGGCGGCTGCAATTGTCGAAATGGCTGGAGGCACCCCCGAGCAATCGGCTCAAGCAATGGCGATCACCTTGAAAAACATGCTTGGTTTAGTATGTGATCCTGTCGCCGGCCTTGTTGAGGTACCGTGCGTGAAAAGAAATGCCATGGGGGCAGCCAATGCGATGGTGGCGGCGGATATGGCACTGGCCGGAATTACAAGTCGTATTCCTTGTGACGAAGTAATCGATGCCATGTACAAAATCGGCCAAACAATGCCCGTCGCTTTACGAGAAACTGCACAGGGAGGGTTGGCGGCAACTCCGACAGGCCGTGAGCTTGAAGCGAAGATCTTCGGAATTCCGCTCAAGTCAAAGTGAATGGATCGCTGAATCAACCTGTTACGATAATCAAAGGTATTGGCGCTGAAACCGCAGAAGCACTCGCAGAAATGAGTCTGTTCACTGTCGGGGACTTATTGGAGCATTTTCCGTACCGGTTTGAAGATTACTGGCTTAAGGATCTGGCAGAAGTGAAACACGATGAGAGAGTTACGGTTGAGGGGAAGGTCCACAGTGAGCCTTCCTTAATCTATTATGCAAGAAAAAAGTCACGCCTGACGGTTCGCCTGCTCGTTGGCCGCTATTTAATTCAAGTCGTGTTTTTTAACCAGCCCTATTTAAAAAACAAACTGGCAATAAACGAAACAATAACGGTAACCGGAAAATGGGACCAGCACAGGCAAACGATCACAGGCAACGAAATGCAGTCAGGCGAATATTCAAAAACGAAGGAATTTGAACCTGTTTATGCGGTGAGAGGAAAAATAACCGTCAAGGGGATTCGAAAGTATATTAACCTCGCGTTTACTCAATATAGCCATGAAATTGAAGAAACAATGCCTGCTTCAATCATAAAAAAATATAAACTCTTAAACCGCCGTGATGCTCTCAGATTGATGCATTTCCCTATGTCAGGCGAGGATGTAAAACAGGCAAGGCGGAGATTTGTTTATGAAGAATTTTTATTTTTTCAAATTAGAATACAGGCACTTCGCAAATTTGAACGTGAGAATTCGGCCGGTTTCAGCCAGAAATACAATTTAAAAAAGGTAAAGGCATTTATATTAGCGCTTCCTTTTCCGCTTACAGATGCTCAGAAGCGTGTCATCAATGAAATACTCGCCGATATGAAATCGTCTTATCGAATGAACCGGCTTTTGCAGGGGGATGTTGGCTCGGGGAAAACCGTTGTTGCGGCAATCGGGCTCTATGCGACTGTTACTGCTGGATTCCAGGGCGCTTTAATGGTGCCAACTGAAATACTGGCTGAACAGCATGCTGAATCACTAAATGCCCTGTTGAGCCCGTTTGGCGTTCGCTGTGAATTGCTGACAAGCTCGGTAAAAGGCAAACGGAGAAAAGCAATGCTTGAAGATTTGCAATCTGGTGAAGTGGACGTGCTGATCGGTACGCATGCCCTTATCCAGGAAGAAGTACAATTCTCGAAGCTCGGTTTCGTTATCACTGACGAGCAGCATCGCTTTGGAGTTGAGCAGAGACGAATTCTTCGTGAAAAAGGGCAAAGTCCCGATGTTTTATTTATGACAGCGACCCCGATTCCCAGGACACTTGCGATTACAGCCTTCGGAGAAATGGACGTTTCCGTCATCGATGAAATGCCGGCTGGCAGAAAAGAGATTGAAACATATTGGGCGAAGCACGAGATGCTTGACAGGATTCTCGGTTTTATGGAAAAGGAGCTTGTTCAAGGAAGACAAGCTTATGTGATATGTCCGTTAATCGAGGAATCGGATAAGCTCGACGTCCAAAACGCCATTGATGTACACAGCACCCTTACCCACTATTTCCAGAATCGTTATAAAGTCGGCCTGATGCACGGCCGCTTAAGCTTTGATGAGAAAGAAGCAGTGATGAAAGCGTTCAGCACGAACGAAATTCAAGTGCTTGTCTCAACAACGGTCGTCGAAGTCGGGGTCAATGTGCCGAATGCGACTGTGATGGTCATCTATGACGCTGAACGGTTTGGGCTGTCCCAGCTTCACCAGCTGCGCGGCCGCGTCGGCAGGGGATCTGAACAGTCATACTGCATCCTGCTTGCAAATCCAAAAACTGAAATAGGCAAGGAAAGAATGCGGATCATGGCTGAAACAAACGATGGCTTTGTGCTAAGTGAAAAAGATCTCGAACTGCGTGGCCCGGGTGATTTTTTCGGCAAAAAACAAAGCGGACTTCCCGAGTTCAAAGTAGCCGATATGGTCCACGATTACAGGGCGCTTGAAACAGCGCGCAGCGATGCAGCTGTGATGATTCAAGCGGACGTGTTTTGGAATTCAGATGAATATCGCTTCCTGCGCGAATTTTTGGAAAGATCCGGCGCTCTTTCCGGTGAAAAGCTTGATTGATGCGACTCGCAGCGTTACATGGTATCGGCTTAAAGCAGATCAAGAATCGGTTATTAAGATTCTTGCAATCTGCTTTTTTTGATTATATACTACTATTAGTACCTAGTCTTAATATCTCGGACGGTGTAAAAAAATGAAAAGAAGCAAACGAGAACGGCAGCAGCTGCTGGTGGAAACGATCAAAGAAAATCCGTTTATTACTGATGAAGATCTCGCAGAGGATTTTTCTGTAAGTGTCCAAACGATCCGTCTCGACCGGTTGGAGTTGTCGATACCGGAATTAAGGGAGCGGATTAAAAGCGTTGCCGAAAAAACATTTGAGGATGAAGTAAGAGCATTGCCGATTGAAGAAGTAATTGGGGAAATCATTGATATAGAATTGGACAGCAGTGCGATTTCGATCTTTGATGTGAAAGCAGAACATGTTTTTGTGCGAAATCAAATTGCCAGAGGACATCATCTATTCGCCCAGGCCAACTCGCTGGCGGTCGCTGTCATCAATGATGAACTGGCGCTGACAGCGAAAGCAGCTATCCAGTTTACAAGGCCCGTAAAAGTGAAAGAACGCGTGATCGCGAAAGCGCGGGTCACGAATATTGATCCTGAAAATGCAAGAACGCTCGTTGAAGTGAACAGTTACGTTAATAGCGAGCTCGTCTTTCAAGGTGAGTTTGAAATGTACCGTTCAAAAAAATAACACAAGGAATGAGCACAATGAAAATAGCGATAGATGCAATGGGTGGCGACCATGCGCCAAAGGAAATCGTCCTCGGTGCAATGAAGGCCATTGAAGCTTACCAGGATATACATATAACGCTTGTCGGTGATGAAAAGCAAATCAATCATTATTTGACAAACAACGAACGAATTCAGATTATTCACACAGAAGAAGTTATTCTCGGAACAGATGAACCGGTTAAAGCTGTACGACGCAAAAAAAATGCGTCGATGGTTCTCGCTGCACAGCAGGTTGCTGACGGTGCTGCTGACGGCTGTATTTCAGCCGGAAACACCGGAGCACTGATGGCAGCCGGCTTGTTTGTCGTTGGCCGCATCGACGGCATTGAACGGCCGGCACTGTCCCCTACGCTTCCGACGATCGGCGGTGAAGGCTTTCTACTGCTCGATGTCGGTGCCAATGTTGATGCGAAGCCGGAACACTTGCTGCAATATGCAATCATTGGTTCAGTCTATTGGGAAAAGGTTAGAGGAGTTAAAAACCCGAGAATTGGCCTTCTTAATATTGGAACGGAAGAAAAGAAAGGAAATGAGCTGGCTAAAAAGGCTTTCGAGCTGATCAGCGCGGCAAATTTGAATTTTGTCGGGAACGTAGAAGCACGCGATTTGCTGGACGGTGCCGCCGATGTCGTAGTTACAGACGGCTTCACAGGAAATATGGTTTTAAAAACGATTGAAGGAACTGCCTCGTCTGTCTTTAAAATGCTGAAAACCGCATTGACAGGCAGCTTAAAAAGCAAATTGGCGGCCGCAGTCCTTAAGCCGGACCTTGTACAATTAAAGAATAAAATGGACTATTCCGAGTATGGCGGAGCAGGTTTGTTCGGCTTAAAGGCACCTGTTATAAAAGCGCATGGTTCTTCAGATGAGAACGCTGTTTTTCATGCGATCCGCCAGGCCCGTGAAATGATTGAAAAAGATGTTTCCGGAACAATTAAGAAAACGATCGGAGAATCAGTTTTATCTGGATCATCAAAAAATGATCACTAATATGAATATGAATTAGAAAGGAGATTGTAAAGTGGGAAAAATTGCTTTCTTGTTTCCCGGTCAGGGTTCTCAAACTGTAGGCATGGGTAAATCGCTAGCGGATGGGAGTGCAGCTGTCCAAAGTGTTTTTGATCAGGCAGATAAGGCCTTAAATTCTAAACTATCAAAGTTAATATTTGAAGGCCCCCAGGAAGAGCTGACGTTAACGTATAATGCGCAACCAGCCCTGTTAACAGCAAGTATCGCAGCGCTCGAGTATTTCAAGCAGTTCGGCATTGCCGCAGATTTTGTCGCCGGTCATAGCCTTGGTGAATACACGGCACTTGTGGCAGCAGGAGCGTTCCGTTTTGAAGAGGCGGTCTACGCTGTCCGAAAACGAGGCGAATTTATGGAAGCAGCCGTTCCAAATGGAGAAGGATCAATGGCAGCGATTCTCGGCCTTGAGAGGGAAGTATTGGCTGCTATAACAGATCGAATTACCGCTACTGGACATCCGGTTCAGCTTGCCAACTTAAATTGCCCGGGACAGATTGTCATTTCCGGTTCGAAGACAGGTGTTGAGCTGGCGTCGGAGGCAGCGCGGGAGGCTGGCGCAAAACGGGCGATTCAGCTCGAAGTGAGCGGTCCGTTCCATTCAGTTTTAATGAAACCTGCGGCCGAGCAGCTAAAAGCCGTGATCGATGGAATGATTGTAAATAATCCTAATATACCGGTTATCGCCAATGTAACGGCTGAACCGATCGTATCAGCTGAGGAAATCAAGGATAAACTTGTCGAACAGCTATATGCACCGGTACTATGGGAAGATTCAATTAAAAAAATGGTTGAGCTCGGCGTTGATACCTTCATTGAAGTCGGTCCTGGCCGGGTGTTATCAGGCCTCGTAAAAAAGATCGATCGAAGTGCACAAATATTTTCTGTAGCTGACGAAGATTCGTGTAAAGCGGCAGCGGAAGCCTTAGAGGGGGAAAAGCGATGAAACTGGAAGGAAAAGCAGCGCTCGTCACCGGCGCATCAAGAGGAATTGGCCGGGAAATTGCTTTGGAATTAGCGAGGCAGGGAGCTTCGGTTGCTGTCAACTATTCCGGAAGTGAGGCAAGAGCAAACGAGGTTGTTGATGAAATTCGTGCTCTTGGCCGGGAAGCATTTGCTGTCCAGGCCGATGTCGCCAATTCCGATTCAGTGGCGGCTATGGTCAAGGAAACGTTTGAAAAGTTTGGGAAACTCGATATTCTCGTCAATAACGCCGGCATTACCAGAGACAATCTTTTAATGAGAATGAAGGAAGAAGAATGGGATGACGTTATTAATACGAATTTAAAAGGCGTGTTCCTTTGCACAAAAGCGGTGACGCGGCAGATGATGAAGCAGCGCAGCGGCCGGATTATTAACATCTCCTCGATTGTCGGTGTAAGCGGAAATGCCGGACAGGCCAACTATGTTGCGGCGAAAGCCGGGGTAATCGGCCTTACCAAAACGACGGCCAAGGAGCTCGCTTCACGAGGAATCCTCGTCAACGCCGTAGCACCCGGTTTTATCTCGACCGATATGACAGACAAGCTCTCAGAGGAGGTAAAAGCAGAAATGTTAAAACAAATTCCGCTTGCGCGTCTGGGAGAACCGGGTGATATCGCCCGTGTTGCCGCATTCCTCGCTTCCGATGACTGCGGGTACATGACAGGGCAAACACTTCATGTTGACGGTGGAATGGTCATGTAACGGCAAGTCCGCGTTCTATTAAAAATCAATGACAAGCCTTTATTAACTTTTCAAAATACACTATAATGTCCCCGAGGGGAGGTGAATAAGCATGGCAGATGTACTAGAACGTGTAACCAAGATCATCGTTGACCGTTTGGGAGTAGATGAAAACCAAATTACTCTTGAAGCTTCCTTCAAGGATGATTTAGGCGCTGATTCCCTTGATGTTGTTGAACTTGTGATGGAACTGGAAGACGAGTTTGATATGGAAATTTCTGACGATGATGCTGAAAAAATTGCAACAGTCGGCGACGCTGTTAATTACATAAAAAACAGTCAGTAACCGCTACGTCTAAATTGAAAGCTCCGTTTTTACGGAGCTTTCTTCAATAGGAACAAGCCAGTCCAGTACGGAAATTAAAATTTTCGGGAGCGAATTCCCTTTTCTGCGTTTTTTTTGTAAACTTGAAATGATGTAAATTACGAGCAAGGTGGAATTTTTATGCGCAATAACGGAAGAGACAAAGAAAAAAAAGCACTTCGCGCAAAGGAAAAACAATTTAAAGATTTTCAGAACAAAATTGGCATTCAATTTAAAGATGAAAAGCTGCTAAAACAGGCATTTACCCATTCATCATATGTGAATGAGCATCGCAGGCGGCCTTATGAAGACAATGAAAGGCTGGAGTTTTTAGGCGATGCGGTACTCGAGTTGACTGTATCCAAATACCTCTTTAAAAAATACCCGATGATGAGTGAAGGCGAATTAACAAAGCTTCGTGCAGCTGTAGTCTGTGAACCGTCACTCGTCTCGTTTGCCAATGAGCTTTCCTTTGGGGAACTTATCTTACTCGGCAAGGGTGAGGAGATGACGGGCGGAAGAGCTAGGCCGGCACTGCTTGCCGATGTTTTTGAAGCGTTTATAGGGGCATTGTATTTGGATCAGGACATTGAAACGGTTACCGGATTTTTGGAACAAGTCATTTTTCCGAAAATCAGTGCAGGTGCTTTTTCTCATGTGATGGATTATAAAAGCCAGTTACAGGAACTGGTCCAGCGGGATGGCGCTGGTACGGTAGAATATAAAATTATGCTGGAAAAAGGGCCTGCTCATAATCGGGAATTTGTTTCGAGAGTGTCCCTGAACGGCACAGAACTGGGTACTGGAAACGGCCGTTCCAAAAAGGAAGCCGAGCAGCACGCTGCGCAAATGGCTCTTGAAAAATTAAAAACCCATCTTCAGGACGCACATGAAATGGATAAAGACTAGCATGATGAGGGGGACATAAAGTGTATTTAAAGCGACTCGATGTTGTTGGTTTTAAATCGTTCGCTGAACGGATTGGCGTTGATTTTGTTCCGGGTGTAACCGCTGTTGTCGGCCCGAACGGCAGCGGCAAAAGCAATATTACGGATTCCATTCGCTGGGTGCTCGGTGAACAGTCAGCAAAGTCCCTTCGCGGCACAAAAATGGAGGATATTATCTTTGCCGGAAGCGATTCAAGAAAGGCGCTCAATTTTGCCGAAGTCACGTTAACACTCGATAATGAGGATCAAGCTTTACCGATTGATTATAATGAGGTAAGCGTGACAAGACGCGTGTTCCGTTCAGGAGAAAGTGAATTTCTGATTAATAAGCAGCAATGCCGGTTAAAGGATATCGTCGATCTTTTTATGGATTCCGGACTTGGACGTGAAGCGTTCTCAATCATCAGCCAGGGAAAAGTAGAGGAAATTTTGAACAGCAAGGCGGAGGAGCGAAGAACGATCTTTGAAGAAGCCGCCGGCGTTCTAAAATATAAATCAAGAAAGAAAAAAGCGGAGGCCAAGCTGTTTGAGACACGGGAAAACCTGAATCGTGTCAACGATATTTTGCATGAGCTTGAAGGCCAGGTGGAACCACTTAAAATACAGGCTTCAATTGCGAAAGATTATCTGGAGCAAAAAGAAGAGCTTGAAAAAATCGAAGTTGCTCTGACTGTGCATGAAATAGAGGATCTTCACCAGAAATGGGACCAGCTCTCGAAACAGCTCGAACAACATCAAAATGATGAAGGAAAATTATCTGCAGAGCTGCAATTGAAAGAAGCCAAAATCGAAGAATCGCGCGATCGGATTGCAGCGCTTGATGAATCAATCAATGATTTGCAAAATGTGCTTCTGCATGCAAGTGAAGAGCTTGAGAAATTGGAGGGCCGTAAAGAGGTTTTAAAGGAAAGAAAGAAAAATGCCTCGCAAAATAAAGAGCAGATTCAACAAAACCTTGCGGACTTGTCAAAAAAAATAGCCGTTCTCAAAGAGGAAAAAGCCGTCCATGAAAGCGAAGCTTTGAAACTTCAGAGCGAAGCGGCCCACCTTGAGGAACGGCTCAGTGAAAAACAGCAGCATATCAGCTTGTTCAGCGAAAATATTGAAGAAAAGATAGAATCGTTGAAAAGTGATTACATTGAGAGGCTCAATGAACAGGCAAGCGCGAAAAATGAAATCAGCTATATTGACCAGCAGCTTGAGCAACACCAGGCGAGAAACTCAAAGCTTGATGGGGAGAATGGAAAGTTTTTGGCGGACCGTCAGGCGATTGAAGAAAAAAAGGCCGGGATTGAAGCCAAGCTGCTTTCAACAAAATCCCAGCTTGAAAAACAAGTCCATACGTTTATGGAAGATCAGAGAAATCTGGAAACCTTAAAAGCAAATTATCAGAAACAAGAAAAAACGCTCTATCAAGCATACCAATTTTTACAGCAGGCGAAATCGCGAAAAGAAATGCTTGAGGAAATGGAAGATGACTATTCAGGCTTTTTCCAGGGAGTCAAAGAAGTATTAAAAGCCCGCAATTCAAAGCTGCAAGGTATCGAAGGGGCGGTTGCCGAGCTTATCCAGGTTCCGCAGGAATTCCAGGTAGCAGTTGAAACTGCTCTTGGCGGCGCGATGCAGCATATTGTTGTTGATAACGAACAGAACGCAAGAACCGCAATCCAGTATTTAAAGCAGAATGCATTTGGGCGGGCAACCTTTCTTCCGCTAAGTGTAATGAAAGGGAAATCTTTGGCGCCGGCACAGCTGCAGTCAGTACGGCAGCACTCATCCTTTATCGGCACCGCCGAGAGCCTTGTCGGCTTTGATGGCAAATTCGCGGCCGCTGTTGCAAATTTGCTTGGCAATACGGTTGTTTCCAGAGATCTAACAGGGGCAAACGAAATGGCCAGACTGCTGCAATACCGCTGCAGGCTGGTGACGCTTGAAGGGGATATAGTCAATCCGGGAGGCTCGATGACCGGTGGCGCTGTGAAGCAAAAAACGTCTTCGCTGTTGAGCCGAAAAGGCGAACTCGAAAACCTTAAAGAAAAGCTGGCTGACATGGAGAGCAAAACAGCCGAGCTTGAAGATAAAGTAAAAAAAATCAAGGCAACTATACAGGAGAAGGAAGCCAGTCTCGAACAGTCGCGAAAAACCGGAGAAGAACTGCGGATGAAAGAACAGTCATTAAAGGGGAATCTCCGCGAAGTGGAACTGGAAGAAAAAAATGTTAACGAACGGTTGGCCCTATACGATATGGATATGCTCCAGTTTGCCGATGAGCAGGCCAGGCTTACCGCCAGGAAAGATGAGCTTTATGCCTTGCTTGATTCTTCAGGGGAGCGGATTTCAGCTCTCGATACAGAAATTGCCCAGCTGACAGAGCAGAAAACGAGTGCGATGACCTCAAAGGAGACGCTTTCTGGAGAAATAAGTGAACTGAAGGTCACGCTTGCTGCGAAGAAGGAGCAGCTGCACTCACGGCTTGAGCAGCTTGAACGAATGACGGGCGAACTGAATGAGCATGAACAGCGGCGAACGGCCCATCAGGAGGATTTACAATTGCTTTCCTCGGAGATGACCGATAATTATTCCGGAGAGCAGCAACTGGAAGATGCAGCCAAACGAAAGCTGAATGATAAAAATGAAACGATCAAACTGATTTCATCGAGAAGGGATGAACGGTTAAAAATGCATCACAATCTCGATGATGCAGAGCGGGAAGTGAAGGAGTTAAAACGCCAGCATAAAGGGCTCATCACCGTTCTTAAAGATGAGGAAGTAAAACTAACTCGCCTTGATGTCGAGCTTGAAAACAGGCTGAGGGTTCTTCGTGAAGAGTATTTGCTATCGTTCGAAGGAGCAAAAGAACAGTTCTCGCTTTCAATTCCTCCTGATGAAGCCCGGAAAAAAGTAAAGCTGATCAAGCTTGCCATCGAAGAACTCGGCACAGTGAATCTGGGTGCGATCGAGGAGTATGAACGGGTTTCGGAACGATATGAGTTCCTGCTCGAACAAAAGAATGATCTTCAAGAAGCAAAGGATACACTGTTTCAGGTAATTGACGAGATGGACGATGAAATGAAGAAACGGTTTGAGCAGACTTTCTACGCAATCCGTTCTCATTTTGAGGGTGTGTTCCAGGCCTTATTCGGCGGTGGACGAGCCGATCTTCGCCTGACAGATCCAGACGACTTGCTGAACACAGGCGTTGACATCGTTGCTCAGCCTCCCGGAAAAAAACTGCAAAATCTCGGCCTATTATCCGGCGGGGAACGGGCTTTGACTGCGATTGCCCTGCTGTTTTCGATTTTAAAGGTCCGTCCTGTTCCTTTCTGTATTTTAGATGAGGTTGAAGCAGCGCTTGATGAGGCCAACGTCTTCAGATTCAGCCAGTATTTAAAACGATACAGCTCGGGAACCCAATTTATCGTCATTACCCATAGAAAGGGTACGATGGAAGAGGCCGATGTCCTTTATGGCGTAACAATGCAGGAATCAGGAGTATCAAAGCTTGTTTCCGTACGCCTTGAGGAATCTAAAGAAATAATATAATCGTAAAGGAGTAGGATGATGAGCTTCTTTAAAAAACTAAAGGAATCGATCACGAAACAAACGGACAGCGTAACGGGAAAATTCAAGGACGGGCTCAGTAAAACACGTGATAATTTCAGCGGGAAAGTGAATGATCTTGTCGCCCGCTACCGTAAAGTCGATGAGGATTTTTTTGAAGAGCTGGAGGAAATATTGATCCAGGCCGATGTTGGTTTTGAAACGGTGATGGAGCTGGTAGATGAACTGAAAATGGAAGTGAAGCGCCGCAATATCCACGACCCCCGTGACGTTCAAGCCGTCATTTCTGAAAAGCTCGTTGAAATTTATGATGGCGGTGATGCTGGCTCCTCGCATGTAAACCTTCAGCAGGATCAACTGACTGTCATTTTATTTGTCGGTGTTAATGGTGTCGGGAAAACGACAACAATCGGCAAATTGGCCCATAAATTCAAAGGTGAAGGAAAAAATGTCGTCCTCGCCGCCGGGGATACATTCCGGGCCGGGGCAATCGAACAGCTGGAAGTGTGGGGAGAGCGGGTTGGAGCCGATGTTATTAAGCAAGCGCCCGGCTCCGACCCCGCCGCGGTCATGTATGATGCTATCCAGTCTGCCAGAGCACGCAAAGCCGATATTCTTCTTTGCGATACCGCCGGCCGCCTCCAGAATAAAGTGAATCTAATGAACGAGCTTGAAAAAGTAAAGCGTGTCATTGAAAGGGAAATTCCCGGAGCTCCCCACGAGGTTCTCCTTGTTCTCGATGCGACAACCGGGCAAAACGCGTTAGTCCAGGCGAAAACGTTTAAAGAAGCGACAAATGTTAGCGGGATTGTCCTGACAAAACTGGATGGAACAGCGAAAGGCGGAATTGTGCTGGCAATCCGAAATGAATTGCAGATCCCGGTTAAATTTGTCGGGCTTGGCGAGAAAATGGATGACCTTCAGGAATTCGATGCCGAGAAATACGTGTATGGACTTTTTGCCGATCTCGTTGATGAAGAAGAGTAAGCACAACCCGGATGGACCTGTTTCATCCGGTTTTTTTATCGAGACTGACAAATACTGACCGGATGATCTGTAAAGATATTTTCTTGACATAGAAGGCATAACTGTGTAAAATATCTATGTAAAGGCTTTTCACTTAACAAGGGGGGATGAGTGATGCTGGACAAAACAACGCGTATGAACTATTTGTACGATTTTTACCAGTCGTTGTTAACCCCGAAGCAGAGCAGCTATATGTCCCTTTATTATCTCGAAGACTATTCCCTCGGAGAGATTGCCGAAGAGTATGATGTCAGCCGCCAGGCCGTGTACGACAACATCAAACGCACAGAAGCAATGCTTGAAGAATATGAGGAAAAGCTGTTATTATTTGAAAAATTTCAAGAGCGAAGCAAGCTCATTTCAAACATAAAAGAAATGATCACTTCGGGTGACCCGGAGGATCGCCTTTTACAAGCGGTTGCAGAGCTTGAGAAATTAGATTAGGAGGCGGCAAACAATGGCATTTGAAGGATTGGCCGACCGACTGCAGAGTACGATGCAAAAAATCCGCAGCAAAGGAAAAGTTTCCGAAGCGGATGTTAAGGAAATGATGCGTGACGTGCGCCTTGCCTTGCTGGAAGCGGACGTTAACTTTAAGGTAGTCAAAGAATTTATCAAAAAAGTCAGTGAGCGTGCGGTCGGCCAGGAAGTGCTGAAAAGCCTGACTCCCGGCCAGCAGGTTATCAAAATTGTCAAAGAAGAGCTGACTGCCTTAATGGGCGGCGAAGAAAGCAAAATCGCCGCAGCCAACCGCCCGCCGACTGTGATTATGATGGTTGGCCTGCAAGGTGCCGGGAAAACGACGACTTCAGGCAAATTAGCAAATCTGCTTCGGAAAAAGTACAACAGAAAGCCTTTGCTCGTCGCGGCTGATGTGTATCGTCCGGCGGCCATTAAACAGCTGGAAACGCTCGGGAAGCAATTGAATATGCCGGTCTTTTCGCTTGGTGACGAGGTCAGTCCTGTCGAAATTGCCAGACAGGCGATTGCTGAAGCAAAAGAACAGCATCATGATTATGTTTTGATTGATACAGCAGGCCGTCTGCATGTCGATGAAACGCTAATGGACGAGCTGAAGCAAATCAAAGAGCTTTCAAATCCGGATGAAATTTTTCTTGTTGTCGATGCAATGACGGGGCAGGATGCTGTCAATGTCGCACAGAGCTTTAACGAGCAGCTCGGATTAACCGGAGTTGTTCTGACCAAGCTCGATGGCGATACCCGCGGTGGAGCAGCACTGTCGATCCGATCCGTAACCGATACACCGATTAAATTCGTCGGTCTTGGTGAAAAGCTTGATGCGCTTGAGACGTTCCATCCAGAACGAATGGCATCAAGGATTCTCGGAATGGGAGACATGCTCACCTTAATCGAGAAGGCTCAGGCAAATGTCGATGAGGAAAAGGCGAAAGAACTTCAAGAAAAAATGCGCACCGCCTCTTTTACTCTCGATGACTTTCTTGAACAGCTTGGTCAGGTCCGCAATATGGGACCGCTTGATGAACTGTTGAAAATGATGCCTGGAGCAAACAAGATTAAAGGCTTAAACAATCTGCAAATTGATGAAAAGCAGATCACCCATGTTGAAGCGATTATTCAGTCGATGACAAAGGCTGAAAAAATCCATCCTGATGTGATCAACGCCGGACGGCGAAAGCGAATTGCAAAAGGAAGCGGGACATCGATTCAAGAAGTCAACCGTCTGCTCAAGCAATTCGAAGAAATGAAGAAAATGATGAAGCAAATGACAGGCATGCAGCAAAAAGGCAAGAAAAAAGGCGGTTTTAAGCTTCCGTTTAAGCCTTTTTAGTACTTTTTATGAGCCTGACAAGAAAAAACACTTTACAACCAATATACTATTTGTTATTATTCTATCTTGTGTAAAACTATTCGGAGGTGCTTATTTAAAATGGCAGTAAAAATTCGTTTAAAACGTATGGGAGCTAAAAAATCTCCTTTTTATCGTATTGTTGTAGCTGATTCTCGTTCTCCACGTGACGGCCGTTTCATCGAAACAGTCGGAACTTACAACCCGGTTGCAGAACCGGCTCAGGTTGAAATCAACGAAGAATTGGCGCTTAAGTGGATGCAAACAGGTGCAAAGCCATCTGACACTGTTCGCAACCTTTTCTCTAAGCAAGGCATCATGGAAAAATTCCATAATGCGAAACATAGCAAGTAATAGCTGATGCGATGAGAGAATTAATCGAAGCGATTGTTAAGCCCCTAGTTGATTTTCCGGAAGATGTTCAAGTGAATATTCATGAAGAAGGTCAACGCGTGACCTACCAGCTTTCTGTCAACAAGAGTGACATGGGTAAAGTAATTGGAAAGCAGGGGCGCGTTGCTAAGGCAATTCGAACCGTTGTATATGCAGCAGGATCAACACAACAGAAGAAAGTTTTCTTAGAAATCAGTGAATAAACCAGCCGGCTCGGGTGCGATGTTCTCCTCATAAATCTGATCAACTGTCAAGCGATGCGACAACAAAGATCCGTTTACCTCGAGGAGGCATATCCATAGCCGAGCTGGCCATCAGAGAGAAGGAGGGGAAACCCTTCTTTTTTTATACTTGATTAAATTTCACAATGTAATAAGCTAAACGGAAAAACGAATGAAGTTGCCTAAATAAACAGGAGTATGCCGTTTAGTTTCAGGATCAATATAGCCGTAGATGGACAAAAAGTGATCGGAGGTTCACTGCATGAAAATACTCCAAACTGTTGTGGTCAAGCAAGTTTTAACTGATAAAAGCAAAAATGTTCTTTTTGAGAAATACCAGGAAAATAAAAAGCAGCTCCAAAAGGAGTGTGACCAGTTGCGCTTTGAATTAAAAAAGGTGGAACGCTCCAAAAAATTTCAAACCGACAGTCTCAAAAAGCATTTCGAGAGGGAAGTTCAGCTTCGCCAGGAAAAAATAAAGCTCCTTGATTTCCAAATGGAGCAATTACATATGCTACCGTTAGGCAGTGAACTAAAAGAAAAGGAATTACAGGCAATTGTTGAGATTCATGAAGGAGACAGCTGGGATAATATCCTTCATGGCAAGACGGTTGTCGTTAAGGACGGAATTGTTGCAGAAATACGCGAAAGGTGATGGCGATGGAGAAGTGGTTTAACGTCGGAAAAATTGTGAACACACACGGGATTAAAGGCGAAGTTCGTGTAATCTCAAGAACAGATTTTCCGGAAAAGCGTTACAAACCGGGAAATCGGCTTTACTTGTTTTTGGAAGATAACAAAGAACCGCTTGAATTAACGGTGGGCAGCCACCGTACCCATAAAAACTTTGATTTATTAACCTTTGATGGTTATGAAAATATAAGTGAAGTAGAAAAAATGAAGGGTGGCCTTTTAAAAATTTCCGAAAGCCAGCTCGGCGCTCTTGACGAAGGAGAATTTTTCTTCCACGAAATAATCGGCTGTGAAGTATTTACCATGGCTGGTGAAAAAATCGGCATCATCAAGGAAATTTTAACTCCCGGAGCCAATGATGTTTGGGTTGTCAAAGGGGAAAGTGAAAAGGATATCCTCATTCCATATATTGATCAAATCGTCAAAAAAGTAGATATAAAGGAAAAAACGATTTTAATCGAGCCTATGGACGGATTGCTGCCATGATGAAAATCGACGTTTTATCCTTGTTTCCTGAAATGTTCAGCGGTGTTTTAGGACATTCGATCTTGAAAAAGGCCGAAGAAAAAAACGCAGTCTCCTACAAAGTTGTGAATTTCCGGGAATATGCTGACAACAAGCATAAGACCGTTGATGATTATCCGTACGGGGGCGGAGCGGGAATGGTTTTAAAGCCTCAGCCGATTTTCGATGCCATTACAGCGTTAACGGAACAGGCTGGGGCATCCAAGCCGAGAATCATTCTGCTTTGCCCCCAGGGGGAACGCTTTTCGCAGCGGAAAGCAGAGGAGCTTTCAAAGGAAGAACATCTCATTTTTATTTGCGGCCACTATGAAGGCTACGATGAAAGGATTCGCGAACATTTGGTCACCGATGAGATTTCGATTGGGGACTATGTGCTGACAGGCGGTGAACTTGGTGCGATGGTTATAATTGACAGTGTTGTCCGTCTCTTGCCCGATGTCCTCGGCAGCGAAGAATCCCATCTCCACGATTCATTCAGCACGGGTTTCCTGGAACATCCGCACTATACGAGACCAGCTGAATTTCGCGGCTTAAAGGTTCCAGATGTTCTGCTCTCCGGGGACCATAAGCGAATCGATGAGTGGAGAACGAAGGAATCACTGCGGAGAACTTATTTACGCCGATCAGACTTGTTGGACAAAATCGAGCTATCTGATGAGCAGAAAAAGATGCTTGCTGAAATTGTAAAAGAGCGGGAATAGCTATTGCGATAGCACTCGATTTGTGTTATGATATTTTTTGTGACTTGGGCATGAAAATATGTCCACGGTCTGGATAACGGTGTTCCGCTGCAGGCATAGAAAGTCGTGCAAGAGCATCTGTGGGAGGAGTTGAAAACGATGCAACAATTAATCGAAGAAATCACAAAAGCTCAGCTTCGTTCTGATCTGCCAGCGTTCCGTCCCGGTGATACTGTGCGCGTGCACGTAAAAGTTATCGAGGGAACTCGCGAACGTGTCCAGCTTTTCGAAGGTGTAGTGATTAAGCGTCGTGGTGGCGGAATCAGCGAAACATTTACAGTACGTAAAGTTTCTTACGGTGTAGGTGTCGAGCGTACATTCCCTGTTCACACACCAAAAATTGCGAAGCTTGAAGTTATTCGCCGCGGTAAAGTACGCCGTGCAAAACTTTACTACTTGCGCAACCTGCGTGGTAAAAAAGCTCGTATTAAAGAAATCCGATAATAGTATGATGAAAGGAGCTTGGTCGATCAAGCTCCTTTTTCATAGGCTTTTAGCTCCATGTCAATGATAAATCATTATAAAAAAAGATTGATTCGTGTTTATTTGAGGAATCTTTTGTAAAATAAAGCTATGTAGTTATATTTTAAGGTGCAGGAATGGTGGAGAACTAATGACAAAGCAAAAAAACGAATTTTGGGAATGGACAAAGGCTCTGCTTATTGCAGTTGCACTTGCTGCCGTAATCCGGTATTTCTTGTTTGCTCCGATTGTAGTTGACGGTTTGTCGATGATGCCGACACTTCATGATCAGGACAGGATGATTGTCAACAAATTCAGCTATCAGTGGGGAGAGCCTGAACGGTTTGATATTATTGTTTTTCATGCTCCGGAAAATAAAGATTACATAAAAAGAGTGATAGGGCTGCCCGGTGATCGGGTAGAATATAGGGAGGATACTCTCTATATAAATGGTGAACCGTATGAAGAGCCTTATTTGGATACTTATAAGCAGCAGGTCATTGACGGCCCGTTGACGGATCCATTTACACTCGAAGAAAAAATCGGCCAGGAAACGGTTCCCGAAGGGCATTTATTTGTGATGGGCGACAATCGCCGATTTAGCAAAGACAGCCGCCATATCGGAACAGTGCCAATGGAAAAAGTACTCGGTAACACAGACATCGTCTATTGGCCGATAGAAGACGTGCGTATCGTGAAATAGACTGTAGGGGGGTGGCTGCTTTGACGATCCAATGGTTTCCAGGCCATATGGCCAAGGCTCGCAGGGAAGTCACAGAAAAGCTTAAGCTGATTGACATTGTGTATGAACTGGTGGATGCACGTATCCCGTATTCCTCCCGAAATCCAATGATTGATGAAATCATTCAGCATAAGCCAAGGCTTGTTCTTTTGAATAAAGCGGATATGGCTGATCCTTCTGTTACAAGGGAATGGATTCAATTTTTCGGAGACCAGGGAGTCACGGCGCTTGCGATTAACTCCCAGGCGGGGACAGGCATGAAAGAGATTGTGTCTGCTTCGAAAGAGGCGCTCAATGAAAAGTTTGAGCGGATGAGAGCGAAAGGCGTTAAAAAGCCAAGAGCAATTCGGGCAATGATTGTCGGGATTCCCAATGCCGGGAAATCGACGCTTATTAATCGGCTTGCCAAGAAAAATATCGCCAGAACCGGCAATACACCGGGCGTAACAAAAGCGCAGCAATGGATTAAGGTCGGTAAAGAGCTGGAGCTTCTCGATACTCCCGGGATTCTCTGGCCCAAATTTGAGGATCAGGAAGTAGGTCTGAAGCTCGCAGTAACCGGTGCGATTAAGGATACAATCCTCAATATGCACGATATCGCGATTTATGCTTTGCGCTTTTTAGAAAAATCCTATCCATACCGGTTAAAGGATCGGTTTCAGCTTGAAACAATCCCTGAGGATGTCGTCGTGCTGCTCCATGAAATCGGCAGGTTCAGAGGCTGTTTGACGGGTGGCGGCGAAGTGGACTATGACAAGGTTTGCGAGCTCGTAATCAGGGAAATCAGGACAGAACGACTCGGTCCGCTGACGTTTGAAAGGCCTGAACAATTGCTTGAGAAAAAAGATGATAATCGACAAGACAAAGGCCTCTGAAAAGGGGCCTTTGTTTAATGAAGATGAAAAGATTCCATATAATGGTTTTGCGCAACAAAGAGGATTTCGCTTACTATAAATAAAGCCTTGATAAA
This sequence comes from Bacillus canaveralius, assembly GCF_002860125.1. Taxonomy (GTDB): domain Bacteria; phylum Bacillota; class Bacilli; order Bacillales; family Cytobacillaceae; genus Bacillus_BJ; species Bacillus_BJ canaveralius. The sequence continues at coordinate 172,882 of NZ_PGVA01000014.1, forward strand.
TCCGATACATAAAGTAACACGATTGAAGGAGTCGTTTATGAAGAACCTTACAATAGCTGAGATCGAGAAGAAGCTATTTCACCTGAAGAGACCGTCAAGAACTTTCATCAATCATCTGAAAGAGGATGATCGGGCTGGTGTTCAAGTGTTATTAGCAAAATGGCTCCGGCTTGAAGAACAAAAAAAACTCGCCCAGAAAAAATTCGCCTTAATGAGTCAACATGAAAAAAGAATACATAGCGAAGGTTTTCAATTGATTGCCGGGATTGACGAGGTTGGCAGAGGTCCGCTTGCCGGCCCTGTGGTGGCAGCAGCCGTCATATTGCCGGACGATTTTTATTTGCCCGGTATCGATGATTCGAAAAAGCTGACGGAGCAAAAAAGAGAGGAATATGATGAATATATCCGCTCGTATGCAGTGAATATCGGGATAGGAAGAATTGAAGCGGAGGAAATAGATCGGATTAACATATACGAAGCGACGAAAAAGGCGATGCTGTCCGCAGTCGCTCAATTAAATCCGAAGCCGGATTATTTGTTGATTGATGCGGTAAAACTCGAAACTCCGTATCCATATGAGGCAATTATTAAAGGCGATGGCAGCAGTATTACAATCGCAGCAGCCTCGATTGTCGCGAAAGTGTATAGAGACAGGCTTATGAAAGAGGCGAGCATACAATATCCCCACTACCATTTTTCAAAAAATATGGGATACGGTACAAAGGAACATCTCGAAGCGATCCAAACATACGGAATTTCTCCATACCATCGAAAAAGCTTTGCACCCGTAAGGGACTGGAAATAAGAAGAAAGGGGTGGCGGCATGGAACCGGCAAATTTAATTCAGTCGTTGTTGAGGCAGGAAACACTATCCGCACATAAATCGACAAGCTTTAAGCCCGGACAAATCGTCCAGGGGAAGTTGATAAAACTTTTTCCGAACCAGACAGCCGAAGTCCTGATCGGTACACAAAAAGTGATTGCCCAGCTTGAAGCCCCGCTATCTGCCAATGATCGCTATTGGTTTCAGGTCCAGCCCGGTGAAGGGAAAGTACATTTAAAGGTTTTGCTGCCTGGATTAGATTCGGGGGGACGGTCTCCAGCAACGCTGGAAGGAATCTTAAACAGTTTGTCACTTCCGGCAACAAAAGAAAACATCGAGATCGTCCGCTTCTTTTTGAAGGAGCAGCTGCCAATCACAAAAGAAGTCCTAAACAGCGCAGCCCTATGGATAAAAGACTCGAAAAGTTTTGATGACGGGCTTGAAACGCTCAAACAAATGGTCGTGAAGGAGCTGCCTTTCGTAAAAGGAGTTTTTACCGCCCTAACCTCCATTCAAAAAAATGAATCGCTTCATTCAATCTTGCACAAGCTGGCAGACGAATTGGAAAATACACAGCCTACTCAAGCCAGCCAACAGTTGAAGTCCATCCTTACTCAACTCGTTTCGAACCTAAAAGAAAAAACGGCAGCAGCCGGACTCGAGTTGGTTGGCAAAGAGTGGCTTCATGCGAAAAGTGATAGTTCACCAGCCTTCAAAATTTTGCAGGCGGTTGGTATCTTTCCGGCCCCAGCAACCGAGCAGGAAGTAATCGAAACAGGGCTTGTTGATTTTTCAAAAAAGCCTATTCTGGCTGGGCAAAGTCGATTCCTGCAAAGAACGATAGCATTGCTTAGTGATCTTTATCGAAATCTGGAGGCTAATCATTCACAAGCGGTCCACGAAGTTGTTGCGCAGCTTGAAAAACTGGCTGCCGGCGAGAAGAAGCCGCTAGATACGAGTCCCCAGTCAGTCAGGCTGCAGAATCTTGTAAGCGAGCACCTTTCCCAGGGCCAGCAAACCATGAAAAATCATGCCGGTTTAATCAGGAATATTCTCGATACCTTTATCCAAACTGCTGAACAGCGAGACGCTGTTAAAGCAGCAGATATTTTAGCCGTTTTCTCCGAAGTGAACAAAATCCAAACAGGTCGCGAACAGCTTAGCGCGCTGCTTAACACTGATATAAATGAGCAGCCATTATCTTTTTCAATACAAGAAAAGAACTTAATCGAGAAAATAACAACCACGATCGGACACAAATTGCCAAATTGGGAAGAGGGGGACAATATTGTCCGCCAGCTGAAGGATCTGATTCGGACAATTGGCTTTGGCCACGAATATGAGCTGACAGAATGGCTGAAAAATCCGAATCAGCTAAGCCGCGAAAAAATAGAATCTTTAAAGCCGCTGCTTTTACAATTTTTAAATGAACAGTCACCCACGGCTGCTAAGGAGGCTGCTGAACAAGTATTAAACCGGATCACCGGCTTGCAGGTGCTGGCACAGGAAGCCGGCCCCCTCCAGCAATTTGTCGTTCAGGTCCCGATTTCTTTTTGGGACAGAACGACGGACTTAACGATGCAATGGAGTGGAAGAAATAACGAAGACGGGACGATTGACCCGAATTTTTGCAGAGTGTTATTTTACTTGCAGTTAGAGCACTTGGACGAAACGATCGTTGATATGCAGGTCCAAAACAGGGTCTTAAATATTTCAATTATAAACAGCACATCCGGCCTAAAGGAGCTGGCGCAGCCGTTTATCCAGCCATTGAAGACAAAGCTTCAGGAGCTTGACTACCAGCTGTCTTCGATTCAATTCGAACAGCCGGCCAAAACAGACGGGTCGTTATTTTCAAAAAAAGTCGGTCCTGTTTATGATCCGCAGCAATATAAAGGGGTCGATGTGAGAATATGAAAAATAACGGGAAATATGTCAGAACGGCTGCGATTGCGCTTGGTTACGATCAAAGCAAGCACGACGCTCCAAAGGTATTGGCAAAAGGAAAAGGCAAGATTGCTGAAAATATTCTTGAAAAAGCAAAGGAAAATAATGTGCCGGTCCAGGAAGACCCAAGCCTTGTCGAGCTTTTAAGCGAACTTGATATAAATGAGCGAATCCCCGAACAGCTTTACGGTGCTGTCGCCGAAGTATTTGCCTTCATTTACCGGACAGACCGCGCAGCCGGAAAATAAAAAATCGAACCAAAAATGGTTCGATTTTTTTGTCGAACGCACTTAAACCTCAAGATTATATTAGAAAAATTTCTTTTTGCCAGAATAGTAGATTGCTTTCTGATAAAGGTTCATATTTTCCGAATTTTAAAAAGACATATAATATTTTTGCCATAATGCTAGACAAGGTATGTGTCATTTAATAAAATGAAAGCGCAGTCTAATTTTTGTAAATTTGAAGCAGAGCGTCTTGACCAGCGCAGCTGCCAGATCAAAGGAGGATGGGAAATGAATATACATGAGTACCAGGGTAAGGAAGTCCTCAGAAAATACGGGGTATCGGTTCCGAATGGAAAGGTTGCTTTTACAGTAGAAGAAGCCGTAAAAGCGGCAGAAGAACTTGGCACTGCTGTTTGTGTTGTTAAAGCGCAAATCCATGCCGGCGGACGCGGAAAAGCCGGCGGCGTTAAAGTAGCGAAGAACCTGGAGGAAGTCCGTACATACGCGAACGAAATTTTAGGGAAAACACTGGTGACACACCAAACAGGTCCCGAGGGCAAAGAAGTTAAGCGTTTGCTGATAGAAGAAGGCTGTGATATTAAGAAAGAGTACTATATTGGTCTAGTATTGGACCGTGCTACTTCGAGAGTCGTGTTAATGGCATCTGAAGAGGGCGGCACTGAAATCGAAGAAGTAGCGGAGAGAACTCCCGAGAAAATTTTCAAGGAGGAAATCGACCCTGTTGTCGGCTTAACCGCATTCCAGGCGCGTCGCATTGCCTTTAATATTAACATTCCTAACGAGCTTGTTGTCCAGGCCGTTAAATTTATGATGGGGCTCTACCAAGCTTTTGTCGAAAAGGATTGCTCCATTGCTGAAATAAACCCGCTTGTTGTAACAGGTGACGGAAAAGTTATGGCGCTCGATGCAAAATTAAACTTTGATGCAAATGCTTTATACCGTCAAAAAGATATTTTGGAATACCGCGATCTTGAAGAAGAAGATCCAAAAGAAATCGAAGCCTCCAAATACGATCTTAGCTATATTTCCCTTGATGGAAATATCGGCTGCATGGTTAACGGGGCAGGGCTGGCAATGGCAACGATGGATATTGTCAAGCATTATGGCGGAGACCCGGCGAACTTCCTTGATGTCGGGGGTGGCGCGACTGCCGAAAAGGTAACGGAAGCTTTCAAAATTATCCTTTCTGATCCAAACGTAAAAGGTATTTTCGTCAATATCTTCGGCGGAATCATGAAATGTGACATTATTGCGTCAGGTGTAGTTGAAGCTGCAAAGCAAGTAGGTTTAGAAGTTCCTCTGGTTGTTCGGTTGGAAGGAACAAATGTTGATTTAGGAAAGCAGATTCTGAATGAATCCGGCTTGAATATCATTGCAGCTGAATCGATGGCTGATGGCGCACAAAAAATCGTTTCATTAGTATAACGGGAAGAAAGGAGAATGAAAGTTGAGCGTATTTATAAATAAAGATACTAAAGTCATTGTGCAGGGAATCACTGGTTCAACAGCCCTTTTTCATACAAAACAAATGCTGGAATATGGGACAAATATCGTTGGCGGTGTTACTCCCGGGAAGGGAGGCAGCGAAGTCGAGGGTGTGCCGGTATACAATACGGTTGATCAGGCCGTTAAGGCAACAGGTGCAAATGCTTCCGTTATTTATGTACCAGCACCGTTTGCAGCTGATGCCATTTTAGAAGCGGTTGATGCAGAGCTTGATTTAGTTATTTGTATTACCGAGCATATTCCTGTCCTTGATATGGTTAAAGTAAAAAGGTATATGGAAGGCAGAAAAACTCGACTTGTCGGACCGAACTGTCCCGGAGTTATTACTCCAGATGAGTGTAAAATCGGGATCATGCCCGGCTATATTCATACAAAAGGGCATGTCGGCGTTGTTTCCCGTTCAGGAACGTTAACGTATGAAGCTGTTCACCAGCTGTCCCAGGCAGGTATTGGACAATCGACTGCTGTGGGGATTGGCGGAGACCCTGTCAATGGCACGAACTTTATTGATGTGTTAAAAGCTTTCAATGAAGACCCGGAAACATATGCAGTTATTATGATCGGTGAAATCGGCGGAACAGCCGAAGAAGAAGCGGCACAATGGGTGCAAGCCAATATGACAAAGCCTGTCGTCGGCTTTATTGGCGGCCGCACAGCACCGCCGGGCAAACGGATGGGCCATGCAGGTGCGATTATTTCCGGCGGAAAAGGTACTGCTGATGAGAAAATCCGCGTCATGAACGAATGTGGAATCCAGGTGGCAGAAACTCCGTCAGTGATGGGTGAAACTTTGATCAAGGTTCTTCAGGAAAAAGGCCTTTATGACCAATGTAAAACCCATTAGGTCTTCGCCTGCCTGTAGTTGCATGCATTCTGGTTGCAACGGCGTACTAACAGCCCGCGCAATTTAGTTTTATTCATCTTTCAAGTCCCTCTTTTAGAGGGACTATTTCTCATATTCATAACAACTTTAGGAGGTTTATTAATGGATGATTTTAAATTAAAGCTTATCCATTTGCACCATTGCCGCGGCATCAGCTGGACGCACATTTACCGCTTACTGAAAACAGATCCCGATTTGAAATCTATTTATGATTTAGCATGGCACAGCAACAAATATCTACATCTTCCCACCCCCGATTTCAACCAAGCGTTAACCGACCTCCATTCCAATGCCATCCTTGAACAAATTCACCGCTATCGTGAAAACAATATCCATGCGATTACCTTATTTGATACAGAATATCCCCTGCTTTTAAAAGAAATTTACCAACCGCCCTGGATTTTATATATTAAAGGCAATCCTGCGCTCCTAAATGCAAAAAAATTATTGGCCGTAGTTGGTTCACGGGAAATCACAGAGTATGGAAGAAAGGCGATTCACAGCTTATTTCCACCGTTAATTAACAAGGGCATCACGATTGTGAGCGGACTTGCTAAAGGAGTGGATACTTTAGCTCATTCGGCAGCAATGAAAAACGGAGGAAGTACGATTGGAGTGATTGCTGGGGGCGTGTATCATATATATCCGAAAGAAAACCAGCCTCTTGCTTTGGAAATGATGAAATCCCAGCTTATTGTTTCCGAGCATCCTCCTAATACAAAGCCTGCACGCTGGCATTTTCCTCATCGAAACCGGATCATTAGCGGTCTTTCACATGGCACTTTAATTGTTGAAGCGAAAAGAAAGAGCGGTTCGCTGATTACAGCAAACTTTGCAGTGAATGAGGGAAGGGAAGTTTTTGCGGTTCCCGGAAGCATTCTCAGTCCTAATTCTGCGGGGACAAATGACTTAATCCAGCAGGGAGCCAAGCTTGTGAAAACAGCGGATGATATACTCGAAGAGTTCAAGTCATGACAAGTTTACGAATTATTTTAGCGATGCCGTTATATGCTGTAAAAACCGTTCATTTTTTTAATAAATTTTCTCGGCTTTGAAAATAATTCTTCAAAAAGCTTGAAATTATTTCAAATCTGTTATACATTTTGCAACAGGTGTTTGTAAAATAGTTGTTGAGCGATTTTTTAACTTTTTCATTTAAAATTAGTTGTCTAAGAACAAAACTGTTTTGACAACAAGACCATTTTACACAATAATATAGATAATTTATCAATCCCCTCTCAAGGAGGACTAGTGGATGTCAGAGTTTTTAGTAATCGTTGAATCGCCAGCCAAGGCTAAAACGATAGAAAAATATTTAGGGAAAAAATATAAAGTTAGAGCATCCATGGGGCATGTGCGCGATTTGCCCAAGAGTCAAATGGGTGTAAATATAGAGAACCAATTTGAGCCAAAGTACATTACGATCCGTGGAAAAGGACCGGTTTTGAAAGAATTAAAAAGCGCTGCTAAAAAAGCGAAGAAAATATATTTAGCGGCTGACCCTGATCGCGAGGGGGAGGCCATTGCCTGGCATTTGGCGCACAGCCTTGATGTCGATGTCGAATCGGATTGCCGGGTTGTCTTCAATGAAATCACAAAGGATGCCATTAAGGAATCCTTTAAACACCCTAGGCCGATTAACATGGACCTTGTTGACGCCCAGCAGGCGCGCCGAATTTTAGACCGGCTGGTCGGTTACAACATCAGCCCTTTACTATGGAAAAAAGTGAAAAAAGGGCTTAGTGCCGGCCGGGTTCAATCCGTTGCAGTCAGGCTGATTATTGATCGCGAGAAGGAAATCAAAGACTTTGTCCCTGAAGAATATTGGACAATTGGCGGCGAGTTTTTAAAAGGCAAGGATATGTTTGAAGCATCCTTTTACGGGGTAGATGGCAAAAAGCTCGAATTAACATCCGAAGCGGATGTAAAGAATGTTTTAAGCAAGATAAAGGGAAACAAGTTCAAAGTCGTTTCTGTCGTGAAAAAAGAGCGGAGGCGCAACCCGGCACTTCCATTCACTACTTCATCTCTGCAGCAGGAAGCTGCCAGGAAACTGAATTTCAGGGCAAAGAAGACGATGATGCTCGCCCAGCAGCTTTATGAAGGGATTGACCTCGGAAAAGAAGGCACGGTCGGATTAATCACCTATATGAGAACCGACTCGACACGTGTTTCAGAGCTTGCGCAAGCTGAGGCAGCCCAATATATTGAACACGCTTTCGGCAAGGAATATCTTGCCACAGAAAAACGAAAAGAAAAAAAACAGACAAATGCACAGGATGCGCACGAGGCGGTCCGCCCGACAAGCACATTGCGTGGACCTGGTGAATTAAAAGAATATTTATCGCGTGACCAGCTTCGCCTGTACAAACTGATCTGGGACCGCTTTGTCGCAAGCCAGATGGCACCGGCTGTTATGGATACGATGAGTGTAGATTTGAAAAATGGTGATGTAACGTTTCGGGCAACCGGGTCTAAAGTAAAGTTCGCCGGATTCATGAAAGTATATGTAGAAGGATCCGATGATCAAACGGAAGAGCGGGATAATATGCTTCCGGACTTACGAGAAGGCGATGAAGTGTTGAAAAAGGATCTTGATTCGAAACAGCATTTCACCCAGCCGCCGCCGCGCTATACGGAAGCAAGGCTTGTGAGAACCCTTGAAGAATTGGGAATCGGCCGCCCGTCCACCTATGCTCCAACCCTGGACACAATCCAAAAAAGGGGATATGTCGCTCTCGACAATAAACGCTTTATCCCGACCGAGCTTGGTGAAATCGTGCTTGAATTGATTCTCGAGTTTTTCCCGGAAATTCTCGACGTTGAATTTACTGCAAAAATGGAGCAAGATCTTGATGATGTCGAAGACGGAAAAATAAAATGGGTTGATATTATTGACGATTTCTATTCCGATTTTGCCAAACATCTTGAAAAAGCTGAGCAGGAAATGGAAAAAATCGAAATAAAAGATGAGCCTGCCGGAGAGGATTGTGAAAACTGCGGCAGTCCAATGGTTTTCAAGATGGGCCGCTATGGCAAATTTATGGCGTGCAGCAATTTCCCTGATTGCCGCAATACAAAGCCGATTGTCAAAGATATCGGTGTAAAGTGTCCGAAGTGTAAAGAAGGTAATATAATAGAAAGAAAAAGCAAAAAGCGGAGAATTTTTTATGGCTGTGACCGCTTTCCGGAATGCGACTTTATTTCATGGGATAAGCCACTGCCGCGCAACTGTCCAAAATGCGACCATTTGCTTGTTGAAAAGAAGCTGAAAAAAGGCGTTCAGGTGCAATGTATTGAATGTGATTATAAAGAAGAACAGCAACAGTAAGGGTGGGCGCAGTGCCCACTCTTTTCTGTTGTGCTTGTAAAATTCAGGCTTTGCGATCTCAGTTGGAATCATGAAACTTATCAGTTTCCAAAAACGTATAGTATAATCGATACTGAATGTGGCAGATCGTGTCAGTGAACATGATGAATCTTGATGGTATCGCCTTATATTAGGAAAGTTTCTGTCCATATGGTACGATAAATCGCGCATAAGTGAATTTGGAGGTTTAGAAAACATGACTAAAGCAGTAAATGTGATCGGTGCGGGCCTGGCAGGGAGTGAAGCGGCCTGGCAGCTTGCCAAGCGTGGAATAAAGGTGCGCCTTTATGAAATGAGGCCCGTGAAGCAGACTCCGGCCCATCATACAGATAAATTTGCTGAATTGGTTTGCAGCAATTCATTAAGGGCTAATATATTAACTAACGCGGTCGGGGTATTAAAAGAAGAAATGAGAATGCTCGATTCCGTTATCATCAGCTCGGCGGATGAATGTGCGGTTCCAGCTGGAGGTGCGCTTGCCGTTGACCGCCATGAGTTTGCTGCTAAAGTAACCGAACGAGTAAAGAAACATGAAAATGTAATCGTCATGAATGAGGAAGTAACTGAAATCCCCGAAGGCCCGACCATCATTGCAACTGGACCGCTGACAAGCAAGGCTCTATCTGAACAGCTGAGGAGCTTAACAGGGGAAGATGATTTATATTTCTATGATGCGGCAGCGCCAATCATCGAAAAAGACAGTATTGATATGGATAAAGTTTACTTGAAATCACGCTATGACAAAGGCGAAGCGGCCTACTTGAATTGCCCGATGAATGAAGAGGAATTCGACCGTTTTTATGAAGGGCTGATCGGAGCGGAAACGGTGCCGTTACGGGAATTCGAAAAAGAAATCTTCTTTGAAGGGTGCATGCCGATTGAGGTCATGGCTTCGAGGGGGAAAAAGACGATGCTATTCGGCCCAATGAAGCCGGTTGGCCTCGAAGATCCTAAAACAGGGAAGCGGCCATTTGCCGTTGTCCAATTAAGGCAGGATGACGGAGCAGGGACACTTTATAACATTGTCGGTTTCCAAACCCATTTAAAATGGGGGCCGCAAAAAGAGGTAATCCGTTTAATTCCAGGGCTTGAAAATGCGGAAATTGTCCGCTACGGGGTAATGCATAGAAACACATTTATTAACTCCCCGAAAGTATTAAATGCAACGTACCAGTTTAAAAACCGTGCAGATTTATTTTTCGCCGGCCAAATGACCGGGGTAGAAGGCTATGTAGAATCGGCGGCAAGCGGGCTGGTTGCGGGAATAAATGCGGCAAGATATGTGAACGGAAAAGACCCGGTTGAACTCCCACATGAAACGGCAATCGGAAGCATGGCCCGGTACATTACGACCGCCAATCCGGATAATTTTCAGCCCATGAATGCCAACTTCGGCTTGTTCCCGGAACTGGCAGCGAAGATAAAAGCAAAAAAAGAGCGCAATGAGCAGTATGCCGACAGAGCATTAAGAACAATTCAGAACTTTGTGAAAAATTTGTAAATTATATTGCATGAGCTATTCATTTGTGATACGATTTAGTAGCCCTTGTGAGGTGAGCCTTTTTGCAAAAGAATGTGAACGTTTTATTAAAGTTATTTATTGAATATTTACAAGTCGAGAAAAATTACTCACAATATACAGTTGAGCATTATAAACTGGATATTGCAAATTTTTCTTTGTTCATGTCTGAACAAGCCATCCCGGCGCTTGAACAGGTTACATATGTTGATGTCAGGATTTATTTAACCAAACTGTATGAAAGAAAGTTGGCGAGAAAGTCTGTTGCCAGAAAGATTTCGAGTCTAAGAAGCTTTTATAAATTTTTATTAAGGGAAAAGCTTGTTAAAGAGAATCCTTTCTCGCTTGTATCGATTCCCAAAGCAGAGAAACGGCTTCCCGATTTTTTTTATGAAGAAGAAATGGCTGAACTTTTCAAGGCCTGTGACGATTCAAGCTCCCTTGGCCAGCGGAATAAAGCGCTGATTGAACTGTTATACGGGACCGGGATTCGCGTCAGCGAATGCTGCCAAATCAAATTGAAAGACGTCGACATGGCGGTGTCAACGGTACTGGTGCACGGAAAGGGACATAAAGAAAGATATGTTCCATTTGGAAGTTTTGCACACGATGCCCTGTCGATTTACATACAGGACGGCAGGCACAAGCTTCAGTCCGGGCGGGCTCCCCATGACAATTTGTTTGTTAACTTTCGCGGAGGCCCGCTGACTGCCAGGGGAGTCCGCGAGATTCTGAATACTTTGATTGAAAAATCGGCTTTGACGGGAAAGATTCATCCCCACATGCTCCGCCACAGCTTTGCTACGCATTTATTAAGCAATGGTGCTGATATGCGGACAGTGCAGGAACTGCTTGGGCACGCTTTCTTATCATCGACCCAGGTATATACTCATGTAACAAATGAATACTTGCGAAAAACGTATATGTCCCATCATCCAAGGGCATAGACTCCAAAGGGGAGGATTATATCATGTCACAATTTCACGCAACAACGATTTTTGCCGTTCAACATCAAGGGAAATGTGCAATGGCGGGTGACGGACAAGTTACATTTGGAAACGCTGTAGTGATGAAACACACAGCCAAAAAAGTCCGAAAGCTGTTCAATGGTAAGGTGATAGCCGGTTTCGCCGGCTCGGTCGCAGATGCTTTTACATTGTTTGAAATGTTCGAAGGAAAGCTTGAGGAATTTAACGGAAATCTGCAGCGTGCAGCAGTCGAGCTTGCGAAGCAATGGCGAAGCGATAAGGTGCTAAGAAGGTTGGAGGCGATGCTGATCGTCATGAATGAAAGCGATCTTCTCCTCATTTCCGGAACGGGTGAAGTGATAGAGCCGGATGACGGAATCCTTGCGATCGGTTCGGGCGGAAATTATGCCCTGGCAGCGGGAAGATCCTTGAAGAAATATGCAGGTGATCACCTTTCTGCCCGGGAGATAGCCAGGTCATCTCTGGAAATAGCCGCGGAAATTTGTGTTTATACGAACCATAATATCATCGTAGAAGAACTATAAAGGGAGGGAGAGCTTTAACATGTCAAAATCCACGAATTTAACACCCCGGCAAATTGTCGATAGGCTGAATCAATATATCATTGGCCAAAAAGATGCGAAAAAAGCGGTAGCTGTTGCGCTAAGGAATCGCTATCGCCGCAGTCTGCTCGATGATAAGATGCGCGATGAAATTATTCCGAAAAATATTTTGATGATCGGTCCGACCGGGGTCGGAAAGACAGAAATTGCCCGCCGGATCGCGAAGCTTGTCGGCGCTCCGTTTATTAAAGTCGAAGCAACGAAATTTACTGAAGTCGGCTATGTTGGGCGAGATGTTGAATCCATGGTAAGGGACTTGATGGAGACATCTGTCCGTTTAGTAAAAGAAGAAAAAATGCTCAGTGTGAAAGAACGCGCTGAAGAAAATGCTAACCGGCGTTTGATCGAACTCCTTGTTCCATCTGCAAAAAAAGCAACTAGCTATAAAAACCCGCTGGAAATGCTGTTCGGTGGCGGGAATGAGCAGGCTGAGCAAGAAAGCCAGTCATCCGAAGACCAGAATGTGCACGAGCGCAGAAAAATTATCCGTGATAAGCTGGCTTTGGGAGAGCTTGAAAATGAAATGATCACAGTAGAGGTCGATGAACAGCAACCATCAATGTTTGATATGCTGCAGGGCTCGGGTATGGAACAAATGGGCATGAATATGCAGGACGCCCTCAGCAGCTTAATGCCAAAGCGCCGCAAAAAGAGAAAGCTGACTGTTCGGGAAGCGCGCAAGGTGTTAACCAATGAAGAGGCCCAGAAGCTGATTGATATGGACGAAGTTACGTCAGATGCGATTTTTAAGGCTGAACAAGGCGGTATCATCTTCATTGACGAAATCGATAAGATTGCAAGCAAAAACACCGGGGGATCGTCTGCCGGTGTATCAAGGGAAGGGGTTCAACGGGATATTTTACCGATCGTTGAAGGATCGACTGTCATGACTAAATATGGCTCTGTCAAAACAGATCATGTACTCTTTATCGCAGCAGGGGCGTTTCATACCGCTAAACCATCAGACCTTATTCCCGAACTTCAAGGACGTTTTCCGATTCGCGTCGAGCTTACAAAGCTGAATGTAGACGATTTTTATAAGATTCTCGTCGAACCGGACAATGCACTTATCAAACAATATGAAGCGCTATTAGCAACAGAGGGTATACAAATAGAATTTTCTGACGATGCTATTCGTAGGATTGCGGAGGTTGCTTTTGAAGTAAATCAAAATACCGATAATATTGGTGCAAGAAGATTGCATACGATATTGGAAAAATTGCTTGAGGATCTTTCATTTGAGGCGCCCGACATCACGATGGAAAAGGTGACAATCACTCCCCAGTATGTCGAGGAGAAGCTCGGGCCTATCTCACGGGATAAGGATTTAAGCCAGTTTATCCTGTAGCAACTATCGTTTAATTGATTTAAGATAGGGTAGGAGACATATCAAGCAAATGGCTTTCAAAAAAGAGGTCAGCCGCGCAGTCGATTCTAAAAAAATAAATAATGATTGTTGGAAGCAATAGGAGGAAGAAACAATGGACTTATTAACGAAAACAAGAAAGATTAATGCAATGCTACAAAGAGCAGCAGGAAAACCGGTAAACTTTAAAGAAATGTCGGAAACGTTAAGCGAAGTCATCGAAGCCAATATTTTCGTGGTCAGCCGCCGAGGCAAGCTGCTCGGTTTTGCGATTAACCAGCAAATTGAAAATGAGCGCATGAAAAAAATGCTTGAAGACCGCCAGTTCCCGGAAGAGTACACAAACAACTTATTCAACGTACAAGAAACCTCTTCAAATCTGGATGTCGAAAGTCAATATACGGCATTTCCAGTCGAAAACCGTGACTTGTTCAGAACCGGTTTAACAACAATTGTTCCGATCATTGGTGGCGGAGAGCGTCTTGGAACATTAATTTTGGCAAGATTGCAGGAACAATTCCATGATGATGATCTCATTTTAGCGGAATATGGCGCAACAGTTGTTGGGATGGAAATCCTTCGTGAAAAAGCGGAAGAAATTGAGGAAGAAGCGCGCAGCAAAGCAGTTGTCCAAATGGCAATCAGCTCTCTATCCTACAGTGAACTCGAAGCAATTGAGCATATTTTTGAAGAATTAAATGGCAGCGAAGGATTGCTTGTCGCTTCGAAAATTGCCGACCGTGTCGGGATTACCCGCTCAGTGATCGTTAACGCGCTCCGCAAGCTTGAAAGTGCCGGAGTGATTGAATCCCGTTCACTCGGTATGAAAGGAACCTATATTAAAGTATTGAACAACAAATTCTTGCTTGAGTTGGAAAAATTGAAATCAAATTAATAATAGCTAAAAAAGCCGGCCCGCGGAAGACCTATTCCGTGGGCCGGCTTTTTTTCATGCAACCGCGCTTGTCGACAATATTATTGCGCAAGTGTTACATTTGTTGCATTTCTATTTTGCAAATAGTGACAAACAGGAAAAATCACACCAACAATTACCACTATTAAATAGGTTAAAATACCTATAACTAAATTGGAAAATTATAATAAAATAAACATAGTTTCGTTGTTTTTTTAACATTTACCAATATGAAAACAATAAAATTAAGTCATTATTTTTTTCTGTGATTTCAAGCGATTTTAAGAAAATGTCGAAAATGGGTATTTAGTCCGATAAAAATTAACCTTTTTAACATAGACATATTATTTCAGTTTCTTTACAATTAAAAATATGATTATACATAATTCGCCATAATCAGCAAAAATTCGCTAGTAGAGGTGCACGAAATGAGTTTATTTTCCAATACAATTTCGACACTGGAAAGTGCTTTGAATTACTCATCTTTAAAACAAAAGGTTATTTCGCAAAATATTGCCAACGTAGATACGCCAAATTACAAAGCGAAAGATGCCAGTTTCAAAGCAACCCTTCAGCAGGCTGTCGACCAATCGATCCATGCATACAGAAGCGATGGACGGCACTATGACTTTAAACAACGACCGCAAACGAATGCAGCTGTTTCGACAAGGCAAAACGTCCAATATAACCATAACGGAAACAGCGTGGACCTGGACAAGGAAATGTCCGATCTGGCGACTAATCAAATTTATTATAATGCGGTGACTGAACGAATTAACGGGAAGTTTTCAACGCTGCAAAACGTGATAAGAGGGGGCAAATAAGCATGTCGATGTTCCATAGTATGAATACAACTTCTTCAGCGCTTACTGCCCAACGCTTAAGAATGGATGTCATTTCATCCAACATGGCAAATGTTGATTCAACGAGGGCCGCGGTGGTGAATGGAGAATGGCAGCCATATCAGCGGAAAATGGTTGTCATGGAGCCAAAGCAAGGCGGATTTTCTTCCTTTTTAAACATGGCAATGAGTAAAGCTGACCAGAAATCGGTTGGAAATGGTGTCAACGTCTCGCGAATTGTTGAAGATGAAACTCCTTTTAAAATGGTTTTTGATCCTGAGCATCCGGATGCAAACGAAGAAGGCTATGTAGCAATGCCGAATGTTGATCCGCTTCGCGAAATGGTTGATTTAATTGGTGCAACCAGATCTTACGAAGCAAATGTAACGGTCTTTAATGCTTCAAAAGGAATGATGATGAAAGCCCTCGAAATCGGGAAATAAGGAGAGAACTAAATGGAGAGTGTTTCTTTTCCTTCTGCAGCCCATATTTTAAAGCCGCAGGAGACAGTAAACCGTACATATACCCCGTATGAAGCGCAGCAAAATTTTTCGGCGATTTTAAAGGAGTCGATTGAAAAAGTAAATGAAGCGCAACAAAAGTCCGATATATTGACCGAAAAACTGGCAAAAGGTGAGAACGTTGACTTGCATCAAGTGATGATTGAATCACAAAAAGCCAGTGTTTCTTTGCAGTTGACCATGGAAATAAGAAACAAAGCGATTGAAGCATACCAGGAAATAATGAGAATGCAAGTTTAATAGTCATACAAGCTAGGAACTTTTAAAGTAGCGGTTATTAGCTGCCTACGCCTAGACAGAATAACCGGGGGAACAAAGATGAACGAATCGTTTCAGCAAAGAATAAATAAAATAAAAGATTACTGGAGCAGCAGAACAAAGAAACAAAGATACTTATTTTTTGGCTCGCTTCTATTTATTGTGATTTTAGCGATAGCCGTATCTGTCCTTGCAACAAGGACTACTCTTGTTCCGCTTTACAGCAACCTTTCCCCTTCCGAGACAGGCGCGATTAAAGAAAGCCTGGATGCCAGGGGAATTCAGTCGGAAATTTCCGACGGAGGAACGACTATCCGTGTGCCCGAAGAATCGGTGGATACGCTTAAAGTCGAACTTGCGGCAGAAGGGATACCAAAATCAGGTAACATTGATTATTCATTTTTCAGCCAGAACGCCGGGATCGGCATGACTGAAAATGAATTTGATGTATTAAAGCTTGACGCAATGCAGACAGAATTAGCCGATCTGATGAAGGGGATTGACGGTGTTAAAGATGCTAAGGTTATGATCAATCTCCCCGAAAAAGGAATATTTGTTTCTGACCAGGCCGACGCTGCTTCAGCTTCTATCGTGTTAAACACTAAACCAGGCTATCAGTTTGAAGAAGCTCAAATCGAATCTCTTTATCATTTAGTTGCAAAAAGCGTTCCAAATCTTCCCACTGATAATATCGTCATTATGAATCAGTTTTTTGAGTATTTTGATTTAAATAATGAAAAAAATTCTTCAGGGGCATCTTTTGCATCCCAGCATGAGATTAAAAAACAGATCGAAAGGGACGTTCAGCGCCAGGTGCAAAATATGCTTGGAACGCTGATGGGACAAGATAAAGTAGTTGTTTCTGTTACTGCTGATATAGACTTCACCCAGGAAAATCGCGAAGAAAACCTCGTAGCTCCTGTTGATGAGGAAAATATGGAAGGAATCGCGATCAGTGCCCAGCGATTGACCGAAACTTTTACCGGAAACGGTGACCAGGCAGGCGGAGTTCTCCAGGGAGAAGACCCGGCAGATGTGGGTGGAACCCAATACCTGGCGGGGCAAGGTGCGAATGGAGATTATGAGCGGGTCGAGGAAACGATCAATAACGAAGTAAACAGAATTCGCAAGGAAATTGTCGAATCTCCATATAAAGTGAGAGACCTGGGCATTCAAGTAATGGTTGAACCGCCGGTTGCGGATGATCCGAATTCACTTCCACAGGATAGGGTTGACGATATTACCCAAATCTTAGGGACGATCGTCCGGACCACGATTAATAAAGATGCCGCACAGCCTGAATTAACAGACGAGTTAATAAATCAGAAGGTAATGGTCTCGGTTCAGCCGTTTAACGGAAAAATAGATTTCGAAGGCGACGCACAACCAGGACTTCCTTGGTGGATTTTTGTTATAGGCGGTGTATTGCTGGTAATTATCGCGGTCTTAGTCTTCTTGTTTATTCGTTCAAGAAGAAAGCGTGAAGAGGAAGAAGAACTCGTCATCGAAGAAATCATTGCTCCTAATGTGCCGGATGTAAACGAAGAACAGGAAACGGAAAGCAGCTTGAAGAGAAAACAGCTCGAAAAAATGGCAAAAGAAAAACCGGAAGATTTCGCAAAGCTTTTACGGTCATGGATTGCTGAAGATTAGGGGGGACACCAATGGCGAAAAAAGAACAAAAAGAACTAACCGGGAAGCAAAAGGCAGCCATTCTCCTCATTTCCCTCGGTCCTGATGTTTCAGCCTCTGTATATAAGCATTTAAGTGAAGAGGAGATTGAAAAACTCACACTGGAAATCTCGAGTGTCCGTAAAGTGGAATCCCGTGCAAAAGAAGAAATTTTAGAAGAATTTCACAATATTGCGCTTGCCCAGGATTATATTTCCCAGGGTGGAATAGGTTACGCCAAGACGGTTCTCGAAAAAGCGCTTGGATCTGAGCAAGCAGCGGTTATCATTAACCGGCTGACATCCTCTTTACAAGTAAGGCCTTTTGATTTTGCGAGAAAAGCAGATCCTGGCCAAATCTTAAATTTTATTCAAAACGAGCATCCCCAAACGATTTCACTCATCCTTTCCTATTTGGATGCTCCGCAGGCAGGACAAATTCTTTCTGAACTGCCGCAGGAAATGCAAGCGGATGTAGCAAGAAGGATTGCCGTTATGGACAGCACGTCACCGGAGATCATCAATGAAGTGGAACAGATTCTCGAAAGGAAGCTGTCGGCAACAGTGACGCAGGATTATACGCAGACAGGCGGGATTGAAGCGGTTGTTGAAGTTCTTAACGGTGTTGACAGAGCAACCGAACGAACGATTCTCGATGCGCTCGAAATCCAGGATCCAGAACTTGCAGAAGAGATTAAGAAAAGAATGTTTGTCTTTGAAGATATTGTTACACTGGACAACCGTGCAATTCAAAGAGTTATCCGCGATTGTGAAAACGAGGATCTCATGCTTGCGTTAAAGGTATCCAGTGATGAAGTGAAAGAAATCGTCTTTAAAAATATGTCGACACGAATGGTTGAATCCTTTAAAGACGAGATGGAATTTATGGGTCCTGTCCGCCTCCGGGATGTTGAGGAAGCACAATCAAGAATTGTTGCCAATATCCGCCGGTTAGAAGAAAGCGGAGAAATCGTCGTCGCTCGCGGCGGGGGAGATGATATTATTGTCTAGGCTTATTAAATCCCATCGAACTGCGGAATTGAACGAGAAAAAAGTAATTTCAATTCGCACGCTTAACAGGAGTGAGCAGGGAATAATCCTTGCACCTGATACTGCAATCGAAGCAGAAAAACGAGCGTTGCTTGCCAATGCTGCGGAACAGGCTCAGAAATTGCTTGCTGCCGCCCGTGCCGAGGCCAGATTCATTCAGGAAGAAATGGACAAGCAAAAAAACGATTGGCAGGAGGAGAAACAGCTTATTACTGAGCAGGCTGTGCAGCAAGGCTACGAACAAGGTCTCCGTGATGGCAGGGAAAAAGGATTTGCAGAATATCGCGAATCGATTCATTTTGCTGCAGAACTTGTCGAAGCATCGAAAGCCGATTATCAGCAAAGGGTCGAATCATCCGAACGAACGATTCTGGAACTCGGTATTAAAGTAGCTGAAAAAATTCTCGGCAAAACAATTAGCGATCATGAAGAGGAGTTTATCGGGATCGTCAAACAAGCGGTTAAACAGGCAAGGGATGCCCGTGATGTAGAGCTTCATGTCAACCCGCTCCATTATCAAAACTTGTTGTCGCATAAAGACGAATTGCTGGCGCTTTTCCCTAAGGAAACCAATTTTTATATTTTTCCTGACGATGACTTGAGCGAGGAAAGCTGTTTGATCGAGTCAGCGAATGGCCGCATGGACGCCAGTGTTGACAGTCAGCTTCTTGAAGTAAAACAAAAGCTTGTCGAGCTGTTGGAGAGTGAATGATGAAGAAGGCTGCCGACTTAATCGACCATATTGGCGAACTCGATTCATTTAAGCGATTTGGAAGGGTAAAGCGGGTAGTTGGGTTAATGATCGAATCCCAGGGGCCCCAAAGCTCAATTGGTGATCTTTGCTATATACATGTCGGCAACAACAGGAAAAAAGTCATTCAGGCGGAAGTTGTCGGCTTTAGAGAAGAAAATGTCATATTGATGCCGTATACAACGGTCCAGGACATATCACCCGGGAGCCTTGTCGAAGCAACGCTGAAACCGCTCGAAATAAAAGTCGGTGCCAGCCTTGTCGGAAGTGTAATCGATTCGCTCGGAATGCCGTTGGATGGATCAGCGCTTCCAAAGGGACTGACGGCTGTACCGACTGAACAGGCACCGCCCAATCCAATGAGCAGGCCGCCAATCAATGAAGCAATTGATGTTGGCGTTAGAATGATCGACAGCCTGCTGACAGTCGGGACAGGCCAGCGTATTGGCATCTTCGCCGGAAGCGGAGTTGGGAAAAGCACCCTTCTTGGCATGATCGCCAGGAATACAACCGCGGATTTAAACGTGATCGGCCTGATCGGGGAACGAGGCCGCGAAGTTAGAGAATTCATTGAGCGTGATCTTGGACCTGAAGGGCTGAAAAAGTCAATTGTCGTCGTTGCTACTTCCGATCAACCGGCTCTTATGCGGATAAAGGGTGCGTTCACCGCAACCGCTATCGCTGAATACTTCCGGGATAAAGGTTTAAAGGTGATGCTGATGATGGATTCTGTCACAAGGGTGGCTATGGCGCAGCGCGAGATTGGGCTCGCAGTTGGTGAACCGCCAACGACAAAGGGTTATACGCCATCCGTCTTCGCCGTGTTGCCAAAGCTGCTTGAACGGACCGGCACGAATCAGCACGGTTCAATCACATCGTTTTACACGGTGCTCGTTGATGGCGATGACATGAATGAGCCGATTGCCGATAGCGTCAGGGGGATTCTCGACGGACATTTTGTGCTGGACAGGAACCTCGCCAATAAAGGGCAGTTTCCGGCAGTGGATGTATTAAAAAGCATCAGCCGGATTATGAATTATATCGTCCCGGAACCGCATGTCAAAGCGGCAGAAAGTCTCAGGGAAGCCTTGAGCACTTATATAAATTCAGAGGATTTAATTAATATCGGAGCTTATAAAAAGGGTTCCTCAAAGGAAATTGACACAGCGATCCAGCTTTACCCAAAAATCCTGTCGTTTTTAAAGCAAGGAACACATGAAAAAGTGTCGATGGAGGAAAGTGTCCAGGCCTTATTCCGATTAATGGATGAAGGGGAGTAGCCAGATGCATTATCAGTTCAAATTTGATAAGATCCTAAACTTAAAGGAACGGGAAAAGGATGAGGCGCTTTCGATCTATCACGAGGCAGTCAAAAAGTTTGAAGCAGCGGCCGAAAAGCTGTATGACCTTTTAAAAAAGAAGGAAGATATGGAAGCCTATCAATCATCCAGGCTAGTTGCCGGGCTTCCCGTTCAGGAAATCAGGCATCACCAGCTTTTTCTTGGGAATTTAGATAAAACGATCGACTATTATCAAAAAATGGTGATAAACACAAGAAAACAAATGTCATTTTTTCAAGAAAAGCTGATGGAAAAAAATATCGAAGTTAAGAAATATGAAAAAATAAAAGAAAAAGATTTTCACCATTTTAGAGAAGAAATTAAATACACCGAGGGAAAACAGATGGACGATATCTCGATTCAGCAATTTATGAACCGGGGAAGTTAGGTGGAATGATGGACAAAGCAGTGGAACAAAAAGAAGAAAAGAAATATAACCGTTTTCAATGGTTCTTAATGGCTTTCTTAATTCCGTTAATCTTTGCTGTCGCAGTTGCTCTCATCGTGATGACATTTTCGGGCGTTAACGTCTTTGAAAAATCAAAAGAAATCGCTGAAAAAATGCCTGTAGTTTCCGGCTGGGTGGAAAGTAAAAAGGAGCCTTCGACAGAAGAGATTGAAAAAGAAATGATCGATCTGGAGGCTGAAATCAAAGACAGGGAAGCAGAGCTGGATCAGATTGAAACGAAAATGGGAAACAAGGATCAGGAGATCGAAAGGCTTCAGCTTGAAAAGGGACAGCTTGAGCTCCAAATTGATGAATTGACCGCGATTCAGGAGGAAAATAAGCGTGCCTTTAAAGATATTGTCCGTACGTACGAGACGATGTCCGCAAAGAAGGCGGCCCCGATTATAACGAAGATGAGCGATGCGGAAGCGTTGAAGATATTAACCAATATCAAAGCAGAAACGTTAGCCGCCATAATGGAGAATATGTCTCCCGAGGATGCAGCGAAATTCACCGGGCTTTTGACAAGCGAGTCGGCCGGGGAGAACGAATAATTTGGAAGGAGGTGAAAAAAATGGAGTTAAGCGCACTTGGATTGATCAATACGATCGCTTCTTCCGGGACCGTCAACCAACTGCAGCAGGGTAATACAGAAGCGGCTGGCATTTTTTCCGGATTGCTGAGCAGTCAGCTGGCGATTAAAGCAGAATCAGCAAAGCCGGAGCTTTCAGGACTTAAAAGCGAAGAATTATCGGAGCTCGCGGAATTCCTAAAGACGACTGATTTGGCAGAATTACAAGACGGATTGCTGATGCTGGATAAACTTTTTTCCGGTTCAGATATTTTGGATATCGTCAAACAGTTTCTCGGGCTTACTGATGAGAAGTGGCAATCGCTTGTTCACGATTTTCTTGTAAAAGCAAGCAGCTTAAATACGTTGACTGGACAAACTGAACAATCCGAACCGGCCGTCGGGGACAAGCAAGAAAGCAGCGAGATCAGCGCCATCGCTTCGGCAATGCTTGCTATATTGTCATCAAAAAACGATGAATTGCCTGCTAACGTCAATAACGATTTTGTCCTGCTCGCTAAAGCGGTGAAACTATTTGATCTGTTATCCAAGCAGGATTCCTCTGCTCAAAGCCAGACAGAAGACAGGCTTTTAAAAGAAATCACCGCGAAGCTGGACCAGTTATTGCGGACAAATGCAGCACAATCTTCTGTAAATGTGACAGCTTTAATAAAGAATGCCAAGCAACAGGATAATAGAACAGAAATGCTTAAAAGCTTCTTTACCCAGCTTGCGGCAGAGCTAAACCAGAAAAGTGAAAAAAATATTTCTTTAACAGAGTCAGCTGTTGATCAAAAAGGAACGGCTGCAACCAAGCAGGATGCTGTCCAGGCAGCAGCCCCAGTAAAACAGGAAAGCGTCCAGGCATCACCGTTTATATTTCAACAGATTTCGAGGCCCGAGCAACTCGCGATGACGCTGAGCCAAAACGGCCGTCCGGTTTCTGCTGAGCAGCTGCTGCAGCAATTTGAATCGCTTCTTGCTAAAAGCCAGTTTACTAAAGGCGCGGGCACACAAAAGCTATTCATTAAGTTATACCCTGAACATCTCGGTGCACTGCGGATTGAATTGATTCAGAAAGAGCAGTCGATAGTTGCTAAAATCCTCACGTCTACCGCAGTGGCAAAGGATGCGCTTGAAACACAGTTGCAAGGACTCAAGCAAGCCTTGAGCGCCCAAAATATTCAAGTCGAACGAGTGGAAATCACTCAGCAGCAGTCCCAGCAGGAGCGCTTTTCAGGCAGGGATAATCAGCAGCATGGACATTCCAAACAGCATGATCAGCAGCGTAATCAGGAAGATCAAAATCAAAATCATCCTGAATTAAGCCTTAGTTTTGAAGAAGTCTTATTGAATACGGAAGTTTAGGTGATCACTAATGACAAATACGATTGATTCATCGCTACTATTACGAAACTATCAAGATAGTAAGAGCAAAACCGGTTCCGATATTTTAGGAAAGGATGACTTTCTTAAAATTTTAATGACACAGCTGCAAAACCAGGATCCGATGAACCCGATGCAAGATAAAGACTTTGTGGCGCAAATGGCTACATTCAGCACACTTGAGCAGATTACAAATATGGGGACTTCGATTAATCGTTTTGTGGAAGCACAAGAACAAAACCAGCTCGTTGCTTTCAGCCAGTTTGTCGGCAAAGAAGTAACATGGCATAAAGTGATTGAATCGGAAGATCCAAACGCTGACCCGGTCATTCAGGAAGGAAGCGGGCGAGTTGCTTCCCTGCAATTCAAAGACAATAAAGCGAATTTCATTCTTGAAGACGGAACAATTCTCGAACCAGGCAATATTTCACAAATTAACGAAGTATCTAAAGAAAGCAGCTTGCTGCAAGCCAGCATGCTGATCGGCAAAACAGTCAGCTATGTTAATGACAAAAAGGAAGAATTGGCAGCAATCGTTAAATCGGTGTCGTTTAAAGACGGTAAAATATTATTCCAGCTTAATGATGAAGCCGGAACGAAAATCGTCTCTTCCCAGATTACAAAAATAGAGTAAGGAAGTGGTTGGATGGACAAGCCAGTGTATCGTCCGATTCAATCACCAGCCGTAACGAACCACCAATATCGTAACAATAAAGCAAAGCCTTTTGGGCAAAACTCTTTTTCGCTGCACTTGCAAACTGCGATTGGTTCAGAAAAGCTGGCTGTCAGCAAACATGCAAGCGAGCGCCTGCAGCAAAGAAATATTCGCATCGATGATCAGCGCTGGAGCCAGATCGAGAAGAAAGTGCAGGAAGCAAAACGAATGGGTGTAAAAGAATCCCTCGTGCTGCTAAAGGATGCCGCTTTAATTGTAAGTGCCAGGAACAATACGGTGATTACGGCTATGGATCGTGATGAAGCTTCCACGCAAATTTTCACCAATATAGACGGAACAATTGTTTTAGAAAACTAAACGGCTGGACCTGGATAAGGAAGCCAAAAGCTGTGGACTGACAGAAGCAGCTTATATTAGAGAGGAGTTTTACACATGTTACGTTCAATGTACTCAGGAATTAGCGGAATGAAAAATTTTCAGACAAAGCTTGATGTGATCGGCAACAATATTGCCAACGTAAATACATTCGGCTACAAAAAAGGCCGTGTTACCTTTAAAGATACGATGAATCAGACCATTGCCGGTGCAAGTGCCGCCCAGGCAAACCGCGGCGGAACAAATCCAGTACAAGTAGGCTTGGGCTCAACGCTGGCAACAATTGATACGGTCCATACAGGATCAAGCCTCCAAACTACCGGTCGCTCGCTTGACCTCGGAATTGATGGAGACGGCTACTTTATTGTCCGCCAAGGTGAAAACCAGTTATATTCACGGGCAGGAAACTTTTACTTAGATAATGAAGGTACATTGGTCAACGGTGATGGCTTAAAAGTCCAGGCCTACGACAATGGCGTGCTGCGCGATATCACCGTGAACGTTAATGCGATCTTGCCGGCTAAAATCACCAATCGCATCGAGCTGGCAGGAAACCTTCCAGCTGCGGCAAATGGCAGCAATCCTGCTACACAACAGATCAAAGTTGTTGATGCTACTGGTACTGCCCAGGTTGTCGATGCCCAGTTCGCATTGAATACTACTACTTCACAATGGGAAGTCACTTTTACTAACCGAAATTTTAATCCAGCTCGATCATCTGCTGCGCAGCCAATTAATTTTGCCAATTTGGCAGATGTAAATCCATTTGATATTCCGATAGGCCCGGCTGCAACCGACAACCAGGCAGTTACCTTAAGTCTGGCAAACCTGACAAACACCGGTGACTCGATTACAGCAATGGCAAATCCAGACGGGAATACTGCCGGGAATTTGGAAAGCTTTAACATCGGTCCTTCCGGGGAAGTAAACGGAATCTACTCAAACGGGGAAATCAGGGATCTTGGAACGCTGGCTCTAGCAAAGTTCAGCAACACTTCCGGTTTAACGAAAGCGGCCAACAACTTGTTCCAGGAAACAGTCAACTCAGGGGTAGCCAATATTAATACCCCTGGAAACGGCCGTGGCTCGATCAAATCAGGATCACTGGAAATGTCGAACGTAGATCTATCAGAAGAGTTTACGGAAATGATTACAGCACAGCGTGGATTCCAGGCAAACACGAGAATCATTACGACTTCTGATGAAATTTTACAAGAGCTTGTCAACTTAAAACGATAGGTTAAGGGAGGGACAGGGCCTAAAGGTGCAAAGCCTTTAGCCCTGATACATACTGTGATAAAGGTAACTCGTTTAAATGGAAAAAGCTTTGCGATGAATGCAGTTTATATAGAAACGATCGAGTCTTTTCCTGATACGACTATAACTTTGACAAACGGCCGCAAATATGTCGTGAAGGAGACAGAAGAGCATGTATTGCAATTGATAGAGAAATTCTACCAAACTGTCAACCTTCTAGGACAACAACAGTTGGAGGGAAATGAAAATGAAGAATAATAAGCTGTTAATGATTATGTTAATATTGCTTGTTGCCATCACACTAGTCGGGGCTGTCGCGCTTGTCGTCGTATTAAAAGTAAACGGGGAAAGTGAACATAAAGAGCCGTCAATTGAAGAAGTTCTTGAAGCTTCCGTTGACGTTCCTGAAATAACGACAAATCTTCAAGGTAATGATTTTATTAAGATTTCTTTTAAAATCGAAACAGACAGCAAGAAGGCGAAAGAAGAGCTGGAGAAACGTGATTTTCAAGTAAAAAACATCATTATTCAAGAGCTGTCAGAAAGGGAATCTGAAGAATTACAAGGGAAAGATGGCAAGATCGGCCTTGAAGAGACGCTAAAGGAAAAAATCAACAGCCTGATGCTTGAAGGCAAAGTTAAAAAGGTTTATATAACCCAATCTCTCCTCCAGTAATGGAAAGCAAACTACCAACGATTTAACGACTGAAAACATGGAGGTGAGGTTTTATGTCTGGAGAGGTTTTATCACAAAATGAAATAGACGCCCTCTTATCCGCTTTATCAACGGGTGAAATGGATGCTGATGAATTAAAGAAAGAGCAGTCCGAGAAAAAAGTAAAAGTTTACGATTTTAAAAGAGCGCTGCGGTTTTCAAAGGATCAAATCCGCAGCTTAACGAGAATCCATGAGAACTTTGCAAGACTGCTAACGACTTTTTTCTCGGCCCAGCTGCGAACTTATGTGCAAATCAGCGTGGCATCTGCCGATCAAATTCCTTATGAGGAGTTTATCCGTTCTATACCAAAAATGACGATCTTAAATGTATTTGATGTTCCGCCTTTGGAAGGCAGGATTTTGATGGAAGTCAATCCAAATATCGCTTATGCATTGATGGACAGGATGATGGGCGGCAAAGGCTCGAGTATTAACAAGGTTGAGAATTTGACTGAGATTGAAACAAAAATTATGTCCAATACATTCGAGAGAGCCTTTGAACATTTACAGGAGGCATGGAGCAATATTTCAGAAAT
Organism: Bacillus canaveralius; assembly: GCF_002860125.1. Classification (GTDB taxonomy): domain Bacteria; phylum Bacillota; class Bacilli; order Bacillales; family Cytobacillaceae; genus Bacillus_BJ; species Bacillus_BJ canaveralius. The sequence continues at coordinate 199,446 of NZ_PGVA01000014.1, forward strand.
AGATCCAATTCTGGCAGATTTCGAAGTCAATCCGCAATTTCTGCAAATGGTGTCGCCAAATGAAACAGTTGTCGTGATTTCCTTGAATACGACGATTGGTGAAACGAGTGGAATGATCAATATTTGTATTCCACACGTTGTATTGGAGCCAATCATTCCAAAACTATCTGTTCACTATTGGATGCAGACCGACAAGAAGGACAGGGAGCCGCAGGAAATTGCGGTTTTGGAGCAGCGGATTCAGGAAGCATACTTGCCGATCACTGCAGAGCTTGGCATTTCCGATATCTCAATTCAAGACTTTCTAATGCTTGATGTAGGGGACGTTATTGAACTGAACCAGCCAATCGAACAACCATTGACGATAAAAGTCGGTGAAATACCGAAATATCGGGGACAACCAGGAAGAACAAACAAAAAATTAGCCATTCAAGTAATTGAAGCCTTGAAAGGGGGAGACGATGATGGTGAGCGATGACATGCTCTCTCAAGACGAAATAGATGCTCTTTTAAGGGGTACAGACGACGATGCACATAGTGCGTCAGACGCGGATTTTAATGTCGAAGAATACTTGACAGGTATGGAGCAGGACGCATTAGGGGAAATCGGAAACATATCATTTGGCAGCTCAGCTACTGCCTTGTCTACTCTGTTAAATCAAAAAGTAGATATCACAACACCGACTGTTTCCATCATTCCGAAGCGACAGCTTCCTGAGGAATTCCCTCACCCTTATGTTGCCATTCAAGTCAGCTATACAGAAGGTTTTTCGGGAAGTAACCTCCTTGTGATCCAACAGAGTGACGCAGCGATTATTGCTGACTTAATGCTTGGCGGCGATGGCCGAAATCCGGCTGACCTGATGGGGGAAATCCAGTTAAGTGCCGTTCAGGAAGCGATGAATCAAATGATGGGTTCATCGGCAACCTCGATGTCAACGATTTTCAAAAAGCGGGTGGATATTTCCCCGCCGTCGATTGATATTTTAGATGTCCTACATGGTGAAGGTACTGATCGGATTCCCGACGAGGATATGCTTGTAAAGATAGCATTTAAATTAAAGGTCGGGGATTTAATCGATTCGAGCATCATGCAGCTCGTTCCGCTTGAATTTGCGAAGAATCTCGTTCAGGAATTATTAAATCCGAGCGAACCAGAAGTGCAGCAAGCAATCGAAAAAGCAGATTCCGCTGCCAGTAGCCAACCGCTTCAACCAAGCGCTTCTGGAAGCCAGCAAGAGTCAGTGAGTGGATATTCGGGTCAGCCGCAGCCTGGCATGCCGCAAATGGCGGCTTATCAGCAGCAGGTGCCAGAAGGATATTCAATGCCGCAGCAGGGGATGAATTATCAAGCAGGACCGCAGCATTTTGGTGCAGGCTATCCGGCTGGAAGCCAGCCTAATGTGCAGCCAGCCGTGTTCTCAAGCTTTGAACCTTACCAGCTTCAAGAGTCAGAGTCGAAAAACCTCAATATGCTCCTTGATATACCATTACAGGTGACAGTGGAGCTTGGCAGAACGAAGCGTTCCGTGAAAGAAATTCTCGAACTGTCATCAGGTTCGATCATTGAGCTTGATAAGCTTGCCGGTGAACCTGTTGATATTCTTGTAAACAGCCGGCTTATCGCCAAGGGCGAAGTTGTTGTAATTGATGAAAACTTTGGCGTTCGGGTGACTGACATTATCAGCCAGAGCGACCGAATTAAAAAGTTAAGATAAAACTAGGGGGTTTATGGACAGAATGGCACATAAAATTTTAATTGTAGACGATGCAGCATTTATGAGAATGATGATTAAGGATATATTGTCGAAAAACGGTTATGAGGTTATCGGCGAAGCGGCTGATGGCGCTCAGGCTGTTGAGTTATACAAGGAAAACCAGCCTGATTTAATCACAATGGATATCACAATGCCCGAAATGGACGGGATCACCGCCCTTAAAGAGATCAAAAAAATTAATCCGAATGCAAAGGTTATTATGTGTTCGGCAATGGGGCAGCAAGCGATGGTTATTGATGCCATCCAGGCAGGAGCAAAGGACTTTATCGTCAAGCCGTTCCAGGCTGATAGAGTAATAGAAGCAATCTCTAAAGCGTTGGGATAAGGAATTATTTTTTTATAGAGGTGCAGCGCATTGCAAAAAACAAGACAAACGTTAAAAGTGTTGCTGCTGATTATTCTTGTTTTGCTGGGCTCAGAAGCTTGGGCCTCTGCAGAGCAAATGAATAACAGCGTGAAGGAATGCCTGGAGAACCCTGACAACTGCAGTGAAAAAGAACTCAAAAATCAGCCGGAAACCAAGCCGGAAACCAAGCCGGAAACCAAGCCGGAAACCGAAACGAAAGCTGTGGAAAGTACGGTTGGATTAACGATTTGGGATTTTCTGCGCATGATTTTTACGACTCTTTTTGTTATAGGGCTTCTTTATGTTGTTCTTAAATTTATTAATAAAAAAAGTCAAACATACAAAAGTTCACAGCTTGTAGATAATATCGGCGGAACCAATTTGGGCTCGAACCGCTCGGTTCAGATTATAAAGGTCGGCAACCGCCTCCTCGTGGTTGGTGTCGGTGAAAGCATTGAGCTTCTAACAGAAATTGACGATCCTGAAGAATATCGGCAAATCCTCTCAGAGTATAACAGTAAGATTGAACAGCTTGCCGGGCCGAGCGATATTGTGACAAGGTTACTTGAAAGAACGAGAAGGAAAAAAACGGACGGTGCAGGAAATAGTCAGTTTCAATCGATGCTGAAGCGCCAGCTTGATGAATTTAAAAAAGGCAGGACAAGCTTGTATGAAGAGATGGAGAAGAAAGGGAAAGACAGGAAATGAATGAATTCTTAGAGTTTTTTAATTCGAGTTCTCCCGAAAACGTCTCCACATCGGTAAAATTGATTTTGCTTTTAACCGTCCTGTCACTGGCACCGAGTATTCTTATTTTAATGACGTGTTTTACACGAATTGTTATCGTTCTTTCCTTTGTCAGAACGGCGCTTGCAACCCAGCAAATGCCGCCGACACAAGTGCTGATCGGATTATCCTTGTTTTTAAGCTTTTTTATTATGGCACCGACCTTTCAAGAGGTAAACGAACAGGCGCTCACACCGCTTTTTAATGAGGAAATTAACCTCGAGCAGGCGTATGAGCGGGCTTCGGGTCCGTTTAAGGAGTTTATGAGTGCCCATACGAGACAAAAGGACCTTGCTTTGTTTTTGGAGTACGCCAAGGCTGATACACCAGAATCCGTCGAAGACATTCCATTAACGGCTCTCGTACCGGCGTTTGCAATCAGCGAAATTAAAACGGCTTTTCAAATTGGCTTTATGATTTTTATTCCATTTTTAGTGATTGATATGATCGTCGCCAGCGTGCTGATGTCGATGGGGATGATGATGCTGCCCCCGGTCATGATTTCTTTGCCATTCAAAATATTGCTGTTTGTGTTGGTCGATGGCTGGTATTTAGTAGTGAAGTCGCTTTTACAAAGCTTTTAAGAGGGTGAAAATAGATGACATCTGATACGGTCATTTCGATTGCTGAACGCGGTATCTATATGGTGCTGATCATTTGCGGGCCATTGCTGCTTGTCGCGCTCGTTGTTGGCTTGATAGTCAGCATTTTTCAGGCAACTACACAAATCCAGGAGCAGACACTCGCTTTTGTTCCGAAAATTGTTGCTGTTTTGCTCGGCATCGTCTTTTTCGGGCCCTGGATGCTCAGCCATATGCTGTCTTATACAAATGAAATATTTTCAAACTTAACTAGATTCGTAGGATGATTTTATGCTAGATTTGCTTCCGGAATTCCCGGCATTTTTACTAATATTCGTAAGGGTAACTTCTTTCTTTTTGTTGATGCCGCTTTTTTCCTACCGGACGATTCCTACCAGTCATAAAATAGGGTTGGGTTTTTTTCTGGCCTGGATCATGTTTTATACAGTAGACTCTCCAACTTTTGAAATAAATGGGGCTTTCTATTTACTAATCATAAAAGAAGCTTTAGTAGGGCTGGTGCTCGGCTTTATTGCCTACTTAATCCTTTCGGCAGTGCAGATCGCCGGGGGCTTGATCGATTTTCAGATGGGGTTTGCGATTGCCAATGTAATCGATCCGCAAACGGGTGCGCAAAGCCCACTAATGGGTCAATATTTATACACGATTTCGCTTTTGTTACTTTTGGCCGTTAATGGACACCACCTGCTTTTGGACGGCATCTTTTACAGTTATCAATTCATACCGATCGAACAGGCGTGGATCCCCTTCGGAGATGAAAATATTGCCGAGTTTGTGACCCGCTCGTTTAATTCGATGTTTGTGATTGCTTTCCAGATGTCGATACCGGTTGTCGCCTGTTTGTTTCTTGTCGATGTGGCGTTGGGGATTGTCGCCAGAACCGTACCGCAGTTAAACGTTTTTGTCGTCGGGCTTCCGCTCAAGATTGGTGTCGGTTTAATCGTCCTCATTATCGTGATGGGTGTATTAATGCTAAGTGTGTCCCAGCTCTTTGAAATGATGCTGACGACGATGCGGGGCTTAATGGACTTAATTGGGGGGGCATAGATGAAATTCCTCTCGTTAGACCTGCAGTTTTTTGCCGGCGAAAAAACAGAAAAGGCAACACCAAAAAAGCGCCAGGACGCCAGGAAAAAAGGGCAGGTGGCGAAAAGCCAGGATATTAATACAGCAGTTGTATTGCTGGCCGTGTTTTTGTTTTTTTGGTTCGCCGGATCGTATTTCTTGGACATCACCCTGTATTTAGTGGTTCATGCTTTAGAAGAATATATGCTGCTTGAGATTACCGAAAGCAATATCCATGTTCTTCTTCTTGACATTTTGCAAGATTTGGCTTTGTTTCTTGGTCCTATCATGCTGATTGCGATGATCGCTGGTGTAGCCGCCAATTATTTTCAAATCGGCTTTTTGTTCTCTACTGAGGCGATCCAGTTCAAGCTTGATAAAATTGATCCGATCAAAGGGTTTAAGCGGATCTTCGCATTAAGGGCGATCGTTGAAATGCTGAAGTCGATCCTCAAAATCGCTTTTGTTGGGATTGTTACCTTTACGGTACTATGGCAAAGAATTGATGAGATCTTAATTCTTTCACAAAAATCGGTTGGGGCAGCCATGCTTACGATTGCGGGCTTAACCTTGCAAATGGGCTTGTTTGCTTCCGGAGCATTGCTGTTTTTAGCGGTGCTTGATTATTTTTATCAAAAGTATGACTTTGAAAAAAACATTCGGATGTCAAAGCAGGACATCAGAGATGAGCATAAAAACATTGAAGGTGACCCGCTTATTAAGTCGAAAATAAAGCAACGTCAGCGGGAAATGGCGATGAGGAGAATGATGCAGGAGGTTCCGAAAGCGGATGTCGTGATCACGAACCCGACGCATTATGCGATTGCACTCAAATATGACGAGGCAAAGCTTGATGCTCCATATGTCGTCGCAAAGGGAGTAGACTATGTTGCCCAAAAAATTAAATTTATTGCAAAAGAAAACGAAGTAGTAACTGTCGAAAACCGCCCGTTAGCTAGGGCCTTATACAGCCAGGCTGAAGTCGGCGACGTAATTCCTGAAGAGTTTTTTAAGGCGGTTGCCGAAATCCTTGCCTTTGTCTACAAAACTAAAAATAAAATGTAACGCAATGTGTTTTTACCCTTTATGGTTTTAAATTTTACCGGGGCGAGTTAGGAGAGAATTGGTATGTCAGCAAAAGATTTATCGGTATTGCTGGGTGTAATTTTAATCGTGGCAATGCTAATCATTCCATTTCCACCATGGTTGTTAAGCGTGTTAATCATAGTTAACATTTCTTTAGCTTTGCTAGTTTTGCTTACAACCATGAACATGAGTGAACCGCTCCAGTTTTCGATATTTCCTTCTTTATTATTAATTTTGACGCTGTTTCGTCTTGCCCTGAATGTTTCAACGACAAGAGCGATTCTTTCTAACGGAAATGCGGGAAGTGTTGTCAAAACGTTCGGTGATTTCGTTGTCGGCGGAAACGTAATTGTCGGTTTGGTTGTTTTCTTAATTTTGGTTGTCATTCAGTTTATTGTGATTACGAAGGGATCTGAGCGTGTATCAGAAGTGGCGGCCCGCTTTACCCTTGATGCAATGCCCGGCAAGCAAATGAGTATTGATGCTGACCTTAATGCCGGGATGATTTCCGAACATGAAGCCCGCGAGCGCCGTGACAAAATTAGCAGGGAAGCTGATTTTTACGGAGCGATGGACGGGGCGAGTAAATTCGTCAAGGGTGATGCGATTGCCGGCATTATCATCGTGCTGATCAATTTGACGTTTGGGATTATCATCGGGATGCTCCAGCAGGGGATGCCGATTGCTGAAGCTGCTACCCACTTTTCCCTATTAACGGTAGGGGACGGGATTGTGACGCAAATCCCGGCGTTGTTAATTTCGACTGCCACCGGTATCGTCGTCACCCGGGCAGCATCAGAAGGAAATCTTGGACAGGATATTACTTCACAGTTGTTTGCCTTTCCAAAAATGCTTTATATCACGGCTGCGACGATCTTTTTACTCGGCTTGCTAACGCCGATTAATGATATTTATACATTTCCGCTTGCAGGCTTGCTCGCATTTGGTGGTTATATGATGTCACGCTCGCCTGAACAGAATAAAGAGCAGCTCCAGGAAATCGAAGAAGAAATTCAAACGGACGAAATGAAGAGCCCCGAGAGTGTTGTTAATCTGTTAAATGTCGATCCGATCGAGTTCGAGTTCGGCTATGGGCTGATCCCTTTAGCAGATACAAATCAAGGCGGCGATCTTCTTGATCGGATCGTGATGATCCGGAGACAACTGGCGATTGAACTTGGCCTTGTGATCCCGGTCGTAAGAATCCGCGATAATATCCAGCTTCAGCCCAATGAGTACAGGCTGAAAATTAAGGGAAATGAACTGGCAAGAGGGGAATTACTTCTTGATCATTATTTAGCGATGAGCCCCGGCGGTGAAGATGACTCGATTGAGGGGATTGATACAATCGAACCATCATTCGGGCTGCCTGCTAAATGGATAACCGAGGAAATGAAGGAACAGGCTGAGATTTTCGGATATACCGTTGTCGATCCGCCTTCCGTTGTGTCAACACATATAACGGAGCTGATCAAGGCGAACAGCCATGAGCTTCTCGGCAGACAGGAAACGAAGCAGTTAATCGATCATTTAAAAGAAAGTTATCCGATTCTTGTTGAAGAAGTGACGCCGAATCCATTGTCGGTAGGTGAAGTGCAAAAGGTATTGGCCAAGCTGCTTAAAGAAAATGTGTCAATTCGTAACTTGCCGATCATTTTTGAAACTTTGGCTGATTTTGGAAAAGTCACAACGGACACTGATCTGCTTACCGAATATGTACGACAGGCTCTTGCAAGGCAAATTACAAGTCAATATTCACATGGCGAGTCTTTAAAGGTTGTCACGTTTTCTGGGAAAGCTGAGAAGCTGATCGCAGATGGAATCCAGCAAACGGAGCATGGAAACTTTTTATCGATCGATCCGGCTGCGTCCCAAACCATCTTAGAATCTCTTGCTTCACAGGTAGAGCAATTATCGTTGATGGAACAAACACCGATTGTCCTTTGTTCGCCTGCGGTCAGGATGTATGTACGGCAATTAACCGAACGGTATTTTCCACAAATACCGATCCTTTCTTACAATGAACTGGAAGCAAATGTAGAAGTACAAAGTGTCGGGGTGGTGAGTGCGTAATGAAAGTGAAAAAATACATTGCTCCTTCAATGCCCGAAGCGATGAAAGCGATTCGCGCAGAATTAGGAAGCGAAGCTGTCATTCTAAATTCAAAAATGATCCAGACTGGCGGAATTTTCGGCTTTTTTAAGAAAAAGAATATTGAAGTCATTGCTGCTGTCGACCCTGCCGCGAAAACTGCGCAGGTTCCGGTAATTAAAGAAAAACAAAAAAACGTTCCCGTTAAACCGGAGCAATCGGGTCGTGCAGATTCTCCTTTCAACAAGGTGTACACCGGAAAGGGTTCAGATCCGGAAGCGAAAGCACCACCCGAATTGGCGAGGGAGATTAATGAACTGCGTTCACTGATCAGCAGTGTCCGCTTTGGGGGCTCTGACAATGCTGTTTCTTATCCTGAACCAGTCCTGAACGCACAAAAATTAATGTCTGGCCAGGGAATAAGCACAGAAATTCAAAAGGACATATTGTCGGTATTAGTCTCAAACTGGTATACAGGCGGGGCGACTGCGGATGATCAGGAGGTGTTTGCCTGGCTAAAGGCTGAGTTAATGAAGCGTATTTCATCTCTTCAATTTGGAGGGATCACTTTTACGAAAAAGTACGTAAATGTGGTCGGCCCAACCGGAGTCGGCAAAACGACAACATTGGCGAAAATGGCAGCCGATTGCATTTTAGCCCATAACAAAAAAGTCGCGTTTATCACGACGGACACGTATCGGATTGCCGCAATCGAACAGTTAAAGACATATGCGAAAATTTTGAACGTACCGATCGAGGTTTGCTACAACTTCGATGACTTTCAGAAAGCAGCAAGCCAATTTGCAGATTACGACACAGTGCTGATCGACACGGCCGGCCGCAATTTCCGCAATAGGCAATATGTCGAAGATTTAAAAGCGGTTGTCGACTTTGAAAAGGAAATCGAAACCTTCCTGGTCCTTTCATTAACTTCAAAACAGGAGGATATGGAAGAGATTTATAAACAGTTTTCGCTTATCCACATCGATAAACTCATTTTTACCAAAACAGATGAAACTTCAAGCTATGGCGCAATGATCAACATGATCGACAAACATAGTACAGGGATTGCTTTTTTAACATACGGACAAAATGTTCCCGATGACATGAAGCATGCAACGGCAGAAGTCATTGTCAATACGGTTCTTGGGGTCGAACGACATGAATGATCAAGCGGAAATCTTAAGAAAAAGGCTGAAGAGACATGAGGCAGGGAAAACGACTAAAACGATAGCTGTTGTAAGCGGAAAAGGCGGCGTAGGGAAATCGAATTTTTCATTGAACTTCTCGGTAGCCCTTGCGCAAACTGGAATAAGCGTCTTAGTGTTTGACATGGACATCGGCATGGGAAACTTGAACATTTTAATGGGGAGCTCAAGCGATTATACAATCGTTGATTATTTTTCAGGCAGGGCGGGACTTGCAGATATTGTTTCAAAGGGACCTGAGGGCATGGATTATATTGCAGGCGGAACTGGTCTTTCGCAGGTTTTCAAATTAGAAGACCACAAAGTGGAGAAATTTGTCGAAGATTTAACAATGGTCATTGATGATTATGACTACCTTTTATTTGATATGGGTGCAGGCATAAATGAAGAATCATTAAAATTCCTGCGGTCGGTGCATGAGGTCTTTGTGGTCACAACACCTGAGCCAACTTCGATAACTGACGCCTATTCAATCATGAAATATATTCATTTGCTGGATTCGGAAATTCCGTTAAAAATTATTGTCAATCGTGCTTTTTCAGAACAAGAGGGGCTTGACACTCAGCAGCGACTGATGGCAGTTTCAAGAAGATTTTTAGGAAGAGAACTGAGCACGCTTGGGGTCGTTCCCGATGATCGGAACGTTCAGCTTGCCGTTGCCAGGCAAACACCGCTGCTTGTCTACAATGATAAAGCGGCTGCGGCCCGGGCTATAAAGGAAATCGCGAGACGGCATGTGAACCTGGCCGTTGACCGTTCAGAAAACTCTGCTTCCAGAGGTTTTCATTTTGTCTCAAGGCTAAAGAGATTCCTGTTCGAGAGGTAGGCGGCAGTGTGGAAAAAATAAACGTGTTAATTGTAGATGACTCAGCATTTATGCGGAAATTGATCCAGGACTTTCTTTCCGAAAGCCCGCGTATACATATCGCCGGTACAGCCCGAAACGGTGAAGATGCGATAAAAAAAATTCGTGCCCTGAAACCCGATGTTGTGACAATGGACATAGAGATGCCCGTTATGAGCGGGCTCGAAGCATTGCAGCAGATTATGAAAGAAAACCCGGTACCTGTGGTGATGCTGTCGAGCACCACCCGGGATGGGGCTGAAAATACGATGCTGGCGATGCAATATGGTGCGATTGATTTTATCCAAAAACCCTCCGGCTCGATTTCGCTGGATTTACATAAAGTTAAAGAAGATTTAATCGAAAAAGTTCTCCACGCCAGTAAGGCAAATATCAAGCAGGCGGCAAAATTATCATCATCTGGAAATAATTCTACTCATTCTGTAGCGGATTATAGTAAAATAGAACTAACCGGTCAGGATTATAGGCAATCCAATCGATTTAGTAAATGGAATCAGGTTGGGAAAAAAATGATTTGTATAGGTACTTCGACAGGTGGACCAAGGGCGCTCCAGCAAGTTTTAACAAGATTACCTGCCCGGATAGCAGCACCGATCCTGATTGTCCAGCATATGCCGGCGGGGTTTACGAAGTCGCTCGCATCAAGATTGGACTCATTGTCGGAAATTCAAGTTAAAGAGGCAGAAGCTGGTGAGATTATCAGAAACGGGGTTGCTTATATTGCTCCGGGAGGCTATCACCTAAAAATCAAAGCAGTCGGAACAAGCCTGGCTGTCCAGCTTGACCAAACAGCACCGCATGGGGGACACCGTCCTTCTGTTGATGTCTTGTTTGAATCAGTCAGTCATATTACGGATTATTCAAAAGTAGCCGTCATTATGACAGGCATGGGTTCTGATGGGTCAATGGGCCTGGCTGCATTGAAAAAGCATGGGACGGTGAAAGCGATAGCTGAATCACAGGAAACGTCGATTGTTTTCGGCATGCCCAAAGCTGCAATAGCCACAAAACTTGTTGATGAAGTACAAAGTATTGAAAATATTGCTGAAACGATTATGAAATACGTTTAACAGCCGAGGGGTGTAAGACATATGGAAGTGAACCAATATTTAGAAGTTTTTATTGAAGAAAGCAAAGAACATTTGCAATCATGCAACCAGCACCTGCTGGAGCTTGAGAAAAATCCTCAGGATTTAGCGATTGTAAATGAGATATTCCGATCTGCACATACGTTGAAAGGAATGTCGGCTACAATGGGCTACGAAGATTTGGCGAGCCTGACCCATCAGATGGAAAACGTTCTTGATGCGATCCGCAATGAAAAAATTTCGTTTAGCGCTGAAATTTTGGATGTTATCTTTTTGGCGGTCGATGATCTTGAAGCGATGGTCCAGTCGATTGCTGAAGGGGGAGACGGAAGGCGCAATGTTACCGAGGTTGTCGACAAGTTGAAATTGATTGAACTCGGCCAAAGCCCGATTGAACCGACAAGCAAAGCAGAAGTTGCTGTTGCGGTAGCGGAAGGTTCTGCCTCAGCGAAAAACGATTATGATGAATTTGAATTAACGGTACTTCAACAATCAAAAGAGCAAGGCTTTGAAGCGTACGAAATTGCGATTGCTTTACGGGAAGATTGCCTGCTAAAAGCTGCCCGAGTCTTCATGATTTTCGAAGTATTGGAGAAGATTGGTGAAGTAATCAAATCAACGCCTTCTGTTGATCAGCTTGAAGAGGAACAATTTGACCAGGAATTCTCCGTCACGATTGTTTCGAAGGAACCAAAAGAGGACATTCAGAAGAAAATCATGAAGGTTTCCGAAGTTGAAAAGGCAGAAGCAACTCCGATTGTCTTGGAAGCCTACCGCCAAAATGATCGGGAAAGTGCGGACGTGGTCCGAACGGAAGTTGCTGCGAACGAAGTGGACACAGCCGAGTCGCCGACACAACTTGCCAAGGCAGATAATAAGAAAAAAACCAGCACAGGCAAACAGGCAAATAATAGCAGTAAAACGATCAGGGTTAATATTGAAAGACTCGATATTTTGATGAATTTGTTTGAAGAGTTTGTCATTGATAGAGGGCGCCTTGAGCAAATATCGCGCGACTTGAATAATCAGGAACTCCACGAAACGATCGAAAGAATGTCCAGGATTTCGGGAGACTTGCAAAATATTATATTGAATATGCGCATGGTGCCGGTAGAAACCGTCTTTAACCGTTTTCCGCGCATGGTTCGCCAGCTTGCCCGCGATTTAAATAAAAAGATAGCTTTAGAGATTATCGGTGCAGAAACAGAGCTTGACCGGACCGTGATTGATGAAATTGGTGATCCGTTAGTCCATCTTCTTCGCAATGCGATTGACCATGGTGTTGAAACGCCCGAGGAAAGAATCGCTAAAGGAAAAAGTGAAGAAGGTACAGTCGTATTAAAAGCATTCCACAGCGGCAACCATGTGTTCATTGAGATTGAAGACAATGGCGCCGGTATTAATAAGGATAAGGTTCTGCAAAAGGCTTTAAATAAAGGAATCATCACAGAGCAAGCTGCTGCAGGACTGACAGAAAAGCAAATCTATGAACTTATTTTTGCTTCCGGCTTTTCTACGGCTGATAAAATTTCCGATGTGTCCGGACGCGGAGTCGGATTGGATGTTGTAAAAAGCACGATTGAATCCCTCGGCGGATCGGTATCGATAGATTCAAAAGAGGGCGAAGGCTCTGTCTTCTCGATTCAGCTGCCACTGACACTATCGATCATTGCGGTTATGCTCGTTGAAATTGAAAAAGAAAAATTTGCCGTACCGCTGTCTTCGATTATTGAAACAGCGATCGTCAAGAAAGAAGAAATTTTGTACTCACATAATGAGAAGGTCATCGATTTCCGCGGCCGCGTCGTACCGCTTTTATTCCTGAAGGAAGTTTTCGATGTGCCTGGACATAATGAAGATGATGAATTTTATTCTGTCGTCATCGTCCGAAAAGGGGATAAAATGGCTGGCCTTGTTGTTGACTCGTTTATCGGGCAGCAGGAAGTTGTTTTAAAATCATTAGGAAATTACTTAAACAGCGTGTTTGCGATTTCAGGAGCTACAATCCTTGGAGATGGACAGGTTGCTTTGATTGTCGATTGTAATGCTTTGATTAAATAGTGGTTCAGCCCGGGTTGTCCTGGGCTTGACTTGGAAAACTAGACTGGATTTTATAAAAAGGAGTGAAGCCATATGTCTGACAATTTAACGGCAGAAATGAAAGTGATTATCTTCCAACTTAAAGAAAAAGAGTATGCGATACCTGTCAGCCAGGTTCGTTCGATTGAAAAAGTACAGCATATTACGAGAGTTCCGCGTACATATCCATTTGTAAAAGGGGTTATTAACCTTAGAGGAGTGGTTACACCGATTATTGACCTCAGAAGCAGGTTTGAAATCGAAGTAACGGACCATAGCGACAGCACTCGTGTGATTATTGTTGCTTTGGAAGACATGGAAGTTGGCCTTATTGTTGATGCGGCAAATGATGTCATCGATATACCGGCAGGAGCGATTGAGCCTCCTCCAGAAGTAATCGGTGTTTTAGAAGCACAATATATAAGCGGAGTTGCCAAGATTGACAAAAGATTATTAATTTTAATCGATCTGGAAAAGGTGTTAAGTACTGAAGAGACTCATGTTTTAGCCGGAATTCAGGGATAATTCAATGTTTATCGAAAAAATCTCCAACATGCACCTGGATATTTTGAAGGAAATTGGCAATATTGGAGCAGGACATGCAGCGACCGCTTTGTCCACGCTACTTAATAAAAAAGTAGACATGAGAGTGCCAAATGTCAGAGTTGTTTCTTTTGATGAAATGATGGAAATGGCCGGAGGGTCGGAAAATGTAGTTGCCAGCGTGTTTTTGCGGATTGAAGGGGATGCGCCCGGCAGTATGTTCTTTGTTCTGCCGCTTGAACAGGCAGCCGCTTTTATTAGGCAAATGATCGGTGATTCCGGGTTCAGCTTTGATAACCCGCCATATGATGAGCTGGCTATGTCGGCATTGCAGGAGCTTGGAAATATTTTATCAGGCTCGTACCTTTCGTCATTATCTGATTTTACCAATCTATCTCTATACCCGTCGGTGCCTGCTTTAGGCATTGATATGGTAGGTGCGATTATCAGCTATGGATTAATAGAGCTTTCCCAGGTCAGCGATTATGCCATTGTCATTGACACCGCTCTGAACGAGGATGAAATGAAAGATTTTGAGAGTGTAAGAGGACACTTTTTCCTGCTGCCAGATCCGGAATCTTTTCAGATTATTTTTAAGGCATTAGGGGTTGCAGGCGATGAATGAATGCTTACAGATTGTTAAGGTAGGGATAGCTGATATGAATATTGTAAAGGCACCCCATCTTATCAGAACATCCGGTCTGGGTTCCTGTGTCGGAGTAGTAGTGTACGACCAAATCATGGAGATTGCCGGACTTGCCCACGTTATGCTTCCGGATTCTTCTCTTGCGAAAACAGGTACGCTTAATATTGCAAAGTACGCCGATACGGCCATAAAAGAACTCGTGTCAGGATTGGCCAGAAACGGGGCTCGCCCAAACAGTTTAAAAGCCAAAATGGCTGGCGGGGCGCAAATGTTTCAATTTGCGAGCACAAATGACATGATGAGAATTGGCCCGAGAAACGTTGAAGCTGTGAAAAGGGAACTGGCCTTTTTAGATATCCCGCTTGCCGGGGAAGATTTAGGTGGAAATAGCGGTCGGACGATTGAATTTAATCCTAGTACAGGTATTTTGCAGATTCGGACTGTAAACAAGGGGATTCACGAGTTGTAATAAACGGGAAGGACCCAATACCTGAAGATGATCGATCCTATAATAAAAAAATTCCTAAACAATTCGGCACTTTTAATAATCCCGCAAAAATCAGCCTGCATTCGTGTAATACGGGCTGATTTTTATTTATTGACGCAATATAAAAAAGAAGCAGAGTTTGGAAAATACAAAAAAACTTCTAGTTTTTGCCTGTAAAACAAGCATCTAAGCTTATATTAATAGAGGAAATAATTTGGTATAATAGCAATAATTGAAGGTGGACGACGTATAAGGAGGATTGCCATGACACAGATTTCAACAAGCGATGAACAAATATGGAATAAGTGGGTTCAACATCGCGACGCGCAGGCTGGGAATCTATTAGTCAAGAAATATATTCCGCTCGTAAGTTATCATGTGCAAAGAATAGCGGTCGGCCTTCCTAAAATCGTTTCAAGGGATGATTTACGAAGTCTTGGAATGATTGGATTATATGATGCGTTAGAAAAATTCGACCCAGACCGGGAACTTAAATTTGATACATACGCTTCTTTTCGGATTCGCGGCGCGATTCTCGATGGATTGCGGAAAGAGGACTGGCTGCCGAGAAGCACCAGGGACAAAGCAAAAAAAATAGAAGCTGCCACCGAACTGTTGGAGCAAAGAAATATGAGAAATGTGACAGTAGCGGAAATCGCTGCAGAACTGGCTATAACAGAAGAAGAAGTTTATACCACGATGAATGAGCATTTTTTTGCCAATGTTCTTTCAATGGATGAGCAGCCGGCAGATCAGGATGATTCTGAAAGCCAGTCCTTCGTATTAAAAGACAATAAGACAGAAACTCCCGAAGAGAAAATCGTTAAGAATGAAATTATTTCTGAAATGACGGAAATGATCACAAAGCTGAATGACAAAGAGCAGCTTGTGTTGAGCTTGTTTTACAAAGAAGAACTGACGCTGACTGAAATAGGCCAAGTGATGGACCTGTCGACATCGAGAATATCACAAATCCACTCAAAAGCACTGTATAAATTGAGGCAGGCACTTGATAAAGTGATTTAAACTGCTGCGCCCGAGAGAAGGTGCGTCAGCAGATTTATATAAACTTAACGCAGGAGTCTTTCCGATGGGAAGTGATAATCTTGAGCCTTAAATCGATCGAGATGCAGGTCGCCCTTCCAAGGACACAGGATGCTGGACGAATACAGGAGCAACTTCAGCAACGGGGTCAGCATCTCATTGAGCATGCTGCTGAGAGCGTCCAGAAAAACGTAGAAAAACAGCGAAAGACTGTACAAAAGAATGAGCACAAGGGCGAAGTGAAAATGAGCAAGGATCAATCCAAAAAGCAGGAAGATCATTCAAAACAGGAAAGCAAACAGGAAAAAGACAAAAAAGCAGCGAAAGAGCTTCATCCATATAAAGGAACGATTATTGATTACAGCGGATAGAGGGATATCGTGACAACATTCTTTTTGTTTATTAGTTTTATTTTAAATGTGGTTGCCATTTTGGCAATCATTTTACTGTACTTGCGGCAAAACCGTTTTTTTGAGGCGGAAAAAAACCAGGCCAGACTGATTAGCGAAATGGAAGAAATCATTTCTGCTTATTTACTGGAAATGAAAGAAGAGAACGAACGGTTTATCGAAAAATTCAGCTTAAAAAGCGAAACGGGCCGCTTCATCGTCCAAGATAAAGGCTTATCTTCGGTATTAGACGAAGGTACTGGCAACAAAGAGTTCAACCCCGATGCTGACAATGCAATCGCGCTGGCTGACAGCTCCTTGCGAATTGGGAAAGCGACAGCTTATCATGCCGTAAAAGCATACAAACAAAATAGCGGCAATCAGGTAGATGAGACAGGAATTGACACGCCCGCGCCAGCCGATCCCAACGATCAGAGCTTGAATGGGGCAAAGCAGGAAGAAACGCAGTTAAACCAGATTTTCAGGCTGAGGGAACAGGGGCTTAATCCTGCTGAAATTGCCAAAAAACTGCACAAAGGCAAAACAGAAATTGAGCTTTTGCTTAAATTTAATCAAAAACAGCAGGAATAACTTGATTGTGATTTAGACATATGCTATATTATGACATGGTGTTAATACACACGTTTGCGGATTTATGCTGCTGGTGCTGCCAAAGGCAGTTGCAGTATAAAGATGATGCGAGCGGAGGAAAACAAAACCACTAGGAGGAAAAAACATGTCAGTCATTTCAATGAAGCAATTGCTTGAAGCAGGTGTACATTTCGGACACCAAACTCGCCGTTGGAACCCTAAGATGAAAAAATACATTTTCACTGAGCGTAACGGTATCTACATCATCGACCTTCAAAAAACAGTTAAAAAGGTTGAAGAAGCTTACAACTACGTAAAGGAACTTGCTGGTAACGGCGGTACAATCCTTTTCGTTGGAACGAAGAAGCAAGCTCAAGATTCAGTTAAAGAGGAAGCTCTACGTTCTGGTATGTACTATGTTAACCAGCGCTGGTTAGGTGGTACTTTAACAAACTTTGAAACAATCCAAAAGCGTATTTCACGTTTGAAAGATATCGAAAGAATGTCTGAAGATGGAACTTTTGAAGTTCTTCCTAAGAAGGAAGTTGTTCAATTAAGAAAAGAACAAGAACGTTTAGAAAAATTCCTGGGTGGAATTAAAGATATGAAAGTTCTTCCTGATGCTCTTTTCATCATCGACCCACGCAAAGAGCGCATCGCTGTTGCAGAAGCTCATAAATTAAACATTCCGATCGTTGGTATCGTTGATACAAACTGTGATCCGGATGAAATTGATGTAGTCATTCCTGCAAACGATGACGCAATCCGTGCAGTGAAACTTCTTACTGGTAAAATGGCAGATGCTATTTTAGAAGCTAAGCAAGGCGAAGAAGTTACAACAACTGCTTAATCGTTAAATTTAAGAAGGTGATAATAGGGAGCACCCTTTATCACCTTTTTTTAAAGATGATCCACCAAATATTTTACATAACAACATTCAAGGAGGAACTATCATTATGGCTATTACTGCTCAAATGGTAAAAGAATTACGTGAAAAAACTGGAGCCGGCATGATGGACTGCAAAAAAGCGCTTCAAGAAACTGACGGCAACATGGAAAACGCAATTGATTACCTTCGCGAAAAAGGAATCGCCAAAGCTGCGAAAAAATCGGACCGAATCGCTGCTGAAGGGATTACTTACATCCTTACTGAAGGAAATGACGCAGTGATCCTTGAAGTGAATTCAGAAACGGACTTTGTTGCGAAAAATGAAGGATTCCAGGTTCTTGTTAAGGAACTTGCTGACCATCTTCTAAAGAACAAGCCGGCATCTGTTGAAGAAGCAGTAGCGCAAACTATGGACAATGGTGCAACAGTTGAGGCGCATATTAATGCAGCAATCGCAAAAATCGGTGAGAAATTATCTCTACGCCGCTTTGCAGTAAAAACAAAGACAGATCGCGATGCTTTTGGTGCATACTTGCATGCGGGCGGCCGCATTGGTGTGTTAACTGTTCTAGAAGGAACAACTGAAGAGCAAGCAGCGAAGGATGTTGCCATGCACATCGCTGCGCTTAACCCTAAATACGTCTCTCGTGAAGAAGTGTCTCAAGAAGAAGTTGACCGCGAGCGCCAGGTATTAACGCAGCAGGCGTTAAATGAAGGCAAGCCTGAGAATATTGTTGCAAAAATGGTCGAAGGCCGCCTTTCAAAATATTTTGAGGATGTTTGTCTGCTTGACCAGCCTTTTGTTAAAAATCCGGATCAAAAAGTTCGCCAGTTTGTTGAGTCAAAAGGTGCAACGGTTCGTGAATTTGTCCGTTACGAAGTCGGTGAAGGATTAGAAAAGCGTGAAGAGAATTTTGCAGAAGAAGTAATGAACCAGGTGAAAAAATAAAAATAGAAACGACCGCAAATGAAGTTTTCGATCTACCTGAAATAGCATGCAAAGCCGTGCAGAATCTAGGTTCGAAATCGGTAATTTTTCCAATTTCAGGGGACACTATGTGTTCCCTGTTTTTCAAGGACGAACGCGTTCATTTTCTTGGAAACAATGAAACGTTAAATATAGATGCTTTAATTACATAATGGAGGTTCCTATGAGCAGCCCTAAATATAAACGCGTTGTCTTAAAATTAAGTGGTGAAGCCTTAGCTGGAGAACAGGGCTTTGGCATTAATCCAGCTGTCATTAAATCCGTCGCCGAACAGGTGAAAGAGTTGGCTGAGCTCAACGTTGAAGTAGCAGTCGTTGTTGGCGGCGGAAACATATGGCGTGGCAAAATCGGCAGTGAAATGGGTATGGACCGGGCAACAGCTGATTACATGGGCATGCTTGCGACGGTGATGAACTCATTGGCGCTGCAAGACAGCCTTGAGCAAGTTGGAGTAGCAACACGCGTCCAGACTTCAATCGAAATGCGCCAGGTAGCCGAGCCATATATTCGCAGACGCGCCATTCGCCATTTAGAAAAAAAACGGGTTGTTATTTTCGCAGCCGGAACAGGAAATCCTTACTTCTCCACAGATACAACAGCTGCTTTACGTGCCGCGGAAATTGAAGCAGACGTCATTTTAATGGCGAAAAACAATGTGGACGGCGTTTATTCAGCAGATCCTCGGGTCGATAAAAATGCCAAGAAATACGATGAATTATCCTATCTTGATGTCATCAAGGAAGGACTGGCGGTGATGGACTCAACTGCATCTTCATTGTGTATGGATAACAATATTCCATTGATCGTATTTTCAATTATGGAACAAGGAAATATTAAACGCGCCGTAATGGGAGAAACCATCGGTACGGTAGTCAGGGGGAAAAATTAATGCCAAAGCAGCTTATTTCCAATACTAAAGAAAAAATGACGAAAGCGATTCAGGCTTACACACGTGAACTGGCAACCATTCGTGCAGGAAGAGCAAATGCGTCTTTATTGGACAAAATTACTGTCGATTATTATGGAGCACCTACACCGGTAAACCAATTAGCAGGAATTAGTGTTCCTGAGGCACGTGTACTTGTTATTCAGCCATACGATAAAACCGTATTAGGTGGAATTGAGAAAGCCATTCAAAAGTCAGATCTTGGCCTCAATCCGACAAATGATGGCTCACTGATTCGAATTACAATTCCACAGCTAACTGAAGAACGGCGCAAGGAGCTTGTAAAGCTTGTTAAAAAAGAATCCGAAGAAGCAAAAGTGGCTGTCCGAAATATCCGCCGTGATGCAAATGATGATCTTAAAAAGCTTGAGAAAAATGGTGAGATTACAGAAGATGACCTGAGAGGTTATGGTGATGATATCCAGAAACTCACAGACGAGTACATCAGCAAAGTCGACCAGATTACAAAAGATAAAGAAAAAGAAATTATGGAAGTATAATGGTGATTAGGATATTTCCAGCTTCATTCATTCTATTCGTTATCTGTTCTATATGATCGCGGTTAGCCTGTAACGGGATATATTTTATAACCCTCTATTTTAGAGGGTTTTTATGTTTTCGGGTCTATCATTTCTTTGAGACCATTTCCTTCTTAACAGCTGGCCGGCACTTTTTAAAATATTCTTAATTATCGTGTTTGAACATATCTATTTAATAGAGATATCTTTACCCTTTTTTGGTATGATAAGAGCATGTGGAAAAGAGCTATCCGAATATGATCTAATAGCAGGCTGGCTTTTGCAGGAGTCTGTATTCGGAGATTGATTACCCGTTTTGGAGGAACTGTAATTATGTTAAAAAAACTTAAGCTTTGGAGGAACTCTGGGCCTTCTTCCAATCTCCAGGAGCGCATTCAGCAGGTTAAACAACAAAAAGTTCCTTCCCACATCGCTATCATAATGGATGGTAATGGAAGATGGGCGAAAAAGAGAGCGTTGCCGAGAGTGGCCGGACATCATGAAGGGATGAAGGTTGTCCGGAAAATAACGAAACTGGCAAGCGAGCTTGGAGTAAAAACCCTTACCGTATACGCTTTTTCAACAGAGAACTGGAAGAGGCCGAAAACGGAAGTCGACTATATCATGAGTTTGCCCGATGAATTTTTGGATACCTTTTTACCGGAGCTCGTTGCCGAAAACGTCCAGGTGAAAATGATGGGTTATAAGCAGAACTTGCCCGCCCACACCCTTAGCGCACTTGAAAGAGCGATTCATGAAACAAAGGACAATACAGGCCTCAGTTTAAATTTTGCTCTTAATTACGGCAGCAGGGCTGAAATTATTGAAGCGGTTAAGGATGTCTTAAAGGAATGCAAAAGTGGTATAATGGATGAAAATGACATTAATGAGGAAACCTTTTCCGCTTATTTAATGTCTAAAAATATCGAGGATCCTGATCTTCTCATTCGCACAAGCGGTGAAATCCGTTTAAGCAATTTTATGCTCTGGCAGCTGGCCTATACCGAATTTTGGTTCACCGACGTTCTCTGGCCCGATTTTAATGAAGAGCATCTGGTGGAAGCAATCGAAGTATTCCAAAGGCGCCAGCGCAGGTTTGGCGGGGTGTAGAAAATTTAGACGCTGGGCTTGTTGATTCAGAAAAAGGACCTTTTAATCGTTGTTTCGTGTTTTGACTGGGCTTAACAGCAAATGGCAAAATTCGATATATCCGTATAACTTAGTGGGTCCCGTTAGATATGATAAAGGTGTTGAAAAATTAGATGAAGCAAAGAATTATAACAGCAGTAATAGCAGCGGCAGTATTTTTGCCGATTGTCCTCTACGGCGGCGCTCCTTTTTTATTGATGGTTTACCTTTTAGCGACAATTAGCCTGTATGAATTACTTAAAATGCGGCATCTTAAGCTGCTGTCTGTTCCAGGAATTATATCTCTTATATTATTGTGGATTTTCCTGCTCCCAAGCGATTACCAAAATCTTATCGAAGATCTTGACTATACTAAAGTCGAGTTAGCTTTGATTGCGGTTTTATTGTTCTTGACTTATACTGTAGCAACTAAAAATCGATTTACTTTTGACGATGTTGCT
Organism: Bacillus canaveralius; assembly: GCF_002860125.1. Lineage (GTDB taxonomy): Bacteria > Bacillota > Bacilli > Bacillales > Cytobacillaceae > Bacillus_BJ > Bacillus_BJ canaveralius. The sequence continues at coordinate 221,070 of NZ_PGVA01000014.1, forward strand.
TTTTCAACAATGGCTATTTTATACATCGGGATCGGTTTCTATTACTTTCTCGAAACAAGGGATGCCGGAATTGAATTCGTATTCTACTCCCTGCTGATTGTTTGGGCGACCGATTCGGGTGCATATTTTATTGGAAGAGCAATGGGGAAAAATAAGCTTTGGCCGGAAATCAGCCCAAATAAAACGGTCGAAGGATTTGTCGGAGGGATTATCTGCGCTCTGGTTGTTGCCATCGTTTTTTCTATTTTTGCTGAAAAGATCGATGCTCCGCTTCTTGAGCTGATTATCATTACTGTTCTATTATCAATATTTGGACAAATTGGCGATCTCGTCGAATCTGCGTTAAAGCGTCACTACAATGTTAAAGATTCCGGAAGCCTTCTACCAGGGCATGGAGGTATTCTCGACAGGTTTGACAGTTTGCTGTTTGTCTGGCCTTTAATCCATTTTTTCCAATTGATATAGAGCACAACAGTATATAGGCAGGTTTTTGTTATTTAGGGGAGTGAGCTAAATGAAGAATATTAGTCTTTTGGGAGCGACTGGATCGATCGGCACCCAGACTTTGGATATAATAAGACAACATCCGGGCGAGTTTAAGCTGGTTGCCCTGGCAGTCGGGAGAAATTTGGAGCTGGCGAGAAAAATTGTCTCTGAATTTAAGCCTGAATTTGTCGCCGTCCAGGATAAATCTTCGGCGGACACATTGAAAGCTGAGTATCCCGGCGTTCAGTTTGGTTTTTCTGAAGAGGGTTTAATTGAAGCTGCAGTTTATGCAAAATCTGATATTCTTGTCAATGCTGTCCTGGGAAGTGTTGGGCTTTCCCCGACGTTAGCGGCCATTGAGGCAAAAAAAACAATTGCCATTGCAAACAAAGAAACGCTTGTAACAGCTGGGCACATCGTTATCGAAGCCGCGAAACGCAATCAAGTCGCATTGCTGCCGGTTGATAGTGAACATTCAGCCATTTTTCAAGCACTTCAAGGTGAAAAGTACGAAAATATTGAGAGATTAATCTTGACTGCTTCGGGAGGCAGCTTCCGCGACCGTTCAAGAGCAGATTTGGAAAAGGTGACGGTGCAGGAAGCTTTGAACCATCCTAATTGGTCGATGGGAGCAAAAATTACCATTGATTCAGCAACGATGATGAATAAAGGACTTGAGGTCATTGAGGCGCACTGGCTTTTCTCGATTCCTTTTGAAAAGATTGATGTCCTATTACATAAGGAAAGCATCATCCATTCAATGGTGGAATTTCATGACAGCAGTATGATCGCTCAACTCGGCACTCCTGATATGCGAGTCCCGATTCAATATGCTTTGACATACCCGGATAGGCTTCCTCTTCCAGGTGCAAACCGCCTCAATCTTGCTGAAATCGGCAAACTTCATTTCTCGGAAATGGATTTTGAACGATTTCGCTGTTTACATTATGCATACGAAGCAGGAAAGGCCGGTGGGGCGCTGCCCGCTGTTTTAAATGCAGCCAATGAAGCGGCAGTAGCTGCATTCCTGGACGGGAAAATCACGTTCTTGAAAATTGAGGACTTAATAGAAAAAGCGATCAGCGCTCATAAAAATATCGTGAACCCTGATCTTGAAGCGATTCAAGAAGCAGATAAAGAAGCGAGAAGACTAGTCGAATCATTAGTATAATATTAATTGGAAATCAACAATGTACGTTAAAAGGTTAATTTCATCATAGGGACAATAGCTTGAAAAACTCACACGATAAAAGGTGGTTAAACTTTGAGTACAGTTATCGCATTTATTGTTATCTTTGGCGCCCTCGTCTTTTTCCACGAGTTAGGCCATTTTGTTTTTGCGAAGCGGGCCGGAATTCTCTGCCGCGAGTTTGCGATTGGTTTTGGTCCGAAAGTTTTCTCCCATAAAAAAGGAGAAACGACATACACGATCCGCCTATTGCCAATCGGCGGGTTTGTCCGCATGGCAGGCGAGGATCCGGAGATGGTCGAGATTAAATCAGGATACCGAATCGGCCTTCTTTTCGATCAAAACGAAAAAGTCACAAAAATCATATTAAACAACAAAGAAAAATATCCGCAGGCAAGAGTTATTGAAGTGGAACATGCCGATATTGAACATGACCTTATCATAAAAGGATACGCAGACGATGAAGAGGAGCAGCTGCAATCTTTCGTGATCCGCCCTGATGCGGTATTAGTCGAAGCCGGAGTTGAAACACAGATTGCACCGTATAACCGGCAATTTGCCTCTAAAACGCTCGGACAACGAACAATGGCCATCTTTGCCGGCCCAATGATGAATTTTGTTCTTGCCTTTTTCATTTTTCTTATTTTAGCGTTCATTCAAGGAATTCCTTCCAATGATCCAGCGCTGGGGAAACTGGCCCCGGATGGAGCAGCAGAGGCTGCGGGCTTACAGGAAGGCGACGCAATCGAAAGTATTGACGGTGCAGAAATCTCCAGCTGGTCTGATGTTGTCGAGATTATTCGCCAAAATCCAGGCAACGAGCTTGAATTTGTTGTCGTCCGGGATGGCAAAACAATCGAAGTACCGGTAACGCCGGAAGCGCAAAGGGTAGAAGAAGAAACGATTGGCATTATTGGCGTTTACAGTCCTGTCGAAAAATCGCCGCTTAAAGCTTTTTCCTATGGTTTTGAACAGACTTATTTCTGGACAAAAGAAATTTTTGTTATGTTAGGAAAACTGGTGACTGGCCAATTTTCAATCGATATGCTGTCGGGTCCGGTTGGGATATATGTATCGACCGATACTGTTGCGCAATCAGGGATCTTTTATTTAATGAGATGGGCAGCGATTTTAAGCATTAACCTCGGCATCATGAACCTGCTTCCAATCCCGGCGTTAGACGGGGGAAGGCTGATGTTTTTCGCTGTTGAGGCAATTAGAGGAAAGCCGATTGACCGCCAAAAAGAGGGAATGGTCCATTTTATCGGCTTTGCCCTATTGATGTTGCTCATGCTTGTTGTCACATGGAATGATATTCAACGCTTTTTCTTATAGCATTGTCAGCCATCACAAGACTATTTGCTGATGGTCTTCTTTCAGGAAGTGCCAGGGCGATATTGGCGCTTTGGTTTGAAATATAAGACAGGCAAGGAAATGAAACGATCACAGTAGTAATGCGAAAAGAGGTGCAGAACAAAATGAAACAAAGTATGTCGCTTATTCCAACTTTACGGGAAATTCCCGCAGATGCTGAAATTAAAAGCCATCAACTCCTGTTACGAGCCGGTTTTATCCGCCAAATTGCAAGCGGAATTTATAGCTACCTTCCGCTTGGAAGAAAGGTGCTGCAAAAAGTCGAAGCGATTATTCGCGAAGAAATGAACAATGCCGGAGCAGTCGAGCTGTTTATGCCAGCCTTGCAGCCAGCTGAATTATGGCAGGAATCAGGGCGCTGGTACACATACGGGCCTGAGCTGATGCGGCTTAAAGACAGCCATGACCGTGATTTCGCCCTTGGTGCCACTCACGAAGAGGTGATTACGAGCATTGTTCGTGACGAAATTAAATCATATAAACGGCTTCCGTTAACCCTTTATCAAATCCAGACAAAGTTCCGCGATGAAAAAAGGCCGCGTTTCGGGCTGTTGCGCGGCCGTGAGTTTATTATGAAAGATGCTTACTCGTTCCATTCATCTCCTGATAGTTTGGATGATGTTTATGAAAAGCTTTTTACGGCATACAGCAACGTGTTCAGAAGGTGCGGATTGGATTTTCGGGCGGTCATTGCCGATTCCGGAGCAATGGGCGGCAAAGATACACATGAATTTATGGTGTTATCCGATGTCGGTGAGGATACGATTGCTTATTCCGATACGTCCGATTACGCAGCCAATATTGAAATGGCTCCAGTGGTTGCCAGATACGAGAAAAACGGAGAAGTTGAAAAAGAACTCGAAAAAGTAAAAACCGTGAATCAAAAGTCGATCGAAGAAGTAACGGCATTTCTAAATGTGCCTGCAGAAAACTGCATAAAAACCCTGCTGTTTAAAGCGGATGAAAATTACGTGCTCGTCCTTGTCAGAGGCGATCACGAAGTTAATGACATTAAAGTGAAAAATTTATTGGAAGCTGCTGCGGTTGAGCTTGCAAGTGCTGAAGAGACGAGAGCGGTTCTTGGCTGCAGCGTTGGTTCATTGGGGCCGGTCAACATGAAGAATGACGAAGTTAAAGTGGTCGCTGACCGCGCTGTCGAGGTAATTGTGAACGGTGTCTGCGGTGCCAATGAAGAAGATTACCATTTTATCAACGTGAACCCGGGCCGGGATTTCCAAATATCCCAGTATGAGGATCTTCGCTTTGTTCAAGAAGGGGACCCTTCACCGGATGGACAAGGAAAGATTCTGTTTGCAAAAGGAATCGAAGTCGGACATGTGTTTAAGCTGGGTACACGCTACAGTGAAGCAATGAATGCGACATATTTAGATGAAAATGGAAGATCACAGCCGATGCTGATGGGCTGCTATGGAATAGGTGTGTCCCGGACGATGGCTGCGGTCGCAGAACAATTCAATGATGAAAATGGCCTTATCTGGCCATCCTCGCTCGCGCCATTTGATTTGCATTTGATCGCTGTCAATATGAAGGATGAAGCCCAATCAGCCCTCGCATTGGAGCTATATGAACGGCTGAAGAAGAATCGTTTTGAGGTACTTCTTGACGATCGCCAGGAAAGACCCGGTGTAAAGTTCGCCGATTCCGATTTAATCGGGCTGCCGATACGGATTACGGTCGGCAAGAAAGCAGCCGAGGGAATCGTTGAAGTTAAAGTGCGTAAAACAGGGGAGTCTTTTGAGTCCCACAAGGATGAGCTTGTTGCAAAAATTTCAGAACTAATTTCAACTCTTTAAACATAAAACGGGCTCTCCCATAAGCAGCGGAGCCCGTTTTTTTATTTGAAGAGGGAGCGGTTACCGGTTTTTGTTGGAGATTATTACAACCATTTTTAATAAAAAATTCAGCTGGCCTTTATGATATAATTACAGTTGTTTCAAATCGCAAATATCGTCGAAAAATGATAATAAAACTAGAAATATAGGATGGGAGAGAGACGGATGATCGATCAGGCGCAGGGCAAGAAAGAGCGGTTCCAGCTTTTGCTTCAGCAGCTAAATTTGACAGAGGATGCGATCGTTTCCCATTTTATTAACGCACAAATTGATAAATTGGTCATCGAAAAAAAGGCAAAAAGGTGGCATTTCTACTTCTTATTCGAAAGAATTATTCCTTGCAGTGTATTTAGTAGATTTGCTGCGCAACTGGAAAAGACATTTTCACATATTGCCAATATTTCATTTTCGGTCGAAGCCGCCGATCAGCAGTTTTCCGAACAGCTTGCCCTTGAATATTGGACAAACTGCATTCAAGAAATAGACGGAATGTCACCACCCTTGCTAAAACTATTAAATGAGCAGACGCCAAAAGTTCAGGGCAGCAAATTTGTGCTAGCCGTCAGGAATGAAACAGAAGGGCTGGCGATTAAGCGGAAATACGCCGGCTTGATTTCAAATATTTATCAAACATTCGGTTTTCCGGCAATCACGATAGAGCCGGAAATTACGTCAGAACCCGAAAACAAAGAGTATGAACAATTTTTGGCCGCAAAGCAGAAGGAAGATCAGGAACGCGGTTTGCAGGCGATGATTGAGATGCAGAGGAAAGAGGCGGAGAAAGAGGCTGACGGTGGGGCTCCTTCCGGCCCGCTCACAATCGGCTTAACGATTAAGGATGATTCTGAGTTCAGAAGGCTCGAAGAAATTGTTGATGAGGAAAGACGGGTAGCGATAGAAGGCTATGTCTTTTTTGCAGAAACGAAAGAGCTGCGAAGCGGGCGTACTCTCTTAACCTTTAAGCTTACTGATTATACAAGCTCGATCATGATTAAGATGTTTTCGAGAGACAAAGAAGATGCAGCCCAATTCCAGAGGGTGCAAAAGGGAATGTGGCTGAAGGTTCGCGGCAGCATCCAAAATGATACGTTTGTCCGTGATCTTGTGATGATTGGAAATGATATAAACGAAATAAAACCGGTTGAACGAAAAGACACGGCACCGGAAGGCGAAAAGCGTGTTGAACTTCACTTACATACACCTATGAGTCAGATGGACGCTGTTACACCTGTTAGCACGCTTGTCGCCCAGGCGAAAAAATGGGGCCACAAAGCGGTTGCGATTACCGATCATGCAGGAGCCCAGTCTTTTCCGGAAGCATTTGGCGCCGGGAAAAAAAATGATATAAAAATTCTCTATGGAGTTGAAGTAAACCTCGTCGATGACGGAGTACCAATCGCCTATAATAGTTCACACAGGCGGCTCGAGGAAGATATGTACGTAGTTTTTGACGTCGAAACAACCGGTTTATCGGCTGTTTACGATAAAATTATTGAGCTTGCAGCTGTTAAGGTGCAAAACGGCGAAATTATCGACCGGTTTGAAAGGTTTGCCGATCCGCATCACCCACTTTCTGCAACAACCATTAATTTAACAGGAATCACCGATGACATGGTTAGGGGGGCTCCTGAAATTGAAGACGTTTTGGCTGATTTCAAGCAATGGGCAGATGACGCAGTTTTGGTTGCCCACAATGCCTCTTTTGACATGGGCTTTTTGAATGTTGGTTACCAGAAAGCCGGCTTCAGCAAAGCTGCCAACCCTGTCATTGACACACTCGAGCTTGGCCGCTTTTTGTATCCTGATCTGAAAAATCATCGCTTGAATACGCTTGCCAAGAAGTTTGATATAGAACTGACACAGCATCACCGCGCTATTTATGATGCGGAGGCGACAGGATATCTGCTGCTCCGGATGCTTAAAGATGCAGCTGAAAAGGGCATTGAGTTTCACGATCAATTAAATGACAATATGGGACAGGGTAACGCTTACCAGCGTGCGCGTCCGTACCATTGCACCTTGCTTGCGCAAACCGAAGCAGGTTTAAAGAATTTGTTCAGACTCGTTTCGATCGCCCATCTAAATTACTTTTACCGGGTGCCGAGAATCCCCCGTTCGCAGCTCGAAAAGTTTCGCGAAGGAATCCTTGTTGGCTCAGGCTGTGACAAAGGCGAAGTGTTTGAAGGGATGATGCAAAAGGCGCCGGAAGAGGTTGAAGAGACAGCCCAATTTTATGATTATCTTGAAATCCTGCCAAAGGAAGTCTATGCCCATCTCTTAGAAATGGAGCTTGTCAGAGACCGTACTGCTCTGGAGGAAATCATGACAAATATCGTCAAGCTTGGGGATAAGCTTGGCTTACCGGTTGTGGCAACCGGTAATGTCCACTATTTAAATCCGAATGATAAAATTTATCGGAAAATACTCGTGAATTCGCAAGGCGGAGCCAATCCACTGAACAGGCACCAGCTGCCAGATGTCCATTTTCGGACAACAAACGAAATGCTCGACAGTTTTTCTTTCTTGGGGAAAGAGAAAGCAAAGGAAATTGTCGTTACGAATACGAATAAAATTGCCGATATGATTGACAATATAAAACCGATAAAAGACGATCTGTACACCCCAAAAATTGAGGGTGCAGATGAAGAAATGCGCAGCATGAGTTATGCAATGGCAAGACGCATTTACGGCGATAATTTGCCGGAGATCGTTGAAGCCCGCCTTGAAAAAGAGCTGAAAAGCATCATCGGCCACGGTTTTGCGGTTATCTATCTTATCTCTCACAAGCTGGTAAAAAAATCGCTCGATGACGGCTACCTTGTCGGCTCACGGGGTTCTGTCGGTTCATCGTTAGTCGCAACAATGACGGAAATTACCGAAGTCAATCCACTGCCGCCGCATTATGTTTGCCCAACCTGCAAGCATTCTGAGTTCTTTAATGACGGTTCGGTTGGTTCCGGATTTGACCTGCCTGATAAAGATTGTCCTAATTGCGGTGGAACATACAGGAAGGACGGGCATGATATCCCGTTTGAAACCTTCCTTGGCTTTAAAGGTGATAAAGTACCAGATATCGACTTGAATTTTTCAGGTGAATATCAACCGCGGGCCCATAATTATACGAAGGTATTGTTTGGCGAAGACAATGTCTACCGTGCCGGTACGATTGGCACAGTAGCAGACAAAACAGCGTTTGGTTATGTAAAGGCTTATCAGCAGGATAATAACTTACAGCTGCGCGGCGCGGAAATCGACCGGCTCGCTTCAGGCTGCACCGGGGTAAAAAGGACAACCGGCCAGCATCCAGGCGGAATCATCGTTGTCCCTGATTATATGGACATTTATGATTTTTCACCGATCCAGTTCCCGGCTGATGATAAAACATCGGAATGGAAAACAACCCATTTTGATTTCCATTCTATTCATGACAATTTATTAAAGCTCGATATTCTCGGCCACGATGACCCGACAGTCATTCGGATGCTTCAGGATTTAAGCGGTATTGATCCGAAAACGATTCCTACAGATGACCCTGAAGTAATGAAAATTTTCAGCGGGACAGAATCGCTCGGGGTAAGCGCAGAGCAAATTATGTGTAAAACCGGCACCCTTGGGATTCCGGAATTTGGAACGCGGTTTGTCCGCCAGATGCTTGAGGACACAAAACCGACTACTTTTTCTGAGTTGGTGCAGATCTCCGGACTGTCCCACGGTACCGACGTTTGGCTCGGAAACGCCCAGGAGCTTATCCACAATAAAACCTGCAATTTGAGCGAAGTAATCGGCTGTCGTGATGACATTATGGTTTATTTAATTTACCAGGGCCTTGAACCGGCATTTGCTTTTAAAATCATGGAGTCAGTGCGGAAGGGAAAAGGACTGACAGATGAAATGGAAGAAGAAATGCGGAAAAACAGTGTTCCTGAGTGGTACATTAGTTCTTGTAAAAAAATTAAATATATGTTCCCTAAGGCCCATGCTGCCGCTTATGTTTTAATGGCGGTTCGGATTGCTTATTTTAAAGTTCATCATCCATTGATGTACTATGCGGCTTATTTTACTGTAAGAGCCGAAGATTTTGATGTTGAAGCGATGACGCGAGGTTCACAGGCGATCCGCGCCCGCATTGATGAAATCAATGCAAAAGGCCTTGATGCATCACCTAAAGAGAAAAACCTGTTAACGGTGTTGGAGCTTGCGCTGGAAATGTGTGAGCGCGGCTTCTCGTTTGGAAAAGTAGATTTATACCGTTCAAGTGCAGATCAGTTTTTAATTGACGGAGATTCATTAATCCCGCCGTTTAATTCGATTCCCGGACTTGGAACAAACGCTGCGCTGAACATTGTCAAGGCAAGAGGAGAAGGAGAGTTCCTCTCCAAGGAAGACCTCCAGCAGCGCGGTAAAATTTCGAAAACGATCCTTGAGTATCTTGATAATCATGGATGCCTGGAATCTTTACCTGAGCAGAACCAGCTTTCACTTTTTTAGCCCGGACAGGATATGGAACGATTCAGTTTGCATTAAATATTTGGTTATGTTATAGTTTTATTGGAAATACTAAGGATAACGTGCAAACGAGAGTGGGGAAACCCACTCTTTCGTATTGTATGCAGACATTTAAACAAAATATTTTCCTTCTTCGTATTAAACTTCAAACGATCGAAAAGAATGGATGTTAAAGGAGGGATTTCATGAGTAAGGTAACCGATGTTGTCGAAGAATTAGTCACTCCGATCCTGGATGATAACGGGTTGGAATTGGTTGATATTGAATATGTCAAAGAGGGTAAAGACTGGTTCCTGCGCGTCTTTATTGATAAAGATTCCGGAATCGACATCGAAGAATGCGGAATGGTAAGCGAAAAATTAAGCGAAAAGCTTGATGAACTTGACCCCGTTCCCCATAACTATTTCCTGGAGGTATCTTCACCCGGTGCAGAACGTCCGCTGAAAAAAGAAAGAGATTATCAAAGGGCTGTCGGCAAAAATGTCTTTATTAAAACATATGAACCTATTGATGGTGAAAAGAGCTTCGAAGGGGAATTAAAGGATTTTAATGGACAATCAATAATGGTTGAGATCAAGATTAAAACGAGAAAAAAACTCATCGAAATTCCTTTTGATAAAGTGGCTGCAGCCCGTTTAGCCGTTACCTTTTCTTAAAGTCATTAGCACTTGAAAAGAATGGCTTCCGGAACGATAATCCAGTTTTGCTAATATTCCTTTAAGAAGAACTGTGCTGGATTTGCTATCTTCAGCCTTTTTTTATAGAAAAAATGGACAAAAGGATCGAAGAAAAATTTATAAAGATTGAGGGGATACGTGTTTATGGCAAGTGAATTGTTGGATGCTCTTACGCTGCTTGAGAAAGAAAAAGGCATTTCCCGGGATGTGTTAATAGATGCGATTGAGGCTGCGCTCGTTTCAGCATACCGCCGCAATTTTAATCAAGCACAAAACGTGCGGACTGATTTGAATTTAGAAAATGGTTCAATGCGTGTATTTGCGCGAAAGGAAGTGGTCGAGGAGGTTTTTGATCCCCGACTTGAGATCTCAGTCGAGGAAGCGCAGCAAATGAATCCTAATTATCAGGTTGAAGATGTTGTTGAAATGGAAGTTACGCCGAAGGATTTTGGCAGAATTGCCGCGCAAACGGCAAAGCAGGTTGTAACCCAGCGCGTCCGTGAAGCGGAAAGAGGCATTATTTATTCTGAATTTATTGACCGCGAAGAAGATATTATGACCGGGATCGTCCAGCGTCAAGATCCTAAATTCATTTATGTCAGCCTTGGTAAAATTGAAGCGATTTTGCCGGCAAACGAGCAAATGCCGACAGAGCATTATAAACCTCACGACCGGATTAAAGTTTTCATTACAAAAGTGGAAAAAACGACAAAGGGACCGCAGATTTTTGTGTCGAGAACACATCCCGGCTTGTTGAAGCGGCTGTTTGAAATTGAGGTGCCTGAAATCTTTGATGGAACGGTTGAAATTAAATCAGTAGCCCGTGAAGCAGGCGACCGTTCAAAGATTTCCGTTCACTCTGACAATCCTGAGGTTGATCCGGTCGGCTCTTGTGTTGGTCCGAAAGGAAGCCGCGTTCAGGCGGTCGTAAATGAATTAAAAGGCGAAAAAATCGACATTGTCAAATGGTCGGATGATCCGGTTGTTTTTGTGGCCAATGCTTTAAGTCCGTCTAAAGTGCTTGATGTTATTGTCAGTCAAGATGAGAAGGCGACAACGGTTGTTGTCCCGGATTACCAACTGTCGCTGGCGATTGGAAAACGCGGACAAAATGCACGGCTTGCAGCAAAGCTTACTGGATGGAAGATCGACATCAAACCAGAATCGGAAGCAAGACAAGCCGGAATTTACCCGAGAGACGAACGGCTCTTAATTTTCGACGACGAAATTGAAGAAGATTCTGATATCGATTAAGGAGCGAGGTGAGGGATCGTGAAAAAAGTTCCTATGCGAAAATGTGTGGCAACCGGCGAAATGAAGCCGAAAAAAGAACTCATTCGCATCGTTCGCTCAAAAGAAGGAGAAGTATCGATTGACTTAACAGGTAAAAAGTCTGGAAGAGGTGCTTATCTTTCCAAGGATAAGGAAGCAGTAATGTCAGCAAAGAAAAAAAACACTCTGTCCAACCATTTACAGGTTAAGATCGACGATCATTTATACGAAGAGCTAATTGAACTCATTGAGAAGGAGAAACGACTGTCCTGATGAAATCAACTCAATGGATGTCATTGCTTGGCTTAGCCAATCGAGCACGAAAAATCATTTCGGGTGAAGAGCTTTCCGTGAAGGAAATTAGAAGCGGTAAAGCTAAACTCATCTTGTTGGCGGCAGATGCGTCAGCCAACACGACAAAGAAAATAACAGATAAATGTAAATCCTATCATGTCCCGTTTAAAATCGTTGAGAACCGATATTTGCTTGGGCAGTCAATAGGGAAGGAAGCCCGTGTCGTTGTGGCTTTATTAGATGAAGGATTTGCAAAGAAGCTGTTGACGTTGCTCGATTAATTTTAGCGGGGGTGAAAATATGAGTAAGACACGAGTCTACGAATATGCAAAAAAATATAATATTTCCAGCAAAGATGTCATTACGAAATTAAACGGAATGAATATTGAGGTCAAAAACCATATGGCAACATTAGAGGACGACACAATTAAAAAACTTGACAGCTTTTATCAGAAAAAAGAACAGAAACAGCCGCAGACACAAGGGAGCAAACAGCCTCAGCAACGACCGCAGAACCAAACACAATCAAGACCAAAACCAGCTGCAGCCACTAACAGTGGTACAAACACAGAGCCAAAAGCAGAACAGGCTAGAACGGCTCCAAAGAGCAACGACGGCAAAAAACAGGATGCTCCAGCGAGATCCAATAATAAGCCGCCGTTCAACAATAGCAATAGAAATAATAATAGAAACAATAATAACAATAGAAATAATAACAATAGAAATAATAACAGCAACAATCGGCCAAAAAATAATCGCGGCAAGCAGCAACAGCATCAGCAACTACCGCCACAGCCGAAAAAGGTCAGAGAGCTTCCGGAAAAAATTACGTTCACTGAGTCATTAACAGTCGCTGAACTTGGCAAAAAGCTGCACAGAGAGCCGTCGGAGATCATCAAAAAGCTCTTTATGCTTGGCGTAATGGCTACGATTAATCAGGAACTCGATAAGGATGCGATTGAACTTGTTGCAGGCGATTATGGTGTTGAAGTAGAAGAAGAAATCAGGATTGATACAACAGACCTGGAGGTTTATTTTACTGAGGATGATGCGGAGAACCGCGTTGAAAGACCATCTGTTGTAACAATCATGGGCCACGTTGACCACGGAAAAACGACTTTGCTTGATTCGATCCGTAATACTAAGGTTACAGCCGGTGAAGCTGGCGGAATAACCCAGCATATCGGAGCATACCAGGTGGAAGAGAACGGCAAAAAGATCACTTTCCTTGATACTCCGGGACATGCTGCATTCACGACGATGCGGGCCCGCGGAGCCAAAATCACTGACATTACGATTCTTGTTGTTGCCGCTGATGATGGTGTGATGCCGCAGACAGTTGAGGCGATCAACCATGCCAAGGCTGCAGAGGTACCGATTATCGTCGCAGTTAATAAGATGGACAAAGAGGCTGCCAATCCGGACCGGGTAATGCAAGAGTTGACCGAGCATAATTTGGTGCCAGAGGCATGGGGTGGCGACACCATTTTCGTTCCACTTTCAGCTTTAACAGGGGAAGGCATCGATAATCTGCTTGAAATGATTCTTCTAGTCGGCGAAGTGGAAGAATATAAAGCAAATCCGAAGCGTAATGCGATCGGAACGGTTATTGAAGCTCAACTAGACAAAGGCCGAGGTTCTGTTGCAACTTTGCTTGTGCAGAATGGAACGCTTAAAATCGGTGACCCGATTGTAGTCGGCTCTACTTATGGCCGTGTCCGCGCCATGGTGAATGATTTAGGACGCCGTGTGAAAGAAGCCGGTCCGTCTACACCTGTTGAAATTACAGGTCTTAATGATGTTCCCCAGGCCGGCGACCGTTTTGTCGTCTTTGATGACGAGAAAACAGCACGCCAGATCGGTGAGGCGCGTTCCCAGCAGGCTGTGCAGGCACAGCGCGGTGAAAAATCACGCGTCAGTCTCGAATCTTTGTTTGAACAGATGAAACAAGGGGAAATGAAAGATTTAAACGTGATTATTAAAGCTGACGTGCAAGGTTCTGCGGAAGCTTTGGCAGCCTCCCTGGAAAAAATTGATGTCGAAGGTGTTAACATCCGCATCATCCATACGGCTGTCGGAGCAATTAACGAATCAGATATCACGCTTGCTGCTGCATCCAATGCGATTGTGATCGGATTTAACGTCCGCCCTGATGTCAATGCAAAACGCACTGCTGAAGCAGAAAAGGTTGAGATTCGTTTACACCGGATTATTTATAAAGTAATCGATGAAATCGAAGCAGCGATGAAAGGGATGCTTGATCCGGAGTTCGAAGAAAAAGTTATCGGCCAGGCGGAAGTGCGCCAAACGTTCAAAGTTTCTAAAATTGGTACGATTGCCGGTTCCTATGTGACGGATGGTAAAATCACCCGTGACAGCGGCGTCCGTTTAATCCGTGATGGCGTCGTCATTTTCGAAGGCACCGTAGATGCCCTTAAGCGCTTTAAAGATGATGCAAAAGAAGTCAGCCAGGGATATGAATGCGGAATCACCATTAAAAACTTCAATGACGTTAAAGAAGGCGATGTGATTGAAGCATATATCATGGAAGAAGTGGAACGTTAATGATAATCGGCATGGCTGCCTGTGAATGCATTATTTATGATGCCCATTCGTTAAAAGAAAAGCGTGCCGTTTTACAGCGAATCCTTGCCCGTTTGAGACAAAAATACAATATTTCTGTTGCGGAGGTCGGGCATCAGGATGTTTGGCAGCGGACGGAGATTGCGATTGTCGCAGTCTCATCCGCTAAAGTTCCGGTTGAAAAGGAATTACAGAATGCATTAAAATTAATCGACTCTTTTCCGGAAATAGAACGGACGATTAGCGAAATCGAATGGCTTTAGTGTGTGCTCAGCTTGTTTTTAGCTCACGACATATGCAAATCGCCGTCTTCCAAATTGATTTCCGCGATTTAAAGAGTTTGCATGCCCGTTAATCCGGGTGAAGAGGTGAATCGAAATGAGTCATAGAGCGAACCGTGTTGGTGAGCAAATGAAAAAAGAATTGGGCGATATCATCGGCCGTAAAATTAAAGACCCGAGAATCGGCTTTGTAACGGTAACAGACGTTGAAGTCACCGGCGATCTTCAGCAGGCAACAGTGTTTATTTCTGTGTTGGGTGATGAAGAACAAAGGGAAAATACGTTAAAGGGCCTTGCAAAGGCCAAAGGTTTTATCCGCTCCGAAATCGGCCAGCGTATCCGTTTGCGGAAAACACCTGAAATTCTCTTTGAATTTGATGAATCCATTGATTACGGGAACAAAATTGAATCGCTTCTTCATCAAATCAAGGATGAAGATAAAAACTGAATGGCAGAACAAGCGTTGTGTATAAACGCTTTCATCAGGCAAACCAGATAAGACTTAATTAGAATATAGAGCTGAACTTGACTGCAAAAAGGGGTAGACTACTGTCTATCCTTTTTTTGTAAAAATCGGGATTTCTATAAAAATTTGCGCAGGAGGATGAAACATTGGAAGGGATATTGCCGCTTTTAAAGCCAAAAGGGATGACTTCCCATGATTGTGTTTTTCGCTTAAGGAAGATATTAAAAACAAAAAAAGTCGGCCATACTGGAACGCTCGACCCCGATGTTACCGGCGTTTTGCCTGTCTGTATCGGCAGGGCCACCAAAGTGGCCGAATATATAACAGACGCCGGCAAAGCCTATGAAGGAGAAGTGACGCTTGGTTTTTCCACTTCCACAGAAGATGCCGCAGGCGATGTCATTGACAAGCAGGCCGTTGACAGAGAAATATCCCGGGCTGAGATTCTGGATGTACTCGCGTCCCTGACCGGGGAAATTGTGCAGACGCCCCCGATGTATTCCGCAGTAAAAGTGAATGGAAAACGGCTGTATGAGTATGCCCGCAAAGGCATAGAGGTTGAACGGCCGACGAGAAAGGTGATGATTTATTCAATTGAATTATTGGATGACCGCATTCTATTTCAGGGCGAGGCGATCACCTTCCGCTTTCGGGTATCGTGCAGCAAAGGTACATATATTAGAACACTTGCGGTAATGATTGGTGAAAAATTGGGCTACCCCGCGCACATGTCGTACTTGACGAGGATTCAATCAGCACAATTTACGATCGCCGACTGCTTAACCCTTGAAGAAGTCGAAACTGTTATGGCAGAGGGGAAAATAGCGACGGTCTTAGCTCCGCTTGAAGCAGGAATTTCGCATTTGCCGAAATTTACTATAAGTGATACATTAGCAGAGAAAGTAAAAAACGGCGCTTTACTCCAGATTCCTGATCATTTAAGCGATGAATCTGGACCGATATTGGTTGAAACCGAGGAAGGGCGTGCCCTTGCTGTTTATCGCCATCATCCCCGTAAACCCGGTTTAATGAAGCCGGATAAAGTGCTCAGAAACGATGATAAAAGGTGAGGAAATGCGTGGAAGTTATTACAATTGATCATCCGCATCATTTTAAAAGGAATGAACTGCCTGCTGTGGCGATGGCACTTGGCTTTTTTGACGGGGTCCACCTCGGCCACCAAAAGGTGATCCAAACGGCAAAGGACTTTGCTGAACAGAAAGGCCTGCAAAGCGCGGTGATGACGTTTGACCCGCACCCATCTGTCGTTCTCGGCAGAAGCGAACAGCAGATTGAATACATATCCCCCCTGCCAGAAAAAATTGACTTGATTTCAAGGCTGGAAATCGACTATTTGTATATCGTTCGATTTACAAAAGAATTTGCGAATTTACTGCCACAGGAATTTGTTGACAACTATATTATTGGCTTACATGTAGACCATGCGGTGGCTGGGTTTGATTTTTCATACGGAAGAATGGGTAAAGGGACGATGGAAACGATCACCTTCCATTCCCGCGGGAGATTCACTTTTACGACCGTTCCCGAGCTTTCGGAAGGATCGGAGAAGATCAGCTCGACATTAATCCGCTCCCGGATCAGGAACGGAAAAACGGAGGACCTCCCCCAATTGCTGGGCAGGTACTACCAAACTGCAGGAATTGTTATTCATGGCGACAAACGGGGAAGGACGATTGGCTTTCCCACTGCAAATGTCAATATTCCGGAGGATTGGCTCATACCGCCTCCTGGTGTCTATGCCGTTCGCGTAAAGGTTAGCGGCTCGTGGTACTATGGAGTATGCAATATCGGATATAAGCCAACGTTTAATCAAGAGAAAGCTGCACGGCCTAGCGTTGAAGTACATATCTTTGAATTCAGCGGGGATATATACGGGGAGCAGCTTATGATAGAGTGGCATCTTCATATTCGAGAAGAACAGAAATTTTCAGGCATTGAGGAGCTCGTTGCACAAATCGAACGGGACAAGCAGAAAGCACTCGCATACTTTAAGAAAAGCTATGTTTAATCTTGCTTTTTGTCAAAAAAAGTTGTATTCTTATTAACGTATCAAAAATCAACCTTTGCTTGGCAAGACGAGTCACCGACGCTTGCTCGGTAACAGGGGATTATAAATTAGGAGGTGAACAGGATGGCAATCACACAAGAACGCAAAAATGAACTCATTGGTGAATTCAAGACACACGAAAGTGATACTGGTTCTCCAGAGGTTCAAATCGCTGTCCTTACTGAACAGATCAACAACTTGAACGAGCATTTACGTACACACAAAAAAGACCACCACTCTCGTCGCGGTCTTTTGAAAATGGTCGGTAAACGCCGTAATCTTTTGACTTACTTGCGTAATAAAGATGTTCAACGTTATCGTGAACTAATCAACAAGCTTGGTTTACGTCGATAGTCTGCCGAAGCGGGATTTTTTTCCCGCTTTTTTTCTATGTCCGGCTTGCGCCGTGAGCCTTCGCTCATTACGCGTTCATTAAAGCAATACATACTATTGGCTATGGCTTCAGAAAATATTTGAAAATAAGCTGAAAATCATATAAGTTGCGGCATTTTTGTACATACTATTATTAATTTGTCATAAGAGCATTTATATGCTTTTCTATAGAAGAACAGAAGTTAACAGAAAATTATTTTTTCTCGCTTAACTCTGAGCGTGATGGATCCAGAGAGGAGTTTGAAACGAATGGAACAAAATAAACAAGTCTATTCGATAGATTGGGCTGGCCGCCAATTAATGGTTGAAATCGGCCAACTGGCAAAACAGGCAAACGGGGCAGTGTTGGTGCGTTATGGAGACACGGTTGTACTCAGCACAGCAACAGCTTCAAAAGAACCAAAAAACTTGGATTTCTTTCCACTGACAGTTAATTATGAAGAACGGTTATATGCGGTAGGAAAAATTCCCGGCGGATTTATTAAAAGGGAAGGCCGCCCGAGTGAAAAGGCGATTCTTGCCAGCCGGTTGATCGACCGGCCGATTCGGCCTCTTTTTGCGGATGGTTTCCGTAATGAAGTCCAGGTAGTCAGCATGGTTATGAGTGTTGACCAGGACTGTTCCTCTGAGATGGCAGCGATGTTTGGTACATCATTGTCTTTGTCAATTTCGGACATTCCATTCGGCGGACCGATTGCCGGAGTCAACGTCGGCCGTGTCGACGGAGAATTTTTGATTAATCCGACAGTCGAGCAAGCTGAAAAAAGCGATATACATTTGGTCGTAGCCGGAACGAGAGATGCCATCAATATGGTTGAAGCAGGTGCTGATGAGGTACCTGAAGAAACAATGCTCGAAGCGATCATGTTCGGCCACGAGGAAATTAAGCGTTTAGTCGCTTTCCAGGAAAAAATCGCGGCTGAAGTTGGCAAAGCAAAAATGGAAGTCATCCTTTACCAAATTGATAAAGATATCGAAGCCGAAGTGCGCGGATTATGTGAGCAGGATATGATCAAAGCGATCCAGGTTCAGGAAAAGCATGCCCGCGAAGACGCGATTAAAGCAGTGAAAAATAACGTTCTCGAAAAATTTGTGGAACAGGAAGCAGACGATGATACGATCAAGCAGGTCAAAAAGGTTTTGGACAAGCTTGTTAAAGGTGAAGTGCGCCGCCTGATTACAGAAGAGAAAGTGCGTCCGGATGGCCGCGGTGTTGATGAGATTCGTCCACTTTCGTCCGAGGTAGGCATTTTGCCGAGGACGCATGGCTCAGGTCTTTTTACACGCGGACAAACGCAAGCGCTAAGTATCTGTACTTTGGGTGCTTTAGGTGACGTTCAAATTCTTGACGGATTAGGAATCGAAGAAGAAAAACGGTTTATGCACCATTATAATTTTCCTAACTTCAGCGTCGGGGAAACAGGTCCAATGAGAGGACCGGGTCGGCGTGAGATCGGACATGGTGCTTTAGGCGAGCGCGCACTGGAACCGGTTATCCCGCCTGAAAAGGACTTTCCGTATACGGTCCGTCTCGTATCAGAAGTTCTTGAATCGAACGGTTCAACTTCGCAAGCGAGCATTTGTGCAAGCACACTCGCGATGATGGATGCTGGTGTACCGATCAAGGCACCTGTTGCCGGTATTGCGATGGGCCTTGTTAAAACAGGTGAACATTACACGATTTTAACCGATATTCAAGGAATGGAAGACCATTTGGGAGATATGGACTTTAAAGTAGCTGGTACGGCCAGTGGAGTTACAGCTTTGCAAATGGATATTAAAATCGAAGGTTTATCACGCGAGATTTTAGAAGAAGCCCTGCAGCAGGCGAAAAAAGGCCGGATACAGATCCTCGACTCGATGCTGGCAACGATCTCAACACCGAGGGAAGAGCTGTCAACATATGCACCAAAAATCTTAATGATGGCGATTAACCCGGATAAAATTCGCGATGTGATCGGTCCAAGCGGCAAGCAGATCAACAAGATTATTGAAGAAACCGGTGTGAAAATCGACATAGAGCAAGATGGCACGGTCTTTATTTCATCTGTTAACGAAGAAATGAACCAGAAAGCCAAGAAAATCATTGAAGATATTGTTCGTGAAGTAGAAGTCGGGCAAATATATCTCGGCAAAGTAAAGCGGATTGAGAAATTCGGAGCGTTTGTTGAAATTTTTGCCGGAAAAGACGGCCTTGTCCATATTTCCGAGCTTGCTGAGGAGCGGGTTGGAAAAGTGGAAGATGTCGTGGCAATCGGCGATGAGCTTCTTGTCAAAGTGACCGAGATTGACAAGCAGGGCCGTGTCAACTTATCACGTAAAGCAGTATTAAAAGATCAAAAACAAAAAGCAGAGCAATAATAGTGTACTCCCCGCGCGAGCGGGGACAGGGAAGAAGCCAGGGACAACCCTGGCTTTTCTTATACAGTGTTCTACCTTGTCCTTCCTTCACATATTTTTTTATGGAAGGAGGAATGTCGGATGAAAAAAACCGGTTTAGTCGTCTTATTTATTGTAATTGCGTTTATATTGGTTAATAACCAAACGATAGATCATTACATTACCGTATTAAAAACAGAGACCCTTTCTGTCGGGAAGCAGAAAAGCCTTTTACGTGAAGAGATAGAACGGAAAGCCCAAGAGTATGAAATCCCTCCTGTCGACGCTAAAATAGACCGGGTTTGGAAAGCGATCCCGGGCTATAACGGACTGAAGGTGGATGTGGAAGCCTCTTACAACAAAATGAAGGGAACCGGGAAATTTGCCGAAAAAGACCTTGTTTTTCAACAAACAAGCCCGGCAGTCCATTTGAGTGATCTCCCTGCAGCTCCCATCTATAAAGGCAATCCCGAAAAGCCGATGGCTGCGTTTATCATTAATGTTGCATGGGGAAATGAATACATACCGGATATGCTTGCCACCTTAAAGAAGCGTCACGTTTCAGCGAGCTTTTTTCTGGAAGGAAGATGGGCAAAGCAAAATCCGGAACTGGTAAAAATGATTGCGGCCGCAGGCCATGAAGTTGGCAATCATTCGTATTCGCACCCGAATATGGAGCGGCTTGGAACGGCAAAAATTCATGAAGAAATAAAAAAGACGAATGAAGTGATTGAAGCTACAACCGGGATAAATCCGATCTGGTTTGCGCCGCCAAGCGGCAGCTACCGGGATCAGGTTGTCCAGATTGCCGCGGCGATGAAACTAGGAACGGTTATGTGGAGCGTCGATACAATTGATTGGCAGAAGCCTGCACCTCACGTGTTGATCCAGCGCGTTGTTACAAAGGTGCATAATGGGGCGTTAATCCTTATGCACCCGACCGACTCCACTGCAAAAGCACTTGATCAGTTGATCATGCAAATCAACGAGAAGGATATTGAGCTGGGGACGGTTTCTGAAGCCTTAAGTGAAAAAAGATTATTGAAGAAGTGAGAAAATTTCACAACGTAAAGCTAAACCGAGAAACGAATGCAGTTGTCTAAATAAACTGACGAAATACAATTATTAACTGAAATATAAACTTCTTTTTGGAAAAAATAACAACAATAAGCTATACTTACTAAATGCAGTCATACTTGCAGCCGGTCGTTCCAGAACAGGAGGAATTAATTTTGATTAAGAAATATACTTGCCAGAACGGTGTTCGAGTTGTCCTTGAAAATATACCGACCGTCCGTTCCGTCGCAATCGGCGTTTGGATTGGAACAGGATCACGCAATGAGGTACCTGAAATTAACGGAGTTTCGCATTTTTTGGAGCATATGTTCTTTAAAGGAACAACAACGAGAACAGCCCGGGAAATCGCTGAATCTTTTGATAGCATTGGCGGCCAGGTAAATGCCTTCACATCGAAGGAATATACATGTTATTATGCAAAGGTTTTAGATACTCACTCCCAATTTGCCCTTGAAGTTCTTTCGGATATGTTTTTTAATTCGACATTTGTCGAAGACGAATTAGATAAGGAAAAAAACGTCGTTTTTGAAGAAATAAAAATGTATGAAGATACGCCTGATGACATCGTCCATGATCTGTTGAGCAAAGCGATTTTTGAAAAGCATTCCCTTGGTTATCCTATCCTTGGCACTGAAGAAACGCTTCAGTCCTTTACTGGAAATACACTTAGAGAATATATGCATAACACATACACACCGGAAAATGTTGTCGTTTCTATTGCAGGAAACATTTCTGAGTCCTTTATAAAAGAAGTGGAGAAATATTTCGGCAGCTATGAAGGCGGGCAACAACTGGCTTTGGACGAAACGCCCGTTTTCCATACAAACCATGTAACCCGAAAGAAAGAAACCGAACAAGCCCATCTATGTGTCGGCTTTGAAGGCTTGAAGGTTGGCCATGACGACATGTACAGCTTGATTGTTTTAAACAATATCCTTGGGGGCAGCATGAGCAGCCGCTTGTTCCAGGAAGTGCGTGAACAGCGGGGACTCGCTTATTCAGTCTTCTCTTATCACTCGGCCTACCAGGACAGTGGAATCGTAACGATTTACGCCGGGACCGGGGCGAAACAGCTTGATGTGTTATCTGCAACAATCCAGGAAACATTAAGCAAACTTAAAGCTGAGGGTATTACCGATAGAGAATTGAATAACAGCAAAGAGCAGCTAAAAGGAAGCTTAATGCTCAGTCTCGAAAGCACGAACAGCCGGATGAGCAGAAACGGGAAAAATGAATTGCTGCTTGGCCGCCATCGCTCCCTGGATGAAATTGTTGAACAAATTGATCAAGTCAGCAAGCAGGGCGTGGATGAAATGGCCAAAAACATCTTTACGGATGATTATTCAATTGCTTTGATCAGCCCTGATGGAGAGCTGCCAAAGCTTCCTGCATAATGACTTTAAATACAGCCTGCCAAATATGGTATGGCTTTTTTTGTTTTAATTTAAGGACATTCCCCTAGTCTAAATCAGCGGTTTGGACGATACATATGTAAAAAATACTTTTTTGCGGGGGATTATACATGAAGCTGAGTGAATTGAGCGGCAAAGAGATTGTTGATGCAAAGCGTGCTGAAAGGCTTGGTGTCCTCGGGCAAACCGATCTGGAAATCAATGAAGCAACCGGACAAATAGAAGCATTGATTATTCCGACCGGGAAATGGTTTGGATTGCGGAAGCAGGGCGGGGAAGTCCGTGTTTCCTGGCGCCACATAAAAAAAATCGGAAATGACATGATAATTATCGATGTTCCCGAAGAGGATCAAAAACTGTAAACCGGCGCTTCTTAGGCCGGTTTTTTTATATTTGCCGAAATGGTGATTTGCACAACTCTCCGCGCACTCGCAGCTATAAAGTGAAGTCCTCCTTTTTGCAGGAAAACTCACCGATTCCCTGTTTCTATCATAATATGTTGGAGTAGTTCAAAACCAAAAACTTTATCATAACACCCGTAGCTATGACGAACGGGATTTTAACCAGTAGGTTGACGGTCGTTCTGGTCGGAAACGATTAGCGATTTTGAAAGCTATGCTGATGATCCCGGTAACATGAGAAAAGTTTCATTCCATATAAGAAGGTGATTGTATTCATGCTGACAGGAATGCAGATCGCAGTTATTGGCGGTGATGCCAGGCAGCTTGAGATTATCCGCAAGTTAACAGAACTGGATGCGAAGCTTTCATTAGTCGGATTTGAACAACTGGACCATGCCTTTACCGGAGCTATTAAGGAAAAAATGGAGGAAGTCGATTTTACAGCAATCGACTCGATTATTTTGCCTGTTCCCGGAACGAGCCTAGACGGCCAGATTGAGACGATTTTTTCCAATGAGAAAGTGTTCATAACAAAAGAAATACTCTCAAAGACCCCGGCCCATTGCACGATCTATTCTGGAATCACGAATTCCTACTTAAATGAAATTACGAAGCAGGCCAACAGGCGCCTTGTCCAGCTTTTTGAACGGGATGATGTTGCAATTTACAATTCGATTCCGACCGTCGAAGGAACAATTATGATGGCGATCCAGCACACCGATTTTACCATTCACGGTTCAACGGTCGTTATTCTGGGATTAGGAAGAGTTGGGATGAGCGTGGCACGAACCTTTCATGCAATGGGGGCTAAGGTAGCCGTTGGAGCGAGAAAGAGCGAACATATCGCACGGATCACCGAAATGGGCTTAACCGCGTTCCACCTTGATGATATCAGTAATATCGTCACCGATGTCGATATTTGCATTAACACTATTCCATATTTAGTTGTCAGTGCATCAGTTATTTCAAAAATGCCCGTCCATACGCTGATTATTGATCTCGCCTCAAAACCAGGAGGAACAGATTTCCGCTATGCGGAAAAAAGAGGAATTAAAGCGCTGCTGGCACCGGGTCTACCCGGAATTGTCGCCCCAAAAACGGCAGGGCAAATTTTAGCTAACGTTCTTTCTCAGCTGCTTGGTGAATTTTTACTAAATCGAAAGGAGAAAGAAGTATGAGTTTAAAAGGAAAAAGAATCGGCTTTGGGTTAACAGGTTCACATTGCACATACGACGCCGTGTTTCCGGAAATTGAGAAACTTGTTAATCTGGGAGCTGAAGTGATTCCGGTCGTTACTTTCACCGTAAAAAATACGGAAACCCGGTTTGGAAGCGGGGAAGACTGGGTGCAAAGAATTGAAAATCTGACAGGCCAAGCTATTATCGATTCAATTGTTAAAGCTGAGCCGCTCGGCCCTAAACTGCCGCTTGATTGTATGGTTATTGCCCCGTTAACCGGCAATTCAATGAGCAAGTTCGCCAATGCGATGACGGATTCCCCCGTCCTGATGGCTGCAAAAGCGACACTAAGGAACGGTAATCCTGTTGTACTGGGTATTTCAACAAACGATGCCCTCGGATTAAACGGGGTCAACCTGATGAGATTGATGGCAACGAAAAATATTTATTTTATTCCGTTTGGCCAGGACGATCCCGTGAAAAAACCGAATTCGATGGTGGCGCGAATGACGATGCTTGAAGAAACAATTGTTGCGGCAGTGAACGGTACCCAGCTCCAGCCTGTTATAGTAGAAAGATATAAAGATGCCAATTAACAGAACCCTTTTCCGGAACTTGAGGCAAAAAGTTTATTCCTTTAATGAACGAATATGTTAAAATAAATGATATTATGGGGATGGAGTATCGGTGTTGCACACCAAATTGCTTACATTCCCAAAACTTCTCATATTTTTTTATTATAAGATAAAACTGCTGATTTTATACCGGAAGGGGAATTATAGATGGGACAGACTCATGGATTGCATATTGCTGTGGTCGGAGCAACAGGCGCTGTCGGCCAGCAAATGATTAAAACTTTAGAAAATCGCAAATTTCCGATTTCAAAAATAAGCTTGCTATCTTCACCGCGATCTGCCGGCTCAAAGGTTATATTTAACGGTGAGGAAGTGATCGTCCAGGAAGCGAAGCCTGAAAGCTTTGAAGGGGTGGACATCGCCTTGTTCAGCGCCGGTGGAAGTGTTTCAAAACAGCTCGCTCCTGAAGCAGCCAAAAGGGGCGCAATTGTTATCGATAATACGAGTGCTTTTCGCATGGATCCAAATGTTCCACTCGTAGTTCCAGAGGTAAATGAAGATGACCTGCACCAGCATAACGGAATCATTGCCAACCCAAATTGCTCAACGATTCAGATGGTTGTTGCACTCGAACCGGTTCGCCAAAAATACGGCTTAAAGAAAGTGATCGTCTCCACATATCAGGCCGTGTCAGGTTCAGGCGCTGCTGCTGTCGAGGAACTCTATGAACAAACGCGCGCGATTATTAACAATGAACCATTTGAACCAAAACTTTTACCGGTAAAATCAGATAAAAAGCATTACCAGATTGCATTTAACGCGATTCCGCAAATCGATACATTCCAGGACAACGGCTTTACTTACGAAGAAATGAAAATGATCAACGAAACAAAGAAAATCATGCATTTGCCTGAGCTCCAGGTTGCCGCAACTTGTGTCCGCCTGCCCGTTGCCACCGGTCATTCCGAGTCGGTGTATATCGAGGTGGAAAACAGCGGTTTAACTGCGGAAGAATTAAAGGCCATACTTAAAGAAGCACCTGGCATTACGCTTCAGGATGATCCGGACAATCAAATCTATCCTATGCCCGCTGACTGCGTCGGCAAAAATGATGTGTTTGTCGGACGCATTCGCCAGGATCTTGACGAAACAAACGGTTTCCACCTCTGGGTTGTTTCCGATAACCTATTAAAAGGTGCGGCATGGAATTCTGTCCAGATTGCCGAAAGCTTAATCAAGCTTGGACTTGTTAAAGAGGTCAAGTAATCTCATTATCTAAGAAATGCGCAAGCGCCTTGGTCAGCCCCGACAAGCGCTGGAGGGCCTGTCGGTGAAGTTGCTCTATGACTTCATCGGCAGGACTGAAGTGACTCGAGGGGCTAGGCGCTGGAGCTGGACAAAAAAGAAGAATGAGTCAGATAAATTTTAGAGGTGTTACGATGAAGATAATCGTTCAAAAATTTGGAGGCACTTCTGTCAGGGATAAACAAAGCCGGGAAAGCGCAATCCGGCATATTAAAAAAGCCATTTCAGACGGATATAAGGCGGTTGTAGTCGTGTCTGCCATGGGCAGGAGCGGGGACCCTTATGCAACCGATACGCTTTTGTCATTAATTTCCGGAAATGCGAGCAAAGTCAGTAAACGGGAGCAAGACCTGCTTTTATCCGTCGGTGAAACGATTTCAAGTGTCGTGTTTACCAATATGCTGATCGAAAACGGCATAAAGGCAGTTGCGTTAACCGGGGCGCAGGCAGGCTTCAGAACAAACAATGACCATACAAGCGCAAAAATTGTTGAAATGAAATGCGACAGGCTTATAAAAGAGCTTGAACTTCATGATGCCGTTGTCGTCGCAGGATTCCAGGGCTCTGCGAAAAATGGTGACATCACAACAATCGGCCGCGGCGGAAGCGATACATCCGCAGCAGCATTGGGGTCTGCTCTTGAGGCGGAGTGGATTGATATTTTTACGGATGTAGAAGGGATTATGACGGCAGACCCACGGATTGCCGCAAATGCACGGCCGTTATCTGTCGTAACATACAATGAGGTCTGCAATATGGCCTACCAGGGGGCAAAGGTGATTCACCCGCGCGCTGTTGAGATTGCGATGCAGGCGAAAGTGCCGATCCGGATCCGCTCCACCTACACCGATAATCCCGGAACGCTTGTGACGTCGATTAACAAACAGAACAGAGGCAGTGATATTAAGGAGCGCCCTGTCACAGGCATTGCCCATGTTTCAAATGTTACACAAATTAAAGTGTATGCCAAAAAAAATCAGTACAATTTACAGGCTGAAGTTTTCAAAGCGATGGCAAATGAAAAGATCAGCGTCGATTTAATCAATATATCACCAAACGGTGTCGTCTATACTGTTACAGATGAAGTGACCGACCATGCAATCAATGTGCTGGAAAACCTCGGCCATGAGCCTGCTGTCGAGCGGAACTGTGCAAAGGTGTCCGTTGTTGGCGCAGGAATGGCAGGAGTTCCCGGGGTTGCTGCGAAAATTGTTACGGCCCTATCAGAAAAAGGGATCAGAATTTTACAATCTGCTGACAGCCATACAACCATTTGGGTCCTGGTTAAGCAAGAAGACCTTGTAAATGCAGTAAACGCTCTCCATGATGCTTTTCAACTTGAATCGGAAGCATTGGAGTTTGAAAGAACAGATATATAAGAGGTATGAAGGAGTGGAATTATGGTTCTTTTCGGCAGAGTTTCAACGGCTATGGTAACGCCTTTTGATAAAAAAGGGCATGTTGATTTTGCAAAAACGACCCAGCTCGTCAATTATTTAATTGATCACGGGACCGAATCGCTTGTTGTTGCAGGGACAACCGGTGAATCGCCGACCCTTTCTAAAGAGGAAAAGCTGGCTCTTTTCCAGCATGTTGTCAAAGCGGTCGATAAAAGAATTCCGGTGATTGCCGGAACTGGCAGCAATGATACTTATGCATCCATTGAATTAACAAAAAAAGCGGAACAGCTCGGTGTCGACGCTATTATGGTTGTTGCCCCATATTACAATAAACCCAACCAGGAAGGGCTTTATCAGCATTTCAAAGCGATTGCCGAGAGCACAAAGCTTCCGGTTATGGTCTATAATATTCCCGGCAGAGCTTCAGTCAATATTGCGCCGGAAACGGTCGTTCGCCTGTCGCAAATTGCGAATATCGCCGCTGTGAAGGAAGCAAGCGGAGATCTAAATGCGATGACCCATATCATTGCGAATACGGACGATGACTTTTTGCTTTACAGCGGCGACGACG
This sequence comes from Bacillus canaveralius, assembly GCF_002860125.1. Taxonomy (GTDB): domain Bacteria; phylum Bacillota; class Bacilli; order Bacillales; family Cytobacillaceae; genus Bacillus_BJ; species Bacillus_BJ canaveralius. The sequence continues at coordinate 248,810 of NZ_PGVA01000014.1, forward strand.
GCTTGACGCTTCCTGTCCTGGCAATTGGCGGTGCAGGCGTTGTCTCTGTTGCATCTCATGTGATCGGTAATGAAATGCAGGAGATGGTCCGTGCTCACTTTTCTGGAAATTTTGCTCAAGCAGCAAAGCTTCATCAAACGATCCTGCCCGTTATGCAAGGATTATTTACATCGCCAAGCCCAGTGCCTGTAAAAACGGCGCTCCAGCTCGAAGGGCTTGACGTTGGTTCTGTCCGCTTGCCGCTCGTCCCGCTTTCGGAACAAGAACGGACGACATTAGCAAACCTATTAAAGACAATTTAAAGCAATATAACACGCAAAACAGCCTAGCCAATGGAATTGGCATGGCTGTTTTTTTGGAGTACGAATGTGTAATAACCTGCTTGTTTTTTGAATTCTGATCAAATTTTTAAAATATATCGTCGACTTCCCCGTTTTCATCGTCAACATTTAAAATATATCGTCAACTTCCCCGTTCTTATCGTCGACTATTAACTATATCGTCAACATCCCCGTTCTTATCGTCGACTTCCCCGTTTTCATCGTCAACATTTTAAATATATCGTCAACCTTCACGGATTTATCGTCAACTTTACTTAATATCGATTATTTAACATGGTTCGACGATATTCGCATTCGTCTGGAGAAGGCGAGCCAACAATATGGTTGTAAACAATTTCTGTCATCAAGTATAATTGTTGTAACTGATTTTTTGATCGGCGAAAACAACATAGGAGGAACTTACGTGAGTATGACAAGAAATGAAAGTATTAAGCTGATTGCCCTGGGGGGAGTAGGCGAGATGGGCAAAAATATGTACGTCGCAGAGGTGGATGACGACATATTTGTCATTGACGCAGGCTTGATGTTCCCGGAGAATGAAATGCTTGGAATCGATATTGTGATTCCTGATTTTTCATATTTACTGGAAAACAAATCAAGAGTGAAGGCGATTTTGCTGACTCATGGCCATGAGGACCATATTGGCGCCTTGACATATGTACTGCGCAATCTCGATGTACCTGTGTACGGAACAAAGCTTACCATCGCCTTGGCACAGGCAAAACTTAGAGAGCAAGAATTTAACGGAACAGCAGACTTTAGAGAAATCAATTCCGATTCCCGTCTAAACTTTGACCGGGCGGCGGTGACCTTTTTCAGGACAAACCACAGCATTCCTGACTCAGTCGGAATTTGCATCGATACTTCCGATGGCGCTATCGTTTTTACTGGCGATTTTAAATTTGATCAGGCAGCAACCGATCTATATAAACCGGAAATCGGCAGAATGGCCAGTATTGGTGAAAAAGGGGTTTTATGTTTGCTGTCCGACAGTACCGAAGCAGAAAGGCCTGGTTACACCATTTCTGAGTCCGTTGTAACCAAGGAAATGTCCACGGCATTCTATAATGCTCCAGGCCGGATTATTGCGGCATGCTTTGCCTCTGACTTAAACCGTATTCAGCATATCTTTAATGCGGCAGCCGAAAACGGCCGAAAGGTAGCAGTTGTCGGGAAAAGCCTGCAGCGTGTCTATGACATTGCCCTGCAACTGGGCTATATTGAGGTTGATGAAGGTTTAATTATTCCAATCGGCGCCATCGATCAATATGCGGATAAAGACGTCGTTGTTTTGACTACGGGAGAGCAGGGGGAACCGATCGAGGCTTTGCAAAAAATGGCCAAGCAAGACCATAAACAGGTAAATATCCAGAATGGTGATACCGTGATTTTTGCAGCGTCTCCTTTGAAAGGAAGCGAACTGTTTATTCATAAAACGATTGATATGCTGTACCGCGCCGGAGCGCACGTCGTGTCCGGAAAATCGATCACTCAGGTTCCGAGCCATGGCAGCCAGGAAGAACTTAAATTTATGATTAATTTAATGAAACCGAAATATTTCATTCCTGTTCATGGCGAATACCGGATGCTAAAAGCCCACGCCCGGGTTGCCAAAGAATGCGGGATTCCGGATGATCACACAATTATCGCTGAAAAAGGGGATGTATTCGAGATTAAACAAGGCCAGTTGAAAGCGGGCGGCCGCGTTACAGCCGGAAACGTATTAATTGATGGCAGCGGTGTCGGCGATGTTGGCAATATCGTCCTTCGTGACCGGAGGCTTTTATCCCAGGACGGTATCCTGCTTGTTGTGGTGACATTAAGCAAAGGTACACGAAAAATTGTTGCAGGGCCTGAAATCATCTCACGCGGGTTTGTCTACGTGCGCGAATCGGAAAAGTTGATGGAAGACTCAACAGATTTAGTCCGCCAGATTGTCGAAAAGAATATCTCGAAATCTTCCTTCGATTGGACAAGTTTAAAACAAGATATGAGAGATTCACTAAATCAATATTTATATGAGAAAACAAAACGGAGACCGATGATTTTGCCGATCATCATGGAAGTCTACAGTTGAAAACAGGTATGGCCATCTGGCCGTACCTGTTTTTTTGCCTTTGACCGGATTATTTTTTATAACCATAGAATGAAAACTCTGCCAAAGATCATACTAACAGTATTATTTCTTGAAGGGAGAACAGGATATGGATCAAGAAAGGTTTCAAACAGGCTTTAACAACCAGGATGAGACGGAACAGCAAAATGAAGAAAAGGGCTCGACCTTAATCGAAAAAATACAGGAGCTTGGCCAAACGAATGTGCCGCAGCTGTCACAGGATTCAACGATTCATTGTCTGACGATTGTCGGCCAGATTGAAGGGCATTTGCAGCTTCCGCCACAGAATAAAACAACAAAATACGAGCACATCATTCCGCAAATCGTGGCCATAGAACAAAACCCGAAAATAGAAGGACTTCTTGTCATCCTTAACACAGTAGGCGGGGATGTCGAGGCTGGCCTGGCTATTTCCGAAATGCTTGCATCACTCTCGAAGCCAACAGTTTCAATTGTCTTGGGTGGCGGGCATTCTATCGGTGTTCCAATTGCCGTGTCATGTGATTATTCGTTAATTGCCGAGACTGCGACAATGACGATTCACCCGATTCGCCTTACAGGTCTTGTGATCGGGGTTCCGCAAACGTTTGAATACTTGGATAAAATGCAGGACAGGGTGGTAAAATTTGTAACCAGACACTCGAAAGTGAGTGAACAAACCTTTAAAGATTTAATGTTTGACAAAGGCAATTTAACAAGGGACATCGGAACAAATGTTGTCGGCTCAGAAGCAGTTGAACATGGCTTGATTGATGAAGTAGGCGGAATCGGCCAGGCGATGGGAAAGCTTAATGAATTAATCGAGTTAAAAAGGGCAAGAAATGCGGCGATCATTCAATGATCCTCTATACGATGATGCCTGAAGAGCTGATATTTCCTGCTGAGGGGGACGTCTACAGTAAGCAAAAATTGATTAACTTGGACGGGATCCCGCTTATGGTGGAATTGGATGACGACCAGTCCTACCGGGTAATCCGTGTTTTAAGCAGCGATCCCCAGCACTTTATGGATTCGCGGTGCACACCGGGCGCAAAAATTTCTTTTTGATAATTTCTGGCTGCCTTATGTTTGGACTGGGTATATGGTATAATAATGACAACTCGTTAAGAAGCAGCCAGCTTGGGCTGCTTTCTTAGTTGTCATGGAAGCATGCTATTTGTTTCGACCAGATTAAAACATAAGGTGATAAAATGGCCAAAAGAAAAAGAAGACAGTCAAGAAAAAAAGATCATTTGAAAAGGACGCTGCAATTTGAGCTGTCTGCCCTGATTATTATTGCGCTGGCCGCAATTTCGCTTGCTAAGCTTGGGGCAGTCGGTAAGGGAATTGTCCTATTCTTTCGTTTCTTTATGGGAGAATGGTACATATTGAGTTTAATTAGCCTGATTATTTTTGGCGGATATTTAATGTGGAAACGTGAATTTCCGTTTTTATTTTACAGAAGGCTTGTTGGGATATACATCATCATTGGATCCTTGCTGCTTCTAAGCCATGTTACACTCTTTGAGCTAATGTCAAGCGGTGGGAGCTTTACAAACCCGAGTGTGATTTCAAATACATGGGACCTTTTTCGCATGGAAATAAACGAGCAAACGAGCACTACCGACCTGGGCGGCGGCATGATAGGTGCTGTCCTGTTTGCACTCTTCTACTATTTATTTGATGAAGCCGGGACGAAGGTAATTGCCACAGTATTTATTATCATTGGATTTATTTTGCTGACCGGGAAGACATTTGGGGGTAGCGCAGCAAAATTAGGCGGATTTATATGGGAGTTCGGCAAAAAGAATTGGCTCGCTTTTGTTGCTGATATGAAAGATTCAACGACTCGTCGCAGAGAACGAAAAGCAGCAAAAAGATTGCAGCGGCTGGAACAGCGCAATCGCGTACAAGCTGAACAGGATAATCAGGCTGTTACGGCTCACGACGGACCGGAAACGAGGGAAGAACGGCCTTCTGAACCAATCATTTCAAGCTTTGCGGAAAGAGCCTATCCGACGCCGCCAGTAGAAGCGGAAAGCGGCAAATCGGAGCAACGGAATCGATCTGCCGAAGACGATTCTGCACCGCCAATGACGTTTACTGAAGTGGAAAATACTGCCTATGAACTTCCGCCTGTAAGCCTGCTAAAGCACCCGCGCCAAACAGATCAAAGCGGAGAATACGAACTCATCCACGCAAATGCTGCCAAGCTGGAGCGAACTTTCCAAAGCTTTGGGGTGAAAGCGAGGGTAACACAAGTACACCTAGGGCCGGCCGTAACGAAATATGAGGTCCACCCGGATGTTGGTGTGAAGGTAAGCAAAATTGTCAGCCTCAGTGATGATCTTGCGCTCGCCCTTGCTGCTAAAGATATTCGCATCGAGGCACCGATACCTGGTAAATCGGCAATAGGCATCGAAGTGCCGAATTCAGAGGTTGCGATGGTTTCGTTGCGGGAGGTTCTTGAAGCAAGGCAAAATGACAGGCCGGAAGCAAAGCTGATGATTGGCCTGGGCCGGGATATCACCGGCGAAGCCGTTTTGGCGGAGCTTAATAAAATGCCCCATCTGCTTGTCGCCGGGGCAACCGGAAGCGGAAAAAGTGTCTGTATCAACGGAATCATCACGAGTGTGTTAATGCGGGCAAAACCACATGAAGTGAAGCTGATGATGATTGACCCGAAAATGGTCGAGTTAAATGTATATAATGGAATCCCGCATTTACTCGCTCCCGTTGTTACCGATGCAAAAAAGGCTTCCCAGGCTCTAAAAAAAGTTGTCAATGAGATGGAAAGGCGCTACGAGCTCTTTTCCCATACAGGCACTAGAAATATCGAAGGATATAATGACTATGTAAAAAGGCAAAACGCAGAAGAAGAAGCGAGCCAGCCGCTTTTGCCATATATTATCGTCATCGTTGATGAGCTCGCCGATTTAATGATGGTAGCTTCTTCAGATGTTGAGGACGCGATTACTAGGCTGGCACAAATGGCACGGGCCGCAGGCATCCATTTAATAATTGCAACGCAGCGTCCGTCTGTTGATGTCATTACCGGGGTCATCAAGGCGAACATTCCTTCCAGAATTGCTTTCGCTGTATCATCGCAAACCGATTCGCGAACGATCCTTGATATGGGAGGGGCTGAGAAGCTGCTCGGCAGGGGGGACATGCTGTTCCTGCCGGTTGGAGCTTCGAAGCCGGTTCGGGTCCAGGGCGCGTTTTTGTCGGATGAAGAGGTTGAAGATATCGTTGATTTTGTGATTGCCCAGCAAAAAGCCCAATATCAGGAAGAAATGATTCCCGACGATATCCCGGAAAATACCACTGAGGTTGATGATGACCTTTACGAAGAAGCGGTTGAACTGATTGTAGATATGCAAACAGCCTCTGTATCGATGCTGCAAAGACGATTTAGAATCGGTTACACCAGGGCAGCCCGTTTAATTGACGAAATGGAAGCAAGAGGGGTTGTCGGTCCGTATGAAGGAAGTAAGCCACGGGCCGTACTGATCTCAAAACCGAAAGAAGAAGCAAGCTCATAAGAATGTGACAACTGCCTTGCGGAACAAGCAAACAAGCAAACATCGCGTGGTCTATCTCGGACACAAGCACACATCGCTTGTTTCTATCTTGTAAACAAACCCAAAAGCCGGCTAGTCCGGCTTTTGTTATGTACAAAAACAAAATCACGAGATTATTTAAGCTAGAAACTGTTTCCAGCCGTTAGCATGCCTCTTGTAAACAGCAAATATGACATACTATTAAAAGCGCTTACAAAAAAGTTAAGAGAACAATCTATGTCAATTTTTTACCGGGATCAGCGGAGAAAAATTATATGGGTAAACGAAAGAAAATAATTGACAGGACAAGGATTCTAACTGTTTTCTGCATGAATAGACTAACTGTATAGGGAGCTTTTTTTGCATATATCTTCGACTGTTGTAAACTATAAGCTTTTTTCGACAAAATCCTGAAACTCTATTTATTTATAGGGAAAAAAGTGTTATAGTATTTTCGATTAGTAGGAATGATTGAACATCAGAGGTCTGATGTCTGGAGAAAAGTGGTTGGAGGAGCTCATGTCTATCAAATCAGATAATCGGCATTTGTATTTACAAGTCATCGATCGAATTAAGCAGGATATTGACGAAGGCAAGTATAAAGAAAGAGAGAAGCTGCCTTCAGAGTTTGATCTTGCCAAGCAGCTCGGAGTCAGCAGGGCTACCCTTCGGGAAGCGTTAAGAATTCTAGAAGAGGAAAATGTGATCATCCGCCGTCATGGCGTTGGGACATTTGTGAATGCCAAGCCGCTGTTTACTTCGGGGATCGAGCAGCTTAACAGTGTAACGAATATGATTGAACAAGCAGGCATGACTCCTGGGACGATTTTCCTCGGCTCATCAACGATGAGTCCAACCGAAGAGGATATTCGCCGCTTCTCATGTACCATGGACGAAGAAATTGTCATGAGTGAACGAGTTCGAACCGCTAATGGCGAACCAGTCGTGTATTGCATTGATAAAGTTCCCCAAAGAATCATGCCGGAATCCTTTTCCCATGAGCAAGAATCGCTTCTCAGCATCTTGGAGGAGAAGGCAGGGCGGAAAATTACTTATGCGGTTGCCCAAATCGAACCGATCGGCTATCATGAAAGAATTTCACCGATCCTGGAATGTGACCCGGAAACAGCTTTGCTAGTCTTAAAGCAAATGCATTTCGATGAAACGGACGAACCCATTCTGTATTCGGTCAATTATTTTAAAGCCGATAAGTTCAGTTTTCACGTTCTGAGAAAAAGAATTTAATTTTTTCAGAGATTGTAAACGCTTAGGCGATCCAGACCATTTCTACTATATCTACAACACTTTAGGGGGTACAAACCTTGAAAACGCGTAAATTCGGATTAGCGCTGTCACTTGTGCTTGCTGCTGGAACGATTTTAGGGGCTTGTGGCAATTCAGACGAAAAAGACAATAACGGAGCTGGCGGAGGAGAAAAAGAAGACAAATTCTCTATAGCAATGGTAACGGATGTCGGTGGTGTAGATGACAAATCCTTCAACCAATCTGCATGGGAAGGTCTCCAGAAGTTTGGTAAAGACAATGGCCTTGAAAAAGGAACAGGCTATGATTATTTGCAATCCCAATCTGACGCTGACTATGCGACAAACTTAAATAACCTTGTCCGCAAAGATTACAGTCTCATTTTTGGTATTGGTTTTATGATGATGGAAGCTGTCGATGAGATTGCCAAACAACAAAAAGACGCTCACTTTGCGATTGTGGATGCTGAAGTCAACCAGCCAAATGTCGCAAGCATTTTGTTTAAAGAACAGGAAGCTTCATTCCTTGCTGGTGTCACAGCAGGACTTGCGACCAAGACAAAGAAAATCGGTTTTATCGGCGGTGTCGAGGGTGCGGTAATTGAGCGTTTTGAGTCGGGTTTCCGGGCTGGTGTCCAAGCGGTTAATCCTGAAGCAGCAGTTGATGTTAAGTATTCAGGTGCGTTTGACAAAGCTGAGCTTGGCCAAACGATTGCAGCGACAATGTACTCTTCTGGTGCGGATGTGATTTTCCATGCTGCTGGCGGCACTGGTAATGGCCTATTTAAAGAAGCACGCGACCTTAAGAAAAAAGATCCTTCTAATCTAATTTGGGCAATCGGCGTTGACTCTGATCAAACAGCCGAGGGTATAGTAGAAATTGACGGCGAAGAGCACAATGTAATCATTACATCGGCACTTAAGCGTGTTGACAATGCCGTAGTTGATATTTCAAAACAGGCTAAAGAAGGAAACTTCCCTGGCGGAGAAATTACGACTTACGGATTAAGTGAAGACGGCGTCGGCCTTGCTCCAATCAATGAAGAGCTTGCCAATAAAGCAGATATTGAAGCAGCTGTCGAAGAGTGGAAACAAAAAATTGTTAGCGGGGAAATCACGGTTCCAGGAACTCGTGACGAATTAAAAACTTTCTCTGCTAGTTAATGAACAAAAAGGAATAAGTGGTCACGGCTTTTTCGGCCTCTTATTCCTTTTTTTATAATTGATAAATTTCACAATGTAATAAGCTAAACCGAAAAACGAATGAAGTTGTCTAATAAACAGGAGTATACCGTAGGAATACATATATCTTAACTTAAATAACTGTTCGTTTTTCAATTAAAGAATGGCTTTATGAAGTTCATTCAATTAATAGAATGTTAATTGAAGCGCAGAACCCATTTCTGCTTTTCACTTAAGATTTTAGGGGGGCAACCCCGTTTTTTAACCAAAGTAAAAGTCTGACCTCATACTACTAAACTTTAATTTCCTTTATTTAAGAGCAAGGAGTGAAAAATGATGGAATACGTAATTGAAATGATTAATATCCGCAAGGAGTTTCCCGGGATTGTTGCCAACGATAATATAACCCTTCAACTGCGAAAAGGAGAAATACACGCTTTGCTCGGGGAAAACGGGGCGGGTAAATCGACATTAATGAATGTGCTCTTCGGCCTGTACCAGCCAGAGCAAGGTGAAATCCGTGTTAATGGAAAAGCCGTGAATATTACCAATCCGAACATTGCTAACGATTTAGGAATTGGCATGGTGCATCAGCACTTCATGCTTGTTGATACATTCACAGTCACCGAAAATATTATTCTCGGAAAAGAAACAACATCCCGTGGGAAGATTGATCTTAAAAAAGCCGAACAAGAGGTAAGGGAAATTTCGGAACGCTATGGGCTCGCTGTCGATCCAAAAGCGAAAATTTCCGATATCTCGGTTGGAATGCAGCAAAGGGTAGAAATATTAAAAACTCTTTACCGCGGCGCGGAAATCCTGATTTTTGATGAGCCAACAGCCGTTTTGACGCCGCAGGAAATTAAAGAGCTCATCCAAATTATGAAAACCCTTATTACAGAAGGCAAGTCGATTATCCTGATTACTCATAAACTGAAAGAAATCATGGAAGTATGCGACCGGGTCACGGTTATCCGGAAAGGGGTTGGCATTGGCACCCTCAATGTAAAGGACACGAATCCAAACGAGCTGGCGAGTCTTATGGTTGGCCGTGAAGTCCTTTTTAAAACGGATAAAACTCCTGCCGACCCAAAGCAACCCGTGTTGGAGATTGATCAGCTGTTTGTGAAGGACTCCCGCGGTGTTCCGGCTGTCAAAGGACTTGACCTCGTTGTCCATGCCGGAGAAATCCTCGGAATTGCCGGGGTTGACGGGAATGGCCAGACTGAATTAATCGAAGCAATCACCGGGCTCAGAAAGTCGGAAAGCGGCTCAATTAAACTGAACAATAAAGAAGTCCGCAATCTTTCATCGCGGAAGATAAGTGAGTCCGGAGTTGCCCATATTCCGCAGGACCGCCATAAGCACGGTCTTGTCCTCGATTTTCCGGTTGCTGAGAATATGGTTTTGCAAACTTATTATAAAACCCCATTCTCAAAAAAGGGTATCTTGAATTTCAAAGAGATCTACAAAAAAGCAAGAACACTGATAGCGGAATTTGACGTCAGAACACCAAGTGAATACACACTCGCCCGCTCTTTATCAGGCGGTAACCAGCAAAAAGCGATCATTGGCCGTGAGGTGGATCGCGACCCGGATTTATTGATTGCCGCACAGCCGACACGCGGCCTTGATGTTGGGGCAATTGAGTTTATCCATAAACGGCTTATCGAACAGCGTGATCATGGAAAGGCTGTCCTGCTTCTTTCATTTGAGTTGGATGAAATCATCAATGTCAGCGATCGCATTGCTGTTATTTATGAGGGAAAGATTGTCGCAATAGTCGATCCAAAGAAGACGACAGAACAAGAGCTCGGATTGTTGATGGCCGGTTCGAAACGAAAGGAAGCAGGTGAAGAAAGCCATGTCTAATCGCCTAAAAAATATATTAGTTCAGGTGAAGAAGGCAATATCTAATCGCCTAAAAAATATCTTAATTCCGGTAATAGCCGTACTTCTCGGCATCATTGTCGGAACGATTATTATGGTTATCAGCGGCTATGATGCCGTTGCGGGTTATACCGCGCTGTGGAATGGTGCTTTTGGACAAGCATATTATACCGGTGAAGTGGTTCGCCAGGTCACTCCATATATTTTAGCCGGATTATCGGTAGCATTTGCCTTCAGAACCGGTTTATTCAATATTGGTGTTGAAGGCCAGCTGATTGTCGGCTGGCTTGCAGCTGTTTGGGTTGGCGTGGCCTTAGAGCTTCCGAAAATCATTCATTTGCCGCTTGCGATATTGGCCGCTGCTCTGGCAGGAGCACTATGGGGCTTTATTCCAGGCCTTTTAAAAGCCCGTTTCCGCGTTCACGAAGTTATTGTCACAATTATGATGAACTATATCGCTCTACATGTAACAAACTATATGATTCGGACTGTCCTTTCCGAAAGAAGCGACAGGACAGCAAACATTCATGGATCGGCTACACTTCGATCACCGTTTCTTGAAGGGCTGACCGACTATTCCCGCCTCCACTGGGGAATTATCATCGCTATCATAAGCGTATTCATTATGTGGTTTTTACTAGAAAAAACTTCGAAAGGCTTTGAATTAAGATCTGTTGGCTTCAATCAGCATGCATCACAATATGCGGGTATGAACGTCAACGCCAATATCATCCAGTCAATGGTTATATCCGGTACTTTTGCCGGGCTCGCCGGTGCGATGGAAGGACTCGGAACATTTGGATACGCAGCGATAAAGGGCGGTTTTACAGGTGTCGGCTTTGACGGAATCGCCGTTGCCCTTTTAGGCGCAAACGGCCCGATCGGGATTGTTTTTGCAGCCATCCTGTTTGGCAGCTTAAAGGTTGGTGCCTTGAACATGCCGCTTGAGGCCGGTGTGCCGAACGAACTCGTTGATATTATTATTGCGCTAATCGTTTTCTTTGTTGCCGCAAGTTATATGATTCGTTTATTGATTGAACGATTGAGCAAAAAGGGGGTGAAGTAAGTGGGCTTAATGGATATTTTATTAATTATTATTCCATCTACTTTACTTTGGGCAGCACCACTTATTTTCACTGCATTAGGTGGAAACTTTTCGGAGCGTTCCGGCGTTGTAAACATCGGGTTGGAAGGATTAATGGTGATTGGGGCATTCGCTGCGATCGTTTTTAATTTAACGTTCGTTGACAGTTTAGGAAACTTAACGCCTTGGATTGCCCTGTTAGTGGCAATGGTTGTTGGCGCCTTGCTTTCTGTTCTCCATGCTGTTGCGTCGATTACATTCCGAGCTGATCAGACGGTTTCCGGTGTCGCGATTAACCTGCTAGCAGTAGGGGCGGCCTTGTTTTTAGTCAAGCTCATCTACGGAAAAGGACAGACTGATATTATCCAAAAGGGATTCAGCAAAGTCGATATTCCGCTGCTAAGCGATATTCCGCTGCTTGGAGAACTGTTTTTCTCCAATACGTATTACACATCGTATGTTGCGATCGTTTTTGCGTTTATAGCCTGGTATGTGATGTTCAAGACACCGTTCGGCCTCCGTCTTCGTGCCGTCGGGGAACATCCAATGGCGGCGGACACAATGGGAATTAACGTCACAAGAATGCGTTACATTGGCGTCATCATTTCCGGGGGGCTTGCCGGAATTGGCGGTGGTGTATACGCACAGGCAATTTCCTCTGACTTCAGCCATGCAACAATCAGCGGCCAGGGCTTTATGGCTCTAGCAGCATTAATTTTTGGTAAATGGCATCCGCTTGGAGCAATGGGTGCCGCGCTATTCTTTGGATTTGCGCAAAGCTTGAGCATTATCGGATCAAGCTTACCTTTCTTAAAGAATGTTCCAAATGTATATTTGCTTATTACACCATATGTGTTAACGATTCTGGCTCTGGCAGGTTTTATTGGCCGGGCAGAAGCCCCTAAAGCTTCCGGAACACATTATATAAAAGGAAGCAGATAATATACGTTACACCCCTGGTTCTTAAGTGAATCAGGGGTGTTTTTGTATAAAAATGACCAGAGTAAGTTAAGAAAATTGACGAAGATTGTCTAAATATTTATCTTTTTGAAACGCTTTATTGTGCTAAAATGGAATTAGTTGTTAATACTTTAAGAGGGTAATAGATATGGGTTTTTCTCTGTATATGAACGATTATAAAACCGAAAGAATCTTTTCCTATCTAAGATGGATTTTCTTTGCGATGGCAATAACGATATTTTATTTTCCTCCCCTGGCTGAGATTCTCCAATTTGAATCAGGCTCATTTCCGTACCTCGTCGCAGTCGGCGCCACATATATGTTAACAGCACAGATAGCACTATCTAAAATGAGGCCTGATCATAAGTACTTCCCTTTAATTACAAAAATAGGGATCTTGTTTGATTTTATTGCGCTCTTTTGGCTTTTATATTTGACCGGCGGCGTGATGAGCTATCTTTTTCCGATTACTTACCTGTTTGTTATGCATGCGACTATTTATTGGCGTACGAAAGGTTTTTTCATCTCAAGTGCCTCGGCAACTGCCGGTTATTCCGGAATACTATTAATGGAGATGCCTGTACCTCAACAAGTGTGGTTTGTCTTTTTATTAAATACGGCTTTTGTTTGGATTGTCGGACTCTTCGGCGCCATGCTTGTGCTAAGGGAACGAAAGCATATTAAGCAAAAAAACATGTATCAGCAGCTTGTTGTTACCGATTATTTAACAGGACTGTATAATCATCGCCACTTCCAGGAGCATATACGTCATTTGAGGGAGAAGTCGATTCCCTTTTCACTTATAATGGGTGATATTGACCATTTCAAGTCGGTAAATGACCGGTATGGCCATTTAGTGGGAGATGAAGTACTCCGGGAAATCGGCAAAATGATGAATGATTTTGCATTAAAATATGACGGACAAGCATTTCGTTATGGAGGCGAGGAATTCGCTCTTGTACTCCGCAACCAGAAGACAGAACAGCTGCAGCAATTTTTTACAGAGTTTTATGAATACTTAAACAAGAAAAAATTCACAAATAGTTGTCTGAAAATTACGATGAGTTTTGGCATTGCTGGCAGCAAACAGGCACAGACAAGCGAAGATGTCATATCCGAAGCAGATAAGCTTTTATATATAGCGAAGAGAAATGGTAAAAACCAGGCCCGTTTTGATTGCGGTACTGCCTTCTGCAATTCCAGCCCACTCCCGACAGAAGCCATTTCAAGTTAACAGCCTCCATTAACGGGGGCTTTATTTATTTCATCATAATAATATTATGTAAACACCCCCTTGAAAAAGAAATGAAATGATCTGCCCGGAAGCTAAGTATAATGTAAAAAGTCTAAATTCTGGTACTATAAGAAAGAATAGCCTTCAAATTAAAGGATATGATAGAAAATAACCGCTCGACTGAAAAAAAGTGTTTGGTAAGGGAGGAATTATGATGGCTATAATATCTGAAGCCATGAAGAAAATGAAAGGCTACAAACTGCATATTGTCAAAACAGGAAAATATAAAACGAATACAATCGTTTGGAAAATGAAGGCACCTTTAAATGAGGATGATGCAACTTTTAGAGCAATCCTGCCTTACGTTCTTCAAAGCAGTTCAGACCGCTATCCTTCGACAACCGCTCTCCGTTCATATTTAGATGAACTTTATGGGGCAACCCTTTTTGTCGATCTCGCAAAAAAGGGTGAATATCATATTATCAGCTTCTCTATCGAAGTCGCCAACGAGAAGTTTTTGAGCGACCCGGCCCCATTACTGAAAAAAGCATTTGAGTTTTTCGCAGAAATCCTCCGAAACCCGCATGCAAACGGGCAAGCATTCGATAAGGAGACAGTTGACAAAGAGAAACGGACGTTAAAGCAGCGGATTCAAGCAGTTTACGATGACAAAATGAGATATTCTAACTTCAGGCTTGTTGAGGAAATGTGTAAAGGCGAACCGTACGCTATTCCTGTAAACGGCGAACTTGAAAAAGTCGATGATATTAATGCGAAAAATTTATATGAATATTATGAAAGAGCTTTTTCAGAAGATGAACTTGATCTTTATGTAATCGGCGATATTGTCGAGGATGAAGTAATTGAAATCGCTGATAGCCTCTTGCAATTTAACGAGCGCGAGCCCCAGGTCTCAGCGTCGTACATACCAGAAAAAAAGCCAGAGGTTCATGAAGTAATCGAGGAGCAGGATGTCAAGCAAGGCAAATTGAATATCGGATACCGCACAAACATCACATATGGGGATGCTGATTATTATGCCCTGCAATTGTTCAACGGTATTTTTGGCGGCTTTTCACACTCGAAGCTGTTTATTAATGTCCGCGAAAAAGCGAGTCTTGCCTATTATGCGGCAAGCCGGCTAGAAAGCCACAAAGGATTGCTGATGGTGATGTCGGGAATAGACAGGAAAAATTATCAGCAGGCAGTCACGATTATTAAGGAACAAATGGAAGCAATGAAAAACGGCGATTTTACGGAGCCTGAAATTGAACAGACGAAGGCCGTAACAATCAACCAGATGCTTGAAACGATTGACACAGCCCGGGGCCTTGTCGAGGTGTTCTACCATAGTGTTGTTGCCGGTACCCTTGTGGACCTCGACGAATGGCTCGAAAACACAAGGCAAGTGTCGAAGGAAGATATCGTTGCGGCCGCACAAAAAGTCGATCTTGATACGATCTATTTTTTAACGGGAATGGAGGTTGGAAAAAGTGAAGAAAATTAAATTTGACCAGCTCCAGGAAGAGCTTTTTTATGAAAAGCTTGAGAATGGGCTTAATGTATATATTCTCCCTAAGCCAGGATTTAATAAAACCTATGCTACGTTTACAACGAATTACGGGTCGATCGATAACCATTTTCAGCCTCTTGATAAAGATGAAGTGATCGAGGTTCCGGATGGCATTGCCCACTTTTTGGAGCATAAGCTTTTTGAGAAGGAAGACGGGGATGTGTTCCAGCAATTTAGTCGCCAGGGTGCATCAGCAAACGCGTTTACATCTTTTACACGAACAGCGTATCTGTTTTCGAGTACGTCGAATGTGCAAGAAAACCTCGAAACGTTAATCGATTTTGTCCAGGATCCTTATTTTACTGAGAAAACAGTTGAGAAAGAAAAAGGCATTATCGGCCAGGAAATCACCATGTATGAAGACAATCCCGATTGGCGTTTATACTTTGGCCTTATTGAAAATTTGTACAAAAACCATCCTGTTAAGATTGATATTGCAGGAACAGTTGAATCAATTTCCGAAATTACACAGGATATGCTCTATGAATGCTATAAAACCTTTTATCACCCGAGCAACATGCTGCTGTTTGTAACAGGGCCGGTCGATCCTGAGCGGATCATGAACCAGGTCAAGGAGAATCAGGCTAAAAAGCAGTATGATGACCAGCCGGAAATCAAGCGCCAGCTTGCCGAAGAACCGGCCGAAGCTGCGGTCAAAAAGCAAGTCCTAAAAATGAATGTGCAAACATCGAAATGCTTATTCGGAATCAAAGCTCCGGATCCAAACGAAAGCGGTGCTGAACTGCTGAAAAATGAGTTAACCATCAATGTTATCCTCGATATCTTGTTCAGTAAAAGCTCCGAACGATACAGCGAGCTATACAATGAAGGACTGATTGATGAAACATTTTCCTATGATTATACACAGGAACAGGGCTTTGGTTTTGCGATGGTAGGCGGGGATACGAATGATCCTGAACGTCTTTCTGAGCGCATTGCGGAAATATTGGCAGAAGGAAAAAGAGGCATCGTCTTTACGGAAGAAAATCTCGGCAGAGCGAAAAAGAAGAAAATCGGTGCTTTTCTTCGTGCGGTTAACTCCCCTGAATATATCGCCAATCAATTTACGCGTTATGCCTTTAACGATATGAATTTATTTGATGTCGTTCCGACGCTTGAGAGTATTTCGTTGGAAGATGTCAAAGCTACTGCAAACCGATTCATCTCTGATGACCGGTTCAGTGTCTGCCAGGTGATTCCGAAAAACAAATAATGAAGTCTGAAAAAAGTACCATTTCGGTACTTTTTTTTATATGATTCATACGAATCCTCCTGGTTTATCAATACAATTTAACTCGTTTTTCGGTTTGGCTTAATACTTTGTGAATTTACTCAATAGATAAAAAACTGTATGATAAAGGGCATATACTGAAATTGTACGGAGTGGAGTGCATGGGAAAATTCATATTAATTACCGGGGCAAGCGGCGGTATCGGGAGCGCGATTGCAAAAAAATTGGCAAAGAACGGTTATTCACTCTATTTGCATTACCATCGCAATACAGTGGGTATTAAACAGCTGATGAGCGAACTGAATGAACTCGAAGGGGAGTATATTCCGATTCAAGCTGACCTTTCGTCTCCGTCCGGCTATAAAAAAATTGCTTCTTCGGTCTTTTCACTTGATGCAATCATTCATAATAGCGGCAACAGCCATTCTGGCATGCTGATTGATCTTGATGAACAATCCGCCGAGGAACTGGTCCGCATTCACGTAACATCGCCGCTTTTGCTTACAAAGGAACTGCTTCCGAAGCTGCACAGTAAAAAAGGCGGCAACATCATCGTCATTTCTTCGATATGGGGGCAAACCGGCTCAGCATTTGAAGTTGCTTACTCTGCTGTGAAAGGGGCACAGATCAGCTTTGTAAAAGCATTGAGCAAGGAACTGGCCCGGACTGGGATCAGAGTCAACGGGATCGCGCCGGGCGCGATCGATACGAGGATGCTTGACAGCCTCACTGAAGCAGAAATGGATGAACTGGCAAATGAAATTCCAATCGGCCGACTCGGAAATCCGGAGGAGGTCGCGAATTCAGTTGCTTTCTTTCTGTCAGATCAAGCCA
Organism: Bacillus canaveralius; assembly: GCF_002860125.1. Classification (GTDB taxonomy): domain Bacteria; phylum Bacillota; class Bacilli; order Bacillales; family Cytobacillaceae; genus Bacillus_BJ; species Bacillus_BJ canaveralius. The sequence goes on from NZ_PGVA01000014.1 coordinate 266,059, forward strand.
CTTACATAACCGGCCAAATACTAGGTGTCAACGGCGGTTGGTATACTTAAAAATTTCATGCATATTTTCATCCTTGTAAATCCAAAATAACCATGTATTTATGAAAAGGAGGATGAAAAAATGTCTATATTAGAAAGCTGGGACCAATGGAAAAGTTTTTTAGGTAATCGCCTCCAACATGCCCAAAATGAGGGGATGAACGATGAAACGATCAGTAACCTTGCCTATGAAATTGGTGGTTACCTTTCTGAGAACGTTGACCCTAAAAATGAGCAGGAAAGAGTTCTTGCTGATCTTTGGTCGGTTGCAAGTCGTGAAGAACAGCATGCGATTGCCAGTATGATGACCAAGCTCGTTCAAAATAACGGATCTGGACAACAATAATTGATGAAACAGCCCTTGCCTTAACCGGCAAGGGCTGTTTTCTTTTAACAATACTTCGGAGCTTGTCCAGTCCCGAAAGCATTCATTTTGCCTGTTAAGGAAAAGTTATGCTTGTTTTTCCTTTCATCTTCTGGAAAAATAATTTATGATAGAATCGGGATAAAAATTTTGCAGGAATTTGTCAAATGGTTATCGTGTGGGAGGTTTTTATGGATAAAACCGAATGGTATTTAGAATATGAAATACAAAAAAACCGTCCTGGTTTGCTTGGCGACATCTCGTCTTTGCTCGGTATGCTCTCAATCAATATTGTCACGATTAATGGCGTAGATGAAGGCAGGCGCGGATTACTGATTCTTGCAAAGGACCATGAACAAATTGTGCGGCTTGAGTCTATTTTAAATACGATGGATACAATAAAAGTAATTAAGCTTAGGGAACCAAAGCTCCGGGATCGCCTGGCTGTCCGGCATGGCCGATACATCCAGCGTGATGCCGATGATAAAAAAACATTCCGCTTTATCAGGAATGAACTTGGCATTCTTGTTGATTTTATGGCAGAATTGTTTAAGCAGGATGGTCATAAGCTGATCGGCATCCGGGGAATGCCACGTGTCGGCAAAACGGAATCAATCGTGGCTTCCAGTGTGTGTGCCAATAAACGATGGCTGTTTGTTTCCTCGACTTTGCTGAAGCAAACGATTCGTAATCAACTGATTGAAGATGAGTATAATGAAAACAATTTATTTATTATTGATGGCATAGTCTCGACGAGAAGAGCAAATGAACGGCATTGGCAGCTTGTCAGGGAAATCATGCGCCTCAACGCTGTAAAAGTAGTTGAGCACCCGGACGTGTTTGTGCAGAATTCTGAATATACTCTTGAAGATTTTGATTATATTATTGAATTGCGCAATGATCCTGATGAAGAGATCACATACGAACTTGAACATAAAAACAGCATGTTCTCTGATTCTGAATTTGGTGGCTTTGATTTTTAAACGTATGGAAGGTGTTATTGTGACTGAACTAGGCAATAGATTAAAAGAAGCACGTGAAGCAAAAGGCATGAGCCTTGACGAGCTGCAAACGGCGACTAAAATTCAAAAACGATATTTAAAAGGCATTGAAGAAGGAAATTACGAAATGATGCCTGGCCAATTTTACGTACGAGCTTTTATCAGGCAGTATGCAGAAGCAGTCGGCATTGAACCGGAAGAGCTCTATGAGCAATATAAAAACGATATTCCTGCAGCACATAATGAAGATATTACAGAAAAAATTTCAAGGGTGCAAACGCGGAAAAACATTTCAGACAATAGCTCAAAGATTCTTGATTTGCTGCCGAAAATATTGATAGGCATTTTTGTGATTGGGGCAATTGTCCTTATCTGGTACCTCGTCCTCGAAAACAAGGATCAAGGAGCAGATGAACCTGTTAATGAAGAGGATACGACGATTAATTATGAGCAGCCGGATAGCGTCGATAAAGAGTCAGAGAAAAATAAAGATAATGAAAAAAATGAAAACACAGAGGATAAGCAGAAAGAAGAGGATTCAGACAAAGCTGACGACTCCGCAAGCAATGGAGAAGGTCAAGTGGAGGAAGCTCCTGCCCAGCAAATCTCTGTTGTTGAAGCCAGTGGAAGAAATACCACTTACCAGTTAACAAACGCCAAAACATTCAATTTGAGAGTGGCGGCGACCGGTGCGAATACGTGGGTCAACATCACAAACGGCAAAGGGCATTCTTTCTATCAAGGGACACTTTCTCCAACAGGGACGAACAGCCAAACAGTTGATCTGTCACAAGAAACGGAAGCAGTGATCGTGATTGGAAATTCTGCGAATACTGAAATCTTCGTGAATGATCAAAAGGTAGAGTTTGCTGTCTTGCCATCAGAATCGGTACGCCAGGATATTACAATTCGAAAAGTACCGGCAAACGAATAGTCATCTGCAAGATGGCTATTTTCCTTTACATATTGTTTTAATTCCCGGGTTGAATGAGCCTGGGCGCTTTTTAGATACTATTTTGGAGGTATATCATGAATCTGCCTAATAAAATTACCATTTCAAGAATATTGCTTATTCCAGTATTTCTTATTGTGATGCTGGCACCCTTTGATTGGGGGAACATGTCCTTTATCGGAGCAGAACTACCTGTAACCCATTTTATCGGTGCGATAATTTTTATCATTGCTTCCACAACCGATTGGATCGACGGCTACTATGCCCGAAAATACGACCTTGTTACCAATTTGGGCAAGTTCCTTGATCCGCTCGCCGATAAATTGCTCGTTTCGGCTGCTTTAATCGTGCTCGTCGATCTGGAGCTTGCAGCCTCCTGGATTGTCATCGTGATTATCAGCCGTGAATTTGCGGTTACCGGCCTGCGGCTTGTCCTTGCTGGAGAAGGAGAGGTAGTAGCTGCCAACAGGCTGGGAAAAATCAAAACATGGACGCAAATTATTGCGATTTCAGCCCTGCTTCTCCACAATGCGATATTTGAACTTGTCTCGATACCGTTTGACCAATTGGCCCTGTGGGTCGCCATGTTTTTTACGATTTGGTCCGGATGGGATTATTTCGCCAAAAACAAGCGTGCTTTTCTTAATTCAAAATAATCGGGGCGCTTTAGGAGGGCAGATTGATGAATGCAGAAATTATTGCAGTCGGATCCGAACTGCTGCTTGGTCAAATTGTCAATACAAATGCGCGCTTTATCTCAAGGCAGCTCGCCGACATGGGCATCAATGTTTTTTACCATACCGTTGTCGGGGATAATCCAGCCCGTCTTGAAGCTGTTATCAAGATAGCTGAAAGCCGTTCGCAATTAATTATTTTTACGGGCGGTCTCGGCCCGACGAAAGACGATTTAACAAAGGAAACGATTGCCAGACATTTACAGAAAAACCTCGTTACCGATGAGGAAGCCCTCCGTTCGATCGAGCAATATTTTGAACGCACAAATCGAGTGATGACGGATAATAACCGAAAGCAGGCTCTTATTCTTGAAGACTCTCAAGTGTTGAAAAATGATCACGGAATGGCACCTGGCATGGTTCTTTCAACGAAAAATCATACGTATATGCTGCTGCCGGGCCCCCCGAAGGAAATGGAACCGATGTTTCTGAAATACGGGAATGCGGTTTTGCTTGGCAAAGCGGCTTCACAAAAAGTAATTGCTTCAAGGGTATTGCGTTTTTTCGGAATTGGCGAATCGCTTCTTGAAACAGAACTTGAAGACTTAATCGAAGCGCAGACGAACCCGACGATTGCTCCCCTTGCCTCCGACGGGGAATGCAGCATCAGGCTGACAGCAAGTGCTGCCTCTTTTGATGTTGCCCAATTGCTATTGGATGAAATGGAGGAAAAAGTGCTCGCCCGTGCCGGAGAATTTTTTTATGGTTATGATGAGACATCGCTTATGAAGGAATTGACGAAAACTTTGAAGGACAAGGGCTTAACAATTGCCTGCGCCGAGAGCTTAACAGGAGGGATGTTCCAGCAGGAGCTTACCTCTTATCCGGGAGCCGGGGCTATCTTAAAGGGCGGTGTTGTTTGTTATACGAACACGGCCAAAACGGATGTGCTTCAAGTCAGCAAGGAAACGATTGACAAGCACGGCGCGGTTAGCCGGGCCTGTGCCGGGGAACTGGCCGAAAATGCAGCAAACATTTTCGAATCTGACCTCGGAATCAGCTTTACTGGAGTGGCAGGTCCTGATGAGTCCGAAGGAAAACCGGTCGGAACGGTCTATATTGGCATTTCTGTCAAAGGAACACCGGCAGTTGTTGAAAAAATGCAATTTGGCGGCGGCAGAGAAGCAAATCGCATTCGCGCTGTCAAATATGGCTGCCACTTGCTATTAAAGCTTCTCGCTAATTCACAGAGTGCTTAACAAAGCGCTCTGCTTTTTAATTTCAGAATATGAGTAAAAAAGTTTATTTTTTACGCTTTATTAACTCGAAAATAGGGAAGTTTCTTGATATAACGACTATTTCTTGATATCTTTAGTGATAGAAAAAAACCGAATAAACGTTCGATTTTTTTCTAGACAAAACATAAAAAAACATTTATAGTTAGAGATAGGTTCTGTGAGATGAGACAGAAAACGAATCCGATTCGTTAACAATAAAGGAGGAAATACTTAGTGAGTGACCGTAAAGCTGCCTTAGAAATGGCGTTAAAACAAATAGAGAAGCAATTCGGTAAGGGTTCTATTATGAAGCTTGGAGAGCAGACAGATCGTAGGATTTCGACTATCCCGAGTGGCTCCCTTGCCCTCGATGTTGCTCTTGGAGTAGGTGGATATCCGCGCGGAAGGATTATTGAAATTTATGGACCTGAAAGTTCAGGTAAAACCACAGTTGCCCTGCATGCGATTGCCGAAGTCCAGGCAAACGGCGGACAAGCTGCATTTATCGATGCCGAACATGCGCTTGACCCGGTTTATGCCCAGAAGCTTGGTGTGAACATCGATGAACTGCTGCTTTCCCAGCCCGATACAGGCGAGCAGGCGCTCGAAATTGCGGAAGCTCTTGTCAGGAGCGGCGCGATTGAAATTTTAGTTATTGACTCGGTTGCAGCACTTGTGCCAAAGGCCGAGATTGAAGGCGAAATGGGTGACAGCCACGTTGGTTTGCAGGCCCGCTTAATGTCTCAGGCTTTGCGTAAATTGTCAGGTGCCATTAACAAATCAAAAACGATTGCCGTTTTCATTAACCAGATCCGTGAAAAAGTCGGAGTTATGTTTGGAAATCCGGAAACGACTCCAGGCGGACGCGCATTAAAATTCTATTCAACAGTGCGCCTTGAAGTCCGACGTGCGGAGGCTTTAAAGCAAGGAACGGATATGGTCGGAAATAAAACAAAAATTAAGGTTGTAAAAAATAAGGTAGCCCCGCCATTCCGTACAGCTGAAGTGGACATTATGTACGGCGAAGGAATTTCCAGAGACGGCGAAATTATTGATTTGGGCTCAGAGCTGGACATTGTCCAAAAAAGCGGTTCATGGTATTCGTATAATGAAGAGCGTTTAGGGCAGGGCCGTGAAAATGCGAAACTGTTTTTAAAAGAAAACAAAGAGCTGCGCCTTGAAATCCAGCAAAAAATTCGCGACCATTACGGTCTTGACGACGAAAAAACGGTTATTGACTCTGGAGAAGAGCCGGAACAATTCGAGCTTGTAGACTAAAAAACAAAGCCTCAGGGCTTTGTTTTTTTTGATTTTGTATACACTCCGGGATTGAAATATAAAAGTCCGCAGCAACCGGTATATGAATGTTATTGCTTGAATATGTGAATTTATCGCTTGGATGATATGGCTTTTTGCTTATAGACAAAAAAAGGCGCAGGGACTGGCCCTTGACAATAAAATTTTACAGCTATACAATTAAGCATGTATATTTTACACATTTTTTAGTATTAACACGTTTAAAAGTCCTAGAGCTGTATGTTGATAAACAATGTACATGCCGACAGTTAAAAAAACGTAACAAAAGTTCATAGCAAGAGGAGGTGAAATGATGGAACCCATTACGATCATCTCCATTTTGCTTGGCCTATTCGTCGGTGCAGTTGTTGGCTATTTTATTCGTAAATCCTTTGCGGAAGCGAAGATAGCTGGAGCAAAAAACGCAGCGGAGCAGATTTTAGAAGATGCAAAGCGTGATGCAGAAGCCTCAAAGAAAGAAGCTTTGCTTGAGGCAAAGGATGAAATCCACAAGCTTCGTACTGAAGCTGAACGTGAGGTTCGTGAACGAAGAAATGAACTGCAAAAACAAGAAAACCGTTTACTGCAAAGAGAGGAGAATCTTGATCGCAAAGATGAGTCGTTGAATAAACGAGAAAATCTTTTAGAGAGAAAAGATGATTCCCTTAACCAAAGACAACAGCATATTGAAGAGATGGAAAGCAAAGTGGACGAGATGGTACGAGCACAACAGGCTGAACTGGAACGCATCTCGAGCTTGACGCGTGAAGAAGCGAAAGCAATCATTTTGGATCGTATCGAACAGGAAGTGTCCCACGATATCGCAATCATGGTGAAGGAGAGCGAAAATCGTGCAAAAGAGGAAGCAGACAAGAGAGCGAAAGAGATCTTGTCACTTGCTATCCAAAGATGTGCAGCAGACCATGTTGCAGAGACAACTGTATCGGTTGTGAACTTGCCGAATGATGAAATGAAAGGCCGAATTATCGGTCGGGAAGGCCGTAATATACGGACTCTCGAAACACTGACAGGAATCGACTTGATTATTGACGATACTCCTGAAGCAGTCATTTTATCCGGCTTTGATCCGATTCGACGTGAAACAGCTCGCTTGGCGCTGGACAAGCTTGTGCAAGACGGAAGGATTCATCCGGCACGCATCGAGGAAATGGTTGATAAAGCTCGACGCGAGGTGGATGAGCATATCCGTGAGATAGGTGAACAAACTACATTTGAAGTGGGTGTTCACGGGCTCCATCCTGATTTAATCAAAATTCTTGGCCGCTTAAAATTCCGAACGAGTTATGGCCAAAATGTATTAAAGCACTCAGTGGAGGTTGCCCACCTTTCCGGGCTGCTCGCAGCTGAACTTGGGGAAGACACGACCCTGGCCCGCCGCGCGGGACTTCTGCACGATATCGGTAAAGCGATTGACCATGAAGTTGAAGGAAGCCATGTTGAAATCGGGATTGAACTTGCTACGAAGTACAAGGAACATCCGGTCGTAATCAACAGTATTGCTTCCCACCACGGGGATACGGAACCAACATCGATTATTGCGGTGCTTGTGGCAGCAGCAGATGCTCTATCTGCGGCAAGGCCGGGAGCTCGCAGTGAAACACTTGAAAACTACATTCGCCGTCTTGAAAAGCTTGAAGAGATTTCAGAATCGTATGACGGTGTTGAAAAATCATTTGCAATTCAAGCAGGCCGTGAAGTTCGAATTATGGTAAAACCAGAACAAATTGATGACCTTGAAGCTCATCGCCTGGCACGGGATATTCGGAAAAGAATCGAAGAAGAACTCGATTATCCGGGCCATATAAAAGTAACAGTAATACGCGAAACAAGAGCGGTAGAATATGCAAAATAAAGCGGTGCTTCAGCACCGCTTTTTTTTGTATCCAGCTGCTCCATGAATAGAACCAAGTGGGATTGTGGTAAGATCTACATAAGCAAAAAAACACGTAAAGGAAAGGGCACTAACATGAGAATACTGTTTATAGGGGATGTCGTTGGCTCACCCGGGAGGGACATGGTCAGCAGCTATTTATCTCGATTAAAAGAGAAATTCCGTCCGACGATTACGATTATCAACGGAGAGAATGCCGCAGGCGGGAAGGGAATAACTGACAAAATTTACCGACGCTTCCTTGAGGAAGGGGCTCAGGCTATTACGCTTGGCAATCATGCCTGGGACAACCGGGAAATTTATGAATTTATTGATGACGCAAAAAATATGGTGCGTCCTGCCAACCTTCCAGATGGAACACCAGGGAAGGGAATCGTCTATTTAAAAGTGAATCAGGATGAAGTGGCGGTGATCAACCTGCAGGGGCGGGCTTTCATGACACCGATTGATTGCCCGTTTAAAAAAGCAGATCAGCTTATTGAAGAAGCGCGAAAGCGAACGTCGATCATTTTTGTTGATTTCCATGCGGAAGCAACGAGTGAGAAGCAGGCGATGGGGTGGTATTTGGACGGGAGGGTGTCAGCGGTGGTCGGTACCCATACACATGTTCAAACGGCAGATGAGCGCATCCTGCCCGCTGGAACAGCGTTTTTGACAGATGTTGGCATGACCGGCCCCTATGATGGTATTCTCGGTGTCGAAAGAGACGCCGTACTGAAAAGATTCTTGACAGCCTTGCCGGTCCGCTTTGAAGTGACGAAGGAAGGGCGGACGCAACTGAGTGCGGTAATAATTGACATTGATAAACAGGATGGAAAAGCAAAAAAAATTCAAACCATCTTAGTGAATGATGATCACCCATTTTTCTCATAAAGAAACAATTTCTTCTGCTCCTTGAAAAACGATCCCAGGAAGCTTCATAAGCAATCCTTTTTTTGTCCAAGCCGGAATATGTCTTTTAAGTGCTGAATATAGTAGCAATGGAAAGATTTATCCGTTCTCGCAGACTGGACAGTTTTTAGTTCACGGGCTTGAGGAAGGCTTGGGAATGGATTGGTTGACCCGAATTTGTCAGCAGCAGGCACACAAACAGAGCTTGACCAGTTGATGGATGATTTCACGTACAACCTGATTTGTTCAATTTTTGAACATACGGGATCGGGATTAAACAAGGAGGAGCTAGGAATGGAAATATTAAAAGTTTCAGCAAAATCTAATCCTAATTCTGTAGCTGGTGCACTTGCCGGTGTTCTGCGCGAAAGAGGTGCTGCGGAAATCCAGGCAATAGGTGCAGGTGCATTGAATCAAGCCGTTAAGGCAGTAGCGATTGCAAGAGGATTTGTCGCACCTAGCGGAGTCGATTTAATTTGCATCCCGGCATTTACAGATATCCTAATCGATGGAGAAGAGAGGACTGCCATTAAGTTAATTATCGAACCAAGATAAAAAGTTTCTCTAAGGGGGAAACCACAGGAACTTGGCAGTTCTTTCCGGTCGAATTTGTAGACAAAAAATCCTGTTTGCAACATGCAAACAGGTTCTCTTTTTTTTATATTATATTTAAACGAGGTGGATGGATGTGAAGATATTTGATGCTCACTGCGATGTCCTTTATAAACTATTTATGAACAACAGCCTTGATTTTACGGATTCCCCGGATTTGCAGGTGACGTGGCAGCAATTATCGGGGCCAGGGCCGAAGGTTCAATGCTTTGCAATCTATGTACCGGAAAAAGTCCATCCGGATCTGAAATTTCAGGCTGCACTTCATATGGTCGAGCTTTTTTACGAAAGGATTATCGAGCCTTTTTCAAATATTAAAATGATCCTGACAAAGGATGAGATCATGCGATTAACTGAACACCAAATCGGAGCCATTTTAACACTCGAAGGCTGCGACGCGATCGGATCGGATATAAACAAACTGCAGACGCTCCTGCGGCTCGGAGTATCATCTGTAGGGCTTACCTGGAATTATGCGAACAGCGTTGCTGACGGGGTGTTGGAGGAAAGAGGTGCAGGTCTGTCGAGGTTTGGGAAACAGGTTGTCGATGTCTTGAACAACGAGGGCATATGGTGTGATGTATCCCACTTATCGGAAAAAGGGTTTTGGGATGTAATCGATCTGGCTGATTATCCAACCGCATCCCATTCAAACTGCTATGCCCTTTGTCCGCATCCAAGGAATTTGCGGGATGAGCAAATCAAGGCGTTAATAGACAGAAACAGTGTTCTTGGCATCACGTTTGTTTCTCCATTTCTGTCAGGAACACGATCGGCAATGATTGCAGATGTATTGAGGCATCTTGACCATGTTTGCGCACTTGGCGGGGAAAACCACGTCGGTTTTGGTTCGGATTTTGACGGTAGTGATGACATCGTGAAGGGATTGGAAAGAATGGCCGATTATTCGGCTCTCGTCAATGAACTTTATAAATATTATTCTAATATACAGGTGGACAAGTTTCTCTATCAAAATTTTGCAGGAAGATATCCGCGCTAAAAAACCGGGGAAGCTTTAAAATACAGGTATTAAACAATACAAATGGCCCGAACGTGATACACGCTAAAATGTAAATAGCTATTATATTTCGCAAAATAAAAAAATATTCACATTTTAGCCAATATTTAATCTGAAAGGGTTGCTTTTTTTACTACATAGGTCTAGAATTGAAAGCGTTTAGTACCCTCCTATTAACCGATATCTTTTTGTATATAGGCTTGAAATGGTGATATAGAATGGTGCTACTCGTTAAACATGCAACGTTTTTACATAATTCTTTTAACGTATCTAAAGGGGTGTAAGGAATGATCAATCAACTTTCTTGGAAAGTTGGCGGACAACAAGGGGAAGGTATTGAAAGTACCGGGGAGATATTTTCCATTGCGCTGAATCGTTTAGGCTACTACTTGTATGGTTACCGCCACTTTTCATCACGTATTAAAGGCGGCCATACCAACAACAAAATTCGTGTAAGCACAACTCAAGTTCGGGCCATTTCAGATGATTTAGACATACTTGTGGCATTTGATCAGGAGACGATCGATGTAAACTACAAAGAGCTTCATGATAAAGGTGTCATTATTGCCGATTCAAAATTTGACCCAAAACAGCCAGAAGATACTAAAGCTACTATGTATGCGGTTCCATTTACGGAAATTGCCACGGAACTCGGCACATCCCTTATGAAAAACATGGTTGCCATCGGAGCAACTTCAGCAGTACTAGATCTTGATATTAAAGTTTTCGAAGAAGTAGTTCAAGAGATTTTTGGACGCAAGGGCCAGCAGGTCGTTGACAAAAACATGGAAGCGATTCAAGCAGGCTATGATTACATAAAAGAAAAGCTTGGCGCCAGCATCGAGACCATGCAACTTGAAAAAGCAGACGGGAAAAAGCGGATGTTCATGATTGGAAACGATGCGATCGCCCTTGGAGCTTTAGCGGCAGGCTGCCGTTTTATGGCTGCATACCCGATTACGCCTGCTTCTGAAATAATGGAATACTTGATTAAAAAACTGCCTCCACTGGGCGGAACCGTTATTCAGACAGAGGACGAAATTGCTGCCGTTACGATGGCGATTGGTGCGAACTATGCCGGCGTTCGCTCGATTACAGCTTCAGCTGGTCCGGGACTGTCTTTGAAAATGGAAGCGATTGGTTTATCAGGAATTACCGAAACGCCGCTCGTCATCGTTGATACACAGCGCGGCGGTCCTTCGACCGGTTTGCCGACTAAACAGGAACAGTCTGATTTGATGGCGATGATTTACGGGACTCACGGTGAGATTCCAAAAATTGTCCTCGCTCCAAGTACGGTTCAAGAGGCTTTCTATGATACAGCCGAAGCTTTTAATCTTGCAGAAGAATATCAGTGTCCGGTTATTATTCTATCAGACTTGCAGCTGTCGTTAGGAAAGCAAACGGTGGAACCGCTCGAATTTGATAAAGTAGAAATCCGCCGCGGCAAGCTTGCCAACAGTGAACTGCCTGAAATCGAAAACAAAGGCTATTTTAAGCGTTATGAAGTGACAGACGATGGTGTGTCACCACGTGTCATTCCAGGCATGAAAAACGGGATCCACCATGTGACAGGTGTTGAGCATGATGAAACCGGAAAACCGTCAGAATCGTCGGCAAACCGGAAGGCACAAATGGATAAGCGCTTCAAGAAGGTTGAACATATTCGTTTCAACACCCCTGTCTATAAAAACGCTCCTCACGAAGAAGCGGACCTGCTAATTGTCGGTTTTAATTCGACTCGCGGTACGATCGAAGAAGCAATCGCCCGCCTTGAAAAAGACGGTTTAAAAGTAAACCATGCACAAGTGCGCTTGATTCATCCGTTCCCGACAGATGAACTGCTGCCACTCGTGAAATCGGCGAAAAAAATTGCAGTTGTTGAAAATAACGCAACAGGCCAGCTGGCAAACATTTTAAAAATGAACGTCGGTCATGCTGAAAAAGTTGTCAAGATATTAAAGTATGATGGAAACCCATTCTTGCCGCATGAAATTCATACAAACTGCAAGGAGTTGTTTTAAATGACAACATTTAAGGAATTTCGAAATAATGTAAAACCAAATTGGTGCCCGGGCTGCGGCGACTTCTCCGTACAGGCGGCGATCCAGCGAGCCGCGGCAAATGTCGGGCTTGACCCTGAAAACTTGGCGATTGTTTCGGGAATCGGCTGTTCCGGCCGTATTTCCGGTTATATTAACTCATACGGATTTCACGGTATCCACGGGCGTTCATTGCCAATCGCCCAAGGTGTGAAAATGGCTAACCGTGACCTGACCGTGCTCGCTTCAGGCGGGGACGGCGACGGATTCGCAATTGGAATGGGTCACACCATTCACGCGATTCGCCGCAATATTGATATCACCTATATTGTGATGGACAACCAAATTTATGGATTAACAAAAGGGCAGACATCACCGCGCTCTGCTGCTGGTTTTAAAACAAAGTCAACGCCGCAAGGATCGATTGAACAGGCTGTTTCTCCAATGGAAATGGCTTTGACAGCGGGTGCGACATTTGTAGCGCAAAGCTTTTCAACCGATTTGAAGGATTTAACAGCACTGATTGAAGCGGGAATTAAGCATAAAGGATTTTCGTTAATCAATGTGTTCAGCCCTTGTGTGACATACAATAAAGTAAACACGTACGATTGGTTTAAAGAAAACTTAACGAAGCTGAGTGACATCGAAGGCTATGATCCTTCCAGCCGAGAAGTTGCGATGCAAACGCTAATGAGGCACGACGGCCTAGTCACAGGCTTGATTTATCAAGACACAGAGCGCAAGTCTTACCAGGAGCTGGTCAACGGCTACTCGGAAACCCCGCTTGCCCATGCTGATTTAAATTTAAATGAAGCGCACTTCAACAAGCTGGTAGCAGAGTTTATGTAAATAAAAGCAGTGAAAAACCCCCGGGATTCAAAATTAATCAATCCCGGGGGTTTTTCATGTATTTTTTACTAAAAAATTCAAATTTAGCAGGGCCCTCTTTTTATAGTAAAATAGAAGTGTCGCTCCAGCACATTATCATATTTTATTGTTTGTTTTCGTCCAATCGTTTAAAATGGTTAGTTGTACGTTAACAATTAATATAGTGTTTAGATTACTCGAAAGGGGATTTTTCATGAACGAGAAACAACGAATTGAAGGCCAGCAAGTAGAAGCTGTTAATTCTCCGGACAAAAAATCCGTCAAGTATCAACTTATACTAACCTCGACACCAACTCCAGTTATACCAAGGCTTCAAGCCACTTTCCGCAATGTTTAAATAATGAGTTTGCCGTAATCCAAATACCTATTATAAACAGGGAGGATTACCGCAAAATGAACTTATCACTAGAAGACTACCTTACAGAAATCGAAATCCAAAATTACAGCAAGAGTACCGTCAAGAATAAGAAAGCCATTTTATTACAGTTTGAAAGATGGTTATTCGAATCCTATAAAATGGAACTAGAGGATACTACCACTAGACACATTAAACGGTACATTAAACACCTCTTAGACGATGGAATCAAAGCTAACACAATCAATACAAGGCTAAAGACCTTGAATAACTTTTATAAGTTCTGTATCAAGGAAAAGATACTCAAAGACAATCCGCTGGATGACATTGAACTACTCAAGGAAGAGAAGGTCATGATTAAACCGTTCAGTATCAAAGACATTCAGAAGATGATTGACTTCTACTGTGGTACTAATTTTATGGATGTTAGAAACCGTACAATCCTAACCTGCTTATTTGAAACTGGTATCCGTTCTGCTGAATTATCAGGAATTAAATTAACGGATGTATTTGAAGATGCCATTCTCATAAGGGGTAAAGGTGACAAGCAACGATTAGTACCTATAAGCCTTCATTTAAGGAAAGCCTTGGTTAAGTATAGGAGAGTTAGGGAGAAGTATCTAAAAGGTCAGGAATGCCCCTTCCTGTTTGTCTGTACACGTACCAAGGGCGGAGGGTTAAAGAAGGATGTATCCTCTATAGGAAGAATGGGACATGAAGCAGTTCTAAACGTCGTTAAACGGTCAGGAAAGGCTTGTGGGGTTGATGTAGCCTTATTGGTGCATAGTTGTAGGAGAAGCTTTGCCCAAATCGCATTAGGCAGTACAGACCTTTATACAGTATCCCGTTTGCTAGGACATAACCATGTAGCGACAACAGAGAAGTATATCCAATCAATGGAAGATAAAACGGTACTGGAACGGGGTAGAAATGCTTCACCATTATCCACACTTAGAGGAAAGAAATATCAATAATGTTAAAGACTACCAGTTAAAGGTAGTCTCTTTTTTGCCAATTTATGTTTAGAAAAAAATAAAACAATGACCGCCAAGTTTAGTTTAGAAATGTATTATTGATTAACACCCAACCCCCAAATTTCCCATATTTTACCTACCCCCATCCCTTCCCAGTTGTTACCAATCTCTCCTATTTATTCCATAGTAATATTATGATTAATTGTTAATAAATGTTAATAATAATAATTGGATATGTATGGTAGTAATGGTAGGATATAACTCTATGGTTATGATTTATATTAGTTGTATATTGTTACCAATAGTGTAGATATACGGTAATGTATTGGTAGTATGTGGTGGATAAGGATAATAATAATTAATTTATTCTACTGGTATATTCTACCGTTATAAGGGAAGATATATCCATTTATGGAAGGGGGTGGGGCTATATCTTAACGGTAAGACTACTTATATTTATTCATAAAGATGTATTTATTATTCATTATTATTTATTTTCCCTCTGCTACCAAACCTATATTATCAATAATCCTGTATGGATTACCGCAACCATCCATCCAATTATTTACATTATGGATGTATGAAGTATGAATACCTAAATGGGGATTTATGGATAATTGGTACTGGTGGCAATAACCATTGACAGTAACGGTAATCTATGATTTAGAAAAAGATGTTGACAAAATATTTTATTTGTGATTCATAATTTGGAATAAATTGGTAGGTGAATTGGAAATAATTATATGTTGACAACTGTGTGTGGTACTACTACAGATTATCTACTAGGTGGGATAAATTGTGACCAACAGAAAGCTGCTATATCAAGGTTTATGGAAAATACTACCGTTAATTAGGTGTGGAATTTGTGGACAAAATGTGTACACAATTGGAAGAAAAAGGGGATAATAGCAGTAATATATTGTAGCTAATTTGGTGTGTTTTTCTACATAAAAAAAGAAGGATTAACCTTTTTAGGCTAATTCCTCCAATCGTTCTCTTAAGTCTATTAGTGCAAACTGTAAGTAAATATTGCTGTATGCTACAGATGGTTTTCTTCTTCCCTTTGGTTTATTTAATCCCGTATCATAAGCATGACGGTTATTCTCTGTATAGGTACACCACTAAAGATTAGACACATGATTATTAGCCCTGTTACCGTCAATGTGATTAATTAGGGGTTTACCCTCCACCTTAGGAATAAAGGCAGTAGCAACCAATCTATGGACATTAAACAGTGTCATTGTATCATTCTTATCTTTCGCTAAACCTACTTTACGATAACCGTTATAAGGGGTTATCTTTAACACCTTTTCCTTACCAGTATAGTAGTAATCCGTAGACTTAACCCTTCCATGATTTGATACCTGATACTTACCGTTATAACCTTCAATATCTTTCCATATTTCCATTAGATTCTACCCCCCAGTATATCGCTAAATTCCTCAAATACTTCTAACGATTTATCAAGGGCTTTATTCGTATAAGCTTTAGCCATCTTAACTCCCCCTCTATTCTATTAACGATTCAAAGTTGAAAAGTGTATCCCTCTATCCTCACTGAGTTAATCGAGTGAAGTTTTCAAAATGGGACACATACCCTAAAAAGAAGTACCTATACACTTATATAAAGTTGAGAGGGAAAAGTGTATCCATATGGGGGAGGGCTTTTTTCTACAGTGTCAAAAGTACACAGTACAGTGTTGTAAACAGCCACTTTATTTCCTCTAAAAAGTGGGGCATTTTTTCAAATTTCTACAGATTAAA
>NZ_PGVA01000015.1 GCF_002860125.1 Bacillus canaveralius
TTAATCTGTAGAAATTTGAAAAAATGCCCCACTTTTTAGAGGAAATAAAGTGGCTGTTTACAGGAGTGATTCCTAAACAGGGTCTGGTTGTTATTTTTTATCTTTTAAATAACTGGTTCTATAATAATTTACTGGCGATTAAGGTTTATTTGTTAGTTGAAAATACATTAATAACCAATTAATTTAAATGAACAATAAACCTATGACTGACTGAAATATGTCAGTCTTTTCTTTTTTATTTTTATTAATGTAATAATTTTCAAAATATGGGATAATTACAATAGAGTTGTAAATGATTTTTTGCTATAAACCGGGAATTCTACTTACTTATATGCGCTAAAGGTATTTGATAATTTGAAAGTAAACTATGTAATTGGGATGGGAAGTGGTATTTTGAAAGTAAATAGAACAGTTGGTGAAATAATGAATCGACTTTATCAAATTTGGCAGGTGAAACATAATAAATGGCCTACTAATACTACTGATAAATCGCATTTAGAGTTTATATTAACAAATTTTGATCCGACATCAGAGGAACAGATAGCATTAGTTGCTGAGCTATGTTACATAGTAAAATCTGGAGAATGGCAAATGAGTTATGAAGCTTTGAAAAATATGTTACCAGATAAACAATTTGAAATGAATATTCTAGAAGAGGTTAAAGATTACTTTACAGGAAAGGAGTATTTTGGAGATCAAAAATCTTTTGATGAATATATTAAAAACCAAAGGAATCCATTCATCTTAGAACTCTTATCTCATATAATGCTCCTATCTATTGAAAACACATTGGCTTGTAAACCATATGAATTTTCTATTCAAGGTGTGCATTACATGCATCTGAACTCAAAAAAGCAAGGCTTAGATCTAGCTGCTATAGCAAAAGACAACTTGAAAAATGAGTATTATTTAATTATTGGAGAATCTAAAAATAGACAGAGTCCATCAGAAGGGACAAAAGAAGCGTTAGAGGCATTTAAAACTTTTGATTCAGGAAGGAAGTGGCCAGACATAAGACAAGTTATGAAGGCTGTAGCTAATAGTTTTGAAAAGCCTACTGACAGGATAAGTGAAAAGATATCTAAACATATATTATGGCAAAAAAAAATTATTTATAGATTAACAATAGAGCACCGTAGCAAAAAGCCTAGAGGAGGATCGCAATTTAGAGATTTTAAAGTTCATACTCCAAATGCTACTTGTGAGCAATTTAGACAATGTGAAGCAATACATACAGAGAGATTGGATTATTTTTATGATGCTGTTTCAATTAAAGTAACTAACTATATAGAAGAAAAGGAAAAAGAGATCTATGTTTGATAGATATGCCAAAGGAAGATATGATATTGCTTCAAAATTACTTAATAATATAAATGGTGAAGATATTAGAACTTTAATGTTAAAAATTACGATAGAAGTAGCAAATAAACGGGAATCTCGGGAATTTATAGAGGATATAGAGGACTTGTCAACATTGATGGCATTGGCAGAAGCATTACTTTACAGGATATTATTTGACAAAAGTTTAAAAGGTGAGGAAAGAGAATCAGCTGCATTAGTTTGTGCATCTGCCTATGAAGTTCTTAGTCCACAATTAGATTCTTCTTCAGAAATTAAAATTGAGGACTACGAATTTTTGAATAGGTTAATTTCTGCTCTTTTGTATCACATTTCAGGATATGATCCCAATGCAAGCGGTGTAGTAAATCCACTTATGGAATTACTACCTGTTAGTTTTGTTGACAAAAGTACTGAGCACCAAGTGATGCTACAACTTTGTAATTTTTCTATATTGAAGATGAAACAAGTCCCAATATCATTAGAAGAGCTTGTAATACCTGAATATATAACTGGAAAAAGCCTAGAACCTTACATGAAAGAGGCTTGTTTATATAAATTAAATTATTGTTTAAATACTCTTTCTAAAGAGTTTGTTGTAGTTCATAGAAAATGGAACCGAGATATAAATCCAACATTAGATACCTTGTACAAACACGCGATGCAATGTAATCAGGAATCGATTGCTTTAATTGCGCTTCTTTTAAAAATGTTTGAAGAAAATTCAAGAGAAAGGGCCATTTCTACACTTCGTAATCCTTCCCCTAGCTATATTTTATCATGGGAGAAACACATGGAACGCTATTTAAATGAAGGAATATACTTAGTATGGCCACCCCATAAAAAAGCGATAGAAGAAGGTCTTTTTCAAGATGAAATAAATGGAATAATATCTATTCCCACTGGTACGGGGAAGAGTTTAATAGCTGAACATAAAATTATAACAAAACTTAAAGAAAATAAAGTAATCCTTTACTTGGCTCCTACAATTGCTTTATGTAGACAAGTCGAGAAGAATATAGCCAAGGTTATAAATGTCCATCAAGAATATCAAGAGAACATTTTTTTATTAGATGATACCGATACTTTTGATACGGATGATATAAACGATGGAGGTGCTGTTTTAGTTCTTACACCTGAAAAATGTGTTTCTTTAATTGCAAATAATAAAGAATTAGTAGAAAAATGTAATCTTTGTGTAGTTGATGAATTCCATAATATCTTTAATGGAACACGTGGTGCACTGTTGGATTTATTAATAAGTAGAATTGCTGAATTATCGTCTTGTCAGTTTTTAATAATGTCTGCATTAATTGAAGAATCTAAGGAAATAGAAAAGTGGCTCGGGAAACTAAATGATAAAAAACTATCAATAGTAAATTTGAAATGGAGACCGGCAAGGACTTTAAGAGGGTTTATAGCGCATCCCGAAATATCAATATCAAATGCTTTAAAAGAAGCTCACCGGTGCAAAAAGAAATCATATACTACCAGTGTAAAGACACAAATTTTATTTTGTGTTCAGGATGTTTGGGAGAAAAATAAGGAATCGGCGTATATTGTAGATATACCTCAAAAAATGAATATTAGGTTTGAACTAAAAAAGAATAATAGAGGTATAGAACAATGGAATATAGTAGGCTATGGAAATGATCTATCCAGGCAGATAGGAAATTATTTTGCTGCTGATAATACAGTGATGATATTTTCTCAGGGTACACGACACTTGTTAGGAGAAATCGAAAAACATAAAAAATTAGGGGTGAAGAGTAATGTTGTCAATGAATTTTCGGAAGCTTATTTAGTTTTAGCGAAAGAAGAGTTAGGTTTTGAGTCGGAATTAGTGGATGGTTTAAAATTTGGTGTTGGAATACACACACAAGCTATTATAAAAGAAGAACAAGAAGCTGTGGAAGACTTTTTTAAAGTGACTAAAAACGGTATACTTTGTGCTACAGGAACATTATCCCAAGGGCTTAATCTCACAACTTCTGCAGTAGTAGTAAATACTACAAAGCAATATTCAGAAGAAGGTGGAAAGCCACTATCTAAATCAGAAGTAATTAATATGTTAGGTAGAGCCGGAAGACCAGGATTCGGTCAACAATCTCTAGGCATAGTGATTCCGCAATATCCTGCTACAACATCAGAAGCCGGTTTTAAATTAGACCATGAATCCATTTCATACCTTGAACGAGTTGATGGGACGGAAAAAACAACGTCCGGCTTCTTAAATATAGCTAAGGAAATAGCTAATAAAGAGTTGAATAAAGAGGACTTAGATAATAATTTCACATTAATAACCAATGTTTTGGGAGAACCAACGAAGACCACAAGAAAAGATCTCATCAAGAAAACATTAGCTACTCAATTTTTGGAAGAAAAAGAAATTGATAGTGTGTCGATACAATGGAAGGAATGGTATGAAGGATTTCCAGCAAATAAAGAGTTAGTATTGAAGGCTGCTGCTCAATCAGCAAACAAGGTAAGTGTTATTGAAACGTTATTATCATCTATAGACGAAGAAAAACTCAGAATGAAATTGGAAGATACTTCTGATGAAATTATTCTAGAGTGTTTCTTTAAATGTATTCAAAAATTCGATATTAATTTTATTCATGAAAATATAGATGAAACATTTTCTAATCATATAGTAATGAATCAGTTTTTAAAGACGTGGGTTAATGGAGGGACGTTTATAGAGTTGGCAAAAGTCCTTAATGAACACGGGGTTGGGACTCTTGACTTAACAAAGATAAATCGTACAAACCGAACTAGTGTAGCAAAATCTATAAAAATTAGTAAAGATGGAATAAGGAATGCTAGCCATATTGCTAATGCATATGTAGTATTATTGAAATTAATTGTTTATCAAAATAGAGACATGCCTGAAAATTTCCTTTTGTTATCACAATATATCCGTTATGGGGTTAATAACCCGAATGCATTAAAGTTGAGGAAGCTAGGTTTACCGAGAAAAAAAGCAATTGAATTATCTGGAAATTTGTCAAAAGATGCAAAGATAAATCAATTAATTGGAAAATGGAAAAGGAATAATAAAATTGACGGTCTAGATAATACTATAGGATTAGCATTTCTGAAGATCCTGAAGTGAAAAAATGATTCATTATCTTTCTGAATATGACCATACATGATGCTAATCCTTATGTACAAAGTAAGGTATTTTTAACTCTTCAAAGTTACCAAGATTACTGTCGGTGAACATGTTGCTTAGTAACTAAAGCGTTAGATACTGAATAAAAAAGATAAGATCCTAGAAATAAGTTGGATACCAGACAAATGGAGCATCGGTCAAATAGAAAATTTATCTGCACAGCCAATATAATTTGCCAAGCATAAAAATTATCATAGAAAAACATTTTCCAACCGAAGGTTCGAAGGAAACATTCTGCTAACGTTCGGTATTTTCTATACCGAAAAATAGCCTGAAATCTCATCTAAATGATCATTAATTCATATGGTAAATACATATGTTTTTTTTGCCTTGAATATTTAAAATGTCGAAATTATCCGGAGTATAACGGTTGCAAAAATAGAGTAAAAATTGTAAAATGGTTGCATCGATACAAAGAGGTGATTACGTGAGTATTAATATTCAAGAAAAGAGTGCCAGAGAAGTAATTGAAACTTGTTTTCCTCGTGAAGTAAGGATGAAGATACCAGGAATAATTAATAACGCATATATGTGGTCTTATAGAATTACTCAGAATACCGGATTATTCAATTGGGAACGTGGGAAAACTCTAATTCCAAATATAAAAAACATTGCAGTTGAATTCTTCTTAGTCCAAGAAATCAAGAACGGTAATCTGCCTTTAAAATGGAGAGTGGGCTATACTTCAAACAAATCTGCTTCTTTGATTGAACTTTATACTGACGAGTTGCTTCTCCATGTTAACCAAGTAAACAGTAAAAATAACATTGGTCGACCGGCTTTTTGTAGGGATCAATATATTAAACATTTCCAAAGCTATATAGACTTCGATGAACATGGTCTATCTTTTGACGAAATTCGCGATAAACCGCAATACTTTCAATTAAACCACGGTTATCAAAGCCAGGAACCTTTATTTATCTCACTTGGGATACCAGGGGAAAATGAAAAATGGATAGGCGAAATTCAGCTACTTGAAGAATTTACACTGATTGATGGTAAGTACCCTAAAAGCAAACCTGAAGACATCAAAGAATTTAGCTTGGAAGAATTTCAGCAATTTGCTGAAGAGGTGGGAAAAAATGAACGTGAGGGTACAAACGCATAATTTTAACGGTAAAAAATTAAAGACAGCAAGAATTGCTAGAGGTGTTACATTAGAAGAATTAGGGAAACTCTTGAATTTAAGTCATCAGTCTGTTTCAAAATATGAAAATGGAAAAGCATCTCCAGATTATGAAACACTTCAGAGGATTTCAGGTATCCTAGAATTCACACCATCTTTCTTCTACTCAGACAATAATAATAATCTAGATCCGCAGACTTCACACTTTTTTAGAAGTGGTGCTGCCGTTGCTCGAAAATATAAGGATCAAGTTAAAGAAAAAGTCCGCTTGCTAGCATACGTAATAGAATTTATTGAGTCTAGAATTCGGCTTCCAGAGTTTAAATACCCAGATTTTATTGCAAACCATACAGAGTTTAGACAATTAGATTTGAGTGAAATTGATTCTATTGCGGAACAGTTAAGACGCTATTTAGGCCTAGGTGATGGACCAATCAGTAATATTACAGCACTATGTGAGAAAATGGGTATTGTAATTTCTTCTTCAAAAATGGACAATGAAAAAATTGATGCATGTACGGTTTTTTATAAAAATCGACCATATATTCTTTTAAATAATGAAAGACTTTCTGCGGTTCGTTTACGATTTAATATTGCGCATGAATTGGGACATATTTTATTACACTCCAGATACACAGAAAAGGATATTAATGATAAAAGTAAGCATAAAAGAATTGAGCAAGAGGCTAATCGATTTGCTTCTTCTTTATTAATGCCTGAAGCTACATTAGTGCCAGAGCTTTCGTCTTCAGGATTGGATTATTTACTTCTGTTAAAAGAGCATTGGAAAACTTCTATCCAGGCCATTGTTTATCGTGCGGAGGAATTGGGGATATTTACATCGGATTATGCACTATATCTGCGACAACAGATCAGTCGTAAAAAGTGGCGCCAGCATGAACCTCTTGATGATATAATCCCTATAGAAAAGCCAATGCTGTTTATCCAGGCCCTAAATATGATTATTAATAAGTATAATATTACGATTGAAGAAATATCTTTTCAAATTGGCCTGACTATTGAGGATATAAGTTTGCTTGGCGAGCTAGTTGTAGAAAAGCCTTTAAGTAAGCCCCTTGATGTAGAGAATCATAATGTTGTTTATCTTCATAACAAAAATAGTTAAAATATGTGGATGGCATGCCTAAAAGTTAAAGACATTAAGTATATCAAGAAAATAATGAGACTAATTCAATCTGAACTGCACCCCATTTGTTACACACACATAACAATTGGAGGTGCAGTTTTTCTATTGTTCAATCCCCTGTGGGGGTAGCATTTTTCATTCATTAATATATTACACATTATATATGGAAAATTAGTGAAGGAGTTATTCTTTAGATGATAAAATGATTAATAGGTAAAAATTCATAATTTTGCAACTCTACAGGTTTTAATAAGAAGGAGGGACTGTAAAGTTGGCTATTAAAAGAGTTATCGTCAATAATTATAAACAGTTTCAGAATTTAGATATCACTGTTAATGAAGATTTGACTGTCTTGATTGGAAATAATGGTGTAGGAAAATCGACAATACTCGAATTGATTCATCTTGCATTGACCGGCACTATTCGTAATAAACCTATCTATTATGAATTGAATCCTTATCTTTTTAACATTAATACCACCAATCAGTTTATTAACAATGTTGTACGTTACAGGCAAGGTGAACTCGAAGCAGTTATTCCACCACAAATAACAATTGAAATATTTTTTTCAGATACAGATGATGAACACATGAATGAGTTGACGGGGGCAGAGTCTTCTATAAGTGGGGAAAATTGTGGCTTAACATTTAGAATCATGTTTTCAAGTAAGTATGAAGATGAGTATAAAGAATATATTCAACAAGAAAATGTATCCTTTATTCCAACAGAATACTATGAAGTTGAATGGTTTACATTTGCCGGTAAAAATATTACTCCAAGGAGTATACCAGTCAAATCACTATTGATTGATTCGTCTGAATCCGCTATAAATGCTGTTCCAAAAAAATATTTTTTAGGATTGGTCAACGATACCTTAGATGATAAACAGAAAGCGAATCTATCAGTACTATATCGTAGTTATAAAGAACAGTTTGCACATAATCCAGATATAGTAAATTTGAATTTTGGAATAAATGAAAAAAAGAAAGCTTTTCTGGATGACGAAAGAGAAGTATCTTTATCTTTAGATATTAGTAATAAAACAAATTGGGAAACAGCAATCAATGCGTATGTCGAGGGTATTCCGTTCGAAAATATCGGCAGGGGCGATCAAAACATCTTGAAAACTATCTTTGCTGTTCAAAGCAGGAAAGCCAGGCAAACAATATTGTTGATTGAAGAACCAGAAAATCATTTATCTTTCTCAAATATGCGAATGTTGTTAGTTAAGTTAAATGAAATTGCCGATAATCAACAAATATTTGTATCTACACATGATTCTTATATTTTGAATAAATTAAAATTGGACAATCTCTTATTGATCTCTGAGAGTAATATAATAAAGATGACGGATTTGCCTGATGATACTGTTAAATATTTTCAAAAAATACCTAGTTATAACACATTACGTTTTATTCTCTCCAAAAAAGTTATTTTGGTTGAAGGACCAGCTGATGAATTAATAGTAAGTAAATCTTTTTCCGATAATAATGAGGGAAAATTACCCTTGGATTGTGGGGTTGATATTATTAGTGTAAACGGTCTGTCCTTTAAACGATTCTTAGATATTTCTAAACTTTTAGAGATCGAAACTTTTGTGGTTACTGATAATGATGGTGATTATGAAAAAAATATTACAAGGAAATATGAAGAATATCAGGAAGAGTATATACATATATGTGCAAGCGAAAATAACCATTTGAAAACATTGGAGCCACAGTTTTTACATGTATCCTCAAATTATGAAAAACTAAAGAGAGTTTTAGAAAAAGATGATTTATCAAGTGAAGTTCTAAATAAATATATGACCAATAACAAGGCAGATTGGGCTCTAAAAGTTTATTTAGATGACAGCGAAGAATTTGACTATCCGGAGTATATATTAAATGCAGTACGTTAAAAGAATTATCCAGGCTGGAGCAGGTACTGGGAAAACTAAATTACTAATTGATAATGCCTTGGATTTAGTTAATGAAGGAAAAGTGCTTATTTAACATATACCACTAATAATTTAAAATCAATGAAAGAAGATATTGCTTTGCGAGAAGGAGTTGTTCCCTCAAAAATTGTGTGTAGAACTTGGACAGAATTTCTTTATAACGATTTGGCTAAACCTTATAGAAAAATGGTAGGTGCACCAAAATTAGAGGGATTAGATTTTAGACAAGTCGGGCAAATACCAAGAAGATCAGGAGTTACAAGTAATAATATATTTTATTATTTAAATTCAAAAAATCAATTGTATGCTGAAAGGTTGGCAGAGTTTTGTTGTAAGACTAATGTACATACGAATGGTTTGGTATTTAATCGATTACAAAAAATATATAGAACAATTTTGATTGATGAGATTCAAGATTTGAATGGATATGATTTGGATATTCTAAATTATATTTATAGTCTCATTTGCAATGTTATTATGGTCGGAGATAACCGTCAAGCAACGTATTCTACAAATCATAGTCTTAAAAATAGGCGGTATAGAAGTGAAAACATTTTCAATTTTTTTAGATTACAGATGGGGATTTCTGATATTGAGTCACTGGAATTATGTTATAGATGTAATCAGCAAATATGCGACTTTGCCAATCAACTATTTGATGATTTAAATTTAGTCTCTGGTCAAACCGAAAAAATTTTAGAAGAAGATGGTATTATTTTGTTATCCTCTGAAGAAAGAATGGAAGGATATATCAATAATTATTTGCCTTCTGTTTTATATTATAGTAAACCGAGTCTTAGAAAGTTAGATAGTCTGAAGCTTAATGTGCTTCCTGAATCTATGTCTTTCGGCAATTCAAAAGGTCTCACAAGGGATAGGGTTCTTATTCTTCCAACTGTAGAGATGAGAAAACATGCCTTGGGTCAAAACTATTCTTTAGCAGCTTTGACTTTGGCAAAGTACTATGTTGCTATAACCAGGGCGACAAGGTCTGTTGCTATTTATGTAGGTAATTAAAATCAAAGAAGGTGCTATATACACTTCGTAATTGGGAAAGAAATTAGTCTAATTATAGGATGATATAGTCTTGAGGTCAGATGAACTAGTCAATAAGTCACTAGCGTTGCACAAAAAATCTATGAAAAAGTCAAGGATGAAAAAATGGAATAAAAATCAA
>NZ_PGVA01000016.1 GCF_002860125.1 Bacillus canaveralius
CGGCTACGCCATTATCTGGATGAGAAGGGAAATAATTCTCCTACAAACATTTTACTCATACAGTTGTGTATTTTTCTGTTTTAACATCTACAATTTCCATATCATATTTTTTACTATTTTTATTTTCTTCTGAAGAAGCATACCCAGTTGAGGCACCGAGCATTAAGATAAAAGCTAATAATGGAAAAATAAATTTAAATTTTTTTGCCATCTTTAATTCCCTCCTTAAATTATTGAAAAATTTTTAAGTATTTCGCCTTCACTTGATGCTGCATTTGCTGTAAAACCAGAAGAAATAACTAGTGAAGCTAATAATACTGAGGTAAAAGATTTAAATAAATTTTTTTCATAGTACACTTCCTTTTCTTGGATTATAATTTCAAGAAGATCATACCAATTTACAAAAGGAATAAATAGGGAAAAAAGTCGTGTTTTCTAAAAAAATAAAATTTTTACTATACGAGGAGCAAAAATTATGAGAAAAATACTAATTATTTCGCTTTTAATGTTAGTGGTTGTTATCGTGATTATTATGATTATGAATAAAACTCCAGATTTTCCAGCAAATGAAATCAATGATTCTGATGCAATAGACAAACTAAGGCAATCTGAAACAGATATTGTACTAGTAGGTAACGCAGAAGATAAAGAATGGTATTTAACCCTGTTCAATAAAGGGGAAGGCCAAAAGAATTTTATCAAAGAGATGGAAAACAAGGGATGGACTTTTGAGACTCAAGAAGGTTCAGGATTTTTATTTAGAAAAGGAGAACAAGAATTGAAAGCTTCATGTGTCATATGGAATAAGAAATACAATGTCTGTCATGCTCCAGAAACAAATAATTAAGAAATCATAACTAAACGGAATATGATTCTTTCTGACTAATTTATCCCCGTTAAGTTACTATTAAAGGCTCAGTAGGAAATACAAAAATGGTAGTAGAAGAAATTGAAATGATTATGATATAACTTTATTAAAAAACTATATTCGACAATCGAAGCGCTTTAATGAAGTAACTAAAGCCTAATTTCTCACTTACAACAACGAGAAATTAGGCTTTTTATTTTAGATTTTCTTAACGTTGTAAATCCGCATTTTCCTGACTCTACCCCTTTATACATAAAAAACAGTTTCGCTTTAACGAAACTGTTTTTCGGAATGCTTTTATTGTCTTATGCCATTAAAGCCCCCGTTAACGGAACTATAATGACAGGCTTTGAAAAAGCGTAATGGTTATAACTAATGCAGATAAAGAACCAGCAGACAGTAATGTTATCATTTTCCACCAGTTTATTTCTTTTGAAGGTTTTACAGCCTCTTTAGACACCGTAACCCATATAGCCATAGATACTATAACTAAGATAAAAGTAACTTCTTTAGACACATTTAACACCTCCATAATTTAAATCAATCTTCTTGCCGTATGTACGAATTAGAAAAATTAAAGTTTCACTTATTAAAGTAAACTGCCCGTTAATTGAACAAACCTTTTATCTATATATTAACATAAAATCCCATAACCTTTTGATTTAATATTTAAAAACCACAATATTTTAGAAAACAGGCTTTATCTAATAGTTTAAAAGCCATTCGACAATTTAAGGCGGTTTGCAAAAGGAAAAACTTATGATATAGTAGCTATGAAAATATTATATGTTTATCACTGGGGGTGCCGGATTCGTGGCCGGCTGAGATTAAGACCCGTTTATGTCTTTGACCCTTATACCTGATCTGGTTAATACCAGCGTAGGGAAGTGTATTGTCGAAACCGTACATACGCAGACTCTATTGCTGGAGTCTGCTTTTTGCATTCTCCGCAAATTGGACGCCAAAAATTTCGGTTTGCCATTCCATCCCCCCAGTGCCTATTAAAACTGGAGGGATTTTTTATGGGGAAAACAAGAAAGCTCACCTTAACCGCACTGCTTGTTGCAGTGGGCACGCTAACAAGCCATGCATTTTTTATCCCGATCGGGTTCGCCAAGGTTTTTCCGATGCAGCACTTCATTAACTTGCTGTCCGCGGTGCTGCTCGGGCCATACTATGCCGTCATGCAGGCATTTACCGTTTCCCTGCTCAGAAACATGCTCGGGACCGGGTCGGTGTTTGCTTTTCCAGGCAGCATGATCGGCGCTTGTTTGGCCAGCTGGTTGTTTATGAAAACAAAGAAAACATACATGGCTTTTGCAGGAGAAGTCGTCGGGACAGGCATAATCGGCGCCGTCGCCTGCTATCCGATTGCAGTTCTCCTGCTTGGCCAGGATGCAGCTTTGTTCGGCTTCATCCCGGCATTTGTATTTAGTTCCCTGGCTGGAGCTGCAATCGGATTGGTTATTGTCAATGTGTTTTTGAAAAAGGTACCTTTTGGGAGGGATTTACATGAAAACAGCACTCACAATAGCAGGTTCTGATTCGAGCGGCGGAGCCGGTATCCAGGCAGACTTGAAAACGTTTGCGGCCCATCGTGTTTATGGAATGTCGGTGATTACCGCGGTAACAGCACAGAATACAACAGGAGTTCGCTCAATTGCGAATATTCCTGAGGGGATTATCAAAGATCAAATAGAGGCGGTCTATGAAGACATTGCGGTTGATGCTGTGAAAATCGGCATGCTGTCAACCTCAACCATTATTACGGCTGTTGCCGATGCGCTGACCAGTGTGAAAGCAACCAATATCATTGTCGATCCGGTTATGGTCTCCAAAAGCGGACACCATTTGCTTCAGCGCGAAGCTGCTGATGCATTAAAAGAACAGATCATCCCGATCGCAAAGGTCATTACTCCTAACTTACCGGAAGCAGAGGTTCTGCTCCAACAAAAAATTCAGAGCGTGGAGGAAATGAAAGACGCCTGCCTTGAATTAAAGAAGCTGGGGCCGGAAATGGTCCTGTTAAAAGGGGGCCATCTGTCCGGGGATCCTATTGATATTTTGTTCGACGGCAATGAGTTTCATATTTTTAGTGAACAGAGAATTGACACGAAGAACACGCATGGAACCGGCTGTACGCTGTCTTCTGCGATTGCGGCCAATCTCGCAAAAGGCTGGCCGATTGTTGAAGCAGTAAAAAATGCGAAAGAATATATCACCGGCGCAATTAAACATAGCTTAAACATTGGCCACGGAAATGGGCCAACCAACCATTTTTACGCTTTGTATGAACAAAACTGTGTTGCGTTGAAGGAGGAATAGCCATGCTTAAAGACGAAATTGGCAAGCTTTTTCTGAAGCTAAAAGAAAAACAGCCTCTCGTCCACCATATTACGAATGCCGTTACGATCAACGACTGTGCCAATGTTACGCTGGCGATCGGCGGTTCACCGGTCATGGCTGACAGCCCGGAAGAAACGGCCGAAATGGTTGCTCATGCGAATGCACTCGTCATCAATTTCGGGACTTTAAACAGCAGTTCATTCTCGGCGATTGTAAATGCCGGGAAGCGAGCCAATGAACTCGGAATTCCGGTTATTTTCGATCCGGTCGGGGTTGGCGCAACGAATTACCGAAATGAAAAAGCAGCGCTATTGCTAAACGAGGTTCAATTCGCAATTATTCGCGGCAATCATAGTGAGATTGCCAGTCTGGCAGGAATAACTGCGAGCACTAAAGGTGTTGATGCCGGTGAGGTTTCGGAATCGGCTTTCAATACAGCGAAAAAAGCAGCATTGCGATTTAACACAATTGTCGTCGTGAGTGGCGAAACAGACTACATTTCGGACGGGGAAAAAACATGCTGCATCGCGAACGGTGACCTGCTCCTGACAAAGATTACCGGAACGGGCTGCACAACAGCGTCTTTGATAGGATGCTTTGCAGGCTCTGGCGACAATCTTTTTTTAGCAGCGGTTGCCGGCATTTCGACGATGGGCATTTGCGGGGAACGGGCCGCAAGAAGACTCGCTTCTGGTGAGGGTCTTGGTACTTTTAAAACAAGGCTCTGGGATGAAATATCATTAATCGACGGGGATGTCTGGAAAGAGGAAGTGAGATTAAATGAGTAGAAGAATTGCTGACTTACTGAACCTATACTTGGTGACAACAGACGGCCTCCCGGCAGAAGAGCTTGTCGGCTATGTTGAAGAGGCGGTCAAAGGCGGTGTGACGCTCGTCCAGCTGAGGGAGAAAAATACATCCGGAAAAGATTTTTTTGCGAAAGCGGAGCAGCTGAAACTGATGCTTGAAAAATACCAGGTTCCATTAGTGATCAATGATAGAATCGATGTTGCATTGGCGGTAGGCGCGGCGGGAATCCATCTTGGTCAGGAAGACATTCCGGCCGATGCCGTCCGTTCCTTCATCCCCAAAGAAATGATTCTGGGAGTGTCTGTAAAAAATGTTGAGCAGGCCCTTGAAGCGGAAAGAGAGGGAGCAGATTATCTTGGTATCGGTGCCGTTTTTGCGACTTCCTCAAAAACCGATGCGGAATTACTCACAGAGGGTGCATTGGAACAAATTATTGAATCGGTCTCTCTTC
The DNA here is from genome assembly GCF_002860125.1 of Bacillus canaveralius. Classification (GTDB taxonomy): domain Bacteria; phylum Bacillota; class Bacilli; order Bacillales; family Cytobacillaceae; genus Bacillus_BJ; species Bacillus_BJ canaveralius. The sequence continues at coordinate 4,476 of NZ_PGVA01000016.1, forward strand.
CAGCCGTAGCGATTGGCGGGATTAATTTGGAAAACATCGATCAGCTGGCAGGGAAAGGGTTGGCGGGGGTTGCCGTAATTTCTGCGATTCATCGTTCTGCCAACCGGTCTGAACAGGTAAAGCTTTTGAAGAGAAGGTTTAATCAATAAAATTTGAGGAGGAAAAACAAGATGAACAATTCAATTGAACTGCACACTTCATTCCCGGGAAGCAAGAAGGTTTATGTACAAGGTTCTCGCGAGGACATCAAAGTGCCGATGCGGGAAATATCCCAGCAGCCGACGGAAGGTTTTTCAGAAAAAGAGGAAAATAGCCCGGTACGGGTTTATGACACGAGCGGGTTATACACGGACCCGGATTACAAGATTGATATTAATCAGGGGCTGCCCGCACATAGAAGGGGATGGATCCTTGCACGCGGGGATGTAGAGGCATACACTGGAAGGTCTGTCAGGCCGGAAGACAACGGCTATAATCGGGAAGATCAGGCTCTAAAGATCGACACTTTCCCCAATATCGCTGCCAAACCGTTGAAAGCAAAGCAGGGCCGGGCAGTTACGCAAATGCATTATGCAAAAAAGGGAATTGTCACCCCGGAAATGGAGTATATCGCGATCCGTGAAGGTTTGGAGCCGGAGTTTGTCAGAGATGAAGTAGCGCGTGGCCGGGCGATTATCCCGGCTAACATTAATCATCCCGAAAGTGAGCCGATGATTATCGGGCGGAATTTTCATGTGAAAATTAATGCGAATATTGGCAATTCCGCTGTTTCCTCCTCGATTGACGAGGAAGTCGAAAAAATGACATGGGCGACTAGATGGGGCGCGGATACAATTATGGACTTGTCCACCGGGAAAAATATTCATGCAACCCGGGAATGGATTATCCGCAATTCTCCTGTTCCGGTCGGCACCGTCCCGATCTACCAGGCGCTGGAGAAAGTGAACGGCATCGCCGAGGATCTCAGCTGGGAAGTTTACCGTGATACATTAATTGAGCAGGCCGAGCAGGGCGTTGATTATTTTACGATTCATGCCGGGGTGCTGCTGCGCTACATTCCGATGACGGCGAAGCGGACAACCGGGATAGTTTCAAGAGGTGGGTCGATTTTAGCGCAATGGTGCCTGGCCCACCATGAAGAAAACTTTTTGTATACCAACTTCGAGGAAATTTGTGAAATTCTCAAAGCCTATGATATTTCGGTGTCGCTTGGGGACGGACTCCGGCCGGGCTCGATTGCCGATGCCAACGATGAAGCTCAATTTGCCGAACTTGAAACGTTAGGGGAGCTCACGAAAATCGCCTGGAAGCATGATGTGCAGGTGATGATTGAAGGTCCCGGACATGTGCCAATGCATTTAATCAAGGAGAATATGGATAAGCAGCTTGAAATCTGCCAGGAGGCACCATTTTATACGCTTGGACCGTTAACAACCGATATTGCCCCAGGCTATGACCATATTACTTCGGCAATCGGCGCGGCAATGATTGGGTGGTTCGGTACAGCCATGCTCTGCTATGTCACTCCTAAAGAGCACCTCGGTCTTCCAAATAAAAATGATGTGCGTGAGGGGGTCATTGCTTATAAAATTGCCGCCCACGCAGCCGATCTCGCTAAGGGGCATCCGGGAGCACAAATCCGTGACAATGCTCTGTCAAAGGCAAGGTTTGAATTCCGCTGGAATGATCAGTTTAACTTATCGCTAGATCCGGAGCGGGCCCGGGAATACCATGATGAAACGCTTCCCGCAGAAGGTGCCAAAACAGCCCACTTTTGTTCGATGTGCGGACCAAAGTTCTGCTCGATGAGAATTTCCCACGACATTCGAAAACGGGGGACAAATAAAGGTGAGTTCGAAGAGGATGTTGTTGAACAAGGAATGAAGGAAAAGGCAAAGGAGTTTGTCGAGCATGGATCTTCCCTTTATCGCTAATCCTCATGGCGCAGATACTGTCCCTGATTTAAGAAAGGAAATTGCACAGCTTAAAAATAACATTATCGAGCTTGAAAAATGTATTTTCACGATTCAGCAAAATTGTACCCATGTTTTTGTTGAAGCTGAAGGCTACCGGAAATGTACGAAATGCTGCAAGGTCGAAGTCTGTTATTATTAAGTCTTTTAACCCCGCTGATGATTTGGTGGGGTTTTTTGATGTAAAATGGTAACTTGTTGCAGCAGTAGAACTACTGTTGGGAGATTGCAGGCCATTGATCCTCGACCAGCCCACTCCGTGAAAAAAACCCTCTATAAGAACGTGCATTCGCTTTTTGAAAATGTTAAAATGAAGAAAAAGCGGATGCGAGGAATTATTGATGAAAAAGATCACCTTTATTCATGCGGCCGATCTTCATTTAGACAGCCCTATGTCCGGATTAAAGCATCTTCCGGAAGCGATATTTGACAGGCTGCAGGAGAGCACATTCCGGGCTTTTCGAAAAATAACGGATGAGGCGATCAATCGCCAAGTCGATTTTTTGATTATTTCCGGAGACATATTTGACGGCGAGGACCGGAGCATTCGGGCCCAGACCCGTTTCAGGAAAGAGATGGACAGGCTTTTCAAGCACGATATCCAGGTTTATTTGATTCATGGCAATCATGATCATTTAGGCGGCTCATGGGTCGAGCTTAATATGCCGGCGAATGTCCATATTTTCAGAGATAATGTAGAAGTATTAACGTATAACACTAGTGAAGGTACCAGCGTGCATTTATATGGTTTCAGCTATGTAAAAAAACATGTGCTTGAACGCAGGATTAATGATTATGTGAAAAAAACTGGTGCGGACTTTCATATCGGTATCCTGCACGGCAATCATGAAGGAAACAGTGATCACGGCAACTATGCACCGTTTCATTTACGAGAGCTGATCGAAAAGGAATTTGATTACTGGGCATTGGGTCACATCCATAAACGGACGGTGCTGTCAGAGATGCCGGCGGTCGTTTACCCCGGAAATATTCAAGGCCGCCACAAGAAGGAAACAGGCATGAAAGGCTGTTACTTTGTTTCATTAGCCGGTACAGAAACAAAACTTGAATTTATTCCTGCTTCCGATGTGATCTGGGAAAAAGCTGAATTGGATATGGCTCGTTCAGAAGCGGCAACGTTTGGGGATTTATGCAAACTTTGCAGCATGGTCCTTGAAGACCATCGTCATGAAGGACTGGCGACTATTTTGCAGATCACTTTAAAAAACGTCTCGTTCGAAACGCAAACGAATGTCCTTGCTGAGGAGCTGCTTGAGGTTTTACAGGAGCAAGAGCGGGATGAAGAGTCATTCGTCTGGACAGCATCCATTCAAATAGAAGAAAGAATCGATTGGGACAGGGATCGATTGAAAAGCGAAGCTGATTTTTACAGTGAATTGTTTAATATTATTGACAAGTATGATGATGCTGAAGGAACTCTGTCTTCGTTATACAGCCATCCTGCCGCAAGGAAATACCTTGAACGTTTAACAAAAAGTGAGCAATCAGCGCTTATAAAGGAATCTGAACAATTGCTGATCCGATTGTTGTATCAATAACGGAAAGGAGGTTGGTTTATTGTTATGAAAATACTTGAAATCAATATTTACGGCTACGGTAAGCTGGAGAATACAAGAATTACCGATTTGCAGGACTTCCAGGTTTTTTATGGGGGAAATGAGGCGGGGAAATCGACAATCATGTCGTTCATACATAGTATTCTATTTGGCTTTCCCACTAAACAGCAAACCGAACTACGCTATGAGCCGAAAAACTCTGCCAAATATGGCGGACAGCTGACAGTCGTGTTTTCAGGCCGGGGCAAAGCCGTAATTGAGCGGGTGAAAGGCAAAGCAGCCGGAGATGTCTCGGTAATGCTTGAGGATGGTACATATGGAGGGGAAGAACTTCTTCAGGATTTGCTTTCCCATATCGATAAATATTTATATCAATCGATCTTTTCGTTCAATCTTCATCGCCTGCAAAATGTTCATTCCATTAAGAGTGAAGACCTGGGCAGATTTTTGTTCTCTGCGGGCGCTGTAGGCTCGGACAAGCTGCTCATTGCAGAAAACAGCCTGCAAAAGGAAATGGAGCTGCTTTTTAAGCCAAATGGCAAAAAGCCAATTATTAATGAAAAGCTGCTAAAGCTTCGCGATCTTCATAGCGAACTTCTTAAAGCTGAACAGCAAAATGGCAGATACTCGGATTTGATTAATGAAAAAGAAACGATCGAAAGCAGGATCACCGATCTCAGCAAAGAAAATGCACGCTTACAAAAACAGATAAATAAGCTTGAGGAATGGAAAAAGCTTTATCCTGTTGTAAAAGAGCAGGCGGTTATCAGGGAGGAATTAAAACAGTACGAAAATCTCCAGTTTCCGGTGGACGGAGCGGAACGGCTCGAGCATCTTGAAAATAAAGCCCAGGAATATGAAAGCCGCAAGAATAGTTTAACTGCACGAATTTCAGCAACGGCTTCGCTGCTCGAGGATTTGTCCGTTTGTACAGATCTATTGAACAGTGAATCTGCAATCGTGAATGCTTCAGAAAGTTTACCCTTATATGAACAATTAAGGCAGGAGCAAAATCAATACAAGTTAAAGTTGGAGAAATTGGAGCATGAAGTCAAAGCTTTAAGGGAAAAACTCCATTTCACAGTTAAAGAAGAAGACTTGTTAATGCTCGACACAAGTATATTTATGAAAGAAAAGATCAGTGATGCCCACTCGACACAAGCGCGCCTGAAAGTAAAAAAGGATGATCTTGACCGAAGGTTTAATGAAGAAAAGGCCAGGCTTGAAAGCCTGGAGCAGCAACTTAAAAGCATCAAAGCGCAACTCCTCCCAGACGATGAAGTGGAGGAGCTTAAAAAACGGGTTGCCCAATCGGACAAACAGGAGGATCTTCAGGCTGGGCTCGTTGATCTGCAAGAACGTCTGGCATCCCGGCAGAATGCCTACAAACAAGAAGTGGGCAGGGCGGCCAAAGAGAAAAAGCTGTTCACGACGCAAAGGGCAGCGTTTGTCGCATTGTTTGCTGCTTTAATTGTAGTAGGGATATGGAGCAGCCAATGGCTGCTAACCGCTGTCGGGGCCATCGGAGCATTATTTGTGTTGATTTCATTCCGTAAAAGTACGGTTTCGTATAGAACCGAGGATCTTCGAGCTGAAATCGAACAACTGCGCGAAAAGGAAAAGATATTAAAAGACAAGCTTGCCGAGTTTGCGAAGGGTGAACAGCCATTTTTAGCAGGAAAACTTGAAAAGGAAATGCAGCTGAGAGAAAAGCATCATTTGCTTCATATAAAATGGGATGAGCAAAATGGGCAATACGAACGGATTATTTCTGCTTTTGAGCAGTGGGAACAGGATGCAATCAACCATAAGGCATTGCTTATCAAGATCGGGCAAGATTTGCTGCTGCCGGACCATATAGTCTTAAATTATTTAAATGACGCGTTCCAGTTGATTGAAAAGCTGAAAATAGCATATCGGGATAGGCAATATTTAATCGAACAATATCGAACTGCTTCAAGCTCCCTTGAAAAAATAGAAACCCAGATTAAAACTTTAAATGACAAGTTTTTAAAAAATAGTCATCTATCGATTCAGGAAACTGCCTTGTTGCTGCGCAACAAAGTAAAAGCAGAGCTTGAAAAAAGGATTCAATACGACGAAAAACAGGCTAAGCTAACCGAATTAACTGAAGAACTCAAGGAACTGGAGACTGAATTAACCGCTACTAAAGATGAACAAGCTAAATTGCTAAACTTGGCACGGGCGGCTACAACAGAAGAATTCCGAAAGCTTGCCCATGATTCAGAAAGGAAAGAGAAGCTCTCAGACGAATTAGACAGTCTTTCCAGGCAATTAAAAATAACGACGATCACGGCGGAAGAAATAGCTGCGTTTTTATTAATAGAAGATAGCGATGAAGAGATGGCCAAACAAACGATGCGACTTGGTGAAACTGAAAAAGAATTTGCAGCTCTCCAAAGCCAGCTTGCAGATGTAAGGCACGAGATTAACCAGCTTGAAGAAGGAGAATCATATGCAAACCTTCTCCATACATTCGCGCTTCAGAAAGCCGAGCTGAACGAAGAGGCAAAAAAATGGGCAAAGTATACGATCGCAAAGGATTTACTTGCAAAAACAGCGAACCATTTCAAAAATGACAAACTGCCAAAAGTGCTCAAACACGCTGAGGAATTTTTAGACTTTTTAACAGAAAGAAACTATATTAGGATTGTTCCTCAGCAGCATGCTCAGGGGTTCTTGGTCGAACGCTCTGATGGCATTTTATTTGAAGCGAATGAACTCAGTCAGGCGACAGCCGAACAAGTTTATGTATCGCTAAGACTTGCACTGGCAACAGTCTTATACGAAAAACTTCATTTCCCGATCCTGATTGATGACAGCTTTGTAAATTTTGATCATAAAAGGACCAGAAAGATTTTGGAACTTTTGCAGCGAGTTGAAGGAAATCAAATTCTTTTTTTCACTTGCCACCAGCACCTCCTGCCAAGTTTTGAGGCTAAACAGGTCATACAACTGCGGGAAGAGGACCGGGTTCATGTCTGGCAGCAATAACAGTGGAGCCCCTGCTTTGTTAAAACTGTTGATCGCGTTTGGAAATCCTTTAATAAAAAATGGTCTGATACAAGATTAAAGTCTGTTAAGACAGTGTATAAGTGATAAGATAGGAAATAGTGAAAATACAATATTGCATAAGAAATTTATTAAAAGTTTCTTCACTTAAAAAAGTCAAGTTGGCAGAATGGCCAACTATTTAGCTAGTGCTCATTCAAGCTATTGAAAGGAAAAATTTATGGAAGATCAACAGCAGATCCAAAAAAGAAGCAGAGGGCCTCTAGCCTTATTAAGCTTTAATTTATTTATCATTATGGTTGGAATCGGACTTGTCATCCCGATTCTTCCGTTTTATGTTGAACTATTTGATGCCAATGCTCAAATTATGGGGTTACTTGTCGCTGTTTTTTCGTTTATGCAGTTCCTGTTTGCCCCGATTTGGGGCCGGCTTTCCGATAAAATCGGCAGAAAGCCGTTAATTACCGTGGGCTTGTTTGGCTTTGCAATTGCCGAGTTTATTTTTGCATTCGCAAATGGACTATGGATGCTTTTTTTATCAAGAATTTTAGCTGGCACGTTTGGTTCTGCGCTCATGCCTACGGCCATGGCCTACGTTTCGGATGTTACACCGCCTGAAAAGCGTGGACAGGGGATGGGAATGCTTGGTGCTGCAATGGCTTTTGGGATCGTCATTGGCCCGGGGATAGGCGGCTGGCTTGCTGAATTTGACTTATCCTATCCATTCATTTTTGCTGGTATAGCCGCAACTATTGCCGGAGTTGTTTCGCTGCTCATTCTTCCTGAATCCTACCCGCAGGAAAAACGGACGGCCGAGGCGGTGGACAGCCGATCAGAAGGGCAACTTTTCTTAATGAAAAAAGCGTTGTTCAGTCCGGTTGGTTTTCTATTAATTCTTGTATTCATCATGAGCTTCGGGCTTGCCAACTTCCAAGCAATTTTTGGCTATTACACAATGGAGCGTTATTCCTACAGTCCACAGCAAGTCGGCTTGATTATCCTGATAACCGGGATTGTTGGAACAGTTATCCAGGGTGGTGTTGTCGGCAAATTAGTAAGCAAGTTTGGCGAGGAACGGATCTTGACGAGTTCCCTTTTACTAAGTGCCGTCGGTTTTGTGATCATGACACTTGCGACAAACTTCATGTGGGTGCTGATCACTACGTCGATCTTTTTTATAGGGAACTCAACGCTGCGACCTTCTTTAAACTCATTTATTTCGAAACTTGCCGGCAATCGCCAGGGAATGATCATGGGTTTAAATAACTCGTTTTTAAGCCTTGGGAATGTAGCAGGGCCAATTTTGGCGGGCACACTTTATGAATGGAATATTCATATCCCTTATCTTTTCGGTGCATTTGTCATGATTTTTGGCCTTGTTGCCACTAAAATTTGGATTGCAAAAAAGCAAAAAAGGGCTGGTTTAGAGAGCCAGTAAGTTATTTTGCGATAGTTTAAATTTTCAATCTGAAATGGAAAGTGATTATGATATACTATGGCTAGAGAAAGGAGCGTCGGAGGCATGAACAGAGGTATACTGCAATTCGATGTTGGCGAGCAAGTTGAATTATTTCTATTAATCAAAAGCTCTGTAAAAGGAATAGCGAGCAATGGCAAGCCCTTTTTAACTTTAATTTTGCAGGATCAGTCCGGTGAAATAGAAGCGAAGCTATGGGATGCTTCTGAAGAAGATGTAAAAAACTATGCCGCCCAAAACATTGTAAAAGTAAGCGGAGATGTCCAAAATTATCGGGGCAGAAGCCAATTAAGAATCCGCCAGATTCGTCCGGCGTCTCCTGCGGATCCTGTGAAAATATCAGACTTCCTTGAAACAGCCCCTGTTAGTACGGAAGAAATGATGAGCAAGGTAACTCAATATATTTTTGAAATGAAGAACCCAAATATCCAAAGAGTGACCCGCCATTTGTTAAAAAAGCATCAACAGGCGTTTCTTGAATTCCCGGCAGCAACGAAAAACCATCATGAATTTGTTTCCGGGCTTGCCTACCATGTTGTCAGCATGCTTGATCTGGCAAAGATGATCTCAGGCTTATATCCGAGCCTTGATAAGGATCTTCTCTATGCCGGTGTCATTCTCCATGACCTCGGCAAAGTAATCGAACTTTCCGGTCCGATCTCAACCGTGTACACGATTGAAGGAAATTTGCTTGGGCATATTACGATAATGGTCAATGAAATCGGCAAAGCTGCTGATGAGCTTGGCATCAGCGGTGAAGAAGTGCTGATTCTCCAACATTTAGTTCTTTCCCATCATGGCAAAGCGGAATGGGGCAGCCCTAAAGCACCGCTTATAAAAGAAGCCGAAATTCTGCATCATATCGATAATTTGGATGCAAAAATGAATATGCTTGACCGTGCATTGGTTCGGGTCAAACCAGGAGAATTTACAGAGCGCATATTTGCTCTTGAAAACCGCTCATTCTATAAACCAACTTTCCATAAATAATAGATTCATAGAAGAAAAGCCGATTACAGTCGGCTTATTTTTTTGGTGAAATTTAATTAGCGTGTTTGGAATAAGTCTTAAGAGGCACGAAGATTAAGTATAAAAGAAAATCTAGCATAATTTCCGCGGATGAACATATTTTTAAATAAAGTCTAGTTTGGACAAACACTTAAAAGGGAGGCTGGGTAATGATCATCCCCGTTTGGATTTACTTTGTTGTTGCCGGCATTGTCGTCAGCGCTTATATGGCTGTCAAGGCCGGAAAAGAGGAGCGCCGCGAGCAAAATGAAGATATTGAACGTGAAGGTGAAATCTACATGGAGCGGTTGGAAAAAGCAAAAGAGGAACGAAAAGCAAATGAAAAATCTTTTGGTATTTAAGTAAATTTCACAATGTAATAAGCTAAACCGAAAAACGAATGAAGTTGTCTAAATAAACAGGAGTACGCCATAGGAAACAAATAATACTATCTTAATTTTAAATAACTGTTCGTTTTTCAGTTAAAGAATTGCTTTATGAAATTCATTCATTTAAAAAAAGGTTCCCGAGGGAACCTTTTTTTTTGAAATTATCCTTGTGCCGGTGGAGCTTCCGGAGTGTCAAGAATGCTTTCCAGGTCTTTGTCTTTAATTTCAACGTCTGCCGCCTTAAGCTCGCGCTCCATTGCTTTCTGGATAGCGGCTTGGTCAATCTTGGACCTTTTTACCTCGGTTTCAAGCTCTTTCTTCATGTCTTCGAAAGGCTCTTTTTCTTTCTTGTCAGTCAATTGGATAATATGCCAGCCGTTCTGGGTTTGGACAGGCTCACTGATTTGGTTTACTTCAAGGGCGTAGGCTGCTTCCTCAAATTCAGGAACCATTTTCCCTGGTCCGAACCAGTCAAGATCTCCGCCTTTTTCTTTTGACCCGGGATCAGTTGAATGTTCTTTGGCAAGATCAGCCATTTTTGCACCGCCATCCAGCTGCGCTTTTAATTCCTTGGCTTTTGCTTCATCTTCAACCAGGATATGGCTTGCACGAATATCAGTGCGATAATTATCGTAAGCTTCTTGAAGTTCTTTATCTGTCACTTTGACATCTTTCATCGCGGCCTTCTCTTGAAGGAGCCCGATTTTAAACATACGTTTTAAATCTTCGTCACCCTCATAGCCGTATTGGGCAAGGGCCTGTTCATAATTGGGTCCCAGTTGCTCCTTTACCTCTTCAACCTTTTTATTGATTTCCTTATCTGATACTTCATACTTGTCGGATAGAACCTTTTCAAAGACAAGTTCTTGGAGAGCCTGCTCACCGTGTTTTTCTTTCATTGAGTTATAAAGCTCTTCCTGTGTAATATTTCCAGCTTTAGACTCCACTACAGCAGCAGAATCTCCGCCATCTTGATTACATGCGCTTAAACCAATAACCCCTGCTGCAAGAGAAAGGGATAGAATCCATTTATTCATGCTGAACACTCCTAAAAAATTTCTTTGTGATGCTATTCCACAATGTCTATCATAACATAAATAACATTAATCACAAAAACTATTGTCTATGTAAAAAATGAGAGATTTTGACTGGGAGAAGCATTAAGCCATGCAGTCATGAGCAAAGCATTTCATAAAAATGGAACAAAAAGGAATAGGAAACAAGATTGCAGGCGGAGCCAAAGAATAAGTACCTGTTCAAGAAAAATGGGTTAAGCAGGATACCAGCCTATTCGCTATCCCGATAGTTTGAATAGTATAGTGTAGCAACTCTAAAGGAGGTGTTAACATGAGTGGAGGTTACGGTGGCGGATTCGCGTTAATCGTTGTTTTATTTATCTTGTTAATCATTGTAGGAGCAGCTTGGTTATAAGAACGCGGGCATGATGGCCAGAATCCATTGTGCCCATGGGGAAGGAGAATATGTACATGTCCGGTAGTTCAGGTTATTATGGAGGATTTGCTTTGATCGTTGTCCTCTTCATTCTTCTTGTCATAATCGGCGCAGCTTGGCTATAAAATACCAAAGATGAAAAAACGGCAGGCAGAAGCCTCGCCGTTTTTTCATATGTATGATTAAGCAAACAATAATTCTAAATAAGAAGATGTCAGCAAAATCAGGATCAAAATATTAATCGTCCGGAATACTTTTGGCTGTCGGTCCTCCGGGATTTCTTTTTGGATGCATAGGGAATTGGTCATTTTATTAATGTAAAAAACAATAAAGACAGCAAACGCAATAAAAACAGCGGAGATCATCCAAGATTCCCTCCTTCTTTCAGTACAGACTTTGGTAATACAATATCAAAATATCAAAAAAAAAGATAGCAATGTGATTGGGGAACTGGGAGTTGTTTTTGCAGATGATGGCATGTCAGACTCCAAATGAATGGGAACCTGAAACTTACTAACATACTGTACGATGAAAAGCAAAAAAAATCAATAGAAAATCGAACAACTTTTTGTTCGCCATATCTCAAAAATATTGTCGGATGAATTTTTATTTTAGGCAAGGACCATCCATATGAGGACCAAAAAAATAAAGGGGATTTCTCCCCGCATCGCAATGTTTTATACGTATTCCTTTTTTTCTATTCGGTCTTTTTTACGAATCTTTCCGTCGTCATCCACAAAATCTGTTTCAATGTTTTTAAATGATTTTTCAAAGATCTCCATAAAATCATCGCCATAAATATTACGGACAATGGCCATGATTTCAATGGCGTCAGGGAATTTCCCGTACAGTTTTTTCAGTGGCATGGCACCGGAAAACACAGCGTTTTTATCGGGCTGGTACGTCTCCATTAGACTGAGCAAAATATTTTCACCCTGGTCGGTTAACTTGATGTATGTATTCCTTTTGTCACTTTCTTTTTTGGAAAACTGAAGGAAGCCCCGTTCTTCAAGCTTTTTGGAAAAATTAAATGCGGTGGAAACATGCATTACGCCAAATTTTGCCACATCTGAAATAGACGCTCCGTTTAAATGGTAAGCAATCCATAAAATATGGTGTTCGTTGATATTGAGATCATAAGGTTTGATCCATTGTTGCCAGTCTTTCTCGATTGATTTCCAAAGAGCCTTGCTGAGCTGGGCGATTCTTTGGCTGAAAAGAAGCGCTTCCTTCATCGAAAATTCGTTTTCTGTCATTTGAATTCACCTTCTTTGTTATTTCTTTCAATCATTATGTCAATAAAACAAAATTAATAAAGATGACAATTTGCAAAATTTTTAGAAAATGACTTTATTACTAATAAGTATACAATTTTTATCCTAAAAAAGATATGAAAAAATATTTATGAAGTTTACAACCATTTTTATAATATATTTGTTTCGCTCACAGTCAAAAAAACCCTTCTTTTCTAATGAAGAATTTTTAGAAAAGAAGGGTTTTTCGTTTTATACTTAGGCCCGATTAGTATTTTGCTGATTGAATGAAAGCTCTAATTCACTGATGGTTTCCTCAATTTTTTTCATTTCCCTTTGCAGTTCTTGCTTGTTTGGCCTGATCGCATTTTTCCAATCTGCAATTGAATGTTTAACATCCGTTGAAAAGCTGCTGATTGCTGCTTTACCTTCTGTGGATGCCATTGAAGCAGAATTCTTCAGGTCCAGGAAGTCGTCTTTCAAAATTTTAAGGTTGGTCATTAATAAATCTTTATTTTCTTGCAAATAATTTCTGGTTGTTTTTCCAGAAGCAGGAGCAGCCAACAGGGTAGTGATCCCGGCGGCTACGCCACCAACTAAAAATCCTAACAAAAGTGATTTTGTCTTCATCCAATTCACCTCAAAGTTAAAGTGTTGTTTCCTTACATACTTCTACACTGTTCTACAAAATCCTCCTAGTGTACTTTTATCCCGATATTTTACTGTTCTTTTAAATATATCTCTATACCTTTTATTATCACTTAAATGACAATAATAAACCTGTCCATTTTTCATAGCGCAATTTTTTTTGGCATATACATAAATAATTAGGAGATTATCGAATCGTTTGCGTTGGGGGGAGTATGATGGGAGGAATTCGTTTTGGTTTCTTTGCTCTTAGTGCTGTTTTGTTTTTGGGGGCAATTCACTATTTACTGGCATCACAACGCCCTGGATCCTATCCGCCAAAGCATGTATTAAGGGCCCGGGCAACAGCGCTGGCGGGTGGTGGATTGGTTCTGTTTGCATTTGCAATGTTATTGTTGTTGTTTTGATAGAAAGTGCTGGAAGACTTTAAACTATGGCGTCATCGGCGCTAGAATGTCCTGCACGTCGGAGTTGGACATCGAAACGGCCAGTTGAGTTGAAAAATAGATATTCTGCAATTAAAAAAGAGAACTCCCGGGAGTTCTCTTCAATTATTATTGGCTGACAGGCTGCTCTATGAAATTTGCGCGTTTTAAAATGCCGGTTGCGATAGGGTATAGGATAACCATCGCTGCCGTATTGATTGCCATAGCCGGAAGTACAACAGTTGCGAACAAAATAGTAAACGGTCCTGGAAGACCGACAATGACAAATGCTGAACCTAAAAAGACAAGACCGGAAATAATTGTGCCTACAGCTGTTATTACAGCAACACTGATAATCGAATTTCGGTACTTTGTCAAGGCAAGAAAAATCGCGAAGAATAAAAATGCCGTTACGGGTTTATCAATGATATTTGGAAGCAATCCTCCCGGGAATTGTGTTGTCAACCCGGAAAGTACACCTGTTACGACTCCGATTAATAGAACATTTTTCTTATCCGGAAACAGAATGATTCCTAAAAACATCATTGTAAGCATCATATCCGGCTTCATTCCGAAAATAAATCCAGGTACGACTGCATGCAATACTGCACCTATCCCAACAAATAACGCTAATACTACAAGATTTTTCGTATTCAACCTAATCTCTCCTCTGCTTGGCTATACTATTTTGTCTCTCCTGCAGTGCACTCTTTGCCTGCAGCGAAAAACTTGCACCAATTATAACATATAATTGTTAATGTTTAAAGATTCATAACGCAATTCTTTATTTCAAAAACGAACAGTATTGAAAATTAACATAGTATTATTTGTTTCCTACGGCATTCCTGTTTATTTAGATAACTACATTCGTTTTTCAGTTTGGCTTGTTACATTGTGAAGTGTACTAAGTCGAAATATGAATCAATAATTTTTCCTAAATGTTTTCATGAACTTGGCCAGCTCATTTACCTGCTCAATCGTAACGGCATTATACAGCGAGGCCCGACAGCCGCCGATGGAACGATGGCCGTTCAGGCCGATAAACCCGGCTTCTTTAGCCTGTTCCAGAAAGGCACCAGTCGCTGCTTCGGTTTCGAGCTTAAAGGTGACATTCATCAATGACCGGCTTCCTTGATCCGCATGACCCCGATAAAATCCGTTGCTTTCATCAATAATATCGTAAAGGATTTCGGCTTTTTCGCTATTTATCTTTTCTATTGCAGGCAGTCCGCCTATTGACTCGACCCACTCCAATACAAGAGAAAGTAAATAAATGGATAGGGTAGGAGGGGTGTTGTACAATGACCGGTTTTTTGCATGCGTCTGGTAGCTGAGCATCGTCGGAAGTCTCTCATCTGAACGGGCAAGCAGGTCCTTTTTAATAATCACGACCGTGACACCTGAAGGCCCAAGATTTTTTTGAGCACCGGCGTAAATCAGGCCAAATTGGTTGACGTTAATCGGTTTGCTAAGAATGTCACTCGACATATCAGCAACAAGCGGAGCATTGAAGAGATCCGGAAATGTTTGCCATTGTGTTCCGAAGATTGTATTATTGCTTGTTAAGTGGACATAGGATGCATCGTCGGGAGCTGATGCTTCAATAGAGGGAATGTTTTTGTACATTCCTTCTTTTCCGGAAGCTAAACTGGCGGCTGACCCGATTTTCCGGGCCTCACTAAGCGCTTTTTCACTCCAGGAACCAGTCATAATATAATAAGCCGTTTCATCGTTTCTGAGCAGATTCATCGGCACCATCGTAAACTGCAAACTGGCGCCTCCTTGCAAAAATAGCACTTCATAATCATCGGGAATTTGCATGAGACGTCGAAGAAGTCTGTCAGCACTGTCATGAATCTGTTCATATTCAGCACTGCGGTGGCTCAGCTCCATTACAGCCATGCCGGAATCAAGATAATTGAGCCATTCTTTTTGGGCTTTCTCAAGGACAGCCTGAGGTAGGGCGGCTGGTCCGGCATTAAAATTCAAAGCTCGTTTCATGTGGGGCCTCCTTACGTATATACTGTAATACGCTAAAGTATAAAGATGTTTCTATCGTATCAAAAATAATAGATGAGCACACTAAAAATTTGAACAATTTAAAAAATGTTTAAAAAAAGCTTCCGTTCATTGTGAACAGTCGCTTTTTAACACATTCGATAGATCTGGAGGCGGGTTGCGTTCTGCATGTACCGTGCTGATGCCATAAGGAGATATTTCTATAAGTGGCTATTAATCCCGGTGGCGATTTTTTGCAGGTTCTCTGCAGAGTATTCACCATTGTTTGTTTTCCAGACGGCACCAAAGCCGTCACCTTGCCCGTAGCGGGGCAGAAGGTGGAGATGGAAATGGAAGACGGATTGTCCGGCTAGTTCCCCATTATTATTCAATAAATTTAAGCCAACAGGTTCGAATTCTGCTTTAATCGCATTGGCAATTTGCGGGACTGCAGCAAATAGGTTTTCGGCAATTTCGGGTGTAAGCTCATACAGGTTTTCTTTATGTATTTTTGGAATGACAAGCGTATGCCCTTTCGTCACCTGACTAATATCAAGAAAAGCAAAAACGTGTTCATTTTCAAATACTTTGGCAGAAGGAATACTGCCATTGATGATTTTACAGAAAATACAGTCGTTCATATCCAACACCCTTTCAAGGCTTTTCTCGTATTTTATCATATAATAATCTTTGACAAAAAGGTAAAAGGCAGGATTCTCAAGGAATCCTGCCGAAATGAAGGGGAAAGCTTCTATTGTACGTTCAGTTTAGGAAAGTCTTTGACAAACACCTCATTTCAAAAAAATGATGCGCTGGATTAGCGGACCGGTTTTTTGAACGGTACTGTGTGCAAAAACACGATCCCCTTATTTAGGAACGTTCGAGTCATGGACTAAAAGGTTCTAGTCTTTAGCCAACACCTCATTTCATTTGGTTGAAATGATTTCACCTAAACAGTTGTTTCCCCTTCATCAAGAGTATGCCCGGAAATCCTTGGAGTATGTCATTTTTATCCGGGAAGTCAGCTTTTTAAAAGATGCTTAATGTTTGTTAAACTATTAGCATACACAGAAGGAGGGTGTGCAGAATGGCACTTTTGGAGATTAAAAATCTGACAGGCGGTTACACAAGAAATCCTGTTTTAAAAGATATTTCTTTTCAGGTCAATGAAAGGGAGTTGGTCGGCCTGATCGGGCTGAACGGGGCCGGAAAGAGTACAACGATCAAGCACGTAATCGGGTTGATGGAAGCGCACAGCGGAGAGATTACCATTAACGACCGGACGTTTAAACAAGACCGGGAAGCTTACCGCAGACAATTCACTTTTGTTCCAGAAACCCCGATTTTATACGATGAACTTACGCTTGAAGAGCATTTAAAAATTACCGCAATGGGCTATGGGCTCGATGAAAATACATACAAGGCACGTAAACATGTACTGCTGAAGGAGTTTCGAATGGAAAAAAGGCTTAAATGGTTTCCTGCCCATTTTTCCAAAGGGATGAAGCAAAAGGTTATGATTATGTGTGCTTTTCTTGTTCAGCCGTCCCTATATATTGTTGATGAACCTTTTGTAGGTCTTGATCCCCTCGGTATCCAATCGCTTCTGGATTTAATGAACAGAATGAAAGAAGCGGGTGCCGGGATATTAATGTCGACACATATTTTGGCAACGGCTGAACGGTACTGCGACAGGTTTGTGATTTTGCATGAAGGAAAGATCAGGGCCTCAGGTACACTCGGTGAGCTTCGCGAGCAGTTTTCGATGCCGGGAGCAACTTTGGATGACCTTTATATCCAGCTGACTAAGGAAGAAGATTATGTTTAATGGCGCCCGGTTATGGAAAGAGCGGTTCTCGCGGAGAAGCAGGGAAATGGGCCGGTACCTTCGCTATATTTTCAACGGGCATCTCGTGATTGTTATGCTGTTTCTGCTTGGAACAGCGGCCTACTACTATCAGGCCTGGGTCAAAGCGCTGCCGGCCGATTATCCTGTTTCGATTATTATTGCTGTGCTGCTCGGTTTATTACTGACATATAGTCCGATTTATACGTTTTTATTTGAAGCAGATAAAATCTTCTTGCTTCCGCTTGAAACAAAGCTTGCTGATTATTTTAAACGGTCGATCATGGTTAGCTTCGCTTTACAGACTTATCTCCTTATCCTTGTCCTTGCTGCTGTAATGCCGGTGTATGTTCAAGTGAACGAAGGGGAGTTTTCCTCCTATTTTGCATTTTTGCTTATCCTGCTGGTCGTTAAATGCTTGAACCTGATGGCACGCTGGAAAATACAATACTATGTTGAAATAGCAGTACATTGGACTGACTCTGCGATTCGCTATAGCTTAAATACTGTGTTTGTCTACATGCTCTTTTCCGGTGCAGGCCTGCCCTTTCTTATTGTCATAGCCGGTTTGATGGCGGTGTTGTATTGGTATTATCGAATCCAAGTAGTTGATAAAGGCCTGAAATGGGAGTATTTAATTGAATCGGAAGAAAGGCGGATGACGTCGTTTTATCGCATTGCCAATCTGTTCACCGACGTACCCAAATTGAAGGACAAAGTGAAGAGGCGGAAATGGCTTGACTGGCTCTTGGCCAGACTGGCTTTTAAGCAGGAACAAACCTATACCCACCTCTATATGAGAACCTTTTTACGGGCAGGCGATTATTTTGGCTTATTTCTGCGCTTATTAATTATTGGAGCAGGAGTCCTGTATTTAATATCATTTGGAATCGGACAGGTTGCAGTCGTTTTATTATTTTTATACTTAACCGGATTCCAGCTGCTTCCGTTATGGAACCATCACCAAAATAAACTGTGGGTTCAGTTGTATCCTGTAGCAGAGAAATATAGATCAGGTTCATTCAAGGTTCTTCTTTCGGCGTTGCTTTTCGCTCAAAACATCGCCTTCTGTCTCGTTCTGCTGCTAAAAGGGGATTGGCTTGTTGGCGGGCTTTCCTTTGCAGCCGGTATTGGTTTTATCTACTTTTTTGTATTCATTTATACAAAGAAGCGCTTGGAGATGATATAAGCTCAGGTTGGATGAATTCAGTGGGTGGTCCTGGCCTGTTTTTTTAGGAGCAGTTGCTAAGAATGCATATAGGCTCAGAATATTGCGAACGCCTCCGCATAGCTGAAATTAGAAAACCCATCGGCATTTTTCAGTGCCAATGGGTTTTTAAGTGCATTATAACGCTTGTTCAGGCACAGGGGCCTCCAATTTGACGGATTGATATTCAACGGCTGCAGTTCCTAAAGTTTTCGCTGCAACGAGCATCGCTTTTTCATCAATATCAAACTTTGGATGGTGGTGCGGGTAATTTTCCTCCGTTTCCGGGCGTGCACCTGTAAAGAAGAATGTTCCTTTCACATGCTGCAAATAGTAAGCGAAATCTTCCCCGCCCATTTGTGGTTCTGTTTCCACAACACGGTTAACACCGGGAACTTTGCCAGCAACTTCAACCAGGAAGTTTGTTTCTTCTTCATGGTTGATCACTGCTGGGTATCCTCTTTCAAATAAATATTCGTAATCACTGCCGCTTGTATAGCAAGTGCCTTTTGCCGTACGCTCGATTTCTTGTTCAACGAAAGTTCTCACATCTTCACTGAAGGTTCTCACCGTACCTTCGAGCTTTGCTTTATCAGCAATTACATTGAAAGCATTTTCGGCAACAAACGAGCCGACCGTTACAACAGCAGAATCAACAGGATTTACCTTGCGGCTGACAATTTGCTGCAAGTTGACGACTAGCTGTGAAGCTGTGACAACAGCATCTTTTGTCCGGTGAGGCTGGGCTCCATGACCACCCTTGCCCTGTACCAATATTTCAAACCGGTCAGCAGCAGCCATGATCGGCCCGACCCGGTATTGGATCGTCCCAGTTGGTTCTGAAGCCCATAAATGAGTTCCGAAAATTACATCCACACCATCGAGGCAGCCATCTTCGATCATCGACACTGCGCCTCCTGGTGCATATTCTTCGGCATGTTGATGGATCATGACATAATCGCCTTCCAACTCATCTCTTAATTCGTGAAGGCTTTTCGCCAGAACGAGCAATGTTGCGGTATGGCCATCATGTCCGCATGCATGCATAACTCCAGGAACCAATGATTTATATGGAACATCTTTCTCATCCTGAATTGGCAGGGCATCGAAATCCGCTCTTAAAGCAACTGTTTTTCCTGGCTTGCTGCCGTATATTTTAGCAACTACTCCATTGCCGCCAACATTGCCTCGTACTTCGATTCCAAGTTTTTCATAGAAGGACTTTATGTATTCGGCTGTATTTGTCTCCTGAAAAGATAGTTCAGGATGCTGGTGCAAATAACGCCGGATTTCCACCATCTCCTCATAGTAACTTGCAAGTTTAACATTCAGGCTTTCCAGCATAACAATCTCTCCTTAATATAAATAATTTTTAGACAATTATAACACATTTCGAGAGTCGAAGGTTATTTTAATGAGAGTATTTTCTGGAAATACAAGTAGTTTCCGAATATTTTTAAAAGGAAAGAGAGCTGCACTTCGGGAGGCAGTCTCTTTCTTTGACTAGATAAGAAACATTGCAACAATGGTGGTGATAATTAAACCAATCGTTACAGGCAGGAGATTTCTCCTTGCCAATTCAAATGGATCGACATTGCATATCGCTGCGGCAGGAATGAGCGCCCATGGGACGAGTGTGCCGCCACCAACCCATATCGCGGCAATTTGGCCGAGAGCGGTTAGCGTGGCTGCTCCAGCTCCGATCGCTGTAGCAAATAAATTGGCTATTGATCCGGCAAGTGATATACCGGAAAAACCCGATCCGTCGAGGCCGGAGATCGCTCCTACAGCGGTTAACGTTACGGCACCCACTTCTTTGCTTAACGGGACAACCGAAGCAAGCGTTACACCAAGATCGTTTACGATCCCGTGCGAGTTCTCTGGGAGGAAATCACCGATGATTTTTGTGAATCCGGCATCGCCTAAATAGAAGAAAGCAGCTATCGGAATCACCGGGCCGAATACTTTAAATCCGAATTGAAAACCTTCAATAATATAACTGGTAGCTTTTTCAAGCCCTTTATTTTTGTGGCTGACCATTGTGATGATAAGAAGAATAACGATCGAGGTTCCGCCAATTAAGGCTGTAGCGTCGCCACCTTGAAGATTAAAATGAAACATGGCTGCTACATCAAGGGCAAACAAAGCAGGGATAAGCAGTGCGAAGAAACGTTTTTGATTTATGGTTAGTAAACAACCATCATTGGTTGACGGATCCGCATCAGGCAGTTCGGAATGCTCTGAATCTACTGTGAGCCTGCCTGCTTTCATATCCCGTTTCAGAAAATAAAAAGCAGTAACAGTGGTAACCATCCCCATAATAAACACTAACGGAATACTCGCATCAATGACCGCATTTACCGGCAGGCCGGCTGCGTCGGCTGTAAGTTTTGGAGCAGCCTGGATGATAAAATCACCAGACAGGGCAATTCCATGCCCGAACAAGTTCATCGCCATCGCAACACCGAGGGCAGGCAGGCCGACCCTTAATGCGACCGGGAGGAGCACAACACCCAATAATGCAACGGCTGGCGAAGGCCAGAAAAACCATGATATGCCCATCATCAGAATGCCGATCGTCCAGTAGGCAAGAGAAGGTGTGCGAATCAATTTGGCAAACGGGGAAATCATCACATCGTTAATCCCGGTTGTCGTCAGCGTTCTGCTCATCGCCACAATAATTGAAATAACGAGAATAGTAGAAAGCAATTCAGTAATCGCAAAAATAAAACTGGTGAAAATGCTGCTAACAGAATAGCTAAGCGAGCCGGTTGCTGTAATCGCGATAAGAAAAATTCCGGCAATACAAATCAGTGTTGTGTCCCGCCGCATGATCATAAAACCGATAATTAACACAATGAAGCTGACATATATCCAATGAAGTGCGGTTAGTTCAACGGCCATATCCATTAATGCCCCCTCCGTTCATCCTTATAGGCGAAACATAGGTATTTGCCCAATTTGGATTTAATACAGGATATGTACTTTTTCAACAGGTGTGAAGGGGTAAAAAAGATTTGCGGCTTTAAGCTGGAGCCGGGGAATAAACTGGGTGTAGTAAGTGCGGAACTCCAAATTTACGAGCGGAATTCGAGATTTACGAGCGGAACTCCAAATTTACGAGCGGAATTCGAGATTTACGAGCGGAATTCGAATAACAAGAGGGATGAAGCGGCGTTCATCCCTCGTTACGTTCTTCTTCGTGGGCGGCATATGTAGTCACATAGGAAGCACCGGAAAAGATTTGCTGCTTGTCCACGCCTTGTTCGCTGCCGCGTTTTTCATGTGCTTTTTCGTATGCTTTTGATTGCTGCCAGTTTTTATAGCCCTGCTCGTTTTCCCATAGTGTTAAGATCACATATGTATTCGAATCTAACGGGCGCAGAACGCGAATCGCGGCAAAGCCAGGTTCATTTTCAATCTTGCGGGCCCGGTTTTTGAAACGGTATTCAAATAGGGGACGGCCTTCATCCGTGACGGGGATATTGTTTAAAACAGCAAAATTTGCATGTTCGAACGTCCCTGCCGAATCAATCACTTCATAGCGGCGCGGTGTGTTGAAAACTGTTTCACCCTCTGTTTCGTGAATCAGCAAGGCGTTGTCCTGATTTTCCATTAGCAACATCTGTTCACCACTATTTTTTTCCTTGATGCTCTTCATGAAATCATACGTGCCCGTTGTCATATACAAGTACATGCTTGATCACCTCTATGCGATATTTTCTTCCTTCCTTATTATATCTTTCTCCTCCCATTAATTCACCAAACTCGATTTATATCCTAAAAAAACGTCAATTTTTTTGACATTTAATGTCGTTAACTATACATCAACAGTGGAAAAACGCTATATTGGAAACAGTTCATAAAATGTACGTTTCTTGCTGTTTCTTATTTTGCCGATAATATATTAAAATGAAATACAGGAAGTTTTTGAAAGGTGGATTATTTGTATATGACAAAAGTAGTCAATGAAACATTCTTAAAAGCGGCGTCGGGAGAAAAGACGGACTATGTACCCGTTTGGTATATGCGTCAGGCCGGCCGTTCCCAGCCTGAATATCGAGAACTGAAGGAAAAATATTCTCTATTTGAAATTACGCAACAGCCCGAATTATGTGCCTATGTCACGAGGCTGCCCGTTGAACAGTACAATGTCGATGCAGCCATACTATATAAGGATATAATGACCCCGCTGCCTGCGATTGGTGTCGATGTCGATATTAAAACGGGGGTTGGCCCGGTTATTTCCAATCCAATTCAATCGTTAGCGGACGTTGAAAAGCTCGGTGAAATTAATCCTGAGGAAGATGTCCCTTACGTTCTAGAAACGATTAAAATTCTCACGGAACAACAGTTGTCGGTACCGCTCATCGGTTTTGCCGGAGCACCTTTTACCATGGCCAGTTATATGATCGAAGGAGGACCTTCAAAAAATTATAATAAAACAAAAGCCTTTATGTATGCCGAACCGAAAGCGTGGTTTGCCCTGATGGACAAGCTTGGTGAGATGGTGATTACATATGTCCGATCGCAAATCAAAGCCGGTGCCAAAGCGATTCAAATTTTTGACTCATGGGTTGGAGCTTTAAATGTAGAAGATTATCGTTATTTTATTAAGCCGGTCATGCAGAGGATTTTTTCTGCTTTAAAGGAAGAAAGAATGCCGCTTATTATGTTCGGAGTCGGTGCAAGCCATCTTGCCCTTGAATGGAACGACCTTCCTGTTGATGTAGTGGGACTGGACTGGCGCCTTCCTATTCAAGAAGCGAGAAAAATCGGCATTACGAAAACTGTCCAGGGTAATCTCGATCCGGCAGTTTTGCTGGCACCGTGGCAAGTCGTAGAGGAAAAAGCGCAAGCGATCCTCGATGCTGGCATGGAACATCCGGGATATATCTTTAATCTCGGCCATGGAGTGTTTCCAGATGTAGATCCCGAGACTTTAAAGCGTCTTACAGCCTTTGTACATGAATATTCAGCTGCAAAATTGAGCCGTTAGTCCTCATTTGTTAAGCGTTTCATTTGGTGATCGGAGCTTTTTTTGGCACAATAGAGGACTGTAGACTTATTTCTTAAGAGGTGGATAACATGGCAAAGAAAAAAATCGGCTTACTCGTGATGGCTTACGGAACCCCATATAAAGAAGAAGATATTGAAAGATATTATACGCATATTCGCAGAGGAAGAAAACCATCCCCGGAGATGCTGGAGGATTTGCGGAGCAGGTACGAAGCAATCGGCGGCATATCTCCGCTGGCAAAAATTACGCTTGAGCAAGCGGAAAAGCTAGCGCAGCATTTAAATGAGATCCAAAATGAAATTGAATTTAAAATGTATATAGGCTTAAAGCATATTGAACCTTTTATTGAAGATGCCGTAAAGCAAATGCATGAAGATGGAATTGAAGAAGCAGTAAGCATTGTGCTCGCTCCTCATTTTTCAACCTTCAGCATTAAGTCATATAACGGCCGCGCCAAGGAGGAAGCAGAAAAGCTTGGCGGCCCGCAGATTGTTTCCGTTGAAAGCTGGTATGATGAACCGAAGTTCATTCAATATTGGTCAAGCAGAGTCAAGGAAACGTTTGAGCAGATGGCGGCTGAAGAACGGGACAAGGCCGTTTTAATTGTTTCCGCTCACAGCCTTCCTGAAAAGATTTTACAAATGGGTGATCCGTATCCAAATCAGCTTCAAAAGACAGCTGAAATGATTGCCGGGCAAGCAGGAGTTAAACATTATGAGGTGGGCTGGCAGAGTGCCGGCAACACACCGGAACCATGGCTTGGACCAGATGTCCAGGACTTAACGCGTGCACTTTACAACGAACACGGCTACAAAGCATTTGTGTATGTTCCTGCCGGATTCGTTTCTGACCATTTGGAAGTGTTGTTTGATAACGATGTCGAATGTAAAATCGTGACTGAAGAAGTGGGGGCAAGCTATTATCGCCCTGAAATGCCTAATGCGCAGCCTGAATTTATTGACGCGCTGGCAACGGTCGTACTGCATCATATTGGGAAATAACTTTATACGAAAAGAAGGCGATGTAATCGTGTTGCAAGGAAGAAAGAGGGTTGCTGTTATTGGCGGGGGAATCACCGGGCTCGCTGCTGCTTACTACCTGCAAAAGCAGGCAAGAGAGCAAAACATGGCAGTCGATGTCAACTTAATCGAGGCTTCCCACAGGCTTGGCGGGAAAATCCAGACAGTTGTAAGGGATGGATATGTGATTGAAAAGGGTCCGGATTCTTTTCTTGGCCGAAAGCAAAGTGCTTCAAGGCTTGCAAAAGAAGTGGGAATGGCTGATCAATTAATCAACAATTCCGCTGGAAAATCATATGTCCTTGTCAAGGAGAGGCTACATCCGATGCCGGGGGGTTCGATTATGGGAATTCCTACTGAGGTTGCCCCCTTTGTGACTACTGGCTTATTTTCGATCCCGGGAAAAATAAGAGCAGCAGCCGACTTTTTCTTGCCGCGCTCCAATCCTTCAGAGGACCAGTCCCTCGGTCAATTTTTCCGGCGCAGGCTCGGGGATGAGGTTGTTGAAAACTTAATCGAGCCTTTGTTGTCCGGGATTTATGCGGGTGATATTGACCGCTTGAGCCTAATGTCCACATTTCCGCAATTCTATGAGGTTGAGCAAAAATACCGGAGCCTGATTTTGGGAATGAAAAAGGCCACTCCAGCCAGGCCGAAAAATCCGAGCCAAAAAGGCAATGGACTGTTTTTAACCTTTTCTTCAGGATTACAGTCGTTTGTCGATGCTATTGAGTCGAAGCTTGAGCCTCGTTCAGTTTTAAAAGGGATGAGGGTTGAACAAATCATTCAAAAATCGGGCGGCTATGAGATCGAGCTTAATAATGGCGAGATCATTCTCGCCGACAGTATCATCTCGGCGGTTCCACACCAAGCCGTGCCGATGTTATTCCCTGGAAATGACCTTTTTAGTGAATTAAAGGAGATGCCTTCCACGTCTGTAGCAACTGTTGCGATGGCATTCCCAAAAGAAGCGATAAAAAAGGATATTGAAGGCACGGGCTTTGTCGTTTCCCGGAACAGCGATTACACGATTACTGCCTGTACGTGGACGCATAAAAAATGGCCGCATTCGACCCCTGACGGAAAAGTGCTGCTCCGCTGTTATGTAGGGAGAGCAGGGGATGAAGCAGTTGTTGGCCTGTCAGATGACGAAATCATCAAAATTGTCCTCGAAGACTTAAACAAAACGATGGATATCACTGCCGAACCGGAATTTTCAATTATTTCACGATGGAATAATTCAATGCCTCAATATACAGTTGGCCACAAACAAATGGTTGAAAAGATAAAGGAACAAATGCCTTCAGAATACCCAGGCATCTTCCTGGCCGGGAGCTCGTTCGAAGGCCTTGGTATCCCGGACTGTATTGACCAGGGCGAAGTAGCTGTCAAGATGGTCTTAGATTACTTAACCATTAATGAAGAAGCAACAACAGCTGTCAAATCTTAAACGAAATTCTGTCGTATCACAATTTTGTAATAATAGAGATTGCAAGCACTATTGCTGAAAAAACCAGCCGCTCATCCTAACGGCTGGTTTTTTCGTTTATATGATATATTCCAAAATAGAAAGCTGGTAAATTATCTTAAACTATTAAATATCGGTTACTCCCAAGCAATGGTCACATTTGTTACCGTAGCATTCATGTTGCTCGTCAATGGTTTTTCCGCATTCGGCACATTCTTTCGGCGGCAAATTTCTGAAGAATTCCATAATGTTAAAAAGCATCGCTGTTAACCTCCAATTTTTAAAATAATCTGAATTTAACTCAATTGTATTATAACAGATGTTTTTTGTCAACAACTGTTTCAATACAATTTAAAAAAAGAATAAAATAAGCAAAATGACTTATGTAATCTGTTGAACCGGGAAATGGAAAAGGGTAATGATTTTTTGGTACTATGAAATAAGAAGCAATAAATCGTCATTAGGAGGCGTGTTCAGTGAAATTAACGGTAATCGGCTGCTGGGGAGGGTACCCGAAGATAAATGAAGCAAGTACAGGGTATTTACTTGAGGAGAACGGATTCAAGCTGCTAATCGATTGCGGCAGCGGCGTGCTTTCAAAGCTGCAAAATATCATCCAGCCGGAAGAAATAAATTCTGTGATCCTGTCGCATTATCATGCTGACCATATTGCAGATATTGGAGTTTTGCAGCATGCAAGATTAATTCAATCTTTCCTTGGTAAGAAAATGGATGAGCTGCCTATCTATGCGCCTGAGTCTGAACAAGAATTTCCGAAGCTAACTCATAAAAACATCACCAACGGAGTCGAATATCATCCTGCTGAAGTGCTGACAGTTGGACCATTTAGCATCCGTTTTTTACGGACAGACCACCCGGTTCCATGCTATGCGATGCGGATTGAAACTGGTGGAAAAGTTTTTGTATATACCGCTGATACGTCATACAAACACGAATTGGAGCAGTTTAGTAAGGACGCAGACCTGCTCTTATGCGAGTGTAACTTTTACAAGGAACAGGATGGAAAAAATGCAGGCCACATGAACAGCCTTGATGCTGGAAAACTTGCGGCTGTAGCTAATGTTAAACGTCTGATCCTGACGCATCTGCCTCATTATGGCGATATTCAACGCCTCAAGGAAGAAGCAGCTGAGGTTTTCAATGGTCCGATTTTAGTAGCGTCGGAAAATCTGTCGATTACTTTATAGAAGAGGAGACTTTGACATGTTATTTATCGATAACGAGGGAATTACAGATCCGCGCATTAACCTGGCGATCGAAGAATACGCTTTGAAAAATCTCGATATCAACGAGACATATTTGCTGTTTTACATAAACGAACCATCGATTATTATTGGCAAAAACCAGAATACGATCGAGGAAATCAATACGGAATATGTTGAGAGCAAAGGCATCCATGTCGTGCGCAGATTGTCCGGGGGCGGGGCGGTTTATCATGACCTTGGCAATTTAAATTTCAGCTTTATAACAAAAGACGATGGCGAGAGCTTTCATAACTTTAAAAAGTTTACAGAACCGGTCATTGCTGCCCTCCAGAAGCTCGGTGTAAATGCGGAGCTGAGCGGCCGTAATGATATTGTTGCGGAGGGCAGGAAAATTTCAGGCAACGCGCAATTTTCGACAAGGGGCAGAATGTTCAGCCACGGCACACTCCTGTTCAAATCTGAAATCGAGCATGTCGTTTCGGCATTGAATGTTAAAAAAGATAAGATTGAATCAAAAGGAATTAAATCAATCCGCAGCAGGGTAGCCAATATTTCAGAGTTTTTAGCTGATCCAATTTCGATTGAGCAGTTTAAAGACCTGCTCCTGAAAAATATTTTCAGTAATGAGGAAGATATTCCACAATATAAATTGACGGAGGATGACTGGAAAAAAATCAATCAAATCTCGGAGGAGCGCTATAGGAACTGGGATTGGAACTATGGGAAATCACCAAAGTTTAATCTCCAGCATTCACATCGCTTTCCAGTTGGACAAATTGATGTGAGACTGGAAGTGAATAAGGGCGGCATCGAAAACTGCAAAATCTATGGAGACTTCTTCGGAGTGGGTGACGTGTCAGAAATTGAAGACAAGCTTACGGGAATCAAGTATGGAAAATCAGACATAGAGGCAGCCCTTGAGGGTGTAAACATCCAGCATTACTTCGGCAACATTTCAAAAGAAGACTTTGTTAACTTAGTATATTAAGAAAGCAGCAGTGTCCGCCTCAGGGCACTGTTTTTGTATGGAAAATTTTGAAAGATAAGTATGAAAGTTTGAAAATTTGGATTTGTACGACGATTAATCTTGAATAGGGAACTTTTTTTCAATATAATTAATTTAGAAAATTTATGCCCAAAAAATGAATAACCATTCATTTTTGGTTCGTATTTTTTTGAAAAGGGGAGGGGTTAAGTTGAATTTGTCAGATCAGCTTCATCACATTGCAAAGGTACTGGCGAGTAAACCTGCTTATTATTTTATGGACCAATCCAGTACATATGCCGAATTGGACGGGGCTGTCACAAAATTTGCCTCGGGACTTGAAAAGCTTGGAGTTAAAAAAGGGGATCATATTGCACTGCTATTAGGCAATTCACCGTATTTTGTAATTAGCCTATACGGTGCACTTCGGCTTGGTGCCAAGGTTATTCCGATTAATCCAATTTATACACCGGATGAAATTGGTTATATTTTGAAAAATGGCGACGTTAAGGTCGTTGTTGCACTGGATCTTTTGCTTCCGCTTGCTGAAAAAATGCATCACAACCTGCCGGACGTGGAGCAATACATCGTCTGTGAAACTCCGCAAGGACAACAGGCGGGAACAGATGTAACAATCTTATCAGTATTCCCGAAATTGAAACCGTTTACAGAAGTGGTTGCTACAGGTGATCCTTCATTTGCCGGCCCAGATCTTCAGGAAGAGGATGTCGCTGTCATTCTGTATACATCAGGAACAACGGGTAAGCCGAAAGGTGCAATGCTAACTCATAAAAATCTTTACCGAAATGCAAAGGATAGCGGTGACTATCTGCGGATCAATGAGGATGACCGGGTTATTACCACTTTGCCAATGTTTCACGTCTTTTGTTTAACGGTAGCTTTGAATGCACCGCTCATGAATGGCGCAACGATCTTAATTGATCCGAAATTCAGCCCGAAGGAGATTTTTCGTCTCGCCAGAAAATATCAACCAACTGTGTTTGCGGGCGTGCCAACGATGTATAATTTCCTCTTGCAGTATGAGGAAGGCAATCCTGATGACTTGAAGTCGCTCCGCTTATGCATTTCTGGTGGCGCTTCCATGCCTGTTGCCCTGCTAAAAAGCTTTGAGAATAAATTTAATGTCCTGTTGTCGGAGGGCTATGGTTTATCAGAAGCATCACCGGTGACATGCTTTAACCCGCTCGACCGTCCGCGCAAGCCCGGGTCTATTGGACAGTCTATTATGAATGTTGAAAACAAAGTCGTTAACGAACTCGGAGAAGAGGTTCCGGTTGGCGAAGTTGGCGAATTAATCGTCAGGGGCCCAAATGTAATGAAAGGCTACTATAAAATGCCTGAAGATACAGCAGTAACGATTCGTGACGGCTGGCTATACACCGGGGATTTAGCAAGGATGGATGAAGAAGACTATTTTTATATCGTCGATCGCAAAAAGGACATGATTTTGGTCGGCGGCTATAATGTTTACCCGCGCGAAGTCGAAGAGGTTCTGTACAATCATCCGGATGTAGTCGAGGTCGCCGTTGTAGGGATTCCGGATCCGAATTTAGGAGAAGCAGTGAAATGCTATGTTGTTTCAAAAAATCAGCAGCTGACTGAGAAGGACTTGTTTGAATATTGCAGTGAGCACCTTGCTAAATACAAAATCCCATCAGCAATCGTTTTTCTTGAGGAGCTTCCGAAAAACACAACCGGAAAAATTTTAAGAAGGGCACTCAAGAATCAAGAAGTCGCCTCATCCAGGTAAATTGCAATTTTTAACAGGACATAAAAGACCGAAATATCATGTTTTGGTCTTTTTGTTGATTTATTCCATATCACCTTTTGTTATAATACGATTAGTTAATAAGCACTAAAAAATGGGGTATGAAAATGATTGAACAAAATAGTCGGCTGCCGTTGTATGTTCAATTGAAGCTATCAATAATCAAGCAGATTGAGCAAGGCCTATATAAAAATGGGGATAAAATCCCGACTGAGCATGACCTTTCTGAAAAATATAATATTAGTAGACCGACAGTCAGACAGGCTTTAGCGGAGCTTGTCCAAGAGGGGTATTTAGTGAAAAGAAGAGGCTTGGGCACCTATGTTTCCAATCCTGTCATAATAGGTAATGCTTCAGTATTCCGCACCTTTGCAGAAGAAATGGAGATATTCGGATTCAACCATAGTGCCAAGTTAATTTCAAAGAAGGTATATCCCCCGCCAAAGGACTTGGCAGATACATTATCCATTGACCGGGGAGAAGAAGTGTTTGAGATTGTTCGTTTAAGGTATGCGAATAATAAGCCTTTGGCAATTCGGACTTCAATTATTCCTGTTAGAACATATCCCAACCTGTTGGAAGAGGATCTTGAGGTGCTGTATTCTTTATTTGCTCAAAAAGGGATTTTTCCTACACGATCAAAACAAACATTTCAAGCTGTGCCAGCCACAAAAGCGGAAGCTGAATTATTGAACATTTCGGAAGGAATGCCTTTAATGTTATGGGATGGACTTGTTTTTACAGACAATAACCAGCCTTTGGAAAAAGTGAAGGTTGTTTATCTCGGGTCTCATTTTCGCTTCGAAATTGACCAAACGAGAGAACAATCAAATGTTCAATTTAATAGTCAAATAGACAAAAGGAGCTAGACTAAAAAGCATAATACGCTTTTTGATCTTGCTCCTTTTTTTATTTTTTCTAAAAAAACCTTGTTAAATAATCTAACAAGATTGTTTACGGCCTAAAAATAGAGACATATAATTCAGTTTAAGTATTTAGAGTTGTTAGAAAACGTGACATGGCTTATGAGAATTTTTTAATTTTAAGTTGTAAAGACATCATAACAAAATAAGGAGTGATAAGAATGATGATAGTTAATTCTGCAAAAGCTGTTGAAAACTATACAAAGGAAGAACATGCCATTGAATTGCAAGGAATAAAGAAACATTTTGTTGATAAAGAGGATAATGTGATTCAGGTTATTAAAGATATCACACTTGATATTAAAGAAAAGGAGTTTATTAGTATTATTGGTCCGAGTGGCTGCGGAAAGAGTACTATGTTTAATATTATCTCTGGTCTCATGGAACCGTCGGCAGGACATGTAACGGTAAAGGGGGAAAATATTTCGAGTTCAACTGGTCATGTAGGTTATATGATGCAAAAAGATTTATTATTTCCCTGGCGCACAATCCTCGACAACGTTAGTCTCGGACTTGAGGTAAAGGGGAAAGCAAAGAAGGAACGTGAAGAAATTGGGTTGGCCTATTTGGCGAAATATGGACTTTCCGACTTTGCGAACGCCTATCCTTCCACATTATCGGGAGGAATGAGACAAAGGGTTGCACTCATTCGCACCCTGGCAATCGACCCCGACATTATTCTTTTGGATGAACCTTTTTCTGCTTTAGACTATCAAACAAGATTAGTACTGGAAGAGGAAATACTGGGAATTTTAAGAGATTTCGGCAAAACAGCCGTTTTAATTACACATGATATAGGTGAAGCGATTGCGATGTCGGACCGGGTCGCCGTTATGACCCAAAGGCCGACTTCGGTAAAGAAAATCTATGAAGTGGGCCTTGCCAAAGAATACAGTTCCGCTATGAAGGCTAGATCCGATCATCGATATAATCATTTTTTTGAAAGTATTTGGGCCGATTTAGATATTCAAATTGGGAGGGAGTTATAATGGATTTAACACAAGTCGGTACTGGAAAGATTATTCAAACAAAAGCCCGGCAAAAGAAAAAGAAGCTCAATCCCATCGTGCTTTATAATATTTCAAGACTGGGAATTGTTTTATCTCTATTGGCTATATGGGAACTGGCAGTTTATCTGCAATGGGTCAATTCTTTTTTGATGGGTTCTCCGCTTGGCATATTAAATGAAACGGTTCGTCTTATTCAAAGCGGGCAGCTTTTCAGTGATATGCTGGCAACTGTTTATGGAACGATTATGGGCTTTATTATCGGCAGTGTTTTAGGTTCTGTTGTCGGTCTTCTATTATGGTATTCTACAACATTTGCAAGAATTATTGACCCCTTTATTGTCGCTTTAAACGGCCTGCCGAAAATTGCCCTTGCACCGATGATTATTATTTGGTTTGGCTCGGGGATGTTCTCGAAGATTGCTTTAGCCGGTATTGCTACGTTTATCGTGGCGTTGCTTTCAGCATACCAGGGAACACATCAAATCGATTCAAATCTTGTCAATTTAATGCGATCACTCGGAGCGTCCAAAGGCCAAATTTTTAAAAAGGTTGTTTTTCCTTCATCCATGCCCTGGATTATTTCCGCATTCCGATTAAATATAGGTTTTGCCTTAATTGCTGTTATTGGGGGAGAGTTTATCTCTTCTGATAAAGGACTTGGAAGAATGATTTTCGTCGCTGGAAATCTATTTAACTTAAATGTTGTCTGGGTGGGAGTCTTAACTTTAATGGCAGTTGCGATCTTTCTTTATGTTGTTGTATCGAAAATGGAGTCTCGATTAATTCCTTGGGATGCAATGAACAAACAAAGTGAAAATCAATAACAGTTCAGATGGGGGATTTTTCAATGAAAAAATATTCGATTATCACACTACTATCTATACTTGTTGTGACTCTGTCAGCTTGTTCTGGAAGTAACGCAGGAGTTTCTTCAGCCCAGGCTGAAAAAGATGGTGAAATGGACACTGTTCTTATAACAGAGGCCTTCCACACTCTTCTTTATTTACCACTGTATGTGGGTTTCCATGAAGGTGTGTTTAAAGAAAATAATATAAATATCTCTAATATTCGCTCTGCCGGTACCGGCCCGACCGCATTGACGTCCGTGCTTTCCGGCGAAGCACAATTTTCAGTACATGGTCCGGAGCACGTAGGTTTTGCCAATGAAAAAGGCGGCGATGCAAAAGCTGTCAGTGCAGTAGCAAATAGCGCTCCTGTCTGGGTGCTTGCTAATAAAGATGTTGTGTTTGATTCACCGGCAGATTTAAAAGGAAAACGAATCATCGTCGGGTTAGCTCCAGGCACATCGAATACGCTACTCAAACGCTTGCTCGAAGATAACGGACTTGATTATCAAAACGATGTAAAAGTAACTGAAGTCCAAAACGGATCTGAACTGGGCCCCGTACTGGCAGGGGAAGCGGATATTGCGGTCGCTTATCAGCCACAGGTAGAGCAGGGCTTAGCTGAAGGTTTGGAATTAGTTTACGATTTCACAAAAGAATATCCCGACTATGCATTCTCTACTTTCAATACGTCTCAAAAAATCATCGATGAAAATCCTGAGCTAGTAAAACGATTTGTAAAAGCTATGGACGAATCTCTAAAACTAATCCATAAAGACCCGGAAACTGCAAAGAAAGTAGCTAAAAAAGAGTTTCCGGAACTGGACGGAGACGTTATTGATCAAGCTGTTCAACGTATGATTGACAGCAACGTTTATCCGGAAAATGTCGAGATTACTACGGAAGCTTTTAAAACAGCTATCGATATGCAGAAATTTGTAGGAAATATAAAAAACGAAATGAAGTATGAAGATATTGTGAATTCAGAGTTTATTCCTGGTGAATGACAAGGAGGAGGTGTCTAGTTATGAAATTAACAATAGTTGGACTGCAAAGTGGTCCCAATTTAAATGGAGAAAGTTATACTGATCGTCTTGAAATGCTGGCTGCTCAATTTGATCATGCTATTCACGATAATCCAGGAACAGACCTGGTCGTTTTCCCCGAGCTAATGACGACTCCTTATTTTTGCCCGATAGATGATCAAAGCTTTTTTGAATTAGCAGAACCTTTACTTGGCGAAACGTTTACATTTTTTTCTCAAAAAGCAAGAGATTCGGGTGTGTATGTTGTGATTACCATATTTGAAAAATATGCAGATGATCAAAACACTAGCTATTATAATACGGCAATTATGATTTCTGATGCAGGAGAATATATCGGCAGTTATCGGAAGACACATATTCCAAAATTGGCACTCCCAACTTTAACAACGGATGAAACTCGTTATTTTAAGAGGGGAACTGAATTTCCTGTTTTTGATGTAAAAGGCTATAAGGTTGGTATTCTCATCTGTTTCGATCGTTCCTTTCCAGAAGCTGCCAGGGCTCTCGCGTTGCAGGGGGCAGAATTAATCATCATTCCAACAGCAGCCGGAGGAGAAGAGCGAAAGGCAGCATGGCTTTCCGAGTGCCAGGCCAGAGCCAGAGAAAATGGCCTCTATGTTGTCGGGGTTAATAAGGCAGGAGACGAAACACTTAAAGCTGAAGGCCGGGAGTTAACATCACGATTCTTTGGGTTAAGCTGTGCCTTTGATCCAAGCGGAAATGCTGTGCAACCTCATTTAGACAGTGAACCTTGGAAGCACATTATCCTCGAAATCGATGGTAAAAAAGTAGAAGAACAAAGGAATAGGTTAAACTTTTTGGATTTTTTACAAGGAGATTTATATCATTCTTATTCGAGTGAAGTTCAGAAAGTAAGAAAATATGAAATTAAGAGAGAGACAGTTCCGCTTTTTGGACCGAAAGGAGTCGTTACAATTGATTAAGACGTCTATGTTTTCCTTGACGATTGCAGATGCCCACCGATTATTAAGAGAAAAACAAATATCCCCAACTGAGCTGGTTTCATTATATTTAGAACAGATCGAACAGGCAGAGCCAACCATAAGAGCCTGGGTAACAATTGAAAAAGACCGCGCTATTGAAAGAGCAAAAGAGTTAGAGCACAAAGTGAATCAGTTTAAAACGTTTTCACAGCTATATGGTATTCCATATGCAGCAAAGGACATCATTTATACGAAAGGAATAAACACTGAAGGCGGATCAAAGGCATTAAAAGGATTTACACCTGATCAGGATGCTACCGTGGTTCAAAAATTATCTGATGCAGGGGCTATTTTACTCGGCAAAACAACGACGACAGAATTTGCTAACTGGGGAGGCCCACCGGAAACTAGGAATCCATGGAATTTAAACCACACGCCTGGCGGATCAAGCTCCGGTTCGGCAGCAGCCATGGCTGCAGGTATGACTTTAATGGCATTGGGGACCCAAACAGCCGGATCATTATCAAGACCGGCTGCCTATAATGGCTTGACAGTGTTAAAAGCAACTTATGGAAGAATAAGCAAGGCCGGTGTGATACCCGCCAGCTGGAGCTTGGATCATATAGGTGCTTTTACAAAAACGGTTGAGGATACAGTCCTTGTCTATAATGAAATTTCCGGGCCGGACCAACATGATTCATCCACTTGGACATTGCCAAAACAAGATCTCTGCTTACGGGAAAAGAAAGACTATAAGATCGGCATTGTAATAGATGAATATTTTAAAGACACTGATGGTGAATTGCAAAAGTCTATCGAAGACGCGATTCAGGTGCTTCAGAACATAGGTTTTAAAACGATTTCTATTCATTTGCCCGGCAGTTTGGAAGCGGCCAACGCTGCTCAACACATCGTGATGAAATCGGAAACAGCCCATTATCATGCAGATAAATATTTGAAAGAACCGGCCCTTTTCGGTCCCTATTTACAGCAGTTTATTAAAGAAGGCTTACAAATTAAAGCAAATGATTATCTGAAAGCGCAACGAATCCGATCTATTTTTAGAGAACAAATGACCGAACTCTTTAAAGATGTAGATTTGTTAATTACCCCAGCCTCACCAACACCCGCACCAAAAGGGATTTCAGAAACAGGATCACCTGCCTACAATCTTCCATTTACAAATGCAGGTGTCCCAACTCTGACCATTCCTATTGGATACACACAAATCAATCATCTGCCAATGGCAATGCAGCTAGTTGCCGGTCCGATGCACGAGCAAAAGCTAATAGATGCCGGGTTTCTTTTTCAAAAGGAAACGGATTGGCATATGAAAACACCTGAGATGCTTAGGTAAAAGATGTTATTGATTGTAACGATGCTATTGTTAGGGTTCGTGTTGGGATTTGTTGGAGCTGGGGGCTCCGGTTTTATCATTGCTATACTTGTGACGATTTTCCATATCCCCGTACATACCGCATTAGGCACTGCCGTATCTGTCATGTTCTTTAGCGTATTGTCAGGAAGTTGGAGTCACTTTCGAGAAGGGAATCTATATTTAAAAGAAGGCTTAATTGTCGGTTTGTTCGGGGGAATTGGTGCTTTCTTTGGGACCAGATTGACCGTGTTCATAGACCCGAATGTGCTGATGTTTTTTACAATGACAGTGTTAGTCATTTCAGCAGTACTTCTTTGGTTAAAAACTAGAGTGAACATCAGGGTTGAGGAAGAGAGAACAAATCCGGCGGTTCTTGGCTATAGCCTAATCGGGCTCGGTAATGGCTTGATTTCAGGAACTTTCGGGATCGGTGCAGCTCCCTTTATCCAGTTGTCACTCATAAAATGGCTGCATTTTCCAATGCGGTTCGCCGCAGGAACTACGATGTTGGTTATTGTACCCATTTCGATGTTCGCATCTGCTGGCTACATCGTAAACGGCTATTTTGACACTCTGTTGTTTTTAAAAGTAGCTCTTGGAACGATAGTTGGGACCTACATTGGAGCGAAGTTAACCAAGAAACTTCCCCAAGTTCTATTGCGATACGGAATGGTTATTACTCCGATTGCAAGTGCGATCATATTACTAATCAATTTTCTATGAAATGGAAAAGCTTAATCCAATAACAAATGATGAAGCAGCCTATTTTTATCATCGAAAAATTGTTTCATGATTTTGTAGTGATTGGTTTCTTCCAGGGCTGTTTCATTGATTCCGTCCTCGCTAAGCTCAAATATTTTGGAGGATGGATAAGACATGATGATCGGGGAATGGGTCGCTATGATAAACTGAGAATTCTCGTTCACCAGATCATGGATCCTTGCGATCATCGATAATTGCCTGATTGGTGAAAGGGCCGCCTCAGGTTCATCCAAAATGTAAATGCCGTTGCCGCGAAAACGATTTGTGAAGGTCGAAAAAAAAGCTTCGCCATGTGATTGTTCATGGAGTGAAACTCCGCCAAACGAGTCAATTACCCGGGGGCCGGGTGCTGGTTCACTGTCCATTTTTTCTATGTTGGAAGCGACATTATAAAAGCTTTCCGCTCGAAGAAAAAAGCCATCTTTGGGCCGCAATACGCCTTTTATCACTTTAAGGTAATGTTCGAGAACGGAATGAGAGTCATAAGTGGTGAAGTTGAAGTTCAACGAACCTCCTTCTGGATTAAATCCGAGCGAAACGGCAATGGCTTCTAAAAAGGTTGATTTGCCCACCCCATTTTCACCGACAATGAAAGTGACATTTGGATGGAGAGATAGTTCGGTTAATGAATGAATGCTTGGGAGATTAAAAGGATAGTCATTAAATGAAGGAACTTTATCTCTTTTCAATTTAATGCCTCTAACATATTGGGAATGTAAGTGATCCATACAATTACCCCGCTTAACTGATGATCTTTATTCTATATTTTATCAGATTAAAGAAGTGGAAACATTTATTTCTGTTGGAATTTTTAAATGGAAGGTTCGATTATAACCCCCCTGTTTGGAGACAAAAAGGGGGGGTTTTTGTGTGTTTTTTCATCAGATTCAGCTTGTTTTACACTTGTTTTAGTTGGACCAGCATTCCGCCATTGGCACAAGCCTTATTTAAAGGGAGTTCAAGAAATTCTAAGCCTGCCCGTCAATGTTGAGAGGATCAATTAAGCGGAAATTCCCGGGATTTAAGCGGAAACTTGAATAATTAAGCGGAAATACGATTATTTAAGCGGAAAAAATAATAATTAAGCGAAATGCGAGTTTATTTAAGCGAAACGTAGAAAGCGATTTGGTCATTAGGCTGAGGGACGGTCTGGACAGGGTGAAAAGGATTATCGTCAGAGGGTCAAATCTGCCAGACCTTAATGTAAAGGCAAGGGGCGCAAGATAATTTTGATGGTGTGAGGCATCTTGAGGTCGTTTTGTGCTTCTCTTAAAAACTGATACATGGCTTTACCACCGACGGAGTTGGCGGAGTGAATCGTAATGCGTTCTGCGAACAGCTGGTACTCTACCATTAAGTGCACAAGCTTTAACCCGTTTCTCGTTTTATTGACCAGATCATGGTCCAACGACAAATGTTCGACATGAAAATGCACTAACAGGTTGAGACATTCATCAATATTATCGGTCAAAATATATCCTGGTGGACAAGGCCGGTAATCATCAAGAAACACACTTATTTTCATGACCATACCTCCCTCTATGTTCGGATTACGAATATTTTACCACATATTCATAGTGTTAATTGGTACTCCAGCAATAATAAGCAAGAAAAAAGGTAGGAATACCAATTGATTCCAGCTTCGTAAATAGGTACAAAGTAATTTTTTAATTTATGAAAATTTACGGATTTATTCTCATAGATCATTGGTTGTTTATAGTAAAATATGTATTGGACATTATTGGGGGAAGAAGAATGAAAATTCTGTTGGAGTTGCTGCGAATTGTTTTTATATTTTTTATTCTGGGCGGTATCATGACGGAGCTGTTAATAAATGTATATGCGAGTACGGGGATTAACGTAGACGATTATAACTGGATGGGTGTTTTGGGCATCTTAATATTGCTTTTTGTTTTGTATCGAAATAGATGGCAGTTTTCTGGCTGGTATTCTGGAAATGGCAGAGAAAAACTTCCGGTAAAAACTTCGAATCTATTGTTAACGATTCTATTTTGATGCTAATGCTTCCCCCTGTTTTAGGTTTAATACTTTAATTGAAATATAGAGAGTTGAGTGACAATGAATATCCGAACAGAAAAAGCCAGTGATTATAAAAAGGTTTACCAATTAAATTATCTTGCTTTTGGTGAGAGAGACGATGAATCCAAACTGATCGAAAGAATCCGGTTATCCGAGGAATTTGTTCCGGAATTGTCGATCATCGCAGAAGAAAAAGGAGAAATCGCCGGCCATATCCTCTTAAGCAAAGCTAAAGTAAAGAATCCAAATCAAGAATATGAAGTGATTGTTCTTGCACCAATAGCAGTTAGGCCTGGATACCAAAAGAAAGGGATCGGAACCAAGCTGATGCAGGAAGGACTGCGAAGATGCAAGGGCCTGGGCTACGGATTGGTTTTATTAATCGGCCACCCGGATTATTATCCTAAGTTCGGATTTAAACCGGCGAGAAAGTATCGGTTGGAGTTAAGGCAATTTGATGTCCCCGATGAGGTTTTCATGGTTTGTGAATTGAAGGTCGGGGAACTTAATAAAGTCCATGGTGAACTCACTTATCCGGACGCTTTTTTTAGCTGAATACTTGGAGAAGAGAAATGGAAAATAATCTGTATTTGTTTTAAAATCAATCTTGATAGAAATAATGTATTTGGTTTCTGAAAATGTGTATGAACGTGGGTTTCATGTGAAGTTCTAATAATAACGGAGGAAATAATCATGAGCGCTAAAATTAAGCTTAGAGATGTTATTGAAGGAATTGATATGCAGTTTGATGATACATATACTTTTCTAAATAAAGAGACTGGTGAAGTAATTTCCGTATCTCATGAAAACTTCCAGGATGCTGAAGAATTAGACTCATTCGAGAATTTATCCGAATGGCAGCAGGAGGAACTGGAAATTGCGATTGATGTCCTTGGGAATGACGAAAAATATATAGAACTTCCAACAAAAAATGATATTAATGAATATAGAATTATGGAAGACTTTTGCTATTCAGTACAAGATAAAAGAATACAAGACAGATTATTTGATGCTATTGATGGAAAAGGTGCCTTTAGGAGATTTAAGAATAAAATTCATGATTTTGGAATTGAGGATCAATGGTATTCCTTTCGAGATGAAGAATTTAAAAAAATCGCAATCGAATGGTGTCAGCATCATGATCTGCAGTATATCGATTAAAGCTGAAATGAGTCGCTTCGAAATCCTATGTTAATTTTGCAAGAGATAAAGTAAATTGCAAGGATGGTGGGAGTTTGTGTTTGTAAAAGTATACCAGTACCATATTGAAACAGGAAAAGAACAAGAGTTTATTGAAATTCAAGAAAAAGCAGCAGAGATTTATCATAAATATGTAAACTTTCATACCACTTGTCTAAAAAGTAACGACAATCCCACTAAATGGATGGAGATAAGCTGGTATGAAAGCGAGAAAATCTATGAAAAGTCTATTTCCATTCACTAGCGTTGCACAAAAAATCTATGAAAAAGTCAAGGATGAAAAAATGGAATAAAAATCAA
>NZ_PGVA01000017.1 GCF_002860125.1 Bacillus canaveralius
ACGGCTACGCCATTATCTGGATGAGAAGGGAAATTCTTCTCCTACAAACATTTTACTCATACACCAAAGGTCAAATCAATAAATATTTCGCAGGTAAAGAGTCATGAGTACAAAGATATGGTATAATGAGGAATATTAAAAATTAATTCGAAACGGCATGTATATATAACTAGTTGAGTGAATTTCACAAAGTACTAAGCTTAACCGAAAAACGAATTAAATTTACTCAATTATCTAAAAAAATCAATTGCTGGCCAGTCGGACTTTCCTGTGATAACCCTGTAAGATAATAGGTGATGATGGAATGGAATTGCTTGAAGACAATATTATACTAAATTTAAAAAGCCGTTTTTTTGATTTGTTTGACGTCGAAAGCGGTTTATTACGTGATGAGCTTTTACTTGATGCGATGATTGGCTCAATCAAGAGCCTGCTGCATGCCAGTGAGGTAACTTTGCTGGCGTCAAGTGAATGGAATCAAGAGCTCGTCATCGAAGCTTCCACAGAAAAGAGTGCTTACGCAGCTGCTTTTGCTTCTATTGTTACGTCGGAAGAGTATGAACAATTATTGAAAGGAAAAGTAGTTTACCGCTCCGGAGCTCCCCTGGCAGTTTTTGGCGAATGCGATTTGTCGCTGGTCTTCAAGGAAGAAGGGCGAATTCATGGATTTTTGCTCATTAAACAAAAAAATCCGGGCAGCCAATCAGCACTTTCCGATCAATTGTTGATAAATATAAGCAAAGAATGTGTCACATTTCTGAAAAAAGTCCGTGGCCTTTCGAAAATAGTGGTTGACGAGAAGCGTTACAGGCAGCTTTTTCGCATCACGGAAAAGCTTCATTCTTCCATGGACATGGACGCCGTCCTTGGTGAGATCATCGGCACGCTTAAAGAAGTGTATCCATCTTTTACTTATTATTTATTGCTTTCACAGGATAATAACAGCCATGGCGATTTGCCGGTAAGAGATCTGGAATATGACAGCGAAAATATTGCCGCCATGCAGGCTTATGTAACCGGGCTGGTCCAGATTGAGGATTCCGTTCAAGACAGAAAATCCGTGCTTTATGCCCCGTTAAAAGGAAGACAGGGAGTATACGGCGTGTTACAGGTCATTGCTCCGAATACAGTTGTTTTTCCGAAAAATGAGGTTGAGTTTATCATGCTCCTTTCCAACACGGCAGGCGGTGCTTTAGAAAATGCCCAGCTCTACCAGCAGTCAAGG
Source organism: Bacillus canaveralius (assembly GCF_002860125.1). Classification (GTDB taxonomy): domain Bacteria; phylum Bacillota; class Bacilli; order Bacillales; family Cytobacillaceae; genus Bacillus_BJ; species Bacillus_BJ canaveralius. The sequence goes on from NZ_PGVA01000017.1 coordinate 1,226, forward strand.
CGGTTAATCTCGGATCTTCAGCTCATTAATGAGACATCCCATCAGCTTAATTCAAATCTCAGGCTTACCGAGACGATAAGCTATATGTCACAGCAAATCATGAAATGGTTTGATGCTCGGGAAGCAGGCTTTATTCTTCTTTCCGAAGACCTTGAACAAACAGAGGTTATGCAGGGCAGCAGCCCATTTTATTTTACTGAAGAGGCGAAAGTCTATATTAAATATATAAAAGATAAAATCAAGAAAGAAAAGGATTCTTTATTTATTGGCGATTTAAATTTGCACAATGGTGAGCGGGCTCCCCGCTTTAAATCGATCATGGCGGTTCCGATGGTGCAAAGCGAAACGTTGAAGGGTTTTGCGCTTGTCATGCATAAACAACCGTATCATTTTTCTTTTGAGGCTTTTAAGCTGCTTCAATCACTCATCCATCACTCAACACTGGCATTTACTAATTCAATGCTTCGCGAAGAACTCGAAAAAATGGTGGTTACCGATCATTTAACAAAGCTATACTCCCGGAACTATTTGAATGAGAAAATGGACATGTCAATCGAAACGGATGGACAGGGCACGTTTATCTTGATTGATATCGATGACTTCAAATCTATAAACGACACGTACGGCCACCAGATCGGTGATGAAGTAATCATTCAGGTGGCAAACATCATTAATACCCATATCCGTTCGACGGATATTGGATCAAGATGGGGCGGGGAGGAGCTGGCGATCTATTTGCCAAAAGCTCCCCTTGAAGCGGGGGTTGTTATTGCCGAAAGGCTGGTTGAAAAGGTCGCCGAAAATACATCACCGCAAATCACGATTTCTTGCGGGGTATCGCACTGGAATTCTGAAAAATCAGATACGAGCATTAATTTATTTAAAAGAGCGGACCGTGCTCTCTATCTGGCGAAAGGGAGCGGAAAAAATAAAGTAGTCATCCAGAAGGAAGAATCCGGAACGATACTGGGCGATAAACTGATTTTTAAATAAAACAAGGCAGGCCGGTTCGCGCGAATCTTTATTCCAGCGGACCGGCTTTTTTCACGGACAAGCCTTTCCTTTCCTCGAAAAATATCATATTCTAAAAGAGGGCAAATATGATAAATCACAATAATGTAAGCGTTTCCAATGAGCGGAGGGGGTTAGGAATGAAAAAAGAACGGTTTGAAACAAGTGTTATTCATGCAGGCTATGATTCCAGCCATTTCCAGGGGAGCCTGGTGCCACCCCTGTATCAAACATCCACGTTTACTTTCGACAATGCCGAACAAGGAGAAAAGCGCTTTGCCGGTGAAGAGCCTGGTTTTATTTACTCAAGGCTTGGAAATCCGACCGTTAAACTTCTTGAAACGCGGATAGCAGAGCTTGAAAATGGCGAAGCAGGTCTTGCTTTTGGCTCTGGTATGGCGGCAGTTTCTGGAGTTTTATTTGCTTTGCTCAAGGCCGGCGACCACATATTATGCTCGCAGGGTGTATATGGCTGTACATTCGGATTGCTGAGCCTGTTGAATGAGAAGTTTCTTATAACCCATGATTTTTCGAGGATGGGGACAAAGGAAGAGCTGGTTGCGGGTATCAAGGCTGAAACAGCATGCATTTATGTGGAAACACCCATTAATCCGACGATGAAACTGGTCGATTTGCAGATGGTAGCCGAAGTGGGCAGGCAAAAAGGAATCCCGATCATTGTCGATAATACATTTTGTTCACCATATTTACAGACGCCGATAAGCCTTGGCTGCGATGTAGTCATTCATAGTGCGACAAAGTATATTTGCGGACATGGAGATGTAATTGCAGGCCTGGCAGTCGGCACGCGTGCATTCATGGACATGGTAAGTAAAACGACATTGAAGGATATCGGCGGAATCATTGCTCCTTTTGACGCCTGGCTGCTCTTGCGCGGGCTCAAGACATTGCCTGTCCGAATGGATCGCCATTGTGAAAATGCTGAAAAACTTGCCTCTTTCTTAAAAAAACATCCGCAAGTCGATCGCATTTTTTTCCCGGGTGATCAAGAACACAGTGATTATAAAATTGCCGCGACACAAATGCGCAAGCCTGGCGGACTCATTTCATTTACAATCAAAGGAACCAAGCATGATGCACAGCAGTTTATGAATCAATTGAACTTAATCAAAATTGCTGTCAGCCTCGGGGATGCAGAAACTTTAATCCAGCACCCGGCGACAATGACGCATGCTGTTGTACCACAAGAAACGAGAAAACAGATGGAGATTGAGGACAATCTCCTCCGCCTGTCAGTTGGGTTGGAAGCGTGGCAGGACATCGAAGACGATTTGGCCCAGGCTTTTGCGAAGATGAATTGACGGCGTACAGAAAAACAGCCTGGCCGAATCCGGTCAGGCTGTTTTCACACTTTACAAATATTGGACAAGTGATTCGGAAAGCTTCTCAAGCTTGGCTTGATCCAACACATCAAAGCGGTTTTTTTCAGGGGAATCAATATCCAAAACTCCAAGCAGCTTTCCATCCTTTAGCAATGGAATAACGATTTCCGATTGTGATGCCGCATCACACGCAATGTGGCCCGGGAACAGATGAACATCTTCCACCCTTACCGTTTCCTGCAATTGCGCCGCTTTACCGCACACACCTTTTCCGACTGGAATGCGTACACAGGCCGGCAGCCCTTGAAACGGCCCGAGCACGAGCTCATCGTCCTCAAGTAAATAAAAGCCTACCCAGTTAACCCGGTCCAAAAATTGATTTAACAGGGCAGACGCATTGCTTAAATTCGCAATCCGATTTGGTTCCCCTTCCAATAGAGCATTAAGCTGTTTTATCACCATTTCGTAATTATCTTCCCGTGTACCCTGATAGGAATCGACCTCAAACATCATCGTTCACCTCACTTCCTGAGTTTTTATCTTTCACAGTAGCATAATCCGCTGAAAAGCGGGTACTTTGTCGATAATTATATAAAGGAAAGTCAAGAGATGCAAAGAATGTTACTTATATGAGTCAATTTCACAATGTAACAAGCTAAACCGAAAAAGAACAAAGTTGTCCAGATATACAGGAGTATGCGTAGGAAACGAATAATACTACCTTAACATTAAGGACTGTTCGTTTTTCACTAAAGAATTGCTTTATGAAATTCATTCATATACTACTTTTAATCGAACAGAATCAGACTGGAGGAGGAAAAGGTGAAAAAAAATTGTAAGGATGCGATTGTCGAGGCGGCCATTATGCTTTTCAATACAAAAGGATACAATGGAATTTCGATCCGGGACATCGCACGAAAAGCAGAGGTGAATCCCGCCAATATTGCTTATTATTTTCATAATAAGCACGGCCTGCTCGAATATTGCTTTATGAACTTTTTTGAAAACTATATGGCAGAGATCGAAAAAGGCTTTGCACAGATTGAGCTCGGGGCCGCCCATTGTTTAAAGGAGATCGGCAAAAATCTTCTTGCATACCAGTGTGAGAATATTCATTTAACAAGATTTATTTTAAGGGAAATGTCGATTGACTCTCAAGTTGTCAGGGAAATTATGTCCACTTATTATGTTAAAGAACGCTTTTATTTTAAAACGGTGCTTGAAAAAGGAATCGAAGCTGGCGAATTTTCGATCCAGTCGATTCCGTATACGATCATCCAGTTTAAAGGACTTTTAATGATGCCTTTTTTAAATATTCAATATGCAACCGAAGTGCTCCATGTTTTTCCGCATGAACAATACTTTTTGAAAATGTATGAACAGGAGCTCGTCCTTTGGATTGAACGGATGTTATGCACAAGTGAGCGCGAGCGGGTACTGGCTATTCAGGGAGCTGGATAAAAGCCATCTGTTCACGTCCTTGTCCCAGCTCTTTTGCCTGATGTGCGTCAGAACCATAAACAAGGGGAATTCCAAGCTCGACTGCTTTTTCAGCAATCCAGTCTGGCGGATAAGGCTCCCGGCACAGCGGTTTTGCGGTTCCAGCTCCGTTATAATCAAGTGCGTAATCGTAAATTTTCAGCACGAGAAGAATCTCAGCAAGTCTTTCGCTGTAATCGTATGCGGCAGGAAATTTTTTATGGAACTTCCTGACAAGGGTGATATGCCCGATCCGCGTCGGCTTATAGCGGCCAAGATTAGCTTTGATTGATAAAAGCAATGTATCAAAATAGCGCTCATATAACGCTTCGATTGTCCCGTACTTTTCGATCATTTGTCCGAAAACTTCAGGGCTGTAATCGAGGCAGTCATAGCTGTCGCGATATTTTAAAAAGTGCACAGATAAAATGGCATCATCCAGTTTAGGTCCCACTTTGTCCAAAAACCTCCGTGTTTCCTCTTCATATCCTTCAATAAAGTCGACTTCCAAGCCTGTGTTTATTTTGATTACACCGGCAAATTTTTTCTTTAAAACGTCGAGATCAGCAAAATAAGCATCCAGTAATTCAGGATTCATGGCACTGTCTTTTCCTGGAGCCGGGTCCTCAAACTGCTCCGGAAGCGGTGCATGCTCGGTAAAAGTTATCTCCTGAAAACCGAGTTTAATGGCTTTTTCGATGTACTCGGAAAATGAATCCGCTGTTCCATGCGGACAATATTTTGTATGAATATGGCCATCCTTCAGCATTTGCCGCCCTCCTTTTTTTATTTAAGGGGTCCCCATCAGCTTTTTTTAATACTGGGATATTTTATGAGGAATATCCCGACTTGAAATAAGCTAATAGCCGAATTTTTGTTGCTATTTCAAGAAAAAGTGAAATTATTAGTCAAAAATTGTCGTTTACATGGTATCATAAAAACTAAGAAAACACATTTTATTCATTTTTTACATAGAACCGTACAATTGCTCCAAATTCGGTGTGTAAACTGGGGGTTTACAATGGAATACATCATTGGCGGATTAGCCATTATTATCATTTTATTTTTAAGCGGCTTTTTATTGAGAAAAAAATTTTATCATGACATTGACCGGCTGGAAGGCTGGAAGATTGATATAATGAATCGGCCTGTATTGGATGAGATGTCAAAGGTTAAACAGTTAAATATGACCGGGCAAACAGAGAAACTGTTTGAACGCTGGCGCGAAGAATGGGACGAGATCGTGACGACGCGGCTGCCGGCTGTTGAAGACCTTTTGTTCGACGCAGAAGAGTTTATCGATAAATATCGCTTTGGCAAATCGAAAGAAGTGCAGTCAAGAATAGAGCGGGAGCTTACTGAAACAGAAGAACAGATAAAAAGCATCCTGCATGAACTTCATGAACTTGTCGGCAGCGAAGAAAAAAACCGCGCAGAGATCGACGGATTAAAGGAACAATACCGCGAAAATAAAAAAACTTTGCTTGCGCACAGGCATAATTACGGAAAAGCTGAAGCAAAGCTTGAACAAAATTTGGACAGTGTTATGGCGAAATTCGAGGATTTCGATGATAAGACGAACCAGGGCAATTATCTTGAAGCGCGGGAAGTGGTGCTTGTCATAAAGGACGAGCTTGAAAAAATCAACTACTGCCTTGAAAATCTGCCGCATTTATTGGTGGAATGCCAGTCAACGATTCCTGGCCATATTCATGAAGTCAAAGAGGGTTGCCGGGAGATGACAGCTCAAGGGTATGTTTTGGACCATCTCCAGCTTGACAAGGAAACCGACAGGCTTGAAACAGAACTGGCCGCATACGTGGCTTATCTCGAACAGGCTGAAATTTCCGAAGTGGAGAACGGAATCCAGGCATTAAAAGAAAGTGTCGAAAATTTATTCGATCTTCTTGAACGGGAAGTAGATGCGAAACGCTTTATAAGCCAGCATGGACAGGGAATAAAAAACTTCCTGGAAAAGCTGCTTAATGAAAAAGAACAGTTGAAGGCCGAGACTCTTTCAGTCCAACAGAGCTATCATTTGGCGGAAAATGATCTGAAGAATCTGGCTGAAATGGAGAAGCATTTGTCAGAGCTTGCGAAAAGGCATCTGGTACTTGAGACAAGACTGGCTGAGAATGATACTGCACAATCGGTATTAGGCGAAGAGTTAAGAGAAGTCCAGCAGTTGCTTGAAGCCGTACTGGATGAACAGAAAGAATATGCGCAGAAGCTCCAGACACTCCGAAAAGATGAAATGTCGGCGCATGAAAAAGTTGCTGAGCTAAAGAAGAAGATCGCTGAGACGATCAGATCGGTATCGAAAAGCAATATTCCGGGCCTATCGCATACATATCAATATTTATTGGATGATGCCAATGAGAGTATTCAGAATGTGGTGCTGAAGCTGGAGGAAAAGCCTCTTGATATCCCGGCGGTACAGAGGTATTTGGAAGTAGCCGTTTTAACGGTCGAAAAGCTGGCAAATACAACGCTTGAACTTGTTGAAAACGCGATGCTTGCTGAAAAAGTCATCCAATATGGCAACCGTTACCGAAGCCGTTATCCATCTGTCGCAAAAGGGCTTGTTGAAGCAGAATCTGCATTTAGAAGCTTTGATTACCAGGCGGCATTGGAGCAGGCGGCAACATCTATAGAGGAAGTCGAGCCGGGTGCGTTAAGAAAAATTGAAATGATATTAGCAAAGGAATAGAAAAACAGGCCAACGTTGCGGCCTGTTTTTTTTGAATTTGTTTGCGATTACGGCTGGATTTGCGTCAATTGATTATGTTAACATTTAAAGTTGGCATAAATGTTTTAAAAACAAGGGGGAAGACACGATGATTTACTTTGATAACAGTGCGACAACCAAGCCTTACAAGGAAGTATTGGATTCGTATGTAAAGGTGTCCTCAGATTACTTTGGCAACCCTTCTTCACTCCACAGCGCCGGTGCCCAGGCAGAAAAGCTGCTTTCACGTGCTAGAGCAGAGCTGGCAAAATTAATGAATGTCAAGGCTAACGAAATATATTTTACATCCGGAGGTACGGAAGGTAATAACCTGGCGATTAAAGGTGCCGCCCTGGCATATAAAGGACGGGGCAGGCACATCATCACGACGCAGGTTGAGCATACCTCCGTCAGGGAAGCAATCGAACAATTGAAACGTGATTATGGTTTCAACGTAACCTATATTGCACCGGATTCTGACGGAAGAGTAAGGATCACTGATATCGAAAAGGCTATAACCGATGAAACGATGCTTGTCTCGGTCATTCATGTAAATAATGAGGTCGGCACAATCCAGCCGATTTGCGAAATTGGTCATATGCTGAAAAACTACCACAAGATCATCTTTCATGTCGACCACGTCCAGGGGATTGGAAAAGTACCTTTGGATATGTATGAATGCGGTATTGGTCTTTGCACCATATCCGGCCATAAATTTCACGGGTTGAAGGGTACGGGTGCCCTGTTTGTAAAGGGAGGTCTTACGCTGTCACCGCTTTTTTCCGGAGGGAACCAGGAATCGAAAATAAGAAGCGGTACAGAAAATGTTGCCGGGATGGTAGCCATGGCCAAAGCGATGCGAATGACTTTCTCGAAAAGGGAAGAACATTTGCAGCAAATGGAAGCAATCAAGGAAAAATTAAGGGAAGAACTGCAAACAATCGTGGGCGTAAAAATTCATACTCCACGAAAATTTTCTGCGCCGCATATTTTAAATTTTTCAATAAAAGGATTTAAAGCAGAGGTTTTTGTTCACGCCCTTGAAGAAGAGGGAGTTTACGTTTCAACGACTAGCGCATGTTCATCAAAGCAAAAAACGGCAAGTTCAACACTTTTGGCGATGGGTGTTCCGGATGATGAGGCGGGCAGTGCGGTACGGATCAGCCTCTCATACGATAATACAGTAGAGGAAGCAGGCCAGGTAATCGACACGATCAAGAACGCGATAGACAAATTGGGAAGGGTTATGAATTAACATGAATTATGATCGAATTCTTATTCGCTATGGTGAAATATCAACAAAAGGAAGAAACCGCAATAAATTTATTAGCCTCCTTAAGGCAAGCATCCAAAGAGTTTTGCGCGATTATCCAAACGCTGCCGTTGAGGCGGACCGTGATCGGATGTATGTCTTGCTTAACGGCGAAGATGGAGAAGAAATTGCGGTAAAACTTAAAAGGGTGTTTGGAATCCAATCGTTCAGCCTCGCCGTTAAAACCGACCGGAATGTTGATGAAATGAAATCGGCTGCGTTGAAGCTGTTCTCGCGAATTTACGAGCAAGGGAAAACCTTTAAAATTACTGCCAAAAGAGGCGACAAAACGTTTCAGTTAAACACAGATGAAATTAATCACGAATTTGGCGGATATTTGTTAAAAAATATTCCCGGTCTTAAGGTAAACGTGAAAAACCCTGATATTAATCTGCAAATTGAAGTCAGGAAAGAGGCAGTGTACCTTTCCTGCGAAAATATCCGCGGTGCCGGAGGACTCCCTGTCGCTTCAAGCGGCAAAGCAATGCTGATGCTTTCAGGGGGAATTGACAGTCCTGTAGCCGGCTATTTGGCGATGAAAAAGGGAGTCGATATTGAAGCAGTCCATTTTCACAGCCCTCCATTTACGAGTGAACGGGCCAGGCAAAAGGTAATTGACCTATCTGAAAAGCTTGCCGGTGTCAGTGGTGCTATCACGCTCCATATCGTTCCGTTTACTGAAATCCAACAGCTGATCCAAAAACAGATTCCGGAGAATTATACAATGACGACGACAAGGCGGCTGATGCTGAGAATAACCGATGAATTGCGCCGAAAGCAGGGAGGCCTTGCGATCGTCACCGGGGAAAGTCTCGGCCAGGTTGCCAGCCAAACGCTCGAAAGCATGTTTACAATCAATGAGGTCACCGACACACCGATTTTAAGACCGTTAATTTCGATGGATAAAACGGAAATTATGTCGATTGCCCACAGCATTGATACACACGATATTTCAATTCGGCCGTATGAAGACTGCTGTACTGTTTTTGTACCGGCGGCTCCGAAAACGAAGCCGCGGCGCGAGAAAGTTCAGCGCTATGAAAGTTTTATCGATTTTGAACCGTATATTCAAAAAGCTGTTAATGATACGCAGCTGCTGATCATCAAACCTGGATTCGGCAACGAAGCAGAAGAAATTGATGAGCTGTTCTAGAAGTTTTCGAAATACGAATGTTTTTCGGAGGTTTGGCACATCCTATTGATAGGGAGACGCGATGGCACGAAATGCCGGGGTTCAACCTGAGTGAAGTGCGATGTTATGCTGCTTAGTTTCTTAAACCCAATGAAAATAAATGGCTACATGGAGCGGGCTCGCCTGCTCCTATTTTTTGTGTGATTTTAAAATGTTGAAAAATTTAGTATAATAATTTTGCAGAGAATTCATGTGAGGGGGAATATTTTTGAAACGGGAAGACTTAATTGCACCTGATAAATATAATTTGGTTCGTGAGATGGAACGTTTTGCAGCTGATCCGGGGAAACTGGCAGTTAAATGGGAAAATGAAACAGGAGAAACCAGTGAAATTACATATCAACAGCTGATAAAAAATGCGAATAAAATTGGCAATGTATTTCTTCGCAGCGGCCTGCGGCGGGGGGATGTCGTTCTAATCATGGTCCCGCGCCTGATCCGGGCTTATGAAGTGTATTTTGCTGCTTTAAAAGCGGGGCTGGTCGTTATTCCAAGTTCGGAAATGCTGCGCAGTAAGGATTTACAATATCGAATTAGCCATGGTGACGTCAAGGCAATCGTCAGCTACTATCCATATGTTGAGCAATTTTCCGATATCGGAGAAATGGCAGGCCTTGAAAAGTTCGTGATTGGCGGAAAAACTGAAGACTGGACCGACCTTGATGAAGAAATGGTGGGTGAATCAGATGAAATGGCAATCGCGGCAACTTCGCGGGACGATATGGCGTTTTTATCATATACTTCAGGAACAACCGGAAATCCGAAGGGGGTCGTGCACACGCACGGCTGGGCCTATGCCCATTTGAAGACAGCGGCCGAGAAGTGGCTTTCTATTAAAGAAGGCGATGTGGTCTGGGCAACGGCAGGGCCGGGTTGGCAAAAATGGATATGGAGTCCGTTTTTATCAGTTCTTGGAACTGGTGGAACCGGCCTTGTTTATCATGGCAAATTTGAGCCGAAAAAATATTTGTCGTTATTGGACAAATATGAAGTTAATGTACTGTGCTGTACGCCAACCGAGTACAGGCTGATGGCAAAGGCTGACAACCTTGATGAGTACAAGCTTTCACATCTTCACAGTGCTGTATCTGCAGGCGAACCGTTAAACAGGGAAGTGATTGATACATTTAGAAAATATTTTAACGTTGATGTCCGGGATGGGTACGGACAAACGGAAAATACGCTTCTTGTCGGTGTGACGAAGGGGATGGAGCTTAAAGCTGGTTCAATGGGAAAACCTACCCCTGGCAACCGTGTAGAGATTGTTAACGATGAAGGAGAGCCATGCCAGCCTGGCGAGGTCGGCGATATTGCCGTCCATGTGGAAACACCTGCTCTATTTAAAAAATATTATAAAGACCCGGAGCGAACGTCGATGCAGTTCAGGGGCGATTATTATATCACCGGTGACAAGGCAAAGAAAGATGAGGACGGCTATTTCTGGTTTGAAGGGCGCGGTGATGATATTATTGTCAGCTCGGGTTACACGATCGGACCTTTTGAAGTGGAAGACGCGCTCGTGAAACATCCTTTTGTAAAAGAATGTGCCGTCGTCGCAAGCCCGGATGAAATCCGCGGACATGTCGTCAAAGCGTTCGTTATTTTGCGCGATGGTGTTGATCGAAATTCAGCAGATCTGGTCAAGAACCTGCAGGATCATGTCAAAGGATTAACAGCGCCATACAAATACCCAAGAAAATTCGAGTTTTTAGACGAGCTGCCGAAAACTACTTCGGGAAAAATCAGGAGAATTGAACTCCGCCAGAAGGAATTAGGGATGTTGAAGGAGAACTAATCCTATAATAAGCGGATATATTCTCAACTTTGGGAAGAATATCGTCAACTTCCTGAATATATCGTCAAGTTTGGGAAGGATATCGTCAACTTCCCGGATATATCGTCAAGTTTGGAAGGATATCGTCAACTTCCTGAATATATCGTCAAGTTTGGGAAGGATATCGTCAACTTCCCGGATATATCGTCAAGTTTGGAAGGATATCGTCAACTTCCCGAATATATCGTCAAGTTTGGAAGGATATCGTCAACTTCGCCGAATATATCGTCAAGCTTGGAAGGATATCGTCAACTTCCCGGATATATCGTCAAGTTTGGAAAGATATCGTCAACTTCGGGAAGGATATCGTCAACTTCCCGAATATATCATCAACTTAGGGAAGAATATCGTCGAACATCCCGGATATATCGAACCTTACAGTCCGCACAGATCGGCAGTTTACAAGATGATGTTTTCCCGTGATATTTGGTATACTTATTCAAAAAATGCAGGCGTATTCCGTCTGCATTTTCAAATGGAAAAGCAAGGGGAAATGGATGATGGGAACGCTCTGGCACGGTGGACTAATTTATACGATGGAGACGGAAGGCGAGCAGGTTGAAGCCATTTATACGGAAAATGGCACGGTCATGGCAACGGGAACCTTCGCAGGTCTTCAGGGAAAATATCAAAACGAGATATCTGAAATCAATCATTTACATGGAAAAACAATGTTGCCAGGCTTTGTCGACAGCCATATGCATCTAATCGGCCATGGTGAGACGCTGATCAGGCTTGATCTTTCCAGGCATACCTCGAAGCAAGCGGTATTTAAAGCTGTAGAGGAATATGCGGACCGCACAGCACCAGGCAAGTGGATCATCGGGGAAGGCTGGAATGAAAATCTGTGGGAAAATCCTGAAGTTATTTCTCGGGAAGAAATGGATGCGCTTGTCCCGGATCATCCCGTGCTACTCAAGCGCGTCTGCCGCCATGCTTTAGTCGCCAATTCGCTCGCTTTTAAAGCGGCCAATATAACCTCGGCAACGATCTGTCCTCCCGGAGGGGTCATTGACAAGAGTGATTCGGGAAAATTGACTGGACTTCTGAAGGACCAGGCCCAGGATCTCCTTTTGTCAGCTTTGCCTGATGTCGAGGAAGAATATTTGCAGCAGGCGTTGCGGGCAGCGATAAAAAACGCCTGGCGTCTCGGCCTGACCGGGGCCCACACAGAGGATTTAAATTATTATGGTGGTTTTCAAAAGACATATGAAACATTTAAACATGTCATTGAAGATGAAGGATTGAGGTTCCGTGCCCACCTTCTCGTCCACCATGAAGTGGCTTCCGATCTTTATAAAGAGGGTGGCACTTTTCTCGGCGGAAATCAATGGATTGAATTTGGCGCAATTAAAATATTTGCGGACGGGGCACTGGGCGGTCGAACGGCCTTGCTGAGCCACCCGTATGCAGATGAACCCGGCACGAGCGGCGTTGCCATTTTTACAGAACAACAGTTGCTTGATTTAGTCAAAAACGCGAGGGAACACGAGATGCCTGTCGCGATTCATACGATCGGCGATTTGGCCTTTGAGTACGCTTTAAATGCACTGGAGAAAAGCTCTTTGCAAGGTAAGGGAAGGGACCGGCTGATCCACGCCCAGATCTTACGCAGCGATTTAATCGAGCGGGCAAAAAAGCTTCCGTTAATCCTCGATATCCAGCCAATGTTCACAGCATCCGATTTCCCGTGGGTAGTCGAGCGGATTGGCGAGGAGCACATGAAATATTGTTATGCATGGAAAACTCTTCTCGACGCAGGCATTCCTTGCGCCGGAGGTTCGGATGCGCCAATCGAGCCAGCTGATCCGCTGCTCGGCATCCATGCTGCTGTCACAAGGTCGAACGTCGATGATCCTGCAAAGATCGCATATAAGCCAGAAGAAGCGCTATCGGTTTATGAAGCTGTCAGCTTGTTCACAAAAGGAAGCGCTTATGCGATTTGCCATGAACATGACCGCGGTCGCATTAAAGCAGGATACGCCGCCGATTTCACGGTTCTTTCCGAAAATATATTTGAAATTGATCCGCAGCAGATTGCTGATATACAAGTCGCAATGACGGTTGTTGATGGACAAATCGTTTATAAACTGGAAAATCCGGGGGTGTAATCCCGGATTTTTATTTTTTCATAAGCAATTATAGCCCACTATCCACACATTTCCTGTATAATAAAAAATATTTCGATACTAGAAAGAATAGAGGAACGAAGGAAATGAATCATGATGAACAACGATTAGGGGCCATTTACGCAGGCTTCTCTTATATTTTATGGGGATTGCTGCCGATCTATTGGAAGTTTTTGCATCATGTCAGTGCCTATGAAATTTTGGCAAGCCGGATTGTTTGGTCGTTTATTTTTATGCTTGCTGTCTTGTTTGTTCTAAGAAAGCAGAAAGCCTTCTTGCAGCAGCTGAAGGAGCTGAAAAACATTCGAAAAGCGGCTGCGCTTGCTTGTGCTTCTTTGTTGATCAGTATCAACTGGTTTATTTATATTTGGGCAGTTCATACCGACCAAATGATTCAAGCCAGCCTTGGCTATTACATTAATCCGCTCGTCAGTGTTTTGCTCGGTATGCTTGTTTTCAAGGAAAAACTTTCGCCTGCACAATACTTATCGGTGCTGTTTGCCGCAATTGGCGTTCTCGTCTTGACGATTTCATACGGAAGCTTTCCATGGATTGCGTTGACACTCGCGGTCTCATTTGGTTTATATGGTCTCGCGAAAAAGCTGATCAAAGTCGATTCGGAAATTGGCTTGACGCTTGAAACTTTGATGGTGACTCCGATTGCCGCCATTTACATCGGCGTACTTTTTTACAATGGCGGCAATGCTTTTGCGTCTGTGTCCATCTCTACTGACCTGCTGCTGATTGGTGCAGGTGCTGCTACTGCCTTGCCATTGTTGTTTTTTGCAAAAGGCGCCCAGCGCATTCCATTATCAATGCTGGGATTCCTGCAATATATCGCGCCAACCTTAACACTCCTTCTTGGCGTGTTTGTCTATGGTGAACACTTTTCAAGAAATCACCTGCTCGCCTTCACATTTATTTGGGCAGCATTGACGATTTATTCAATTGCACGTACAAAAGCGGTCACAGCGCTCGAGCTGAAATGGAAAAAAAGCAAAGGCCTTGAAATGTGAGAAAGAGAGTCCGTTTTGGGGGACTCTCTTTCATTACAAAATTCTATAAAAAAGTCCGTTTCACTTTTTCCCAAAAAGAATTGTCCTTTAGTTTGACGGTTTTGATGACTTTGCCGCTTAATTTAATATCAATTTTTTCAACATGCTGGATGCTGAGTGCTTCATTGTCCATTCCCATTGTCGGGTAGTCATTGCCAGCCTGGGCAACTTTGAGGGTAAGCTGTCTGTCACCGCTCAATATGAAAGAAGACCCGAGCGTCCGGTAGCGATTATTGTTTAACGAAGCGAGCTCGCTCACCTGGAAGCACGGCAGCATCGGATCGACGATGGAACCATTAACCGATTTTGTATAGGCTGTGCTCCCAGTTGGTGTCGCGACAATCATGCCGTCGCCGCGGAAGGTTTCAAAGTAGTTCTGGTCGATGAAGACATCAAGAACAAAGGTTTTGATGATCGCGGAGCGGATACTGAACTCATTCAGGCAGCTGAAGGTAGATTCATCATCCAACGTTACATCAATGGTTGGATAGCGCCGAACCTCGATCTGTTCGTTGGTCATTGCCTCAATCATTTTTGCGGTGTCATCAATATTAAAGTCGCAGTAAAGGCTTAAGCTGCCGGTTGTTGAAATACCTGCATACAAGCTATCCTCTTTAAAGCCTGTTTTTCTGACTGCCTGCAGAAATGTACCATCACCGCCGATGCTGACGATAATATTCGCGGTGTTAAAATCTTTAACAACGTTAAATCCGTATTGACTGGCAAGTTCGTAGAGGGGCGCTACTTTTTCCAGAGTTTCAACATCCCGCTTATGGTAAAGATATAAATTGCGGCGATTAGGCATGTTCATTCCTCCAAGCATAAGGTAGGTTATTTTGGTTCAATTCGTTTTCTGAAAAAAATGAATTTTCATACGTTCCTATTTTTAAACTACAGAGCTTGCCATTTTGCTAAAATATTAGATGTTGACATTAGTTTACCATGTTTTTGAAACATTTTGAAAGTGAGTCCGTATTAAAATGGAGTCATAAATAAGGGGGAAACATCATGAACGGTAAACGCTGGGCAGCACTTGGAATTGCTGCCGGATTATTTTTAGTATCAGTGATTGTTAATTTTGCAACAGCATTTGCATTAAATGATTGGGAAACTACATTTTCGGAGGTATTTGAAACATCCGATGATTTATTTCTTGAAGAGGTTGTCGAGGAAGGCGACGAATTTAGCAAAATTGCTGTGCTCAACGTCGATGGAGTTATTCAGGATACAGGCGACGCAGCTGCGCTGTTCGCAACCCCTGGATATAATCACCGTGCTTTTATGGAAAAACTGGAGCAAGTCAAGGATGACGATACCGTAAGCGCCATGATTATTCGTGTCAACTCGCCGGGCGGCGGAGTGGTCGAAAGTGCCGAAATCCATGATAAGCTTGTTGAGATTCAGAAAGAAACGAAAAAGCCTGTGTACGTCTCAATGGGATCGATGGCGGCTTCCGGAGGTTACTACATCTCAGCTCCTGCTGACAAAATTTATGCAAGCCCCGAGACAATGACCGGTTCTTTAGGTGTGATTATGCAAGGTATGAACTATAGCGGCCTTGCTGAAAAATATGGGGTCGATTTTGAAACAATCAAAAGCGGTCCATATAAGGATATTATGAGCCCGACGAGAGAGATGACAGCAGAAGAACGCGCGATTCTCCAGTCGATGATTGATAATTCTTATAAAGGTTTTGTAGACGTTATCGCTGAAGGCCGTGGCTTGTCCGAAGATCAGGTAAGGCAAATTGCCGACGGACGCATTTATGACGGACGCCAGGCGAAGGAATTGAACCTGATTGATGATTTCGGTTATTTAGACGATGTCATTGAGGCGTTGAAAAAAGACCATGACTTAAGCGGCGCGATGGTTGTCCAATATACCGAAAATCTGGGCTTTGGCTCTTTATTTAGTATGGGGGCGCACAAAATCATGGGGGAAGAGCTGGAAATGGCCGGAATTATGAAGCTGTTATCCCAGCCGTATGCTCCGCGTCTCATGTATTTATATGCTGAATAAGGAGGGAAACCGATGAGTGTTAACGATTCTTCAGAAAAAAATCTCGATCAACAGGACGAAGCGTCCGTAACCCTGGAAAGCTTGGAGGCTGGCGAATCTTTTCCTGCCGAAAATGCTAATCGAGTTTCTGATTCAGATTACGCGGTCAGCGCTCCTCCAGCTCCTGTATTGCGCTTTGCCGGCTTCTGGATGCGCTTTTGGGCATATCTTTTAGATTTAATTGTCGTTGGAAGCATCGATCGCTTAATCATGAATCCGATTTTCAGGGTGCTTGATATTCCCCTGCATGAAATGGGAATTTTCGCGCCAATCACAATTGTAACAGCCATTACTTTCTATGCCTACTTTGTGCTGATGACGAAGTTCTTCGGGCAAACGCTCGGGAAGATGGTGTTTGGGCTTAAGGTCGTTGATTTAGATGGAAGCAAGTTATCGTGGGGAACTGTTCTGTTTAGAGAATGGATTGGCCGCTTTATTTCATCAACAATCATAGTGGGGTATGTAATTGTCGCTTTTTTGCCGAAAAAACAGGGACTGCACGATCTGTTTTCAGACACAACAGTCGTTCATGAAAGATAGAAACGTAAACCTGCCATAAGAGAATGGCAGGTTTATTTTTTTTATTTCAGCCGATAATAATAGGCTGAAAGGTTGTGGTTTTATCATGAATTGGGTTGCAATTGGATTAATCATTTTGATGGTTACTATTTTCCTTATAGTCATCATTGTGATGAGCAAATTAACGGTTTATGCATACTTCAACCATTACAACGGCAACAACCATTTACAATTGGAGTTTAAAGTGTGGTTTGGGCTGGTAAAATATCGAGTTGATGTCCCTCTGCCAACGGCCAATGAAGATTCCGGATCAGCTATTTTAAACGAGGAAATGGAGCATGATGGAACAAATCCGTCACAAGAATACGGCAAGGATCCTGGCGGTGATTTGGGAACTAGTTTAAATGACGTGAAAAAACTGCTTGACGAGATGGAACAGTTACATCGAATTCTTAAAAATTTTTTGAAGCAAATAGCTATTAAACATTTGGAATGGCATTCGGTTGTCGGGGTTGGCGATGCTGCATCGACAGCGGTGCTGACGGGCGGGATCTGGGCGCTTAAAGGCAGCATTATCGGGATGATCAGCAGTTATATGAAGCTTAAGATGATGCCTGTGTTGTCGATTGCGCCCGGGTTTCAACAGGTCATTTCTGAAACATCCTTTACATGTATGCTTCAATTTAGAATCGGGCATGCTATGGTTGCCGGAATTAAAATGATTAAATTTGGGAAGGGCGCAGGCCTCAGGTTTATAACAAAACCTTTTTCCGCTCATTCTGAAAATAAGGCTAAATCCATTTAGATGGGGAGGAAGCAGAAGTGTCCGAGCATCCGATTCAGGGGTTAATGACCACTGCCATGGAAAGTTTAAAAGAAATGATTGATGTCAATACGATTATTGGGGATCCTGTTGAAACCCCTGATGGAAGCGTAATTTTAACGGTTGCAAAGGTTGGCTTTGGCTTCGCCGCAGGCGGCAGTGAATTTAAGCTGGATGGCTCAAGTTCCTCTCAAGGGCAGGGACAAAGTCAGAATCAGAGCCAAAGCCGGAGCCAGAGCCAGGGACAATCCCAGCATCCGTTTGGCGGTGGAAGCGGGGGCGGTGTTTCGATTACGCCAATCGCTTTTTTAATCGTCAGCTCTAGTGGAGTAAAAATGCTGCACCTTGATGAAAGCACTCATATTTATGAAAAAATATTGGAGCTCGCTCCACAGGCCGTTGATAAGATCCAGCAAATGTTTCAGAATAAAAACGGGGCAGGCGGGGGCGAACAGGCCGGCAAGAAGCAAAGCCAATCAAACAACAACAACAGCCAACAGCAAAACGAATCGAACAACGGTAACAGCCAACAGCAAAACGAATCGAACAACAGTAACAGCCAATAGCAAAACGAATCGAACAACGGTAACAGCCAACAGCAGGATGAAGATTTTTAGAACAACAGAAGTTAACTCTTGCAAGATGAGAGTTAGCTTTTTTGTTGGATTAGAAGATATTCTTGTGTTTGTTTTTTCCTAAAAAAAGCTTAATCCTTTGCAAAAAATGCTCTTAAAAGCTATCATTTACACTGTACATATTGAAAAAATAAGCTGCATTTATGTGGGAATATATTCTGACAAAAGCGGCTTATCATCTCAAGACCAGGCGTTCTGCAAGAAAAATGTTGAGGAGGATGGTTCGAGTGGCATCAATTACTTTTAAAGGCAATCCGGTTACTTTGTTAGGAAATGAAGTAAAAGTTGGTGACAAAGCACCAAACTTTGTCGTGCTGGCCAATGATTTATCAGAGGTGACGCTTGATAATTCGAAAGGTACTGTTCGGCTGATCAGCGTTGTGCCGTCATTAGATACAGGGGTGTGTGACGCGCAAACAAGACGTTTCAACGAAGAGGCAGCAAAACTTGATAATGTGAAGATTTTAACGGTGAGTGTCGATCTTCCATTCGCACAAAAACGCTGGTGCGGAGCAAATGGAATTGAGAATGTCCAAACGCTCTCCGACCACCGTGACCTTTCATTTGCTGAAGCGTACGGAGTTGGTATTAAAGAACTTCGCCTGCTTGCCCGTGCCGTATTCGTCGTTGATTCAAGCGAGACCGTTACATACGCAGAGTATGTCAGCGAAGCAACCAATCATCCAAATTACGAAGCAGCTATAGAAGCCGCAAAACAAGCAAAATAATCAAAGTGGCCCCCGCTGATGGATAGCGGGGGTGTTTTATTGCGATTTTTAAACTTGGTCCGATCCCAGGCGGTTGGGAATGGTGAAAACATAGTTGAAATGATTGGAAGCAGTTGAAAACTGCAAAGAAAATCATCAAGACGGGGCGCTTGACTGTCTTAGATGAAAAAAACACATAAAAAGGTGGGCTATCCGCGGTGAATTGCGATTTATCCGTGGAAAGAGCTTCATATCCGCGGAAATTTCGATATATCCGCGAAAAAGGACCATATATCCGCGAAAATTTTATTATATCCGCGAAATGTAGGATGCACACTACGTGCATACAGGGAAGTCTCTAATTTTTTTCAAGTGGTTCGGACTGAAAGTAAATTCGGCCTTTACCTTTTCCAGTGCAGGGCAAATTCAGCGCTCTTAGAATTCTATTACATAGGTCCGGAGAAGAAATTTGCAGGAATTGACGTAATTGCTTATTCGTAACAGTAGGTCGAATAAGGAGAAAATAATCATCTATTGTTTCTACATGTGCATCTTTGGCACGAGTATTGCAGTTAGCACATACCCATGCTCCTTGCACTCGGGCCATCGGTATAAATGAACACTCCGGGCAATGTACGCCTTTTAAGATTTCATTTTGGGAGATATTATAATGCTGGATATTGTATTGCAGGGGATTATGTTTCTTGATTAGCAGACGATTTAACTTTTTGAGGTTCTTTTCAGAAAGTTTTTCCTTAATAAAGTGATTGGTAAGAGCTTCTATTTTACTGACAAGTTGAAAAGCGTGGCAAACGGTTTGGAGCGCTTGAGAATTTTCAGGTGGAGTCGTAATGATGGTAGAGGGATGACTAATCACAACGAAATTTTTTATCGGGATATCTGGAATGTTATGTTCTGTTATCCATTTCTTAAAAAGTTCACTTTGCCTTCTCACTTGAGTTAAAGGATCTTGAAAGCCTTCAACCTTATCATTCATTGTTCGAATCAGTTGCTGGAAATAGGGATCAAAATATAATGTACCTGAAATATTTTTGACTTCAAGGATAACCGCGAAACATGGAGAAAGGATCAGCGTATCGATTTGGAAGTAAGAGTAGGTATGTTGCAGTCGAAGGTCTTGAAAAATATAGAAGTTTTTCTGGGGGAGACGTTTTAAATAAAAGTCTAAGGCTTCCTCTCCTTTGTAACCGGCCTGCCCTTTTGCTAAGTCTTGCTCAATTGTCGCCCGTTTTGGATGGTTTTTGGGGAGTCTTCTTAACAAAGCCTTACCCAGTTTAATTTTTACGGGAACTGTACGCTCTTTAACAATCAAAAATATCACTCCTTTTTACTTTTTAAGACAATTTCTCTATTAAATTTACAAATTCCTGCCTGCTGAAAAAATTTTATCCGCGGAAATAAGGGAGATATCCGCGAAAATTTCGATATATCCGCGAAAAATTTCAATTTATCCGCGGAAAGGCACCATATATCCGTTAAAAGCAAAATTTATCCGCGAACGTGAGAGTTGCCTGCTTGTGAATCAAAAGTGTGATCGTTACAATAGGGAAATAAAGACTTCGGGAGGTATGTGAAGTGGAGGTTTCTCCAGTAGAACAACTATTTGCAGTATTTGACGGTACAGCTGCGATCCTGCAGGAAGAGCTGCAGTGTACATATTTGGAAGCCCTTGCTGAAACAGGGGAAAATATTTTTCAAAACACGATTCTTCAGGAAGAATTGAGTGAGATAACCGTTAAAAGGCTTGAAAAAAGTTATAACTTGGTTGCGGAAAAAAATTTTCTAAGCGAAGAGTATCGCAAAGCATTTCAACTCGCGATTTTAAAAGGAATGAAGGAGCATGTCCAGCCAAACCATCAGATGACTCCCGATACAGTCGGGATGCTCGTTGGGTATTTGGTCAATAAGTTTGTGGAGGCGAGTTCTTTTCGGCTGCTCGATCCGGCAGTCGGGACGGGCAATCTGTTAACGACGGTAATCAATTACCAGGATAATAGACAGGTTGAGGCGATCGGGATCGACATCGACGATTTGCTGGTAAAGCTCGCTTATGTAAATGCCAATTTGCAATCACATCCAGTTCAGTTATTTAATCAGGATAGCTTGGAGCCGCTCTTTGTAGATCCTGTTGACGCTGTAGTTTGCGATTTGCCTGTCGGCTTTTATCCAAATGATGACAGGGCCGCCGCGTTTGATATTCGGGCTGAATCAGGTCATACGTATGCACATCATTTGTTTATCGAACAGAGCACCCGATATTTAAAACCGGGTGGTTATCTGTTTTTGATCATCCCGAATGGCCTGTTTGAAAGTGAGCAGGCTGCAAATCTGCATGCTTTTGTAAAAGAGAATTTGAATATTCAAAGCTTGATCCAGCTTCCTTTCAACCTTGTTAAAAATGAGGCTGACGCAAAAAGCATTTTGATCCTGCAGAAAAAGGGCGAAAATATCAACCCTCCTAAAGAAGCTCTGCTTGTTAATCTGCCAGATCTATCAAACGGAGCTGCGGTAGACCGCATCCTTCAAAAAATAAATGCCTGGTTTGCCGAAAATAAATAAGAGGAATCATAAAACCGCGTGCAGAAATTGCAGCGGTTTTTTTCGATAAAATATCAGAATATATTTAATTTGTGTTGAAAACGGTAACAATCGCACGTGCGTCTTGAAAAGTGTCATGGACAGTGTTTAAATGGGGAGTTGAGAGATATATTCAATGCCGGTTGTACAAAATAACATTGTACCAGGCAAGAATATTAATTTATGATCGTGTTATACAAAAGGAGCGGTAGCAATCATGTCAAAGGTTATTGCAATAAACGCAGGCAGTTCTTCTTTAAAATTTCAACTGTTTGAAATGCCTGGCGAAGAAGTGATTACAAAAGGTCTGATTGAAAGGATCGGCCTCAATGATGCACTTTTTAATATAACGGTAAACGGTGAAAAAATACAGGAAGTTACCGACATACCAAACCATGAAGTAGCTGTAAAATTGCTGCTTGATAAGCTGACTGATCTTGGGGTCATTGCTTCATTATCAGAAATTGATGGAGTCGGGCACCGCGTTGTTCACGGCGGTGAAGATTTCAATGAATCTGTTTTGATTACTGATGAAGTAATCCGCAAAATTGAATCATTATCAGAGCTCGCCCCGCTTCATAACCCGGCAAACGTCACGGGTATCCGGGCATTTCAGCGCGTTCTTCCAAGCGTCCCTGCCGTGGCGGTGTTTGATACGGCTTTCCATCAAACAATGCCGGAGAACTCTTTCCTGTACAGCCTTCCTTATGAATATTATGAAAAATACGGAATTCGCAAATACGGTTTCCATGGAACCTCGCACAAATATGTATCACAGAGGGCTGCCGAAATGCTTGGCCGTCCGGTCGAGCAATTGCGCCTTATTTCATGTCATTTGGGGAACGGTGCCAGTATTGCCGCAATTGAGGGCGGCAAATCAATTGATACTTCAATGGGCTTTACCCCATTGGCAGGTGTTACAATGGGAACCCGTTCAGGTAACATCGATCCCGCGCTGATTCCGTTCATTATGGAGAAAACAGGAATGACAGCCGAAGAGGTTCTTGAGGTGTTAAATAAGAAGAGCGGCATGCTTGCCGTATCCGGTTTTTCGAGTGATCTCCGCGATATTGAACAGCAGGCCAATAAAGGCAATGAACGGGCTGAACTTGCCCTTGAAGTGTTTGGAAATCGAATCCACAAATATATCGGATCTTACGCTGCCCGCATGTACGGCGTAGACGCGATTATTTTCACGGCAGGAATCGGTGAGAACAGTGATACCATTCGTGAAAGAGTGTTAAGAGGACTGGAATTTATGGGTGTTTATTGGGACCCGGCTTTAAACAAAGTCCGCGGTGAAGAAGCGTTTATTAACTATCCTCACTCCCCTGTTAAAGTTATGGTCATCCCGACCAATGAAGAAGTGATGATTGCCAGGGACGTTGTTGAAAAAGGCGCAATTCACGGATAATAACAAGCAGCTTTATTCTCAAGTACGGGATAAAGCTGCTTTTTTGTATGAAAATCCCGTTGGCTTCTGAAAGGAAACGGGATGTTTTTCTGTGCTATAATGATTAAAAATAGCCGGCAAGACTGGGGGTAATAGGATTGGCTTTATCAGAACGGGAACAACAGGTACTTGATGGAATAAGGGATTGGGAAACGCGACTGGCAAGTTATGAGCCGAATGATTTGGAATTGACATATGAAAAATATTTGGAGCGATCATTTTCGCTGCTTCCTGAACAGATTCAGAAGCAAATATTTTCTGCCCTCGATAATTGGCTCTTTCATCTTCATGCTGTGATTCAAAGTGCGCAAATCCAGCATGATGCAAAAGAACGGATTCTAACAGCTGGCAGGGTGTTTAATCCGGACATTGAGACAGTCAGGGATCTCCGCTCGCTTGATATCGACCAGCTTAAATACATAGCCCATCAACAAATTTCGCGACACCGCTTGTATTCATTTGCACAGGGCGGCCTATCCGGAACAGGCGGTGCGTTGCTGCTCGGTACGGATATTCCGGCAATGGCGGTGATTAATCTCCGGGTCGTCCAGCTGATTGCGATGACTTACAGTTTTGAAGTAAACACTCCTTTTGAAATGATGACTTCGTTAAAAGTGTTCCACGCTGCGACATTGCCGCCGCGCATGCAGGGACAGGCCTGGAACGAATTGATGAACGAGCTTGAAGGGAGCGGGGAGTTTTACTTTTATGATGGAAAAGAAGATTTAACCGATTTGACGTGGCTTGAGCATCCGCTAAAGCAGGTCTTTAAAGGAATTGCGATTATGATGTTAAAAAAGCGTTCTGTTCAGGGAATGCCGCTGATCAGCATGGCAATTGGTGCGGGAGTAAATTATCAGCTGACGAGAAAGGTGACAGAATTCGCGCACCAATATTATCAAATGCGTTATTTTTTGGAAAAGGAGCGGGCCGATGAGCACAGCGGAGCATAAGCAGGAAGCACCGAAGCAGGTTCGCTGCATGGTCATAACCGTCAGCGATACAAGGGATGAACAAACGGATAAAAGCGGCCGATTAATCATCGATTTACTTGAGGAGTTCGGTCATTCAATCTTGGATTACGTCATTGTAAAAGATGAAGCGGAGCCGATTCGTGCAGAAGTTTTAAAGGCTGCCGGGAATTCTGCCGTTGATGCAGTCATTACAAATGGCGGTACTGGCATCGCGAAGCGGGACGTCACGATTGAAACGGTGCGCGCGCTGTTTGATAAGGAAATAACAGGATTCGGAGAGCTGTTTCGAATGCTTAGCTATCAGGAGGATATTGGATCAGCAGCAATTCTATCAAGAGCGATTGCCGGAGTTATCAAGGATACAGCGATTTTTTCAACGCCCGGATCATCAGGCGCCGTAAAGCTCGCAATGAACAGGCTGATTTTGCCTGAGCTTGGGCACGTCGTCAGAGAACTGAGGAAGGATTTAAAGTAGCTTAAAAGGCCTCTTCACATTGAAGTAGCTTGAATGGATAAAAGGCCTCTTCACATTGAAGAGGCCTTTTATTGATGCACCTTCCCGGAGATATCCTGGCTGGTACGGTACCAGAGCCATAAATCATTGATGATCGACGCCAGTTCGGCAATCTCATTGTTTAGCTGGCAGGAATGCTTAAAGTCGCTTTCATCAAAGAGTGCTGCTTGTTTTAAATTGATTATCCTCTCCAAATCGGAGATTCGATCAGGGATTTTGCCCCTGATTTTTTCCCATGTCAGCAAAATTGATTGCTGGTCTTCTTCACTGTATGTGTCCCAGCTTTTATAAGACTCGGGAAGGGGGATGCCCAGCCTTTGATTAAACGAAAAAAAATCCTCCATCTTAAGCCTCCATGAAGCGTTGTTGCTTTCATTCTACATCAATCCCCTCATGTGTTCCAATCATTAAAAAAATCATGTTTACACAAATTTATTAATAAGTATTGAAAAGTGATCGAAAACTTGGTAAAGTAAAAAACAGATATTGTATAAAAATATATTTAGATGAATATTTATTCATTCGTTAAGGAGAGGAACTTCGATGACAAATCAAAAAGTAGTACTCGCATATTCAGGTGGCTTGGATACATCTGTAGCAATAAAGTGGCTGGGGGACCAGGGATATTCGGTAGTAGCCTGTTGCCTTGATGTCGGTGAAGGCAAGGATTTGGAGTTTATCCAGCAAAAAGCGCTTCAGGTTGGGGCGGTCCAGTCGTACGTGATTGATGCAAAAGAAGAATTTGCCAAGGAATATGCATTGATCGCCTTGCAGGCTCATGCATTATATGAAGGAAAATATCCGCTCGTATCAGCTTTATCGCGCCCTTTGATTGCAGCGAAGCTGGTTGAAATTGCTGAGCAGGAGGGTGCGGTCGCAGTTGCTCATGGCTGCACAGGCAAAGGAAATGACCAGGTCAGGTTTGAAGTTTCGATTCAGGCGTTGAACCCTGAGTTGAAGGTATTGGCTCCAGTCCGTGAATGGAGCTGGTCAAGGGAAGAAGAAATTCAATATGCAAAAGAAAAGGGAATTCCGATTCCGATCGACTTAGACAGCCCGTTCTCGATTGACCAGAACCTGTGGGGGAGAAGCAATGAATGCGGAATCTTGGAAGATCCGTGGGCGGCGCCGCCGGAAGAGGCGTACGAGCTGACAGCAAGTCTTGAACATACTCCGGAAACAGCTGATCTAGTTGAAATCGGCTTTGATAAGGGAGTACCTGTATCATTGAATGGAAAGCATTACTCCTTATCTGCGCTTATTTTACAATTAAATAAGCTGGCTGGAAAGCACGGCGTCGGCAGAATCGACCATGTTGAAAATCGCCTTGTCGGGATCAAATCGAGGGAAGTGTATGAATGTCCCGCTGCGATCACATTAATTAACGCGCATAAAGAGCTGGAAGACTTGACGCTTGTGAAGGAAGTCGCGCATTTCAAACCGGTGATTGAGAAAAAAATTACTGAGCTCGTTTATGAGGGTCTCTGGTTTTCTCCTTTAAAAGGTGCGCTTGAAGCGTTTTTGAAACAGACCCAGGAGCATGTCACCGGAACGGTTCGCGTTAAGCTTTTCAAAGGCCATGCAATCGTGGAAGGCAGAAAATCTCCTTATTCCCTTTATGATGAGAAGCTTGCTACCTATACAGCGGAAGATGAGTTTGACCATACAGCGGCCTTAGGTTTTATTAAGTTATGGGGCTTGCCAACAAAAGTACAAAGTATTGTGCAAAACAAGAAGGTGACTGTGTGAAAAAACTGTGGGGCGGAAGATTTACGAAGAGTGCGGAGGAGTGGGTCGATGAGTTTGGCGCATCGATCTCATTTGACCATCAGCTCGTAAACGAAGATATAGACGGAAGTATTGCGCATGCAGAGATGCTTTCGAAATGCGGGATATTAACCGAAGCTGAAGGCGAGCTCATTAAAAAGGGCCTTCTTAACTTAAAGGAAAAGGCCGGCAAAAGCGAGCTGCCTTTCTCAGTTAAATTGGAGGATATTCATTTAAATCTTGAAAGTCTGCTGACCGGGGAAATTGGCGCAGCCGGCGGCAAACTTCACACGGCAAGAAGCCGAAATGACCAGGTTGCCACCGATATGCACTTATACTTGCGTACGCAAACAGAAGCGATCATTGAATTAATCATCGAAATGCAAAAGGAGCTTGTCGAAAAAGCCGAAGCGCATGTTGAAACGATTATGCCGGGCTATACGCACCTGCAAAGGGCACAGCCGATCTCGTTCGGGCACCATTTAATGGCCTATTTTTGGATGCTTGAACGGGATAAACAGCGCTATGAGGAAAGTTTAAAAAGGGTTAATGTTTCGCCGCTCGGAGCCGGGGCACTGGCAGGGACAACTTTTCCGATCGACCGCCACTACAGTGCCGAGCTGCTCGGCTTCGATGCAATTTATGAAAACAGCCTTGACGCTGTCAGCGACCGTGACTTTATCCTTGAATTCTTATCAACGAGCTCCATTTTAATGATGCATTTGTCGCGATTAAGCGAAGAAATTATTTTTTGGGCGAGCCAGGAATTCAAATTTATTGAATTGGACGACGCATTTTCGACAGGAAGCAGCATTATGCCGCAGAAGAAAAATCCTGACATGGCTGAGTTGGTCCGCGGTAAAACGGGACGGGTGTATGGAAATCTAATCGGGCTGTTAACGGTCTTAAAAGGGCTTCCCCTCGCTTACAATAAGGATATGCAGGAAGACAAAGAAGGAATGTTTGATACGGTGACGACTGTTACCGGTTCATTAAAAATATTTGCCGGCATGATGAAGACGCTGAAGGTCAATACCGAAGTTATGGAAAAAGCAGTAAAAAACGATTTTTCCAATGCAACCGAGCTTGCCGATTATTTGGCGGATAAAGGGTTGCCATTTCGTGAGGCACATGAAGTAGTTGGAAAATTGGTTCTTGCCTGTGTTGAAAAAGGCTGCTTTCTTGCCGATTTGCCGCTGGAAAAGTTCAAGGAGGCAACCGAATTATTTGAAGAAGATATTTATAGCGCCCTTGATCCATACACGGCCGTCAAGCGCCGCAACAGCGCTGGCGGGACAGGATTTGAACAGGTACAAAAAGCGATTGATAAAGCAAAGTTATTATGGAAATAAAAAAGCACGCATGCCGCTAGTGGCTGCGTGCTTTTGGTATTATCTGCTGACATTAAGGTAAAAATGATAATATTACAACAGTATTTAATCCAGACCTTTTTCGGTTCGAACAACAAGGACATCACAGGCTGCATAGCGGGTAATATGCTCTGAAACACTTCCGATCAAGAAGCGTTCAACCGCATTTAATCCGGTTGCACCGCAAATAATTAAGTCGACCTGATGCTTTTTGGCAACATCTTTCGGAATTTTAACCTTTGGAGAACCATAATCTATTTCATATTTTACATCTGTGATGCTGGCATCCAACGCCCGCTGCTGGTAATTTTTCAAAAGCTCTTCTGCAAAAAGCTGTGCCCTTTCCGCGATTGCCCGATCATACGCTTCTACAGTGGCAAAGGTTCTTGTGTCAATGATATGGGATAAAACGAGGGAAGCATTATTTCTTTTGGCAATCTCAATCGCTTTTTTATAAGCCCATTCCGCTTCCTTGGAACCGTCAACGGCTACTAAAATATTTTTATACGCCAGTTTCATTGTCCTCTCCTCCTTTGCCTTAATTATACAATATTTTCGCTGTGAATATTGTAGCAAAAAAACGAACAATAATAGGAACAAGCGGCTTTTGGCTTGTTCCACGATAGGAACAAGCAGGTTTAGCTTGATCCACACCAGGAGCAAGCAGCTACGGCTTGTTCACTAAGTTAATGTCAAGATGCGAAATTTTCAAAAAGTCTTATCGTTAAAGGGGAATTTTTCTTCCTCTTTCTTATGAAAAGGTGATATATTAGTAACTGTTTAGATAATCATTTCGGTCTGAAGATATTATGGGAGGTATAAAATAATGCGAATCGGAGTGCCAGCAGAAATCAAAAACAATGAAAACCGCGTGGCGATGACACCAGCAGGAACAGTTAATCTCATTAATTTTGGCCATGAAGTATATATTGAAACAAATGCCGGTGCAGGATCGGGTTTCACAGATGAGGATTACATTGTTGCCGGAGCAAAAATCGTCAATTCGGCCGAGGAAGCCTGGTCGATGGATATGGTCATGAAGGTGAAAGAACCGCTTCCGAGTGAGTATCGTTATTTTCGTGAAGGATTAATTTTATTTACATATTTGCATTTAGCACCTGAACCGGAGCTGACAAAAGCACTGATCGAAAATAAAGTGGTCGGACTAGCTTATGAAACTGTGCAGCTCGCAAATGGGGCGCTTCCTTTATTGACGCCGATGAGCGAGGTTGCCGGAAGAATGGCACCGCAGATTGGCGCGCAATTTTTAGAAAAAGTAAATGGCGGAATGGGGATTCTTCTGTCAGGTGTTCCCGGTGTGCAAAGAGGCAAGGTGACGATTATCGGAGGCGGTGTTGCGGGGACAAATGCCGCGAAAATGGCAATTGGCCTTGGGGCAAAGGTTACGATGATCGATTTGAATCCTGAGCGGCTCCGCCAATTGGATGATATTTTCGGAACAGATGTAACAACCCTCATGTCCAACCCTTACAATATTGCGGAAGCGGTTAATGAATCGGATCTTGTGATCGGTGCAGTCTTAATTCCAGGGGCAAAGGCGCCAAAGCTGGTTTCAGAGGAAATGATCCAAGCGATGAAGCCTGGTGCAGTGGTTGTTGATATTGCGATTGACCAGGGCGGGATTTTTGAAACAACTGACAGAATTACGACTCATGACAACCCTACTTATGAAAAGCATGGTGTTGTTCACTACGCTGTCGCCAATATGCCGGGAGCGGTGCCGCGCACTTCGACAATTGCGCTGACGAATGTGACCGTACCGTATGCGATCCAAATCGCAAATAAAGGGTACAAACAAGCGTGCCTTGATAATGGGGCCTTGCTGAGAGGGATCAATACGCTCGCTGGCTATGTAACGTATCAGGCTGTGGCTGAAGCACATAACCTTGAATATTCAGATACAAAAACACTGCTTGAGCAACTTTAAAAACTATATGCCTATAGAACAAGAAAAACCCGGACAAGCCGGGTTTTTTCTTTTGCGCGTGCCCAGCAAGCCGTTAATTGCTAGTTGGTGAAAGTCCAACCCGAGTAAGTGTC
>NZ_PGVA01000018.1 GCF_002860125.1 Bacillus canaveralius
ATGAATCCGCTTACACGTTTTAGGTGGAAATAAATTCCGCCAACAAATGCTTGACTCAAACTTCATAGAAATAACGCTTGAACTTCGGGCATAATCATTGTATAGTACAATATTGTTTAGTTGACTACAATTTTGTTAAAAGTATCTATATTAACTCACCTTCATTAATCATGCTTAGAAAGGATTTAATTAGCTATGAAGCTTGGTGCCCGCATTTTGAAAACGGGAATAGCTATTACTCTTGCGCTTTTTCTGGCTGAACTGTTCCAGATTCCATCACCCGTTTTTGCCGGAATTGCAGCCATTTTTGCTATTCAACCAACCATTTACCGGTCTTATTTATCCATTATCGAACAAGTTCAGGGGAATATTATTGGTGCTGTTATCGGCATCGCATTTGTGCTGCTGTTTGGAAACAATATTTTTGTCATCGGCTTGGCCGCAATTATCGTGATAACGATTAATCTTAAGCTAAAGATCGGCAACACTATTGCCCTTTCTTTAGTAACCTTAATTGCGATCATGGAATATACGCAAGGCAATTTTATCGACTTTGCGATGGTCCGCTTTTCGACGATTATGCTCGGCATATTTTCGGCGTTTTTAGTGAACCTGGTGTTTTTGCCGCCCAAATATGAGAACAAGCTTTATTTCAAGATCTCAGGCATTACCGAAGAGGTTACAAAGTGGATACGCTTGAATACCAGGAATGCTGCGGAGCATAAAGAATTGAAAATTGATATAGAAGCAATTAAGGAGGACATCATAAAGCTGGACCAGCTCTATCTAATGTACAAGGAAGAGCGAAACTATTTAAAAAGAAATGATTTGGCGAAATCGAGAAAACTGGTCATTTATCGGCAAATGATCTCTGCCTTGAAACGTTCCCTGCAAACATTGAAGCGGCTTCATCGCTTTGAAAATGAGCTGAACCATATGCCAGTCCCGTTTCAAAACGCCGTCCAAGAGCAGCTCGACTGCTTAGTCAGTTACCATGAACAGCTGTTACTAAGGTTCATCGGTAAAATTAAATATCATCCCGAGCACAAAGAAAGCGATATTTGCCAGAATAAAAAAAGATTATTTGATCTATTTTTAGCTCAGCAAAAGCAACTGGACGATCCGGATGATGCCCTGATGTACCATACGATGCAACTTGTCTCCGCAATTATCGAATATGGAGAAGAGCTTGAGCATCTAGACCTGTTGATCAGCAGTTTTCAATCGTTTCATAAGGATGATAATGACGTTACGATTGAGGGTGAAGGGGAACAATAACTAAATTGCTCTTGGCAAGGAATTAAGCGGAGAATAAGAGGATTCATTCGAAAAATCCTTTGATTTTAGCGAAATTCCCCTTTATTTGAACGTAAGAGTCAACAATCAAACGAAACGATTAGTTGACAAAAACCGAGCTTTGACTAAAAGCAGCTGACGAATGGTCAGCTGCTTTCTTAATGTTTCATCCGCGGGTCCAGTGCATCTCTAAGCCCGTCCCCCATGAGGTTAAAGCCCAACACAGTCAGCATAATCGCCAATCCCGGAAAGATCATCGTCCATGGTGCCTGGATCATAAACTGCTTCGCATCGGACAGCATTTTACCCCACTCAGGATTTGGCGCTCCGGCACCAAGGCCAAGAAAACCTAGAGCAGCTGCTTCAATAATCGCAGTAGCGATCGCAAGCGTTCCCTGGACGATGATCGGCGCCATGCTGTTTGGAAGCACGTGAACAAATAAAATTCTCTGGTCATTCATTCCTACCGCCTTTGCAGCGACGATAAACTCTTCTTGTTTTACGCTTAAAACCCTTGATCGAATCAGTCTTCCAAAGTTCGGAATATTAATAATTGCAATAGCAATAAGTGCATTCGTTAAAGATGGCCCGAGAACAGCAACGATGGCAATTGCCAATAAAATACTCGGGAAGGCAAGCATAATATCAAACACTCTGGAAATGACCGTATCTACCCATTTCCCGTAGTACCCTGCAATAATGCCGAGCAAACAGCCGACAACAATCGATCCGAGCACTGAAATAAACCCGACGCGAAGCGATATTCTCGCCCCAAAAATAACCCGTGAGAGAATATCCCTGCCAAAATCATCGGTCCCGAACCAATGCTCGCTTGATGGCGGTTGAAGTTTCTTGGAGAAATCCTGCTCATTGATTCCGGAAGGGGCAATCATTGGCGCGAAGATCGCGATCACGATAAAAAACAAAACGATGATTGTGCCGACTAACGCAAGCTTGTTTTGGCGAAAGCTTCTCCATGCCTCGAGCCACGGGGAAACCGGTTTATCTTCAGGCTGTGGTTGCAGCGGACCAAAATGCTTATCCGTTGATAGTTCCATTGTTTGGCCCCCTCCTAATCATATTTAATCCGCGGATCAATCGCCGCATAGAGCAAATCGACAATCAGATTAATCGTCACAAAAATTAAAGCAATGATTAAAATGCCTGATTGAACAACAGGATAATCCCGAAAATTAATTGCTTCAAATATGTAGCGCCCGATACCAGGCCAGCTGAAAATCGTTTCTGTCAAAATCGCGCCGCCAAGCAACAATCCTGTTTGTAGACCAATAATTGTCAGCACCGGAATGATCGCATTTTTTAACGAGTGCCTGTAAACAACCCAAAACATCCTTAACCCCTTCGCACGGGCCGTCCGAATAAAATCGGAACGCATCACTTCCAGCATTGTTGAGCGTGTAATTCTGGCGATAATCGCCATTGGAATTGTCGCCAGCGCCACACTTGGCAACACCAAGTGCTTAACAACCTCCCAGAACTGGTCGATTCTGCCCTGAAGCACCGTATCAATCAAATATAATTCCGTTATTGATGAGACAGGGTCCCGGACATTTTCCCGGCCCGATGTCGGAAGCCATTCGAGATTTAGCCCAAATACCCACTGTTCCATAAGACCCAGCCAAAAAATCGGCACCGAAACCCCAATTAAAGCCATGACCATCGCAGCATAATCAAACCAGGAATTTTGAAACCATGCACTGATGATACCTGCATTAACTCCAATTACTACAGCGATCAGCATCGCGCACAATGAGAGCTCAATAGTTGCTGCCAAGTAGGGCCAAATTTCCTCGCTTATCGGTGCATTCGTTCGCAACGATTCACCAAGATCACCCGTCAAAAGTCTGGCAAGATACTGAAAATATTGAGTGTACCACGGTTGGTCAAGGCCCAGCTGCTTTGTCAAATCGGCGACAGCTTCTTTCGTAGCCAACTGACCAAGAATCACTTGAGCAGGATCGCCAGGAATGGCCCTGATGATAAAAAAAACAATCAGCGTTAGCCCTAGCAAAACCGGTACGAGCAGAAATATCCTTCGTACAGAATAAGCAAGCATTCTTCCACCTCTTTCCAAGGAACCACATTCTTATTTCATAAGCGAAAAGGGAGCCATGACCTGCACTCCCTTCCCTGCTCACAATTATTTGAATTCAACAGTTGCAAGTAAGTCGGAACCTGTTGGGTGGGGCTTGAATCCAGTGATGTCCGCACGTCCAGCCAATGCCGGCTTTGAGTGAACGAGTGGAATCCACGGGGCATCATCTTTAATGATGACTTGAGCTTGTTTGTATAACTCTTCCCGTTCTGCCTGATCGGCAGTAGACTGTGCTTTAATAAGCAGATCGTGAACTTCTTGATTCTCGTAATAACTGTAGTTGTTGCTTCCGATGCTGTCCTTATCCAGTAACACATACAGGAAGTTATCAGCATCACCGTTATCCCCTGTCCAGCCAAGCAAGAACGAATCCGCTTCACCTAACCGGGTTTTTTCTAAATATGTCGCCCACTCATATGTTTTAATTTTTGCTGTTACACCGATTGCTTCAAAATTAGCCTGAAGCGCTTCAGCTATCTTTTGACCGTCCGGCATATACGGACGTGGAACCGGCATTGCCCACAGTTCCATTTCAAATCCTTTTTCATAGCCTGCTTCCTTTAAAAGCTCCTTCGCTTTTTCAGGATCATAAGGATAATCTTCAACAGCATCGTTATAACCGGCTACAACCGGCGGCATCGGATTAATCGCTGGTTCTGCTGCTCCCGCAAAGAAGCCATCAACAAGCGCTTTTTTATCGACTGCATAGTTCAAGGCCTGGCGGACGAGCTTCTCTTTCAGCGGCCCGCGCGTGTTTGTTAAACCAAGATAGGCTACATTCAACGACGGGCGATTGAATACTTGCAAGTCGGAATTCCCTTCGATTTGGCCCAAATCACTGAAGTTGACCCCATCGATTAAATCCACTTCCCCGGAAGAAAGAGCATTCAAGCGCGCTGAATTTTCAGGGATGGCCCGGAAAATAACCTGGTTTAATTTAGGCATGCCTTCCTGCCAGTACTCATCATTTTTTACGATTGTTATCCGGTCATTCCTTTTCCATTCCTTGAATACAAACGGCCCGGTTCCAACTGGATTTTCGACGAATTTATCACCGTGCTTTTCAACAGCCGCAGGGCTGGCAATCGCAAACGGCGACATTGCAAGGTTTTTATAGAATGGGGCAAGCGGACGGCTTAAAGTAAATTCCACCGTATGTTCATCAACTGCTGTTACCGCTTGAATGATATCGCCAAATTGCGAATTATAATAATAGAATTTTTCCTTGTTTCCCGCTTTCCAACGTTCAAAGTTAAACACTACCGCATCGGCATTAAAATCTGTACCATCATGAAACTTAACACCCTTGCGCAGCTTTAAAGTGTACTTTAAACCGTCATCTGTATTACTCCATTCCTCGGCCAGGCCTGGATGGATCTCTGTGTCCTGTTCCCCGAATTCGATAAGCGTTTCAAAAATGTTTTTGGTCACTTTAAAAGATTCGCCTTCAGTGACAATAGCAGGATCAAGCCCAACAGAATCGCCGCCCCGCCCAAAAACGAGCGTATCATTGGCCGAATCTTTTTCTTCCCCGTTTCCATCATTATTCGGTTTACTGTCACCTGATGATTGTGAATTGCAGCCGGCCAGCGCCAAAGACAAAATTAAAGCAAGCACAAAAAACAAAATGCCATTGCGTTTCTTCATTTTCAACCCCCTCTTTTTATTCCGGAATCCTTCAGATCCGGCATTAGTTGTTTTATATCATCAATGCTGCTCTGTCCAATTCATACCGTTATAAATTTTTTGCTGCTTCGGTATATAAGTGGCATGCCGCATAATGACCGGGTTCAATTTCAACCAATTCGGGCCTGATCGACTCGCAGACCTCCATGCATTCTTTGCATCTTGTATGAAAAGCACAGCCTAATGGCGGGTTGGAAGGGCTCGGCATATCCCCGGTCAAAAGCGCTTGCTCCTTCCGAACGGTCGGGTCCGGAACCGGAACAGCTGCCAGCAGTCCTTTTGTATAAGGATGCAGGGGATGCTCATATAGTCTCTCAGCAGTCGTAATTTCTATTAACCTGCCAAGATACATCACGCCTACCCTGTCGCTAATATGTTTAACGACGCCGAGATCATGAGCGATAAAAAGGTAAGTTAATTGAAATTCCTTCTGCAAATCGGCAAGAAGATTCAGCACTTGCGATTGAATCGAGACATCAAGCGCAGATACAGGTTCATCGGCAATAATCAGCTTTGGTTTCGTCATCAGCGCGCGCGCTATTCCGATCCGCTGCCTTTGCCCGCCGCTGAATTGGTGGGGATAGCGTTTTGCATGATAGCTGCTCAATCCGACCACTTCGAGCATTTCTTTTACTTTTTGTTTTCTTTCCTTCGCAGTTCCGACTCCATGGACAATTAACGGTTCTTCCAATATCCGTTCTACAGTGTGGCGAGGATTTAATGAAGCAAAAGGATCTTGAAAAACCATTTGCATATCCTTGCGCAGCTTTCTCATTTCTCCGTCTTTTAAGCCCGTTATGTTTTTTCCTTGAAAAACGACGTTTCCTTCAGTAGGTTCAATCAAGCGCATCAGCATCCTGCCCGTTGTCGACTTGCCGCAACCCGACTCTCCCACAAGTCCCAGCGTTTCTCCTTTCTTTATAAAAAAGCTGATATTATCGACTGCTTTTACTTCGCCAATCTTCTTGCCTAAGACGCCTCCGGTAATAGGAAAATATTTTTTCAAGCCGTCTACTTGCAATAAAACCTCAGACATTGGCCACACCTCCTGATTCATGCAAGAAACAGCGAACGTTGGTATCACCAGCATTATAGAGAGGCGGGTTTTCCGAGAGGCAGCGATCGAATACGTATTCACAACGGGCAGCAAAACGGCAGCCCTGTGTAATCGAACCCGGCTTCGGGACATTTCCAGGAATCGAATAGAGCCGTTCTTTCTTGTCGCGTATATCAGGAATTGATTTAAGCAGGCCGAGTGTATACGGATGCTTCGGTTCTTTAAAAATGGCTTGAACAGAAGACTCTTCAACGATTTTCCCGGCATACATGACAATCACTCGCTGGCATAACTCGGCAACGATCCCTAGATCATGAGTGATCATCACAATTGCTGTATCAAGCTTTACGTTTAAATCTTTCATCAAAGCAAGAATTTGTGCCTGAATGGTCACATCTAAAGCGGTCGTTGGTTCATCTGCAATGAGAAGCTTTGGATGGCAGGAAAGAGCCATGGCAATCATTACCCTTTGCCGCATCCCTCCTGAAAGCTGGTGGGGGTATTCCTTCATGATCTGTTCTGCCCTTGCCAAGCCAACCAATTTCAGCATTTCAACGGATTGTTGAAAGGCAGCTTTTTTACCGATTTTATTATGTATTAAAATGGCTTCGGTTAGCTGTTGACCAATCGTAAAGAGCGGATTAAGCGAAGTCATTGGCTCCTGAAAGATCATCGCTACTTCATTACCCCTGATCTGGCGCATTCTTTTTTCAGATGCATTGACAATATCCTCACCATTCAGAAAAATTTGCCCGCCAACAATCTTCCCCGGTGGCTGGGGAATCAGCTTCATGATCGATAATGACGTAACGCTCTTCCCGCAGCCTGATTCGCCGACAATACCAATAATTTCACCCTTCTGGACTGCAAAGCTGATTTCGTCGACTGCAGGAACTTCCCCGTCTGACGAAAAAAACGATGTTTTTAAATGTTTCACGTCTAACACTGGAGCTTCTGCCAACTTTTACTCCCTTCCCTTCGTAGGTAAGAAAAAGTGGGTTTTTCATCCTTTCGTGGTTTTAAAAGGACGATTCGCTTTTCCTGTATTTATCATTTTATAAAAAAACAAGATTTTAGTCTACTGATTTTTCTTAATTTTATAAATATATAAAATATTATAAATAGTTCAATTTCCTTATATCCTACTCTTACTTTTATGTCCAAACTAATGAAAAATGCCGTTGACTGTTAATTTTTGACCTTTCTTTCCCACCATATGATAATGAAAGAAATTGAGGAGGTTTCAGTATGAGAGAATTACAGAAGGCTTTGGATGTTAAAAAAAGTGGCCAGCTTGATAAGGCAAGGGATCTATTAAAGGCACTGGCTGAGAATGAAAGTAGAAATGCTGCGGTGTTTTATCATTGCGCTGTTGTGCATGATCAGCTTGGATTGGAGCTTGATGCTGTTCCCTATTATAAGAAAGCTTTGGAACTTGGACTCGACGACGAAAAGAGGCGCAGTGCCATGCTTGGACTGGGCAGCACGTATCGGGCCCTGGGCCTGTATGAGGAAGCGAGATCAATGCTTGCTGCCGGTATTGCAGAATATCCGCAAGCCCGGGAATTTTTGGTTTTTCTATCGATTACATTATACAATTTAGGTGAGCATGAAAAATCGACCTCGATTCTTTTAAAACAGCTGGCTGAAACAACAGGCGATAAATCCATCGCAAGTTATAAGCGGGCCATTTTGTTTTACGCCGATCACTTGAATGAAGTTTGGTGAGCATGATGAACAGGGGGCAAAAGGAAAAACCCCTGTCATCTGACAGAGGTTTCTAAACGGAAGGCTCAAGCTGCTGCACTTGAAATAATCTATAGTAATTTCCTTGCTTCGCCATCAGCTCGTCATGTTTACCGATTTCGACAATTTCTCCATGCTCTATTAAGACAATCCGATCGGCATGGGTAATAGTTGAAAGGCGATGTGCGACAATAAAAGTAGTCCGGTCCTTCGCCAATTTCTCAAGCGCTTCCTGGATTAGATGCTCACTTTCGAGATCGAGTGCAGACGTAGCTTCATCTAAAATTAGGATAGGCGGATTTTTTAAAAATACCCTGGCAATCGCAACCCGTTGTTTTTGGCCCCCAGATAGCTTCACACCCCGCTCGCCGACTTTCGTATCATAGCCTTGAGGCAGATTGTGAATAAACTCATCGGCATTCGCCGCTTGAGCAGCACGATAAACTGCTTCATCACTGGCTTCCGGGTTACCCAATAAAATGTTCGTTTTTACTGACTCACTGAATAGTATATTGTCCTGGAATACGACACCGATTTTATCACGCAACGTTCTCACTTTAAAATCACGGATATCATTCCCATCTAGGAGTATCCTGCCGTCAGTCACATCATAGAAACGGGGAATCAAGCTTACGAGCGAGGATTTTCCCCCTCCACTCATTCCGACAAGCGCGATCGTTTCCCCTTTTTTGACATCAAGGGAAATGTTTTTTAGTACGGTCTCTTCATCTTCTTCATATGCGAAGCTGACATTTTCAAATTTCAAATCACCATGGACATGATTGCATTCCTTGGCATTAGGCGCGTCATCAATATCGTACTTCTCATCCATCAGCTCAAACACCCGGTCCATTGACGCAATTGATTGCGTTAATGTTGTAGAAGAATTGACGAGCCGCCTTAATGGATTGTACAAGCGGTCAATATACGCAATAAAAGCGATCATAGTCCCAACTGATAAATCACCCTGAACTACCTGGTATCCTGAATATCCAATAACGATTAATGGAGCGATATCCGTAATCGTATTGACGACTGCAAACGCCTTCGCATTCCAGTTTGTATGGTCAAGTGCTTTTCTCAGAAAATTATAATTATTTTTATCAAATTGTTTCTGTTCATACTCCTCCAGAGCAAAGCTCTTGATCACGGACATTCCCTGGACCCGTTCATGAAGGTAGCTCTGCACTTCAGCAAGTGCCTGCGAACGGTCTCTTGTCAGCTTTCGTAAATTACCGAAAAAATACCTGACAGAAAAAGCATAAAGCGGAAATAGAATCAGCGAGACAATTGTCAGCGGCACATCCATCGTAAACATAATGGCAGCAGCAATCAGAATCGTCGCTATATCGAGCCAAAGATTCATTAATCCTGTAATGACGAAGCTCTTCGTTTGTTCCACATCATTAATGACCCTTGAGATCACCTCACCGGCTCTTGTGTTAGCATAATATTTAAAGCTCAGTTTTTGGATATGGGTAAACAGGTGATCCCGGATATCATAGAGGATCTTGCTTCCGGTCCACTGAGCAAAATATTGCCGGTAATATTCCACAGGTGGACGAATGATGACAAAAACGACAATCATTACGCTCATCACCATAATAAGCCTGTCCGTTTTTTCAGTTTGATTTAATATGTTGCTGTTAATAATATCATCGACCACATATTTCATTAGCAACGGGATCATCAGGGGAATCGCAAATTTTATAATTCCAATTAGAATAGTTCCAATAATTTGCAGCTTGTACGGTTTAACAAATTGTAAATATCTTCGTATGCTGTCCAATGTATTTCCCCCTAAAAAGAAGACTTCTCTCTATCTTTTTTCCTGTGTACACAAATAAAAACCTGTTGATGCTGTGTCAACAGGCAGCTTTTTATCCGGATCATTAGCGTCTGTAGGTTAAATAGCGTTCGTACCAAATGTCAATAAAGTCAGGAGCAAACGGTCCTTTTCTCTGGCGAATCCAGCGAATTAATTTATCAACATTCCTGTGTAAAATTTGATCGATAACTTCCGGATAATTCATTTCATTGCGGTGTCGCTCGTATTCATCTTCATCGAGGAGGTTGAATGTCATATCGGGAAATACTTTAATATCGAGGTCATAATCAATATATTTTAACGCTTCTCCGTCAAAAATAAATGGAGAACTGATATTGCAGTAGTAATATACGCCATCCTCACGAATCATCCCGATCACATTAAACCAATATTGGGAATGGAAATAACAAATAGCCGGC
Source organism: Bacillus canaveralius (assembly GCF_002860125.1). GTDB lineage: Bacteria > Bacillota > Bacilli > Bacillales > Cytobacillaceae > Bacillus_BJ > Bacillus_BJ canaveralius. The sequence goes on from NZ_PGVA01000018.1 coordinate 10,149, forward strand.
TCCCTTGTTATCCATGTTCGTCCATCGGATTCGGTAACGATTGTCCGATCATTTCCGCCAATCACCAAATTTTGTGTTCCCTTTAACACGGTCGTTTCCTGCCAAACGCGATGGATGTGCCCATTATGTTTATAGCTATGAATTTGAATCGGCTCACCTTCTGTGGGTACGCCCATGTTTTCTCCCTACTTTCATTCCTGGACGCTTTGCAACCTATAAATGTTTTAACTGTAAGAGATAATAAATTCGACAAAAGGCAACAAAGAACAATTCCTATTTTCTACTATTATAACGGTTCACTAAAGAATTTAAAACAATGAGCCATTGAAAATAACCCAAGTCACCTGCCCAATAACAACATGATTGCACTTTTATAATTGTGGTTTATCCAGAACCGATCGCTCCTAAAATTTGAACACCCTGCAATCATTTTTCAAAGCAAAGGGCGCCCTTACGAAAAAAGAGCGCCCTTCGATTTATAAATTTGCGGCTTCGTCTCGATCACCTACATGTTTTGATCTCTACGGGCTTGTGCCTGCTGGTTTTGTTGTCTTATTTGCTGGGCATTCGTTTCGCCTGCAAACTCAGTGCCAAATTGGCCCTGGTTGCCCGCACCAGCTTGAGCGTTCCCGGCTCCAGCTTGGCGGTTTTGTTGTCTTATTTGCTGGGCGTTCGTTTCGCCTGCAAACTCTGTGCCGAATTGGCCCTGACTTCCCGCACCAGCTTGCGCGTTCCGGGCTCCAGCCTGGCGGCCTGCAGAAGCCTGCGCGCTTCCAGCACCGGCCTGACGGTTTTGTTGTCCTATTTGCGCAGCGCCTGTTTCTCCTGCAAACTCAGTGCCGAATTGGCCCTGGCTGCCCGCACCAGCTTGCGCGTTCCGGGCTCCAGCCTGGCGGCCTGCAGAAGCCTGCGCGCTTCCAGCACCGGCCTGACGGTTTTGTTGTCCTATTTGCGCAGCGCCTGTTTCTCCTGCAAACTCAGTGCCGAATTGTCCCTGGCTGCCCGCACCAGCTTGCGCGTTCCGGGCTCCAGCTTGGCGGCCTGCAGAAGCCTGCGCGCTTCCAGCACCGGCCTGGCGGTTTTGTTGTCCTATTTGCGCAGCGCCTGTTTCTCCTGCAAACTCAGTGCCGAATTGGCCCTGGCTGCCCGCACCAGCTTGTCCATTCTGCTGCCTTACTCTTTGAATGTTGGTTCCAGTGATTGTTCGGTTTGGCTGTTGGTTATCTGCCATTGTGATATCACCTCCCGAAGCTTAATTTGTCCATTTCGGAAGGGGACTATGCTGCATATTCATTCCACGCGGGCCGGGAACCGTTTGTCAGACCAACAGCGATATTCCACCATCTACAATGATCGTTTGCCCTCTAATCATGCTTGCCTTTTCTGTAATTAAAAACATAATTGTATTCACAATGTCTTCAATCTCCACCATTCTCCCAGCAGGAGTTTTTGCGCGAGCACCTTCCAAAAGTTCCTCCCGATTCGGAAAATGCTTTAGTGCATCCGTATCAATTGCCCCTCCGGACACAGCATTGACAACAATGTTTTTAGGAGCAAGCTCGACAGCTAAATACCTTGTTAATGCTTCAAGAGCCGCTTTCGACACTCCGACTGTAGTATAATTTTCCAAGTAACGGATCGAACCGAGGGAACTAATACTAACAATTTTCCCGCCCCCATTCTTTTCCATTAGCTTTGCAGCTTCCTGTGAGCAAAACAAAAGAGCTTTGCTGTTTATATCCATCGTCCAGTCCCAGTGCGATTCCTCCAGCTCCATCGCTGGCCGCAGTACTCCTGAAGCAGCATTGTTAACAAATATATCAAGCCTGCCAAATTCCATATTGATTTGCGCAAACATGTTCTTTATCTTTTCAATATCGCCAACATTTGCTTTAACAACAAGCGCTTTTCTTCCTAATGCTTCGACTTCAGCTGCTGTCTCCAGTGCTGCTGATTTGCTTCTTGCATAATTTATGACAATATCGTAACCTTCGCTTGCCAATCTTAATGCTGTTGCTTTTCCAATACCGCGGCTGCTGCCGGTTACTAATGCGACTTTTTGTACCATAAAATAACTCCTTCAATCTGTTTTTGTATTTATTTTAGCTTTTTCAGGTATATAAGACAAACAAGGATAAAAACTAAGCGCATTATACTGATTTGAAAATCAATGCAGAAAGGAAGATGTTTATGTATGTTGGACGTGATATGACCGAGCTTTCAATGATGCCTTTATCCGAATGGACGGACAGTGAGCTCGCTTTTTTCCACCATTCCTTGCAGCAAATCGTTCCTTACTTAAATTCGGAGGGGCAGGCGATACATCGGGACATTGTTGAACAAATTGTCGAAAGGGGCGGCCTTAACAATCAGCAGGCAAACTATACGAACGGCTCCAAAACAATCTATGACTGATTTTACTCAACAAAAAACGCCGAGAAACGGCGTTTTAATCGCTAAGATACAGTTTTAGCATTTTTTGATGAGAAACCGGCAAGGCATACTGCTCAAGCTCTTTCAGGGAAACAAGCTTTAAATTTGCCTGCTCTTCGACATCAGACAGAATCATCCCTGAAAAAACATTGATGTTCCAGATCAGATGCGAGAAAATATGTTCAATTTGGCCGATCTGATCTTTCAGTTCTGCTTCAACTTTCCACTCGCTGATAAGGAAATCGCCCAATTGTTCTTTTTCATTGCGGAGCGGCATAATCATCTCTGTATTGGGAAACTCCCATAAATTGGCGAGCAGCCCGCTTCCCGGACGCTTGTGAATAAGAATTTTCCCTTCTTCATTCACTAAAATTGCCGCAGCAAGCTGAACTCTTTTTTGCTTTTTATTTTTCGTTTTAACAGGGAGGTCAGTCTGGACTCCTTGATGAAAGGCCTGGCAATGGTTACGCACCGGGCATAATAAACAAGAAGGTGATGTAGGTGTACACACGATCGCACCTAATTCCATTAATGCCTGATTAAAATACGAGGGATTTTCGTGTGAAATGAGTTGTCGGACTGCTTCTTCAAAAATTTTTCTTGTAGATGGCTTTGCGATATCCTCCCAGATCGTTAATATCCGCGATAGCACTCGCATTACATTTCCATCGACAGCCGGTTCAGGCACTCCATATGCAATGCTTAAAATAGCCCCGCTCGTGTATGGACCCACACCTTGTAATTTTGAAATCGCTTCAGGAGTATCAGGCACCTTTCCGCCGTATTGCTCTTTCACCTCTTTAACTGCAGCATGCAGATTTCTGACACGAGAATAATAACCCAGGCCTTCCCATGCCTTTAACACCCTCTCCTCATCCGCTTCCGCCAAAGCATCGATAGATGGAAACTGCCGTATAAAACGATTAAAGTATGGAATGACTGTATCAACTCTCGTTTGCTGCAGCATAATTTCAGACACCCAAACTTTATATGGGTCCGTGTCTTGTCTCCATGGCAGCGTTCTCTGTTCCTTTGTAAACCAGCTAATTAAATCGTTTTGAAAAGAACTTACATCCAGATTTTTCATGTCTATACGAATCACTTTTGTGCCTCCACGATGTTAAACATGAACGAAAGGTGGGAATATAAATATTACCGTATCGTTTAATTTCGTTCGAATGTCTTGATTGCAACTCCTTTTAAAATTAAACGATACATTTTTTAATTACAAGTAATTTATTGTTGATATAAAGTGGAGTATACTGGTATATATACCTTCAAGGGAGGTTTACCCTTTTGGATACTGGCACACATGTGGTTATGGGACTCGCACTTGGCGGGCTCGCCACTCTCGATCCCGTTGTAGCCGAGAGCACGGCTACAGCAAGCAGTGTACTGATTGCGACGATTGTTGGCTCTCAAGCACCTGACATTGACACAGTTTTGAAATTAAGAAACAATGCTGTTTATATAAGAAATCATCGGGGAGTTACCCATTCAATCCCGGCTGTCCTTTTATGGCCGCTTGCGATAGTTGCCGTCGTTTACCCATTCTTTCCGGAGGCAAATTTGCTGCATTTATGGATGTGGACATTTCTCGCCGTATTCCTGCATGTGTTTGTCGATATATTTAATGCTTACGGAACACAGGCGTTAAGACCGTTTTCGCATAAATGGGTTGCTCTTGGCATCATTAACACGTTTGATCCGTTTATTTTCGGCATTCATGTGGCCGGGCTGTTTTTATGGGCTTTTGGCGCCCATCCGGGTTACACGTTTTCAGCTATTTATGCAGTTATTTTCGCTTATTATATTATTCGCTTTTACTACCGGAGAAAAGTGTTAAAGGCTGTAAAAACGATGATACCTGATGCAACAGACATCATTATTGCACCAACGATGAAGTTTCATCATTGGAAAATTGCCGTCATGAACCACCACCAGTTTTTTGTTGGCAGAGCACATTATGACCATGTTAGAATTTTAGATCAATTCAACCGTGTTCCTGTACCGGAATCACCTGTTCTCGAAGCAGCTAAAAAAGATAAAAACCTTTCGGCCTTCTTGTCATTTTCTCCTGTTTTTCGATGGGAGCTTGATGAATATGATGATTACTATGAAGTGAGGTTTATCGATTTACGCTACCGCAGCAATGGCCATTACCCTTTCGTTGCCGTTGTTCAGCTGGACGAAGAATACAATATTATGGGTTCCTACACAGGCTGGATTTTCAGTGAGGAGAAGCTCCGAAAAAAACTCGATATCATTCCCGGCTGAAATCGTGGGATTTTTCGGGACACAACGCTCAAGAAGCCCCGAGAAAAAGGCTGCAAGAAAAAAACGCTTGGATTTTATTTGTCACTTCAATCCAAGCGTTTTTTCTGCTTACTTGCTTTAAATATTAATAAGCAGGTTTGTGATTTTGTTCTAAAAGATGCTTATATTTAGGGTTGGTGGCAACAAATTCATGCAGCCATCCCGAACACCAAACATCTGGAAGCCCTAAAAGCCTTAAAAACCAGAGCATCACTAGCTCTGGTTTTGCTCTATTTTCTTTAGCATCGCTATCGGCAGTGCTTCCTCGCGGCCATCACCGCCAAGCCGATAGCCCCAGGCAAACACCCCATTAAGATATTGAATTTTAAAGTAGAATCCCGGATCTCCTTCGATCCCATACAGTTCACCGGATTTAAAATCATCCGGGCTTAACAAATAGGATTTCGCCATTACTGCTTTTCTTTCAAGCACGGCAAATTCATTTACCATCCCCATTTGTTCGGCTTTTTTCGCTTTCTCATTGAGCCTGGCGATCTCTTGCTGGATCTCATAACGAGTCATTTCGCTGTATCTCTTTTCCTGTTGCATTACCATCACCTCAGGATATTTGTTTTCAGTATAATGAAAACCGCCTAATAAATAAAGCGCTTAGATCGTTTAGAATGTATCCTTCTCTTGTAAATAGCGTTCAATCAGCTCGATCGGAAATCCTTTTCTATATAGAGCTTGCTTCATTTTTTGCTTATATTCGTATCCGGAGTGTTTTTCGTATTTACGATGCAGCTTCTCACCCTGATATGTAATGGCCTCAAGCTCAAGCTGATCCGCATCATCCTCTTGTTCTGGAGAATTAGCTAGTACCAGCTGGATTATATCAAAAGAAAATCCTTTTCTAATTAACTGTTGTTCCACCTTCAGCTTCAAGGACCGAAACGACTCGCGTTTATTTTTTTCAGTATACTTCCGGCACAGCTGCTCAGCGGTTTCAACTTGTTCATCAAATGAATAATCCTTAAGCGCATCTTCAGCTACCGTGCTATCAATTTTTTTCTCTTTCAACTCGCGTTTTATTTGTAATGGGCCTTTATCTGTTGTATTTATTTGCGTGCGAACAAAAGCTGCCGCAAATTCCGCATCATTCAAAAATTGATTTTTATAAAGCTTGCTGATTACTTCCGTAATGACAGGAGTTTCTACTTCCTTGGTGATTAAATACTCGCGTACTTCCCCTTCAGATCTCATTCTTCTTGCCAGATAATTGATGGCAAGGTTATAAGCTTTGCGGATGTCATCATGGAAGTGAACCTCGGTTAACATGAGGTCTTCAAGCTCAATCCCTTTTTTCAACTGGTATTTTATTAGCACATCTTCATCAACGCTAAAGGCAAATTTTTCACCTTTTCCTTCATCCACAAAAATATTATAACGATCATGGTTCTTTTTCTGGACAGATATTTTCGTTATGACAGCCATCATTCGTCACCTCTCCTTTAATGTAACATACTGAAAAAAGGTTTTTAAAAGAATATGTCTAAATTTAATAATCAACATAAAAAGGTTACTGGGAGGAATACTTTTGAAAATAGCACTAACAGGTGGAACAGGATTTGTCGGCAAAGCATTAACGGGGGAACTATTAAAAGAAGGCCATGAAATTGTCATTCTTACACGCAATGTTGAAGAGAAAACAAACAAAGAAAACATTAAATATGTGCAATGGCTGAATAACGATGATCACCCGGAAACAGAATTGCAAGGTACACAAATCATCATAAATCTAGCGGGGGAATCATTAGGCGGCCGCCGTTGGACAGTTGAACAAAAACAGCGGATTTTTAATAGTCGCATGGAAGCAAATGGCGAGGTTTTAAATATGATCAACAAGTTGGAGCAAAAACCCCTCGCATTGATAAACGCGAGCGCTGTTGGATTTTACGGTGTTTCTGAATCAAAAACCTTTACCGAAAAAGAAACAAAGCCGGGGAACGATTTTTTGGCGCAAACGGTGGAACAGTGGGAGGAAACAGTTGCACAGGCTGGTGAACAATATGGAGTTCGTACTGTGTTTTGCAGATTTGGACTTATTTTAGATAAACATGAAGGAGCTTTTCCAAGAATGGTTCTTCCGTATCGGCTCTTTGCAGGAGGTACAATCGGATCAGGAAGGCAATGGGTTTCGTGGATACATATCCGCGATGCTGTAAGAGCAATTGTATTCGCCATCAACCACGACCGACTTGAGGGCCCAATCAATTTCACTGCCCCTTATCCGGTAACGATGAAGGAGTTCGGAAAAACAATCTCTTCCGTCATCAAGCGTCCGCACTGGATGCCGGTCCCGGCGTTCGCCCTAAAACAGCTGCTTGGAGAAATGAGTACGCTTGTTTTGGAAGGGCAAAAGGTGTTGCCGGTTAAGCTTGAAGCAAACGGTTTTAGCTTTAAATATCCAACATTGCCTGAAGCGTTGACCGATATTCTGCAATAAGTATGTTTTAAACAATTTTCGGAAAATATAGGAAAAGAAATAAACTTTACCGAAAGGGTGTTTAAAAATGGAGAAGAAAAAGCGTGATAAAACGAAGAGTACACTTTCAAGCGCTCAGGAAATAACCTATTCGAGAGAATTCAAACTGGCTGATCAGGCAGGCGGCTTTGCCGGCAAAAAATCACGCCGGTAAATATTTTCCATTTATATTCCCCTTTCTAAACTCACAACCTAGAGTTAGGAAAACAAATGTTTTCCTGATGTTCCAGCCTGAAAGGGGTTATGATCATGGGTCGTGCTAACCAGCGTAAAACACGGGACCAAGCAGCACTTTCACCAATCCCAGCTGATGGGATCGATGTAGAGTATTCAAGAGAATTAGCCGATCATGAAGATTTAGAAGCTCAAGCGCGGGCGAAAGCCGCAGACGAACGTGCAAGATTGGGAAGCAGAGAATAGAAAGAAGCAGGAGAATCTATCTCCTGCTCCCTTCCTTACTACTATAAGCTATTGGGCTGCCGTATTTTCCCCGACCCCACTTGCTTTCTTAATGAAGCGCTCTTTCAAATATGGAATTGCAAGTCGGTCAACACCCCAGTAATAAGAACCGCTGCCAGCAAACAGGAGAATGAATGCTACTGTATAAAGAACTGGATTAGTACTTGTGGTTCCGGCTAACATGAAGTTCAAGTTCATAAATGCGCCTGCAATTAATGCCGGGATTGTTGCTGCACCGAGAATAAGACCAAGGCCTACTAAGATTTCTCCCCAGGATACGAGGAAGCTGAATAATCCGGAATTTGGAATAGCTACACTTTCAAGGAAGTTTGCATACCATCCAGCAACCATTGGGTGATCGCCACCTGCTTTTGCAATTGCCCCTTGCATAAATCCGCCTGCATCAAATCCATCTGCTACTTTATGCCAACCTGCTTCTATCCATTGAATACCCAACCAAATCCGAATAATTGTCCAAGCAATCGCTGCTTGTGGAGTTTTCCACCATTTCATGATTACCAGCTCCTAAAATTTTTATTGTGAAACTTTTCACAAATTGTTCAAAAAATCTTATGCTATTAATGCGTTCAAAGCCGGCCAGCTTTTTATGAAGGAGAATTCGTGATTTTCATCACCAACTCTCTTTACACTTATAATATACTCGGTAACGTTTTAACTCGCAATGCACTTCACATTTCTTTCACAAAAAAGCATCCATTATTTGTCTTAAATGTGAACACTATGATTATAGAAGTAAGCTACGGGGCATTTTTTGTCTTTTCCAATGCTTTGTGGACAAGTCCTATTTATAACCTTGTGGATATTGTTGATAAACCTGTAGAAAGTCAGCTAATTAACATTTTAGTTGGGGATAAAAAGTGTATAGCTTGTTTCGATCCTATAATAGCAATAGAAAACGTGACTTTTCCCTAGCTAACTTACACAATTTTGTCCTTCGTTTGCCGATTAAATATTAAGTCGTGGAAGTAAAATCTTACCTTGCCAGCACTGATGTGTAAAGAGCATAAAACCCCCATTAGCTACAATTGCAGATATCGCGTGTCAATGAAGCCGAAAAATAAGAAGACACCTGCTCTTCAGGTGCAAATGCCTTCATTCATTATAAATTTGAATGCAATAGGGATAATACATTTCTTAGCTCTGAAACGGCGACCTGGCCTGGTGCCGAAGCTTTCTTTGCTGCTCCAAATGTCATTGCTGAGCCGAAAACTTCACCTGCCAAGCGGCTGATTACACCTTGTCCTGCCATCGACATCGTAATGATCGGACGGTCTGCATACTTTTCTGTCATCGTATAGGTTGCCTCAAGCAGAACAAGCACATCAGCTGGACTGGTTGGCATCACAGCAATTTTAGGGAGGTCGCCACCCAATTGTTGAGCTTTGCGCAACCTTGAGACAATTTCTTCTTTTGGCGGTGTCTTATCAAAGTCATGATTGGAAATAATCGTGTACGTATTGTTGGTATGGGCCGCATCAATCAATATTTTGATATCTTTTTCATCATTGAACAGCTCCACGTCGATAATATCAACCAGTCCTGTTTTGACAACAGCTTTGTTTAAATCCTGGTAAAAAGCTGAGCTGACCTCTTTTTCACCGCCTTCTTTAGCACTGCGAAATGTAAATATCAGCGGTGTTTTCGGTAAAATCGCACGGATTTTTCTAAGTGCGGATGTTACTTTATCAATATCTTCAACGTCTTCAAAAAAATCGACCCGCCATTCGACTACATCCAAATCAAGAGTTGAGAGTGATTCGGCTTCTTCCATTAATTGCGATAACGTTTCCCCGACCATCGGCACGCAGATCTTTGGAGCACCTTCCCCGATTGTGATTCCTTTGACGGTAACTGTTTTTATCATCTTGCCACTACCCTTCCGTTGCACAATCCTCGAACATTTGTCTCTATTACTATCACTAAGGAATGTTGATGAAAACTATATATTTATCACACCGAACAAAAACGCGACTCATAGGCACCCTCACTTCACTTTGAAGTAATGGCCTTCTCCTTCATTATGATTAAAAAAAAACAAAAAAACACCCTTTTTTATGAGGTTAAAGGATGATTTAATTATTGTTATCTTAAGTTTTATCTTATTAACTGTAGCGCTGCGTCGCTATCCTTTCCTACAGCGCGTAGTTTCGAAATGAGGGGAAACAAACATTACATCTTGGTTTTCCATAGACTAACGGTGACAAAAAGCATAGGTTCCATATTTGCAAGCCAAAAGAAAGCACCCGTCATTCATCTCAAGATTGAAGTCACAGGTGTTCTGGTGGGTTTGATAAATTAATATGCCAATCGGTAGACCAAAAATCTCTCGTGCGAATTATGCGCATATAATTTCTGCAATTTGACTTCCTCTTTTAATTCAAAATGGGTGTGATTTTCTAAGAAATATATATAATCTGCCGATGGATAATATAGCAGCACCTCTATCTCCCGAGCCGATTTTTCAACAGAAAGCAATATATTGGTAATTATATTCCTAAAAACTTGTATGGAAAAGGGATTAAAAAAATAAAAGCGATTGTCGGACGGATTAATCTGATAATCTTCCGCAAGACAACGATGAAAATGAATTTTATTTTTTCTGCTTTTGTTTTTCTTCAAATAACTATGTTGATTTGCAACCGCTTCTTGAAAAAAAGTTTCATTCATTTCAATCCCTACAACAGTCGTATTATACAAATAATTCACATAAAAATTTAACCGCCCTTTTCCGCACCCAAAGTCAACCAAGCGGTCACTGCTTTTTAATTCATATTCATTAAATAATGCTTCGAGTGCACTATACGGCGTTGGTTCATAACGATGATAATGCAGTGACTGATTGAATCCCTTCTGGTCGCCTGTTGTTTTTATGTTCAGCAATTTATCATAATATTCTTCTTTCACCGATTCACCGCCTATTCACGCGCTATGGTTCTTACATTATATCCATATTACAATAATTGAAAAAGACACTCTATCACCGAGTGTCTATCCATCTTGATCGAGAGCTATAATAATGATACTTTTTTGAGTACGTTTTTCCAAATCAAATTTCAAACTTGAAAGTAAAATTTTGTTTGACCTATTGTAAGGGTGATTAATAGTTTTACAGTTTATTCGCAAACTGGTTGAGTCTTTTAGACATTTCTTGAATTTCCTCAATAAATGTTGAGGTGTGCTGGATAGAAGCAGCCTGTTCTTGACCGATACCAGCTATTTTCTCGATTGATACACCTATTAAATTCGTAGCCTTCTTGATTTGATCCATTGTGTCATTGATTTTTGCAGTTGAAGCTACTGTTTCCTTTGAAAACTTTCGAATCTCATTAGCTACGACTTCAAATCCCTTTCCTTTTTCCCCGGCGCGTGCTGCCTCTATTGCAGCATTCAACCCGAGCAAATTTGTCTGGTCAGCAACACGTTTTATGATTGAAAGTACTTCCGTAGTTCTGTTTACATCTTCCCCGGCCTGATGAGATTGAGTAAGGAGCTCTTGCGAAAATTCTGCCAATGAATTCGATCCATTCGCAATGCTGTTGATTTGTTCATTTGCTTGGGTTAGTGAAATCGAAATTTGGTCGGCGATCGATCGTAATTCAGTTTGCCTGCGTATTTGTACGGCAATTCCACCGATAACCTTCCCGCTTGGATCGTGTAGAGGTGTAGCGGTACCTGTAAATTCAAAACCATAGAAATCGGCAGGTACATCAGACCTTAACGATTTATTTTCCCTTAATGCTACAGAGAGCGGTTCTTGCGGATTTAAAGGTTGGTTTACTTGAATATTTAGATTTATCGTCTCACCGGGAAAATATGCAATAAATTTTTCTAAATCACATATGGCGATCGACAAGTCAGCGGGCACAGCTGCTTTGATGATATGTACCATCGACATAAGGCCATTTAAAGAATCAATTTTGTTCATCATTGATGTTATCTCTCCATTTCCACAACTACACCAACTGGCATTAACTTACATACTACTAATTATCGGTAATTTGATATGAAAATTAAGCGGAAATTATTATTTTACACTTTGTTTCTATTATAGCAACATTTGATACCTTAAGTTTAGCATTTATAATCGGTGAGTGCCAAAGCAATAAGTATTACTATGTTTATCTAGCTGGTAGCCTCAACCTTTTTTCGATTCTCATGTTATCTGATTTAGCTGCTCCCTGACCCCATCAATAATATCCAGAGGCATCACGCCGTAGTGGGATAAAGATTTTGCTTTTTGTTCCGCCGCTTTTGCATGTAAGTAGCTTGCCGCAATTAGGGCATCCAAAGGTGACACTCCCTGGGCAAGAAAAGAGGTGATAAGACCCGTCAGCACATCACCGCTTCCGCCTTTTCCAAGAGCATCATGGCCATGCGGGTTTATGTAAACATCTCCGTCTGGAGTAGCAATAACGGAACGATGTCCTTTCAAAAGTAGATACACATGATATTTTTTTGCAAAGGTAGTAGCCGTTTCAATCCGGTTGTCTTCCACTTCTTGTACCGTTTTATCTAATAAACGGGCCATTTCGCCAGGGTGGGGGGTAAAAATCACGTTTCCCTTATACTGCCGTATCATATCGAGCTCATTTCTGAGTAAATAGAGAGCATCAGCATCTATGACAACCGACTGATTCTCTAGAGCAGTTATTAAAGATCTTATCCACTCTTCACCACCAACAAATCTGCTCATTCCAGGTCCAATTGCCACACTGTCAAATTGATGAAGATTGGGTGAGATTTCATCGATCGCTTTTTCTGAAAAATGGCCGTCTTTGTCGGATAATGGTAAAAATAAGGACTCGGGGTTTTGGGCAGCTGCCATTGGATAAATATTTTCAGGAACAGCTAACGTTACCAATCCTGCTCCGGAATGCAATGCCGCCTTTGCTGCGAAAATGGGAGCTCCGACAAACTGACGAGATCCGCCGAGAACAAGGGCATGACCGAAAGTTCCCTTATGACCATGTTGCGGGCGTATCGGCACAGAAGTCTTCACAAGTGGTTCGGTTATCAGTTTAGGCATCAAAAGTCCCAAATCCTCCGCAACCGAATGTGGAACGGAAATGTCAACTGCCTTCCACTCTCCGACATACTTTGGACCGTCATCTAAGAAAAAGCCTTTTTTCGGAAACACAAAGGTAATAGTCTTTACCGCTTTTATGGCCACTCCTTCCACTTTCCCATTATCGCTGCTGACCCCCGATGGTATATCAACAGCAATGACCAATTTGTTCCCTTCGTATGCATTTACCATCGAAATCACTTGTTTAAAAGGTTCTCTGACAGGACCGTTCACACCAGTTCCTAACATTGCATCAATGATAATGTCTGCCTGATTCAATTCATTCTGCAATGCTACTAAAGTATTTTCTTCAAGATGGAAAATCGGAAAACCCCGGTTGATGTACACGTCTAAATGGGATTTCGCATCCCCTTTGATACGATCAGGATTTACTAACAAACATAGAAGAGGTTTGAAACCTAAGTCAAACAGCCTGCGCGCAATCACAAAACCGTCGCCACCATTATTTCCGCCACCAGAAAGTACGACGACCCTCGGATTTTGACAAGGAGAACTTGCAAGGATTTCCTCGACAACTTTCGCTCCGGCATTTTCCATTAAAACAACGCCCGGTAACCCAATCTTTTCGATTGTATACTGATCGATCTGCTGCATTTCTCTTTGCCCTGCTACAAACATGTCCAACCACTCCTGTTACTTATATAATTCTTGGGAAATTATTTTTCCGATTAATGTAGCCGTCGACCGTTTACCCTTCAACTATCGAGATGCAAACCAACCTTCCTTTTGATGCTTGAAATACCCATTAACATTCGTTGAAGACTCTAAAAATCAGGCGTGTTGATTAACCAGTTTTATACAGTAAAATAAATGAAAAAAAGACACTTTTCTTG
>NZ_PGVA01000002.1 GCF_002860125.1 Bacillus canaveralius
GAAAGTCCGTATAGTCCACCTATGAGTAAATTAAGAGTGTTAGGCAGAATGGCCTATGACACTTTATTTGTAACAAAAGTTCCTGCGGCTTATAAATGCATTCGTTCTTTTGCCAGTTCTTCAAATAAAAAAGTTATAAATTTTATTAATTCAATTAAGGGTACGGGTAACGATGCAAAGAATATATTTAACTACGAACTCTTAAAAAAGGATTTAAAATACACAGAAAGATACGGATCTCAAGCCCGAAAGGAATTACAAGATGGTAGAATTCGTTATTATGGTGAAATACAACCAGCGACGAAACCTGGTGAAATGATTGGACGAAGGACAGTCCAAGAATTAAATCCAAGAACAGGAAATGTTAGGACTTGGCTTGAAACTTTAGATGGTTCAGGTAAAATTAGACAAGTGAGGCCACAACTTGGAGCCGTTAAGAAACATTATATGTTTGATGAAAGTGGAAATCTAACTAAAAAGTGGTGATATTTTGGAACCAACAGTTGAGGAAATTATTAAGCGACTAAACTTAGTATTAAATGGGTCATTAACTAGAGAAGAAGTTTCAAATTGGGCAGAATATTGGACCCGAAAGTTCATGGATGAACAGGGATTAAGTGAGCGAAAACTGTTAGTATGGAAGTACTTGGATGTTGTTTCCGGCATTGATTTAAAAGATTCCCCTACAAGTTATTTGCATACTTTTGAGGACATTATGGAATGGATACAAAGTTTCAAAGAATAGTAAAACGGACCTTGATTGGCTAAATGCCTTTCAAGGTTTTTTACTTTAGTTTAGATTAAATCAGCAAAATATTTGAGTGGGACAATATGAAAATGATTTGTTTAAGAATCGAGAGCTCATGAAGGTAGTACCATCATGGAGTTTGCTTTTAATGCTAGGATAGAGTGACAAGTACGATAATTAGGCGAGATGACATTTTACATGGCGGGGGTAGTTTTACATGGAATAGCTAATAAATTAACGAGAATGACAAAGCTCGTGGCGATAAACAATAGAATGCGTAAAACGGTTCCTAGTATAGCCTAGGGCAAATAAAAATAGGGTTGTAATTTTTAAAGAGACGGTCGTATAATACTCGCTATTCGTTTAAAAAGCGTTACATAAATTTTAATTTTCGTAACGGGAGGGTGAAAAATTGAACGTTGTCGGGTATATACGAGTTTCAACTCAAGGGCAAGCAAGAGATGGATACAGCTTGAAGTATCAAGAAGATGAAATCAAAGCATATTGTGAAGAACAAGGCTTGAACTTGATACATATTTTTAGAGATGAAGGAATTAGTGGCGCAAAACTGAATGAAGAAGCATTAGAAATTGACAGGGTGGGCTTACAGGAGATGTTGGCTCACCTTTCGTCTGTCCAAATAGATTATGCGGTGGTGCTGAACACAAGCCGATTATGGCGGTCAGATATTGTGAAAGTACTGATACAACGAGAGCTGAAGAAATATGGCTGTGATATTAAAAGCATTGAACAACCCTTTTACAGTATCCATAAGAAAGACCCAAATGATTTTTTAGTCAACGGCTTAATGGAGTTATTAGACCAATACCAACGGCTTGAAATAGCACTGAAACTAACGAAAGGAAGAAATAAAAAAGCGAAAGAAGGTGGTTATGCAGGAGGAAGGGCTACCTTTGGCTATACCAAACAAAAGGGTGAAAAAAAAGAACTAAAAATACATAACGGGCATGCAGAAGTAGTAAAAAGATTATTTCAACTTAAACAAAAATATAAAAAATGGTCACTGTCTAGGTTGGCAGAAGCTCTAAATGAGGAGGGTTATCAAACAACACAAGGTAAAGCATTTACCAAAGTACAAGTGAAACGCATTTTAGACCGACAGAGCTTTTATCAAGGGATTTATACATACGGACAAATACAAGCAAATGGGAAACATGAAGCAATAATTTAAAAGGTTACTTAAAAAAGGGACTCATTTTCTTATAAGTTCTTCTGTAAGGTTGAAAATGGATAGGCTTTCGTACCAATGCGCACCGGATGGTGAACGCTCGAACTAAGGTTGCCGGCATTTTCATTTATTTAAATAGGGGGAAGAGAAAATGCACGAAAAACAGAAATACTTTTATGTCGGAGTGGACTTACATAAACAGCACCATGTGGCGGTTATTATTAATTGTTGGCAAGAGAAACTAGGTGAAATAAAGTTTGAAAATAGACCTGCCGCCTTCTCCACGTTTTTACTGAATATTGATAAACTGATGGAAGAAGGATTGACACCTGTATTTGGTTTAGAAGATGTAGGTGGCTATGGCAGATCGTTAGCACAGTTTTTAACCGATCATGGTCAGGTTGTCAAAGAAGTAAACCCAGCTCTTTCATACGCTGAACGAAAAAGCCATATGACCACACAAAAAAGTGACAGTTGGGATGCAGAATGTGTGGCACGCATATTGGTAAATAAACTTGACCAATTGCCAGACGCTAAACCACATGATTTATTTTGGTCAATACAACAATTAGTTACTAGAAGAAATGCATTAGTAAAGGCCCAAGGTGCTTTAAAGAACCAACTGCACATTCAATTGAGTCATCATTATCCAAGCTACAAAAAGTTTTTTTCAGAGGTAGATGGAAAAACAGCATTGGCTTTTTGGGAACGTTATCCTTCACCGTCTTGTTTAGAAGGTGTGAGTGTTAAACAGTTGACCACCTTTTTATTAGAAGTAAGCAACAATACATGTTCAGTAAAAAAAGCGAATGAAATATTGAAGCTAGTGAAAGAGGATGGGAATACAACAAAAGAACATCAAGAAACACGAAACTTTTTAGTAGAAAGCATTGTGCGCCACATTTTATTTGGAAAGCAGGAAATAGGCAAGGTGGAAAGAGAATTAAAAGAGTTAATGAGCTTACTAGACTTTCAACTAGACTCTATGCCAGGAATTGACCTTGTGACAGCGTCCGCTTTAATTGCAGAGATAGGTGATGTAAGACGCTTTCCAGATGCCAACAAATTGGCACGATTTGCGGGGATTGCGCCTGTTTATTTTGGTTCTGGTGGGAAAGGTAAGGAACAAAAAAGCAAACAGGGAAATCGGGCGCTGCACGCTTTATTTTACAACCTAGCAGTCCAGCAAGTGCAAGTAGCAAAAGGAAGTAAAGTTCCAAGGAATCCAGTGTTCCATGCCTATTACCAACGAAAGCTTAAAGAAGGCAAAACTAAGGGGCAAGCATTGGTTTGCATAATGAGAAGGCTTGTTAATATTATATTTGGCATGATGAAACACAAAACAGCCTATGAATTACCAAAAATGAAAGAGAAAGAAGTAGTTTAATAAGGTTATAAATGGCTGACTTTTTTATTTTTAGCTTTTAAGATTACAACATAGGGGTACGGGTAATGCTTTAGATGGGGTTAGAATAATAAATAAAAAATATGCAGGAGAAGTCTATAAACTAAGTGGTGATCTAGGCAAAAAGTATCCTGAAGGTGTCAAGTTTTCGAAAGATGGCTTTCCTGGTTTCAGTCCTTATTCAAAAGCTAAATTAGAAATAGAGGGATTAATCGGCGACCATTATTATGATTTTAAAAAAGCTAATGAGGTATTAGGTCTCAAAAATACTCCAGCAGGATATACATGGCATCATGTAGAAGATGGAAAAACAATGATGTTGGTTCCAAGTGAGATTCATGGAGCAGTAAGGCACACTGGTGGTGCTTCATTAATTAATAAAGGTCTAAGACCTTAGCAGAAATAGCGGAGGTGTTTTATGATTAACATAGTTTCAAATGAAGGATTTAATGAAAATGAATTAATCGCATTTTCTAAAAAAATTGGTTATGAGTTACCAAATGATTACATTGAATTTTTGCGACACCATAATGGTGGCTATGTAAAAAATAGCATTAGTAGTTATTTTAAAAATGGAGAGCAAAAGTTTATTTTGACATCTATGTGTGGATTAGGGTCTGACGATGATTTAATAAGCCAATTTGAAACATATAAAAATAGAATACCTAATACTTGTATTCCAATTGGAAGAGATGCAGGCGGGAATTTGGTATGTTTAAATCTATCAGAAGATAGATATGGATATGTTTACTTTTCGGATCATGAAGAAGAACTTAAATACGATGAAGGAAAAATAACTATTAATGATTTGTATTTTATTGCAGAAACATTTAATGAATTTTTAAATTCTATTGAGAGAGATGACATACAGGAATCAAAAGAAGAAGGATACAAAGTGAAAAAAGTATGGGTTGACCCAGATTTTTTAAAAGAGTTAGAAAACAACTCAGATAAATAGAGTAAGAATTATTAATTAATAAAACGGTTATCTTTCGGGATAGCCGTTCTTCTTATTTTTAGATTTTTATCTAATTTTGCATATGAAAATATAGGGATAAATAATTGGGTCAAAGTGAGTAATGTTACTTATGAAATTCATAACTCATGAAGGTTGTACCATCATGGAGTATCGTTTGAATACATGGAGAAATGAACAAGAACGAGAAAGGGGCGAGATGACTTTTACATGGCAGGGGTATTATGACATGGCATAGGCAATAAACTAATGAGATCGTACAAGCTCATGGCGATAAACAAAGGGTATTATGAAAGTGTGTCCATTTACTAACTTGGCACAACATTTGTTGGAGCTGAAAAACTCTTCCTGGTTAAATAAGCTAAAACATATGAAACAAATAAAAATGTTTGAAAGAAAAATGATCGAACTATATAAAGGCAGTTATTCCCTCGACACGAATAACGATAAGACGCTTATTTGGTTATATGAATATTACAGCTCCCAGGGACAAATGGAAAAATCAATGGCCGAGGCCGCCCGTTTTCTCGCGAAAAAATGGAGTTTCGATATGGCGCAGTTATTATGCACAGCTCCTTGTGAATAAACATATTGAGGAAGAATTTCCAGACAAGGGCGATGAGCTTCAGAAAGCTGAAAAGCTGTTGCAGGACTGCCTGGACGAACAGCCTGGAAATGCCATTGCCCATTATTTTTTAGGCAAGCTGTATAACGATCTGAACCTTCTTCATAAGGCTGAATTCCATCTCGAAAAAGCGCTTAAAGCAGATTCAAAGGATTATGAGTTTATTATGAAAGCAGCCGGGTCTATGAGAAGCTGGAGCAATTTGAAAAAGCAGAGGAATTCGCAAGGATCTCCATTCAACTGCAACCTCAATTCCTACTGGGCTACAATCAAGTAAGTGTTCTTTGCCACCGCCAGGGAAAAACAGCCAAAGCACTTGCGGTTATTGACGAACTGTTAGAGATGGAAGAAGGATTTTTAATGGCCCACTATAATAAGGCATGTACTTATCCGTCCTTGGCTATGATGCCCTGGAAGCATTCGGGCATCTGAAATTTGCAGTGAAAAACATGGGAAATGACTACTTCAGAAATCTCGCCAGCTCAGATCCGGACTTGGATTGGCTGCGGATGAATAGTTTTACGGCAAAAAAGATGAAACAATTGCTGAAATAAGGTTCCAATGCGCAGTTGCATTAAAGCAACATAACAACCAGCAGGCCTATTTCCGACTTTGGCCTGCTTTCATTTGAATTTTTCGTATACTAAAAAACTGTTTGCCCGAATACACTTTCCGTAAAATGGTTTTTATGCTGCAGGTTCAAAATTAAATGTAGAGGAAGGAGGGGTAAATATGGTCATTGGAGAAATCAAGGAGATTATCCGCCATCCTGTCAAATCCTTTCGGGGCGAGAAGGTTGAAAAAACTACGATTCAATCATACGGTCTCTATGGGGATCGCAGCCATGCCTTTCTGGATGAAACAAGACCGGGCAAGTTTCTAACCGCGACCCAGCTTCCGGCCATGCTCATGTTTCATGCTGAATTTACCGGACCTGAAAGTTTAACAGAGTTCCCAGCTATTAAAATTCAATCTCCTTTTGGCCATACATATAAGTGGGGAGATACGGCATTGCATAAAGAGCTTGAGATGTTATCCAAAAAAACAATTGCGCCGATCCAGTATCGACCGGAGCATGTTCCACTCGGAGCAATTGAAGAAGAGCATCTATTACTCACAACGGATGCATCTCTTGCAAAGCTTGAAGAATTATGGGGAGATAAAGTCGACAACCGGCGTTTTCGCCCGAACATCCTGATCTCCCTCGTTGAAAAAATTCCCTTTACAGAGGATAGCTGGTTTGGAAAGCGAATGTTAATCGGGGAGGCGGAACTGGAAATAAAGAGGCACTGTGAACGATGCACGA
Organism: Bacillus canaveralius; assembly: GCF_002860125.1. GTDB lineage: Bacteria > Bacillota > Bacilli > Bacillales > Cytobacillaceae > Bacillus_BJ > Bacillus_BJ canaveralius. Next base: position 6,250 of record NZ_PGVA01000002.1, read on the forward strand.
TCATAGCGATGGATCCTGATCATGGCACGCTTGATCTAACTTTATTAAAAACGGTCGTTCAAAAAAGAAATAATTATTTTGGCGTCTATGCCTCAGTATTGAAGACAGGAGAAATTAACGTGGGGGATAAAATTTCCTTGCTCGATAACATGTAACATACACATCTGTTTCCTCACATTCCCTGTATCGAAAAACGTAGATGATAGTATATTCCTAGTACAAAAGGAGGATACATCAACGCATGAATATGACCATTTCTGAAATCAAGAAATTGGCTTTAAAATCTTTACAGGGCAAATGGGGATTAGCCGTTCTGCTTACCTTTTTGTTATTTTTGGTGAATTCGGTTGTTTCAGCGATTGTTGAAGTCATCTTAAGCGGTGGCTTTAACAATTGGTTGTGGCAGGAACAAACCCCCGTTGCTGTGGATATCGCCAATATCGTAATCTCGATAGTGTTAATTCCGCTCACGATCGCAGCTACCTGGTTTTATCTCAACCTATCAAGATCAGAAGCTGCGAAAATTGCTCAAGTATTTGCGATCTATAAAGACGGAAAAACATCACTTAAGCTAATCGGAGCTTCTATATTGGTATTTATTTTTATCGTTCTATGGTCTTTATTATTGATTATTCCCGGCATTATAAAAGCTATCGCTTATTCGCAAACCTTTTTCCTGCTGAAAGATCACCCGGAGTATACCGTTATTAAAGCGATCACTGAGAGCAGACGGCGAATGAAAGGTTACAAGTGGAAATATTTCTTAATGCACCTGAGCTTCATCGGATGGGGAATTCTTGCCGTGCTTTCATTAGGGATCGGCTTTTTGTGGATTAGCCCTTATATCTCAGCTGCGTGCGCGACATTTTATAATGAATTAATTGATCAGCCAAAGAAAGATACTGTTCTTGTGAATGAATAAAAGCAAAGACTCAAAGTATGAAGGCTTGTAAACTTCGTATTTTGGGTCTTTTTTAGTTTCCTGATCGTTGCAAATTATGGCTGGGCTTATACACAACTCATTTTCACTTAGTTCCGAATTCGCTCATATATTCGGAATTTGGCTGATATATGGCGTTGCGCTCATAAATCAGTAGAACTTCTCATAAATCTGGCGTTCCGCTCATAAAATCGGAAAAACCTCATAAATCTGGGTTCCGCTCATAAACTCAGAAATTCGCTCATAAATCTGCTGTTGCTTCATAAAAGTCGGATATTCTCCCTCGCAGTTCTGCATTCCACTGGAAAAATTTCAAAGACCGCTTATAGGATCTGCTGTTGTGATCAATAATCCCGCCACGGTTCATAAAACTCTTTTTTCCAATCTTCATTTCTTTCGCCTCAATGCCTCTGCTTTTCACTTGATTCCCTGGATTACCCCAATTTAATGAACAGAAATCGGCTCTGTCAAGTATTCGATCGTAAATGCTCTGTTCCTTTTCTGGCTATAAAAAACAGCCGTTGCTTTACATTCGGGTTTGAACTTAATGGTTCCAAAGTCGACAAGGATCACTTAATTTCAGTGACAAATGATAGATCGTGATAACACATACTCTAGACAGAAAACAAGATAAAAATAATAACAGGCCACAAAGCTGAGATATCAAAAATCAACAATTTCTTTTAACAGAGCAAATCAACAAAAGTTGGCTGGGATTTTGATAGCACCGCGACCTTTACATGGATAATTTTAAAAGAAAACCCTCTTATATTTCGTATTTTTGTCATAGACTAATAGGGAATAATCATGTACAATGTTTTCAGAATATTGATTATCTTCATAAGACTCAAAATCAATTTGATCAATCCGAACAAGAGTAAAAATAGGGGGGCAAAAAGATGAGAAAAAGAAAAACAGCAGGAATTTTTATGTCTTTATTATTAATGGCAGGTGTAATCGCCGGATGTGGCGGTGGCGGAGAGAAATCATCAGGTGAAAGCGGTGGAGAGACGATTAAGATTGGTGCCAACCTTGAGCTTTCCGGGGGAGTAGCTTCATACGGCCAATCAATTAATGAAGGGCTTAAACTTGCAATTGAGGAGATTAATAAAGAAGGAATTGACGGCAAAGAACTTGAATTGGTGCCAGTCGACAACAAGTCCGAAGCTCCTGAAGCGACAAACGGAGCGATCAAGCTTGTCAGCCAGGATAAAGTTGCGGCCATTGTCGGGGCAGCAACAAGTACAAATACGCTTGGCCAGGTGGATATTGTCCAGGAAAACAAGATTCCGTTGATAACCCCGACAGGAACAAGTCCGACGATTACAAGTGCTGATGGTAAATTAAATGATTTTGTGTTCAGAACATGTTTTATTGACCCGTTTCAAGGAACCGTGGCCGCTAACTTTGCGACGAAAGATTTAGGTGTTAAATCAGCAGCTATTTTGATTGACAGTGCAAGCGATTATGCCAAAGGGCTTGCTGATTCCTTTAAGGACGCCTTTAAAAAGAATGGCGGAGAAATTGTCGGTGAGGAAGCTTATATCGCCAAGGATACAGACTTCCGTGCCACTTTAACAAGAATCAAATCAAAGAATCCGGAATTTGTCTTTGTACCTGGATACTATGAAGAAGTGGGTCTCATTGTCAAACAGGCGCGTGAACTTGGACTGGATGTACCATTCATGGGCGGCGACGGTTGGGATTCCCCGACGCTAGTAGAAATCGCCGGTGCTGAAGCGCTTGAAAATACGTATATTACAAACCATTATTCTTCCAATGATCCAGATCCAAAGATTCAAGACTTTGTAAAAGCGTTCCAGGCAAAATATAAAAATAAAAAGCCTGATGCGTTCGCAGCACTTGGCTATGACACTGGTTATTTCCTTGCCGATGCGATTAAGCGCGCCGGAAGTGCCGATCCTGAAAAAATCCAGAAAGCACTTGAGGAAACGAAGGATTTAGCGCTTGTTTCCGGAACGATGAATCTTGATGAAAATCATAATCCGATTAAATCGGCAGCAATCTTGAAGTATGTAGGCGGCGAACAACAGTTTGAAACAAAAGTAAACCCATAATAAATCAGCAGGAGCTGAGTTCGGAATAGGGGGGCCTTGTCCCCCTATTCAAGTTTTGTAGGGGGATTATAGTTTTTTCTAGACAGGAGTGCGGTTATGGAAATCATTCAACAATTAATCAATGGCATATCACTTGGCAGTATTTACGCATTGATCGCTCTCGGTTATACAATGGTATACGGGATTGTAAAACTGATTAATTTTGCCCATGGCGATGTGTTTATGGTCGGTTCCTTTGTGGGCTTTTATTCGATTACAATTCTGGAGCTTGGCTTTTTCCCGGCGATGCTGTTATCGATGGCTGTCTGTGCTATTTTTGGAGTATTGATTGAACGGATTGCTTATAAGCCGCTCAGAAATGCTACAAGAATTGCGGCGTTGATCACTGCTATCGGGGTATCGCTGCTTATTGAATACGGAGTCATATACATACGCGGTGCCCAGCCTGAAGCATATCCGGGTTCCGTTCTTCCTTCAACAAATCTTGAATTCGCCGGAATTACAGTTAGCAGCCAATCGCTGTTCATTCTCGGTGTCTCCGTTTTTCTCATGATTGTGCTGCAGTTTATCGTTCATAAAACGAAAATTGGGAAAGCAATGAGAGCCGTTTCCCATGATGCTGATGCCGCAAAATTAATGGGAATCAACGTCGACCGGACCATTTCCGCGACGTTTGCAATCGGTTCTGCCCTTGCAGGAGCGGCGGGAGTCATTTTCGGGACCTACTATATTAAAATTGAACCTTTAATGGGAATCATCCCCGGCCTAAAGGCATTTGTTGCTGCTGTTTTAGGCGGAATCGGCATCATCCCCGGGGCGATGATCGGCGGCCTTTTGCTGGGGGTCATTGAAGCTTTGGTAAGCGCCTCGGGATTTTCCTTGTTGCGTGACGGGGTGGCATTTATTGTGCTTATTCTGATCTTGATTTTCCGTCCGTCAGGCCTGCTCGGCAAAAATGTAAGGGAAAAAGTCTAGGGGAGGGCTGCATGATGGCAATTTTCAAACAAACAAAAGGCTTTTGGCTTTCAATGGCAGCGGCCATTGCTGTATTTGGCATTATCCAGTTCTTATTTATGAATGAACTTTTGAATATTTATTATGAAAATACGCTATTTTCAATTGCAATTAATATTATCCTCGCGGTCAGCCTTCATTTGATCATCGGGATTACCGGCCAGTTTTCAATCGGACATGCCGGCTTTCTTGCCGTCGGTGCCTATGCCTCCGCAATCATCACGATGAAATTGGGATTGCCATTTGGTTTGGCGCTAATCGTTGGCGGGTTGGCAGCAGCAGTTGCAGGACTGATCATTGGGATTCCTTCACTAAGGTTGAAGGGGGACTATTTGGCGATTGCGACTTTGGGGTTTGGTGAAATTGTCCGGATCTTCCTTTTAAACATTGACTATGTCGGCGGGGCGAGCGGAATGCGTGTTTCACCTTTAACGACGTGGCCATGGGTATTTTTTGCGATGCTGATAACGCTGTTGGTGATCAGGAACTTTACAAACTCAACCCATGGACGAGCCTGCATATCGATTCGGGAAGATGAGATTGCCTCGGATGCGATGGGAATCAATACAACCTACTATAAGGTAACTGCATTTGCCCTCGGTGCTTTTTTTGCCGGGGTCGCTGGTGGGCTTTTCGCTCACAACTTCTATATCATCCAGCCGTCAAACTTTGGATTTCTAAAATCGTTTGATATTTTAATCTTTGTTGTACTCGGCGGCCTCGGCAGTATGTCAGGCGCGGTGATTGCAGCGATTTTGCTGACGATCATTTCGACGTTCCTGCAGGACTACTCGGAGACAAGAATGATTATTTACAGCCTTGTTCTGATTGTAATGATGCTGTACCGTCCACAAGGACTCCTCGGAACAAAAGAAATTACATCCTTATTTAAAAAACGGAGATCTGTTGATGGGGGTGCGACAAATGACAGCAAAAACACCGTTGCTTAAGGTGAACAACGCAGGAATCCAATTCGGCGGCTTGAAAGCTGTTTCCAATGTGAATATTGAAATAAGAACCGGCGAACTTGTCGGGCTGATTGGTCCGAACGGAGCAGGGAAAACAACGTTTTTTAACTTGTTGACAGGTGTGTATGTGCCAACAGAAGGCGAAATCGTCATGAACGGCGACAAGCTGAACCACCTTCCACCATACAGAATCACCAGAAAAGGAGTAAGCAGGACCTTCCAAAACATCCGCTTATTCAGTGAACTGTCGGTTCTTGATAACGTAAAGGTTGCGTACCATTCGCTCGCCAAGCATTCGGTTGCGGCGTCTTTGTTGCGCCTGCCTTCGCACTTCGCCGGAGAAAAGGACATGGAAGAAAAAGCAATCGATTTCTTGAAAATTTTCAACCTTGAGCGCTTTAAGGATGAGAAAGCAAAGAACCTGCCTTATGGACAGCAGCGCCGTTTGGAAATTGCACGGGCGCTGGCTGCTTACCCGAAGCTGCTACTATTGGATGAACCGGCAGCAGGGATGAATCCCCAGGAAACAAGAGATTTGATGAATTTGATTGCCTTTATTCGTGAGAAATTCAGCCTGACTGTTTTGCTGATCGAGCATGATATGCAACTTGTCATGGGAGTATGTGAACGAATTTACGTCCTTGACCACGGCCAATTAATTGCCGAAGGTGTTCCCGAAGAAATCCGCAATAATCCAAAGGTGATCGAAGCGTATTTGGGAGAGGAGGTTTCATAATGCTCAAGATTAACGACATCAATGTATTTTATGGAAATATCCAAGCGCTAAAAGAAGTTTCCCTTAATATTGAACCAGGGGAAATTGTGACGTTGATCGGGGCCAACGGAGCGGGAAAGAGCACCTTGCTCAAAACGATATCAGGTTTGTTAAAACCAAAACAAGGGAGCATCGTCTTTGAAGGACAATCGATTGCCGGCAAGCAGGCCCAGATGATTGTCAAAAGAGGCCTTTCCCATGTGCCGGAAGGCCGCCGTGTTTTCTCCAACATGACCGTGGAAGAAAATCTTGAATTGGGAGCCTATCTTCGTAAGGATAAAGACGGGATTCGCAAGGATTTCGAGCGCGTATACGATTTGTTCCCGCGCATGTATGAACGGAGAAAGCAGCAAGCCGGGACGCTTTCGGGAGGGGAACAGCAGATGCTTGCGATGGGCCGGGCTCTAATGGCCAAGCCGAAGCTTCTCTTGCTCGATGAACCATCGATGGGGCTTGCTCCGTTGCTAGTGAAAACCATTTTTAAAATCATTGAAGAAATAAACCAGAACGGAACAACCATCCTCCTTGTTGAGCAAAATGCCCATATGGCACTGTCGATTGCCAATCGGGCCTATGTCATCGAAACAGGAAAGGTAGTTTTGTCTGGAACAGCGGAAGAACTCAACTCAAGCGACCAAATTAAAATGGCGTATTTGGGCGGGCATTAAGTTTGAACTACATTTACCTGGGATTAACTCCGTTTTTATTTTAAATGAAGTTCTTTTTTGAAAAAAGGAGATTAAAAGAGACAATCCAAGATAGCTTTGGTGATTTTTTTTTAAAATCCTTGATTTGCATTGGTGTATTCTACCAACATATTACAAATAATGAAAATATTATATTGTTAAAATACCTGGTTGGTATAAGAGGAAATTAATTAAGCGAAAAATCAAGGGAATTAAGCGAAACTTCGTGTTATTTAAGCGATAAAATCAGGAATTAAGCGAAAACCATCATTAATTAAGCGAAACGGTAATAGGCGAGATTTCCATCGTTCCAGAAATGTCATCCTACGTCTAAAAAAAAGTCTGGCATAACTTTTTTTCCCTGTTATAATGTTTTATGAAGAAATACAATTCATAAAAAGGTGGCCTTTATGGGGAATACTTGTAGGTTTGTTATTAACGCTGTAGGAAAAGGTGGAGAAACATACTATACCCACTGTCATGATAAACATGAGCTGGAAAAATGGATAGCAAACCATAAAGAGAAAATCATCATGGATGAATTAAAGATAACCGATAAAAAACAAAATCCACTGCTAAAATGGGTTTCTCTAATAAAATAAACCAAATCAAACGCCATTCCACTACGGAATGGCGTTTTTTAAAAGAACTTTGCCCTTACTGAAACATTCAAGAGAAATAAACATCCATTTAAATATGAAGAGAAAACTATGATGGACTACAGTTTGTCATGATAAAAGAAGCAGGCCACATCCTGCCTCTTTTCATAGATCCGCCATTTATTAAAAGACAGAAGTAAGTATTGATCTTTGGGTGAATGCTTTAAGTATTGGCTGAGGCATAGCTGGGGTAAATCTTGAGTTCCGCTCATAAATCTTGAGTTCCGCTCGTAAATCTCGAGTTCTGCTCACTCGCTGGAATCTTTCCTAGCATTTATTCATCTTTGGCAGTTGACCAGGAGGAGTATCAAGGACTTGGGGTGGTGCCGGTTTAAGATATGCCGGTTCTCCGTAAGGCTGCGGACATTGTACATATTGGAAGACACTGCAGCCATCCATGGTTGGTCCATACGCCCAGCGGCCTTTACTGCTTTCTTCTCCACGGGACAAATTAAAGAATTTATAGGAAAACTCTCTTCGTTCTCTGTCAATTGGGAAAGTACCAGGAGCTACTACTCCTTCTTTCGCTTCGATTTCTGCGATCGCGGCCATCCATGTATTCTGGTGCATTGTATCCCTTGCTATTAAAAAGGCGAGGCTATCTCTCACAGCAGGATCATCTGTAAGCTCGTATAACCTGGCAGTTTGCAGACGACTTTGTGATTCCGCCGCTAAATTTGCCCGGAAATCTGCCAGCAAATTACCGCTCGCAATCGTATATCGGCCATTCCATGGTACACCTTCACTGTCTTCAGGGAGCGCTCCAAGACCACTGGCAATCAGCTGCCTCGGACTCATCCCTCCCAACACGGCGTTGACAAAAGGGTCTTCTGCAGCCGATTCAACTTCCGAAGCTGGCGCGCCGTCGAGCAGCCGGGCGATTAAAGTGGCGACTATTTCAACATGGCTTATTTCTTCGGTTCCTAAATCCAGCAATAAATCACGGTACTTTTGCTCTGCCCGGCAATTCCATCCTTGCAGAAGATACTGCATCATCACGGTCATTTCACCGAATTGCCCGCCTAATATTTCCTGCAGTTGTCTTGCAAAAGAGGGATCTGGACGTGTTGGTTTCGCTTGATATTGCAGTTCTTTGATGTGATAAAACATACCCAACCTTCTTTCCAAATTTAGTTTGATTGTGCAATACAATGTATCGTATGAAGAAAGAAGAGTATTTATGATCACTAACAATGGTATGTAACACCTGCCCTATCCATTGAAAAAAGAGGCAGCATCTGCCGCCCCTTCCTGAGTCTTTATTGAGAAATATTGTGAATACCAGTATTGGCTTTAACGAGAATTTCGTCAAATTTCTTTGCATCTTCCTTCTTCGAAGAGAGGAGAGTCCCGACAATAGCACCAATAAATCCAAGCGGGATCGAGATGATGCCCGGATTAGTCAGGCTGATCAGCGGTTCACCGACAAGGATTGCCGCGCCCTCAGGAGACCAGATGTTAGGACTAATAATCACAAGAAAAATAGAGCTGAACAAACCAACCAGCATTCCGCTGATTGCTCCAGCTGTATTGAAACGCTTCCAAAAGATCGTTAACAAAATAATTGGCAGGTTGGCACTGGCCGCTACCGCGAATGCAAGCGCAACAAGAAATGCGACATTTAGCTTTTGGGCAAACAGCGCCAGTAAAATAGACATAATTGCAACGCCGATTGAAGCCCAGCGTGCTGCAACAATTTGCTCTTTTTCGGTAGCCTGGCCGCGGCGGACAATATGGCTGTAAAAATCATGGGCAAAGGCTGAGGCTCCGGATAGAACAAGACCTGCGACAACTGCCAAAATCGTTGCGAATGCAACCGCCGATACAAACGCAAACAGAAAATCTCCGCCTAAAGCTTTTGCCAGCAATGGCGCCGCCATATTACCGGCAGCATTGGCCGCAACGATCTCGTCATATCCGACAAACGCGGCTGCTCCGAATCCAAGGAAAATCGTCATCACATAGAAAGCGCCAATAATCCACGTTGCATAAACAACAGACTTCCGGGCCGTAATCGCATCTTTTACGGTAAAGAAGCGAATCAAAATGTGTGGCAAGCCAGCCGTGCCTAAAATCAACGCAAGATTTAACGAAATGTTATCGAGCGGATTCGTAAATTTGTTGCCTGGATTTAAGTAGGCTTCCCCCAATGGAGTAGCAGATTTCATCTGTGTAAACATATTCATCACGCTAAAATCAAATTTGGCGAACACAATGACGGAAATAATGAAGGTTCCAATCATCAATAGCATCGCTTTGACGATTTGGACCCAGCTTGTTGCTGTCATTCCTCCAAACACCACATAAACGGTCATCAATACACCGACGATTAATACCGAATAAACATAGTCAATCCCAAGCAACAGATGAATTAATCCGCCAGCGCCTACGAGCTGGGCGATCATATAAAAGATTGAGATTGTGATCGTATTGAGGGCAGCAACACCGCGTACTTTTTTATCATCAAAACGAGCGGCAATCATGTCAGCCATCGTATATTTTCCAAGATTGCGAAGCGGCTCGGCAACAATGTATAACACGACCAGATAAGCAACAAGAAAGCCGATGCTGTAGAAAAACCCGTCAAATCCGGAAAGTGCGACCATCCCGGCAATACCAAGGAAAGAAGCAGCCGACATATAATCACCGGCAATTGCGAGTCCGTTTTGCCAGCCTGTTAAGCTGCTGTCGGCTGTATAAAAATCACTGGTCGTCTTCGTCCGCTTTGAAGCATAATAGGTAATGACCAGTGTTAGGCCAACAATCAATAAGAAGAGTGTAAATGCCAGCGTGTTCATGCGTTTTTCCTCCTTGCACCCCTTGTTTCTTCAATAACTTCCTCAACAATCTTGTCAAAACCCGCTGCTTTATTCGAATAAATAATACAGAGAGTCCACGTCATGATGAATTGTGCAAAGGCGAACACCCACGCCCAGCTGATTGCCCCGACAGCAGGATTGTTTAAAACCTTTGAATACGCTGTCAAAATCGGAAGAGTAAAATAAAAAGCGAGAAAAAACAAAGAAAAAGGCAGAATGAAATTCTTCTTACTCTTTAGCAGCCTCTGAAAAGACGAGGATTTAGCAATCTTCGAATAATCGAGTGATGCAGCCCATTGTTCCCTTTTTAGATCGGTTACACTTTTTTGATTTAATCCCATACAAATCCCCCTTTGAACGTAAAATGCGCAGGTATGTCCCTGGCAAATTTAATACAGTCTCTATTATATTATTATCTGAAAAATTTGTAAATTCTAAACCATATGAAACTTTCGACACATAGCTAAAATAGTGATTAAATAGCTTAAATTGCTAGGGTGAGATGTGCTTAAACAGTTTGTGGAAAGTCAAATTTTGCTATGTTGCGATACGTTTTTTTCGCAACATTAATCTGTTCGGTCTATATTTTATGCAGCATTATTTAACGTAAACTGACTGCATTATCGGAAATTCTGCTTTAACATAGTATTTATAACGGTTATGATTAAATTAAAAATGGCAAAATAATCATTTAGGAGTGATTGTGTGAACCAGACAGAAAATTCCGGCAAAGTCGTGACATTTTCGATACCTGTAGTAATGGTGAATTCCCTTTTGTTATCGATCTTGATGATGATCATGACTGCAGTTCTCCACAGTGCATTTCACGGGACGGCCAATTTTACAGTCACTACTTTAGGATTTATCCTTTTCTCTCTTTGTTTAATGGTTCTCGTCATCGTTCATGAATTTTTTCATATGATTGGCTTTCACTTTGCTGGAAAAGTGCCGTGGAATGAGATAGCATATGGGGTAGATTTCAAAAAGGGGATTGCCTACGCGCACAGCAAGCAGATGATTACGGTAAAAGCGATGAAAATCGCTTTATGGCTGCCGTTTTTAGTAACGGGCCTGTTGCCGTTTGTTATCGGCGTCATGCTTGACGAAGTTTTTCTGACACTGCTCGGCGCCTTTTTGATAGGCGGCTGTACCGGGGATTTTGCGTTTATTTTTAAGATCCGCAAGTACCGCTCAAATACACTCGTTAAAGACCATCCAACCAAACCGCAATTTACGGTTTATGAACAATAAACAAAGGAGAGATCATGATGGATTCAATTGAAAAGATTACAACGGAAGAACTGAAAAAGAAGCTCGAATCTGGAGATAAATTAGAGCTTGTCGATGTCCGGGAGGATGAAGAAGTCGAGCAAGGAATGATTCCGGGAGCAAGGCATATTCGCATGGGTACGATTCCGGACAACCTCGATAAGTTTGACAAAGATACGGAATACATCTTCATCTGCCGTTCAGGCAGACGGAGCGAAAATGTCTGCTACTATATGAAGGACCAAGGCTACAATGTTCGCAATATGGTTGGCGGCATGCTCGAATGGGAAGGGGAAACAGAATAAAAACACGGAAAGCCGGTTCTCACTGTGAGAGTCGGTTTTATTTTTTGCTTCAGTCTTGCTGCACCGAGCACAGTTCCATCCATGGATATTTCGACCATGCCTTGAGAAAGCTATAGGAAACTGTTTTTGATTTAAAGGAGAGCTTGCATATGTTAAGCTTTTGGGTTGTTTTGTTAGTAACGTTGATTCTGTGTTATGCGTTGCGCAGAGATCCTGATATATATTTGTTTTTGGGAGTGACTCATTGGCTTTTTGTGTCGATTGTGATCCAGCTGCCAATGTTTTTAATGGAATACAACATGAACGCCATAGAAATTATGAAATCTCCGCTCAGTTTTATTACGTACCATTTTGTACAAATCTTTACGATTCCGGCTTTGTTTTTGTTCATCTATCTGCACTATACCGAACAGGCAGCAAGCAGAAAGCTTATTCTGTTATTTCTCCTGTTACTGCTGTGCATTGGCGGCGAGAACATGTTCGTGGCAGACGGTGTGCTCGTTCACAAGGAGTGGAGTTTCCTTACGAGCATGGTGTATTGGGGTAGCGTGATCGCCCTCTACTATATGTTTGCCTACTTTGTTGATATGGCTATCCGAAAGGAGCGCACTCGACATGCTGCTGACGCCGATCCGCTTTGATGAGAATGAGTGGTTTGTTATAATTACCGGTTTGGGCTTGATCTTTTTCTGCAAATGGTTGAAAAAGCCGTTACCAAAGCTAGTAATCGTGACGATTTCTATGTATTTCTTTTTTCTTGGATTAACTGTTGACCACATCATCGGGGCAGATCATCCGTTTAATTTATACGATACGATGGATCGTTCCTCCATTGATATCTTTGATTTAATCGTTTACGGTTGGCATTATCCATTCTACGGCTACTGCTTTTCCCTGATAATTTATCAGTTCAAGCCCAAGGACTTAAATGCGGTCTTATTTGTCTGTGGCTGGTCGACCTTATCAGTCACACTGGAGGTGATTGCCGTTTACTTTTCTGTATTCCAATACCTCAGGTGGCATCAGATTTATTCCTTTTTCACCTATCTGCTTGTTTTTGGCACCAGCTATGTTTTTATAAAAAAATTGTTTCATTCATATCAATCAAAAATCGCTCCTTTTTAGTGGAAAAAGTATAAAAAATGAGTTGGCTGTTAAAACTGGTAAAAAAAGAGATTGAAAGGGAGAGGGCTTTGATACAAGTAAAAGTATTTGATCAGGAGCATGAAAAAGATTTAGAGTATGATATGAATCGTTTTTTGGAAAGATTGGATGAAAATAAACTTGTCGATATTAAGTATAACGTGGCAGCGATGCCTGAAGATGACGAAGAAGAACAAATCTATTGCTTTTCCGCGATGGTCATTTATCGAGCCTGACATGGTGTCAGGCTCATTTTTAGTGTAGGCACATTTTCCAATTTTGAAGGCTTTCTCTAAGTCGGTCAACAAGGCGTTTCGCTTAATTATTCGTTGGTTTCGCTTAATTCCGGGGAGTTTTCTCTTGAATAACCGTTGGCATCGCTTAATTCCTTCCATTTTTCGCTTAAATAATTTCCAATCGATTTTCTAATCCTGTCGATTCAACTGCCTCATCTGGAAAGAGCGAATTCGGCAGCGTTTTTCCCGGCTAGCCGGCCTGTGACAAGGGCGGAGGTGATATTATACCCGCCTGTGTAACCATGGATATCGAGAATTTCACCGCAAAAATAAAGCCCATCCATCAGCTTGGAAGCCAACGTTTGCGGTTCAATTTCCTTAATGGACACGCCGCCGCCTGTAACAAACGCTTTTTCAAGAGGAAGCGTTCCGTTAACTTCAAATTGAAACTGCTTAATGTTTTTCACAAAAGTGCGGATTTTTTCATGTGAAATAACCGCACCCTGTTCATTCGCATCGATTTCGCTTACCTCAAGCAAAAATAGCAAATACCGTTCCGGAAGCAAGCCTTTTAAGATATTTTTGACTGCTTTCTTCGGTTCACTTTTGATAAGAGCAGAAATTTCCTGAAAAAGCGGTTCCTCTTTTTTTTCAGGAAGTGCATCGAGGTTCATCGTCACCTCATCTAGCTTCCACTTTTCCTTTGCTTTAACAACAAACTGGCTGCAGCGTAGGACCGCCGGGCCGCTGATCCCGAAATGCGTGAAGATCATGTCCATTTTATGCGTCACGAGCGGCTTGCCTTTCGGGTTGAGCACGCTTAACGAAATATCGCGCAATGACAAACCCTGCAAGGTTTTTTCCTTAATAAATGGTTCCCTCGACGTGATTGGCACCTCGGTTGGAAACAGGTTCGTAATCGTATGCCCGGCTTTTTCAGCCCAGGGATAGCCATCCCCTGTCGATCCTGTATGGGGAACCGACTTGCCGCCTACTGCAATCACGGCTGCACTGGTATGGATTTTTTCGCCGCTAATCAGCTCAATGGCAGAAGTGCGGTTATCCTGATAATGAACATCTTTGACTGGACAGTTTGTTTTGATCTCAACCTTCAATTCCTTTAGCCTTCTTAATAACGCGTCAACTACAGACTGAGCTTTATCTGAAACTGGAAACATCCGGCCATGATCCTCTTCTTTCAGCTCGACGCCAAGTTTTTCAAAGAAAGCAATAATATCTTCATTGTTAAAAATAGAGAACGCACTGTATAAAAAACGGCCATTACCAGGGAGATGCTTGATGATTTCGTCGATCGGCAGCCGATTGGTAACATTGCAGCGGCCTCCCCCGGAAATTGCCAGCTTTCTCCCGAGCTTGTCTCCTTTATCAATCAGCAGAACTTTAGCCCCCTGTTCGCCGGCCGAGATCGCAGCCATTAACCCCGATGGTCCGCCGCCCACGATTGTGACATCGTATTTCATCATTTCACCAACTTCGTCATTTATCTACATATTTAAACATTTCCATCTTAGCATGAAAAAAACCGGAAAGTAAAAACCAGCTTTTCCGGCTGCAACTGGCGCAGAGCACAAAAGAGATGTAAACTACTAATAGTGCAATTTTTTTATAAATATACCGCAACTGGCTTTGCTTTTTTAGAAAAAAACGGTTGTGTCATATATAGAGAGGGATTTTATGTCGTCTAAACTTTTGCGCGGAACCTTTATTTTAACTTTGGGCACGATTCTCTCCAAGGTTCTCGGTCTATTATATGTAATACCGTTTTACGATATTGTCGGGGACCAGGGGACGGCTCTATACCAATATTCATATATTCCATACACCATTTTTATCAGCATCGCGACAGCCGGTGTGCCGCTCGCTGTTTCAAAATTTATCTCAAAGTATAATGCTCTGGAAGAATATGCGGTCAGCAGGAGGCTCTTTAAATCAGGGCTCGTTGTCATGGCAATCAGCGGCATTATATCGTTTGTAATATTGTATTTCGGAGCGCCGGCACTGGCTGAGATTATTATTAATGATAAAGATTTTGTTTCCAGTGTCGCTGATGTTACCACAGTAATCCGGGCTGTCAGTTTCGCCTTGATTGTTGTGCCGTTTATGAGCCTGATCAGGGGATTTTTCCAGGGCCACCAATCAATGGGTCCTTCAGCTGTTTCGACGG
Organism: Bacillus canaveralius; assembly: GCF_002860125.1. GTDB lineage: Bacteria > Bacillota > Bacilli > Bacillales > Cytobacillaceae > Bacillus_BJ > Bacillus_BJ canaveralius. Next base: position 21,327 of record NZ_PGVA01000002.1, read on the forward strand.
TTGTCGAACAAATCGTCCGGATTGTCTTTCTTTTAGCAGGAGCATTTATCGTCTACAAAATGATGGATGGAAGCCTGACGTCTGCGGTCAGCGTGGCGACGTTCGCCGCATTCATTGGCGCGATCGGCAGCCTTTTTGTCCTGTTATGGTACTGGTACAAACGAAAGCCGCATCTTGATGAGTTATTGACGCATGATAAGGCAACGGTCGATATTTCGCTGCCGGACATATATAAGGAAATCATTATTTATGCAGTACCGTTTGTGCTTGTCGGAATCGCCAACCCGCTCTTTCAATTTATTGATTTGCTGACCTTTAACAGGGCGATGGCGACAATTGGCCTGGCGAAACAATCAGAAACTGCTTTATCGATTTTAAATTATCAAACTCATAAGCTTGTGATCATTCCCGTGTCACTGGCGACCGCTTTTTCGCTGACGCTTGTCCCGAGCATCACAAAGGCCTTTGTTGAGAATGATCGGACCAGCTTGAACCGCCAGTTGAACCAAACATTCCAGGTCATGCTGTATTTAACACTGCCAGCTGTTGTTGGACTCTCACTGCTCGCGGAACCAGCCTATACGTTGTTTTATAAACATGATCCGCTTGGAACGCAGGTCCTGGTGACATATGCACCAGTAGCCATTTTATTTGCACTCTATTCGGTAACCGCGGCGATTTTACAAGGAATAAACGAACAGCGTTTTACCTTGTTAAGCTTGCTTGTCGGCCTGCTTGTAAAATTAAGCTTAAATATTCCGCTGATTAAAGTTATGGAAACGCAGGGTGCAGTTTTAGCAACAGCGCTCGGCTACACAGTAGCCATTTTAATTAATATGTTCGTGATTAAGGCATTTGCCCATTATCGATTTCGGCTTGTGTTGAGACGCGGCTTGCTAATCGTGTTGTTTACGGGGCTGATGCTGGCTGCCACTGCTGTTACTTACAATTTGGTGACGCTGGTGCTTAGTCCGGAGACAAAGATGCAATCGGTCATAATCTTAGTCATTTGTGCCACCGTTGGAGCCGGAGTTTATTTTTACTTAGGCATGCGTTCCAGACTTGTCTACTTTTTATTTGGCGAAAGAGTGGACAAGATAAAAGGGAAGCTGAGATTGCCGATGTGAATGCCGTCACCTGCTGTTGGCTTGAATCACGATTATGCTTAAGGAGTGGGGTTTAATCCCAAGGCACATTAAAAACAGGTTCCCCAAATCGGGAACCTGTTCTTTTAGTAACTGAAGGTATCTGTTTCGTCACGGTAGCCAAGCTGTCTCTCAATCCGGTCGAGCCTGCGGTTGATGCGGTCTACTTGTCGGTTGAGCCGTTCAACTTGGCGCTCAAGGCGGTCGATACGCTGGTTGGCGCCCCCGCCTGGATAACCTGGATAACCACCCGGATAGCCTGGAGCCGGGAAGTAGCCTTCTGTACCTTGTTGACGATAGTTATAATGCACTCTCACCACTCCTAATCATGCGATTTTAAAATCATGATAATAGTCTATTCAGAGCCGTTTTTTTGGTGAGTGAAGTTCTGCTTTTATAACTTTACCATTGGCGAACGCCCAGAAATCTGTGGAGGTAAAAAAATGAGGATTGATAAAATGCTGGCAAACCTCGGATATGGAAGCCGAAAAGACGTGAAAAAGCTTTTAAAGGACGGAGCAGTCCTCGTTAACGATGAAAAAATCAAGGACCCGAAGCACCATGTAAATCCGGAAACAGATACCGTAACCCTGAATGGGGAAGTGATCGAATATAAGGAATTCATTTATTTAATGATGAACAAACCGCCCGGCGTCATTTCCGCAACAGAAGACAGCCAAGATCAAACCGTGATTGACCTGCTCGAAATGGAGGACCAGGTATTTGAACCGTTCCCGGTCGGCAGGCTTGACAAGGACACGGAAGGATTGCTGTTGCTTACAAATGACGGGCAGTTAGCGCACCGGCTGTTGTCCCCGAAAAAGCATGTGCCGAAAACATATTTTGCGGTTATCGATGGAGAGGTCACTGCAGGGGATATTGAAGCGTTTAAAAAAGGTGTTACACTTGATGACGGCTACCTGACAAAACCGGGTGAGCTCGTCATTCTTAAATCGGGGTTGAGGTCGGATATTGAACTGACAATAACGGAAGGTAAATTTCATCAAGTGAAGAGAATGTTCCAGGCGGTCGGAAAGCGGGTTGTTTATTTAAAGCGGATTTCGATGGGTTCGTTAGTGTTAGATGACAGCCTTGATCTTGGGGAGTATCGCGAGTTGACTGAGGAAGAGCTTGAAGGGCTGATAGAACATTAGCGGGGTTTAACGTAATTGGGCTTTTTATACTATAAAACGAGATTAGACGATCAAAATGATGTTACACTATGGATAATCAAGGGAGGTATCTCTTATGAAGATGGATCCGCCTTATCCTGACAAAGTGTCGTATGCAGAGTATTTAACATGGAATGATGAAGAAAGATATGAAATTATCGATGGAATACCTCATCTGCAGGTTGCACCTTCACGCCGGCACCAGCCGAGAATGTTGTTGAGCAATATAATCTGGATGATAATGGTGTGTTCGCAACATCACTAGTACTCGGAGAAGAAGATACGCTTTGTACACATACTTTTCCTGAATTTCAAATTGAATTAAGAAGCATATTTTCTTAGAAAAACCTTGTTAAAATAGCAAGGTTTTTCTTTTTTGTGGCATCAAGAAATTCGGGTTCCATTTAAGACCAAAAAATTGTGTAGGCCGCATATATTTCTAGGAAGTCCAGGTATCATTTGAAATACATTGATTACTGTTTCTACATAATTAATTTATTCACACATCGATGAGCGCGCTAATTGTGTTAATAATGTGGAGTTTGCATGCAAACGCTCTCAGCAGTACACTGGGATGGTACAATGTTTTTGTTGGGTCCATTCTATTTTACGAGGAGGAATTTTGGTGAGTTTTTCTGACAAAGTGGTGTTGGTTACTGGAGCTGCAGCGGGGATCGGCAAAGAATCGGTGAAAGCGTTTGCTGATCAAGGCGCGAAAGTTGTGTTAGTTGATTTGGATATTGGCACTCTCAAGGCAACAGCAAAAGAGCTGGAACTCCAGGAAGGCAATTATTTGTTAGTCGCGGCTGATGTTTCCAAAGAAGAAGAAGTGGAGCAATATGTTCAAAAGACTGTCGAACAATTTGGATCGATTGATGTATTCTTTAACAATGCCGGCGTTGAAGGAAAGGTACTTCCCATCACAGACTATCCTGCAGAGACTCTCGATCTTGTCCTGAACGTAAATGTCAAAGGTGTATTTTTTGGACTTAAGCACGTATTGCGCATCATGAAAGAGCAAAAATCCGGCGCAGTTATTAATAATTCTTCCGTTGCGGGTCTATCCGGAAGCCCGAATGTCAGTGCATATATCGCATCAAAGCATGCCGTCATCGGTCTGACAAAAGCGGTAGCAGTTGAAGTGGCCCAATTCGGTGTCCGTGTCAATGCTGTTTGCCCTTCTCCGGTGAACACCCGAATGATGCGGTCTCTCGAGAGCGGTTTTTCTCCTGACGATGCTGAGGCTGCGAAAGAACAACTGACACAAACGATCCCATTAAAACGTTATGGTGAATCTGCGGATGTCGCGAACCTTGTTCTATTCCTCGCTTCTGAGCAAGCGTCGTTCATTACAGGTGTTGCCTGTCCAGTGGATGGAGGGCTTACAGCTCAATAACAATAAACAGAGGCAACTTTCCTTTTTAAAGGAGGTTGCCTTTTTATGTGACTATGTTGCTTCACAGTAGTGGGTGCGTAAATAGCCATAGTTTCGGTAGGCAGGGACTCTATTTATGTGCGTTCAGAATCAGATATCCACGAAAAGGCACGATATATTCGCGGCAAGTAGCACTATACCGCCCGTGAAAAGCACGATATATCCAAAATAGACGCAAATCCATATGTAACAATAGCCAGGGATCTCAATCCCTGGTCAAATTTAATATATTCAAGTTCTTTCCTCATAGAGCTTAATGATTTGAATAATTGTTTCCGATGCTTTGACCATATTTTCGACTGAAATAAATTCGTATTTTCCGTGAAAGTTTTCTCCGCCTGTGAAAATGTTCGGTGTCGGCAGTCCCATGTAGGATAATTGTGAACCGTCTGTACCGCCTCGGATCGGCTTGATGACAGGCTGGATACCCAATTTTTCCATAGCTTCATAAGCAATGTCGACGATTTCCTTGACGGGTTCAATCTTTTCCTTCATGTTGTAATATTGATCCGCCATTTCCAGGATGATGCTATCTTTTCCGTGCGTTTGCCTCAATTCATTTACAATGCTTTCAATCGTTGCTTTTCTGGCCTCGAATGATTCTCTGTCAAAATCCCTGATAATATAATAGAGGTTTGTTGTCTCGACGTCGCCGTTGAAGGAGATTAAGTGGTAGAAGCCTTCGTACCCTTCGGTAAATTCAGGTGCTTCAGCAGCAGGCAGCCTATTGTGCAGGTCCATTGCAATTTTTGCAGAATTCACCATTTTTCCTTTGGCGGTTCCGGGGTGAATATTGTTGCCTTTGATCATAATTTTCGCAGAGGCAGCGTTAAAACTCTCATATTCGAGCTCGCCAATCGGTCCGCCGTCGACTGTATAAGCATACTTCGCATTAAAAGCTTTCACATCGAATTTATGAGGTCCTCTGCCAATCTCTTCATCAGGTGTGAAGGCAACTCTTATTTTGCCATGCTTGATGTCCGGATGCTTGATCAAATAAGCCATCGCCGTCATGATTTCGGCAATACCTGCCTTATTATCTGCCCCAAGAAGTGTCGTCCCGTCCGTTGTAATTAACGTATGCCCTTTATAATCGGCAAGATTAGGAAATTCCTGTGGCGATAACATAATATGTAAAGTGTCGTTTAAAACAATTTTGTTGCCATCATACGCTTCGACAACTTGCGGATTGACCCCTGCTCCAGTAAAATCGGTTGCCGTATCAAGATGGGCCAAAAATCCAATCGTTGGCACTTCCTTCTCGGTATTCGATAGCAGTGTCGCCATCACATAACCATTTTCATCCATTGTTACTTCTTCCATGCCAATCTCCTTTAATTCAGCAACGAGCATATTCGCAAGTGTTAGCTGCCCGGGGGTAGAAGGACAGGTATCACTGTCTTCATTAGATTGGGTGTTCACTTTTGCATAAGAGACAAATCTTTCAATCATTTCATTTTTCAATGTTTGGTCATCTCCCTTTTATTGATATGTTTTTATATTATCATGATCCGGAAATTTCTTCTCATTAAGGCAAAACCATTTTTAAAAAAATTCGGGCGATACCATTAATTTTCCAGTAATTTGAGCATCTGTCGAGTGCTTTCAGAAAAGGGTGTGCTACTATAATAAATATCTTGAGTTAAAGAGGTGCTAAACATGAAAATCGAGGTTTGGTCGGATTTTGTTTGTCCGTTTTGTTATATTGGAAAGCGCAGATTAGAAGCGGCGCTGGCGGAGTTTCCCCACAAAGATCAGGTTGAGATTGAGTTCAAAAGCTTTGAGCTTGATCAAAATGCGCCGCGAAATTCGGGGGAAAGCATTCACGAGTCCCTGGCGGCTAAATATGGAATGACTGTTGAAGAAGCGAAACAAGCAAATGCAAATGTTGGCCAGCAAGCAGCAAGTGTCGGGCTGACATTCAATTTTGATTCTATGAAGCCAACGAATACATTTGATGCGCATCGTCTTGCGAAGTTTGCAAAATACCATGAAAAAGAAGCACAGCTTACTGAAAAGCTGCTCAATGCATACTTTACAGACTCTAAAGATTTGAGTGATTTCGAAACGCTTGCAGACATCGCCGCAGCAGTCGGCTTGGATCGCCAAGAGGCCGTAAATGCTTTACAGGATCAAAATGCTTTTGCCAATGAAGTCCGCATTGACGAATCAATCGCACAGCAATATGGTATCAGTGGCGTGCCGTATTTTGTCATTAATTCAAAATATGCGATATCTGGAGCTCAGCCGACCGAAACGTTTACAAGCGCACTTGAAAAAGTCTGGGAAGAAGAAAATCCTACACCAACATTGCAAGATCTTTCAGCAGGCGGGGCTGACGACGATGCATTCTGTGCTGACGGCAGCTGTGCTGTTCCACCCAGAGAGAAATAGTCTGCAAGTCAGGATATACGAATTAAAAAACAATCGCCCTAATTCGGTATTTGAATTAGGGTCTATTTATTATATTATTGAACTTGTATGAGACTCCCACGCCTAAAGACGGGCTAGGCCCTGCGCGGGCTTTCTCGTTCGGAGAATCTGTAATATTAATTTCAACCCTTCGATTAATCATGATATAAAAGGGTATAAAGAGTAAGAGATTATCAAAGAATGAGAGGGAAATTGTGTGACGAATAAGATTTTTATGGCATTAGCATTTATTGGTTTTCCACTTTCGGTGGTTGGAACAATTATGCATTGGTCAAGTACTGCATTATTTATTATTTACTGCTTAACCATCATTGCGTTAGCCAGCTTTATGGGAAGGGCAACGGAAAGCCTTGCGATTGTGACCGGTCCTCGTATCGGTGGCTTGTTGAATGCCACTTTTGGTAACGCGGTCGAATTAATCATTTCAATATTTGCTTTAAAAGCAGGTCTCGTTGGCGTTGTGCTTGCTTCCCTGACGGGTTCCGTATTAGGGAACTTGCTTTTAGTGCAGGGTTATCGTTTTTTGTTGGCGGCCTTAAGTTTAAGCGTCAGGAATTTAACGTGTTTGATGCCAGACATAACTCCGGGCTTTTAATGTTCGCGGTAGTCGTTGCTTTTGTTATCCCGGAAGTATTTTCAATGGATATGAACGAAACAAAGACTTTGTCTCTCAGCGTCGGAATATCGATCATTTTAATTGGGCTTTATCTGGCTGCATTATTTTTCAAGCTAGTTACACATCGCGGTGTATATCAACATGATAAAAAGGGTGCGGAACATCACGAAGAGGAACCTGAATGGGGAAAAGGTAAAGCACTTGCTATTTTATTAATTGCGACCCTTGCAGTAGCGTATGTTTCTGAAAATCTCGTCCATTCGCTCGAAGCTGTTGCTGAAACATTTGGATGGACCGAATTGTTTATTGGGGTCATTATTGTTGCAATCGTCGGTAATGCAGCTGAACATGCATCCGCTATTATTATGGCTTTTAAAAATAAAATGGATATTGCTGTTGAAATTGCCGTAGGTTCCACTCTGCAGATCGCGATGTTTGTGGCGCCTCTGCTTGTGTTGATTTCACTGTTATATCCAAATCCAATGCCACTCGTATTCAGCCTTCCCGAACTGGTGGCTATGGTGTCGGCAGTCCTTTTAACAATCGTCATTTCAAACGACGGTGAATCCAACTGGTTTGAAGGGCTTACCATGTTGGCGGCATATGTTATCATTGGTATTGGGTTTTTCTTGTTGTAATAATAAGTTTGTCGGTCTGTCCAGCATGTTTTCTATGAAGAGACCGTTTTACAAAAAAAGAATATAAATACATAACATAACACCGTCGAAATTTCGACGGTGTTATGTTCATTGAAATTTTCGAAAGGATCATATAACGACGATCAAAATGCAGGAGGCGTCAACCCGTTAACTACATTTTTTTGAATCTTGATAACTTCGTCGGGATCGATAATATGGTTTAGGAAGTTACCAACGCCAGAATGTTTTTGGATGACAATCACAGCCTCTGTACATTTAGGAAGGATATCATTTGCCTGATCACTTTTTAGAGGGAACATGCTGAGAGGAAGATTTTTTTCAACAATCTCATCTACGTTCCAAACCGCAGCATCAGCCTGTCTACTCTGCAACATATGAGGTATCTGCATATAGCCAACTTCCAAAAATTCTACTGGTAGATGTCCGAACTCGGCTTGAGTTAGCTGGAACTGATCAAGTGAGTCCTTATCTACACAAACTTTCATACCTTGAAAAAAATTCTCTTCAGCCCCCTGGGGTTTGAATATCACATGATTGGACACATGAGTACCGGGACCAAATCTACACCAAATTTCCAATTCCGGATCATTTTCGCAAAGAGTCTCCCCTGACAACCTAGAACAAACAATAAAATCATTGCGTTTTGCTTTCAAGGCTTTCGCCCGAGAAACTACACCGCGCATAAATGCTAACGAAGAAGGAATATTTTGAACAGTAAAAACTTGTTTAAGTCCTGTTGCCATCCCGGCTAAAAGGTTTGTATATGGTAAAGCCAAGGCGCCAAAAATAACCTCACGGCCAGTTGCCTGCCAAAGAACAAGGTAATCGATTGCTTCAATGTGCGTTCCCTTGTGCCCTTTGCTTTCAAGTTGCAATGCTCCTATGTCCACCAGAGTTTGTACAGCTGCCTGAATTGTACCATTACCGACTCCAAACTGAACGGCATAATCTGTGATTCGCGGGATTCGATCGCCCACTTGAAATTGTAAAAACTCCCTGGCTAATTCAGCAGCTACTGCGCCTTGCTTACTAAACAGGGATTGAGATAACTTGTTGTTCAACATAGACTCACTCCTATATAAATAGATAAACAATAGTTTATTAGTCTAAAAAATTATACCAAATAATAGTAGTATAGCATAAAAACAAAATCCTGTAAATTGTGGACATTAAATTTTCATAAATTCAGACTTTTTTAAAATTTGTATTGACTCATAAAACAGAATACTGTAAATTGTGGATATAAAAGGTGATGCAGTCGAAAACATAACAGATCTTCTCAAGAAGTAATTCGACAACGCAAACCTAATAAAGGAGGGAAAGGTATGGCAACTACATGGCCGATTTTTGGTTTAGATCCAATTGCAGCAAAAATTTTGTTTTGTGTAGTGTTTGGTGGTTTTAGTGCGTTCCTTATGAATAAGTCTATTGCAACCTTTCATGATGGTTTACGCCCAGTTTTACCCGAATTCATTGAAGGACGTATGGGGAGGGCACAGCTGACTAGTATTTCACTGGCCATTGGTATTGGATTTGTACTAGGGTGGGCGCCATTTACATTAACTACTGGACTTATTCTTGTTGGTCTCATTCTTCTGCCTGTTGACTCGATTGGAGCAGCTGCTCCCAAATGGTGGATTGCTGTTCTTGGGGGTGGTGCCTGGGGCGCTCTGGTCTCCAGTAGCTTAGAAGGAATACAAACAGCATCAAAGTTGCTTCCAGTCGATATTTTGGCAGCGCTTGCATCATTGGCAACTCCTTTGACTTTTGCTTTCGTCGCCTTCCCGGTGGTGGCAGTTGGTTACCAGTTTGGCTGGAAGAAGGGCGTAATTGCATTGACTGTGGCTGTTATCGCTCGCCAACTCTTGAGCGCTTTCGGAACTTTCAAGCTCATGGGGAATGAGATTACTCTAAGCCCTGATGGAGCAGCAATGTTGTTTGGTATGGGCATGTTAATTATCTTTGCTATTCAAAAAGATAGGCGGGCCAGAAAAGAGATAGCATCCGAGGTGGCGGCAACGATCGAAGAAGACGAGGATGGCGAAGGATTTTTCGGTGAGCGCTCTGCAAGAATCTATAAAAGCCTGCCATTACTCGCCATCCAAGGAGCGATAATTGCTTTCGGCATCCGAGCAGGAATCGTCGCTTGGCAGCCGACTGACGTTATGTCAGCAGCGGCAGGAAAGATGATTGAATCTGGAATTCTCTCGTTAGCGTTGGCATTCGGTTTCTTGCCTCTGATTGCAACAACTGCCCTAACCACTGGAGTTTACGGAACAGTCGGTCTCTGTTTTGCAGTGGCTGCTGGATATTTCTCGCCGAATCCATATGTGGCGCTAATTGCTGGTGGAGTCGTTGCTGGCCTGGAAGTGGTTTTTCTGCGACAAATTGGAAAGCTTCTTGATCAATATCAAACATTGCGCGAATCCGCAGAAAGTCTGCGCCTTTCCATGGATAAAGTTGTGACATATGCACTGTTAGCCGGATCAATGGTAGCCGGTAATCAATTAATTCCGGGCGGAACAGGTTACTTTCTTGTCGCTGGTCTATTTGTATTAAATGAATTTTCTGGACAGAAATTGATGCCGATGGCAGCAGCTCCTGCTGCAGCGATCATTACCGGTATCCTTGCGAACATATTCGTATTAATCGGCTGGATGTAATCGAAGCTTTTTGAATATAGGCTGGAGCATTTAGTAAGAGAATTGTTTAAAAGAATCAGGATCTCAATTTGACTTCCACTGAATAATGGAACCGGTTTACGAGAGTCCTGATTCCTTATCAAGTTAGAGGATTCCGTGTTAATTTTATTTTAAAGGAGTGAACTGTATGTCTGACAGCAAAAAAATTCGTATTGTCAGTACCGGATTTGCAAAGCAGGCCATTGCGGATGCAGCCAAAAAATCGGGTGGGGATCTTGTCGAGATTGAAATCAATTCGGATATGGCTGGAGCCCGCAAGGTAAAGAATGGCGAAGCTGATTACTACATTGGCTCTTGCTGGAGCGGCCAAGGTGGGGCACTTAGCATTGCAATTGGAGTGCTCGGATACAGCAATTGTGCCATGGTAACAACAGCTTCTGGACATCCGACGCCAGAACAAATTAAGTCTAGAGTGAATGAAAAGGACTGGAAAGCATTTGGTATCAATGCGGCTCATGCAGCATCGGCTGTGCCCCATATAATCGATGCGCTATTAGAAAAGAACGGTTTGAAGTAGATTTTTTTTTTCAGAAAAAGCGATTTACTAAAAACATTTAAGTCGAGGTTATATAGATGCAAGAAAACAGGAACAGAAATAAACAAACCGAAGCCAAACACATGAGCCAATTTACGAGGAGGGATTAGGATGTTTTTAGACATGACAGTTGAAAGGAACCCTGACCTGATTCGTACTGCAGCATTGTTGCACCAGAGCGGAGCAATCCCGACCAATACATATGTGCTCGATGTGGATGCCATTTATGAGAATGCCGCTGCTATTCGGGAGGTTGCCGATAAATATGGAGCCACTCTCTACCAAATGACTAAACAGCACGGACGAAACCCGGTTGCTGCACTTGCAGCAGAGGAGGCAGGGATTAAAGGTGCTGTATGTGTGGATGTGGATGAAGCTATTGCTCTGGCTTCCTACGGTGTTACGATCGGCCATGTAGGCCACTTGCAGCAGATTCCCGACCATTCCCTGGCAGAAATACTTTCCTATAAGCCTGAAGTCGTTACTTGTTTTTCAGTGGAAAAAGCGCTTCGAGTAGGAGAGGAGGCTGCGCGGCTTGGAAGGGAACAGCAGGTGCTGTTTCGTGTCCGTGCTACACGGGATGACCAGGACGACTTCCATCCTGCACAGGAAGGCGGGATCCGCCTTTCTGATTTGGAGCAGGCCGTCCATGCTTTAGACGGAGCTCGAGGAGTGCGCCTCGTTGGTGTGACGACACATCCCAATCTATTGTATCAGGCGGACCGCAGGGAAGCCTTGCCTACCAAAAATCTGAAGACGCTACTGGAGGCCGCGGAAATTTTACGACGGTGTGGGGTCGATGTCCGACAGGTTAATGCTCCCGGTGTGACATGCTGTGCAACGATTCCTGGTATGGTTCAGCGTGGTATCACACATGTGGAACCTGGAAGTGCCTTGATCGGGAACACGCCTCTGCACTCGTTACTTGACCAACCCGAGATCCCGGCGATGTGTTATGTCACCGAGGTCAGCCACTTAGTAAAGGACGGTGCTTTAACGATCGGCTACGGATTCTATCCTCGCTCTCATTTGAAAGAGGCTCTGGTCGGTTCCAGCCCGGATGAATTAATAGGACAACGATATCCTGCCAGTGCATACCCGGCAGAGGCGATTGATTATTACGGCAAACTGGTTGTCCCCCCAAACATGCCGATGCCAAAGGTGGGGGATAGTGTTGTATATGCCTTTCGTTCCCAGGTATTTATCAGTAATTCATTTGTGGCGCCACTGGTGGGTTTGCGGCATGGTAAACCGCGGTTGGCGGGGCTATGGAACGCCGTTGGCTACCCGGTAGACCGGCAGGGCCGACCACAATGCTTGGAAGAAGGAGAGAAATTTATTCAACAAGCAGGATTTAATTCCAGCATAAGACTTTAAATCGGCAGGGTTGACTTCTCTGCCGACAAGAAAGGGCGAAGTTCAATGAATAAGCAGGATTCCAATTCAAATATCCAACAACCGTACCGTACCCGTTACCTTGAAGACGTGCTTTCCCAGCCACAAGCGCTGCGTGCGCTCATTGAAAATCATAGCACCAGAAGCGGAGCTATCGACAAATGGGGAGATGAGTGGGAACAAGCCGGTAAACCACTAATTGTCTTTACAGGGATGGGAGCCTCCCTGTTTGCGGCTGAACTGGTCCAGGCCTACTTAGCAGAAAATGGCGCATTTTCATTGGTGCTACCTACTTCAGATCTAGTGGATCGCCTGTCCAGTATCCCGGAAAATGCTTTTTTATTTGCAATCTCACAATCAGGAGAGAGCATTGAGATGACAGAGATAGTGGAGATAATAGGGCAACGACGCCTTTATGCCGTGACCAATGTTCCAGGAAGTTTTCTGGCCCGATCAGCATATGATGTTGCCTTCCTTGGTTTGCCTCCCGATCTGTCGGTAGCTATTAAAACATATACAGGCACTCTTTGTCTGCTCATGCTGCTGGCTGCCCGATTGGTCGAGGGTAAAGAAAATGATATTTCTGACCGGCTCATTCAGGCTGCGAATATCATCGAAAGCCAGCTGCCAGCCTGGGAAAATGAGGCTGCACATCTTGCGGACCGCCTTGGGCGTCCTCAGTTTACAAGCTTTCTTGGCAGGGGTTACGACCAATATACGGCCAGAGGAGCCGCTCTGTTGTTCAAAGAAGGCGCAAAGACTCCTGCTGAAGCGAGCTGCGGAGGGCAGTTCCGTCATGGTGCAGTAGAGGTAGTTGATCAGGAGCATGTTGCAATTTATTTTGTCCCACCCCATACAGATCGACGATATAAGCGAGTCCAGGCATCCGTTAAGGAGCTCATAAGCTTGCCTGGCAGGGTAGTGACGGTGGGATCTGATCTTCCAATCGAATTAAATGAGAAATATTTATCCCACTTAGGCGTCCAAAAGGTAGACGATCCGATCATCGCAGCCGTTACTGAAATCGTACCGGTGCAATTGCTTACAGCGTATTTGGCCCGGTTAACAGGATTGGAAGCTGGAAATTTCCGCAATACCACTCCTGTTATCAATCATGATGCATAAATGATACGAGCGAGAAATCAAGCGAAAAGGGATGATGATTATGCATAAAAGAACTTTTTCAATGCGAACAGCTTTCCAGGAGACTCTTAGGTTTGGAGGGAGGCACGTATGACAATTAAGCTTTCCCCTTCAATGGCCTGCGCTGATCCTAGTTCTCTGGGAAGTCAACTGACAGAGCTAGCTGAAGCTGGCGCGGACTTGTTTCACTTCGACGTCATGGATGGCCGTTTCGTGCCCAACTTTGGTTTCAGTAATGACATTATTCGTGCTCTTCGGCCACTGACTCAGGTACCCTTTGAGGTGCATATGATGGTTGAAGATCCTGAACGATACTGTGGCGACTTTGTGCGAGCGGGGGCAGACATAGTCGTTGTACATGCGGAAGCGACTCGACACCTGCACCGCACTTTGCTTGAAATCCGCCAACTTGGTGCGAAGGCGGGAGTCGCTATCAACCCAGCAACCCCATTGTCTTCTATTCAACATGTCGTGCCGCTTCTTGACATGGTAGTAATTATGACTGTAAATCCCGGATTTGCAGGTCAGCCTTTTGTACCTGAGGCTGTTCCGAAAGTCCAGGAACTGCGGGAGTTAATAAATTCTCAGAAACTGCAAATAGACATTGAAGTAGACGGGCATATTGCAGCTAATACAGTTCCTGCTTTGGTTGAAGCGGGAGCAAACCTATTTGTATTGGGAACGGCCAGCATCTTTAAGGCAGGTTCAAATCCTGCTGAGCTTTTGCCCAATTTCAGAACAATTGTAGAAAATATAGAAACGCAAAATATCGGATAGATAGTAATGGACAACGAAAAAGTGGTTAGATTGTAAATCTATTAATTGTTTAACGTTATTAGATGTGTAATTGTTGGAAAAATATCAAGTAAGGGTCATTACAGAAGTTTGTGTTCGCTGTAATGACCTTAAACCTTTATAAGCAAGGTAACCATGTGAAAGATTGGTTTGTAAGCTTGTTGAATTATGCAATAGGAGGATAAGAAATGGACAAAGCAGAGCTAAATGAGAGACTGGAATTGCTTCTGACAGGAGGGGTTATCACCGCAGAAGCTGCGGCAATTACGGAAAAAGCCTTTGAAAACTTAGGATCAATGATGAACAAAACAGCGATTTTGCAAAGCGAAATGTTATTTACCCATCTTGCTTCCGCCCTTACAAGGCTGGCAAGAGGGGAGATGATTGAAGGACCACCTGAAGCACTTTTAAATGAAGTTAGCCGTACAGGTTTTAATGAAAAGATCGAAAAAGAAATTGAATTCATAGAAACGCAATTCGGAAATGCGTTACCTGTTGAAGAGAAGAATTATTTACATCTTCATTACGCATCAGTATTTCAACAAAACTTATTAGAGAATCAAGTTTGAAAATGGGTATTGGAACCAGATTATTATGTGTGATCACAGCAATTTTATAGATTAATAGTCAGGGGGATTGAAAATGAGCAAGAAAATACGAACTGTAACCGGTGATTTATCACCTGAAAAATTCGGACAAACGATGATACATGAACATGTTGTATTGGATCTGTCTCATGTCAGAAACGATGATGATCCAATTCTGTCTAACTCTGAAATATTAAACAGAGAATTAGAACGTCTGAAGGCTGCCGGATGTGGCGGTATTGTTGAAGTCACAAACCATGGCATGGGAAGAGATGTAATATCACTCCACGATATTTCGTTACAACACGATTTGCCAATTGTCGCAGCAACGGGATATTACATAGAAGCATATTATCCTCCAGAAGTGTTTGAAAAGAGCGAAGATGAGATATTTGAACTTTTTGTATCTGAAATAATGGATGGTGTGGGAGATACAGGTATACGTGCCGGTATTATTTCCGAAATCGGAAGCAGCTTGAATGAAATGACAACAAATGAAGAAAAGGTGTTTCGTGCAGCATGCCGGGCACAAATACAAACCGGTGCTCCTTTAAGCACTCATTGTGAACTTGGAACGATGGGCTCAGCACAATTAAAACTTTTTAATGACATGGATGTCGACCTTTCGAAAATTTCTATTGGCCATCAGGATTTAAATGGGAATCGTGAAGAATACGATTATTTACTGAAAGCTGGCGTCTATATCCAATTTGATACGATCGGCAAAAATAACTATCGTTCTGAAAAAGAGCGGATATCCGATTTAATATATTTATTGGATAAAGGTTATGTAAATCAGTTGATGTTATCATGCGATATTACGAAAAAATCTTATTTAAAAGTAAATGGCGGATTCGGCTATGAATATTTATTCACAGACTTTTTGCCGCAGCTAAAAGAGCTTGGCATTTCACAAGAAGAAATCACAACTATGATGGTAGATAATCCTCGACGATTCTTGTCTTTTTAGGAAGTGAAAGAATTCCCTGGTGCTACAAAAAGTGATTAAGGAGTATATCCCTTTTAACAGAAATGAAAGGCAGTGATCCTACATGAAGAAAAGAGCAATTGTATTGATTCTTGACAGCCTTGGAGTGGGATATATGGACGATGTGAAAGATGTCCGTCCCAAAGATATAGGTGCTAATACATTTTATCATATACTTGACCAAGCCAAGGAAATTTCGATCCCCCAATTACAAGAATTGGGGATTAATAACATTGTGAATCATCCCCGTTTAGAAGAAAGAAGCGGGATCGCCAGCTTCGGGAAAATGAACTTGAAACACTTTGGTGCGGACAGTTTTCAAGGCCATAATGAAATCATGGGCACCGACCCTAAAGTTCCTTTTACAACACCTTTTTCAACGGTGATGAATGAAGTGAAAGAAGCGTTGGAAAAGGAAGGGTACCAGACCGAAATTCCTGATCCTGATTTTCCGTATCTGCTCGTAAACGGTTTAGTAATCGTGGCCAATAATATCGAAACAGATTATGGCCAAATTTATAATGTTACTGCTCCTTTAGACGATATTTCTTTTGATGAGGTTTTAAAAATTGGGAAAATCGTTAGAGCAAATGTAAAAGTCAACCGAGTCATAGCCCTTGGCGGGGAAAACATCTCAGTGAAGCAAATTCAAGAGGCCGTTGAGATGCGTGCTGACGGACTTGTCGGGGTTAACTCCCCGAAATCAGGTGTTTATGAACAGGGTTATAATTGCCTTCATTTAGGATATGGCATTAATCCTGATACTCAGGCAGCGAACATTTTAGTAGAACAAGGAATACCAGTTACTTTAATCGGAAAAATGCAGGATGTGATTAGTTGTGACGGTGCAAATAAAATTCCTGCAGTAGACACGGACTTTGTGATGAAATCTGTCCTTGAGACGATGGATGATATGGAAGAAGGATTTATTGCAGCGACCGTTCAGGAAACTGACATTGCTGGGCATTCACAGGATGTGGATCTTTATGCTGAAAAAATCATGTTAGTAGATCAATATTTAAAGATTTTGTTGGCGCAAATGTCGGAAGAAGATTTACTGATCTTGAGTGCGGACCATGGAAATGATCCGACAATAGGCCATAGTCAGCATACTCGGGAAAAAACTTTTTTACTTGCATACGGAAAAAAACTCAAAAACGTGGATTTAGGTGATCGCGACAGTCTATCAGATATAGCCGCGACAGTAACAGACTTTTTTGAAGCAGGCCTCCCGGAAAATGGCGAAAGTTTTTATCCATTGTTGAAAGGTAATTCAATTATTCACAATAAATAAGTAAGACATAAACGGCAATCCTACGGTGTGACTCCAAAACCTACTTAAATAGTAATCCGACACGCAACAAGAGTTTGGGGAAGCACTCTTTTTGTGCTTTGAACCGCCAAGGCTTTAAAGCGTTCCTAATATAAAATTTCCACGAGGTGCTATACATGTATCGGATTGTTTTTCTCGATATCGACGAAACAATATTAAACTCTCAAGGCCAATTGGATGCCAAGCTCATTGGGACGATTCAAGAGGTTCAGAAAAAAGGTATTTTGGTAGCCCTGGCAACAGGCCGGTCTTTGGAAGGTGCCGAAATTTACGGTGAGCAGCTGGGAGTTTCTAAATATGTTACTTACAATGGGGGATATGTGATTTCACATAATCAAATAGTCCATGATGTCAAAATCCCTTCCAAATTGGCACACAATTTATGCAACAAGACAAACGAATTAAATGGAGTGTTTATCCACTTTTCTTATAGCTCTTCACAGTCCAACCATACCCCGCCGGAAATCGAATACTTGCTCCCTATAGCGAAACCGTCTACTGTAGACGATACAAATCATGATGCCCACCGATTAGTCCTTTATCTTGAAGCAAATCATCGGGCCTCGTTACGAAAAGAAATAAAGAATGTTGCCATTTTTGATGAAGGAGACCGATTAGAGATTTTTCCACAGGGCTCGAAATGGTCGGGTATCTCGCCTTTAATCAAGCAACTGGGAATTTCTCCGAATGAAGTAATAACAATCGGAAATGGCACAAATGACATCGAAATGTTGAAGGAAGCAGGTTTGGGGATTGCAATGGGGAATGCTTCTGAAACTGTAAAAAAGAGCGCTAATTGGGTAACAGCGGATAATGATCATCATGGTGTTACTTTAGCATTAAGCAAAGTTTTTGAGTTAAACATAAATGAATTAATATTTTAATAAAACACAGTACTGACCCGTTCTCTTAATAATTAAGCTGTCCATTTGTGGCAGCTTTATTTTTGTTCGATAGAGCAAAAGATGCTAAATACGGATTTTGATAGAGGAACATTTGTGAAAAATGAAGAATTAAATTAATAGCCGGTCTTAAGCAAATCTTAAATTGGAGGAGAAAAAATGAATCCTGCTATACAAATCTTTGATTATCATTTGTGGGCGAACGATGTTGTATTTAAGCATTTAAAAGAACTTCCTTCAGAAGTCTGTTATCAACAGGTAAAAAGTGTATTTCCATCTTTATATGATACTCTTTTTCATATGTACCAAATTGATTATGTATGGTTAAGAACGTTAAATGGGGATAGTTTTGATCATATTATCAAGGATGTAAACCAATTAACAGATACAATTCAGGAAAAAAACCTTGATCTGCTGGATGAGAAATTTGTTCAAATAGGCAATGAGTATCGTAAATTAATTCGTGAAATCGAAGACTTGCATGAGAAAATTAGTATTCAGCATCCCCGCTACGGAAAATTGACTACAAGTTATCTTGAATTATTGCAGCATGTCGCAAATCATGGAACATATCACCGCGGAAACATCACCGCTATTTTGCGGCAGTTAGGATATAAAGGACCATCCACTGATTATGTATGGTATTTGTTTGAACAAAAGAAATGAAGTGCAGCGGGATGCGAGGTGATGTCCACATCACCTTGCTGACGCAAATCATTTATTTCGTTCGCTGTGAATATAACCATTACAATGCGGTCACCTTTACTGAGACCTCTACTTTCAATCCCTTGAAAATCTCCACTCACATAAGAGTCTCTTGCGCTCACTATCTTTTAGATGAGAAAAATTCAAAAATACATATTAATCATTTTCAAGTATCAATGCTGCCATAACAAAGCATAAATAGACAGGATTTTTTCGAACAACGGCTGTTAGAATGAATCAAGGAGTGAGCGATATGAAATGGGTTGAGTCATTACAGAAAGCGATTGACTACATGGAGGAACATTTACTGGAAAGTATTACGATCGAAGGAATAGCCAAGCAGGCGAATGTATCTCCTTTTCACTTTCAACGCACGTTTACGCTATTGACAGATATTTCTATTGGTGAATATCTACCCGCCGCCGTTTATCATTGGCCGCTGAAGAATTGTCCAGGACAAATTGCAAAATAATTGACCTTGCCTATAAATATGGCTATGACACTCCCGAGGCTTTCACAAAAGCTTTTCGAAGGCAACATGGCGTGACTCCAAGTGAGATACGAAAGCATATTGGAAAGCTACAATCTTATAACCGCCTGATTATTCAGGTGAGTTTGAAAGGGGCAGAACCAATGAAATATAATGTAATTAAAAGAGAAGCTTTTCGAGCAGTCGGGATGAAACGAGAGTTTTCACTAATCAATGAAGAAAACCTGGTGGGGATTCCAAAGCTTTGGGATGAAGTTCATGAGAATGGGATAAACGATTTATTGGTAAAAATGAACAACGGACAAATTAAGGGTGTACTTGGTGTTTGTGTTGATAAAAGCAAACAATCGGATCAGGTTATGGATTATTGGGTGGCTACAGAATACAAAGGTGACGTTCCTGATGAATTATCAAGCATTAAGATCCCGGCAGCAAAATGGGCTGTATTCGAAGTTCACGGCCCGATGCCAGATGCGATGCAAAAGGCGTGGAAACAGATTTATTCGGAATGGTTGCCATCCAGTAAATATGAGCTTGCCGATTCACCGCAACTGGAAGTATACACAAACGACAACCCCTCAAACCCGGATTATTATTCTGAGATCTGGATTCCAGTGAAATAATCTGGATCTTGACAATTCTAAATAATTAAATGCAGAAAAGAACCCGATGATAGTAAGATCGTGAAAAATCCGCTTGCACCTCCAGTTACGTGAGGGAGTAGAATCGATGTAGACACCACAAAAGTATACTGGAGGGGAATTTTTATGGGCACAGATAAGCAGTATTTGATCGGAGAATTTTCAGAGATGACCGGCACTTCAATACGAACATTACATTATTATGATGAAATCGGATTGCTTCAACCTGAAAAACATCCCAGCTCCGGACATCGTCTGTATACGGATCGAGATCTGCTGAAAATGCAAAAGATCGTCAGTCTCAAGTTTTTGGGCTATAGTTTAGATCAAATCTGTGAAATGATGAATGAGTCGAGCTTTGATGTAAGCTTAATTGAAACATTAAAGATTCAAAAAAGTCTTCTTGAAGAAAAAAAAGAACATATAGAGTCTGCCCTGGCAGCTATCAAGCGGACAATTACCTTGTTGGAAGATGAAGGGGAAGTGGATAGCGCGATCTTGATGAGTTTAATCAATAATGTACAAACAGAAAAGAACCAACGTCGTTGGTTAGAAAAACATATGCCTCAAGACGTTGTTAATCGCCTATACAATAAAACTGAAGAAGACAAGGTAATTTTAGACAAAGAGTTTATTCAATTATCAAAAGAAGTGAAAAGGTTGGCAGGAAAGCCGGTAGATGATCCAGAGGTGCAAGATCTAATCGAGAAACACATGAAAGCCACTGTCGAATATATTGGTGAAGACGCAATGCAAGCATTTGCTGGAATAGAAACTGCAGACGCGGAAGAACTTGAGAAGATGGTGATGATTCCATCTCCATATACGAAGGAAGAGGAAGATTGGTTAAACCAGGCAATGGAATACTATATGATTCAGAACAATTTGTATGATCCAAATGCTGAGCAAAAGTAACATGAAGCATGAGAATCTTATACTCTTAAGTAACGTGAATTCTTCCAAAAGGACAATAATGTCTTATCGAATCGACCGGAGTGGATTCAATGATAACTCAGTGCTTGCTGTCTCCCTAAGAACCCTTCTGTAAAGATAAATATTGGAGAATATTAACCATGGAACTATTAATTCAGTTCCTTTTTTTTATTTCATGCAAATAATAGGACCGGATAGGATATCACCAGAGTAATAGATAAAAGGTCTTTTTGAAAAAGAAATCCAAAATACATATTAATTACATAAAGAAAATTAAATACTGAAAATAATTAATATTTACAATTTGCTGAATTAATTATATAGTATACCTGTATACAGGTATACATATTTTTAAGAAACGGAGGAACGCTGTATGTATGAGTATGATTGCGATGTTTTAGTTGTTGGCGGGGGCGTGACGGGCGTTGCTGCTGCCACTGCGGCAGCACGTAGCGGTGCAAAAACGATCCTGATTGAATTAAAGCCATTTGTCGGAGGTAACGCCACTACAGGACTATGTCTTCATAATTACATTACAAAATTCGGGCGTCAGGTCGTGTTTGGAATTGCTCAAGAAATAGTTGACCGGCTGATCAAAATGGGTGGGGCTGTAGGGCATATTCCATATGGAAGTTTTGTTCATTCTGTCACTCCTGTAGATGGGGAAATGTTTAGGATCCTTTCTACGCAACTTCTGGCTGAAGAGGGTGTCACAGTATTATTAGGTGCAAGCGTAGTTGGAACTGAAACGGATGAAGGGAATATCACTGGTGTCCAGGTGGCTGTAAAGGGGGGAATACGTCATATTAAGGCTAAAACTTATATTGATGCAAGCGGGGATGCTGATGTAGCTGTGTCTGCCGGAGCAAATTATACAAAGGGCGATCGTAAAACCGGAAAAATGCAACCGGTTTCAATGGTGCTTCGTTGTTTTGGTACTAACAACAAGGAAATTGCTGAGACTATTGCTGTCTCCACACCCGCAATGGCCACGCGCAGTGATTATCCCGAACCTATTCCGGTTTATTTTAATGGAACCTTTAGTCAATGGAATGACATTATCCGTGAGAATCAGATATTTCCTAATGAAGATCATAAGGTGTTTTTTAATACAGTCTGGCCAAATCATATCAACGTAAATACCTCCGCTGTGATTGGTATCGATGGTACAGATCCTTTGTCACTATCGCGTGCTACTGTGGAATTAACCAATCAAATACATCGAATTAGTCAATTTCTAAAAGAAAATGTGCCAGGGTTCCAAAACGGATACTTTGTTCCATCAGCATTTGCCGGTGTAAGGGAAACCAGAAGAATTGAAGGGCTGTACGAAATTAGCGATGAAGATGTGACTACAGGGCGCAAATTTGAAGATACGGTTGGACAAGTATGTTTTCCTGTCGATATTCACGATCCTGATACCGGGCAGGCTACTGTTTATCAAATCGGGGATGACGGGGCATTTGATATTCCATACCGTGCCATGATTCCAAAAAATCTGGAAAACATCATTGTAGCGGGAAGATGCATTTCAGCTACTTCTTTCGCTCATGGGGCAACAAGAAACATGGCACCGTGTTTGGTTATGGGTGAAAGCGCCGGCGTTGCTGCAGCGCTTGCCGCGAAGCAAAACAGTGCTATGCCTGACCTGGATATTAAGACACTACAGGCTACTCTTGAAGAACGGGGTGTCTACCTTGGAAACCGCGTCACACAGTAACAATTGTTTTTTCGCATGGAGCAGTAATCGTTTAAGCAGGAGGAATTAAGCAGATGGATAACTCTAAAGAACCACTAATCATAGAAGACGAGCTTAATATAGATTCACCCGGGGATTTTCCTCCATATATGCCGTTGCGCGAAGCTGTCTTTCAAACTCTAAAAAAATCGATTTTAAATGGATCATTAAAACCGGGACAGCTGTTAAGCGAGAACAAAATAGCAGACAAATTGTCGGTCAGTCGTACACCAGTACGTGAAGCACTAAGGATTTTGGAGACGGAAAACTTGGTCACCACACTGCCTGGAAGGAGAATCATAGTCTCAATTCCTAACATTCAGGATATTGAGGAAATATACCAAATTCGATTATTAGTGGAATCAGAGGCTTTACGAAGCATTGCGTCAGAGAATGATTTAATTATTCAACAGCTGGAAGAGTGCTTAAAAAATGCTGATACGCAGCTACGGGCAAACGACTTAACCGGATTGGCGAATACGAATTCAGTGTTCCATTCTATCCTTGTTTCAGCACTGGGAAACCGTCGGTTAGAACAGTTTGTAGATACTGTTCAGGATACGATCGTCCGTTACCGTTTATATTCTTTAACAAATCTCAGATGGGCAGAAGAATCAGAAGCTGAGCATTGGGAAATCGTTGAGAGTTTAAAAAACAATAATCCAGAAAGAGCCATCCAGGTTCTTGATAAGCACCTTATGACTGCAAAAAAAGTATTGATTGCGATGACTTCCAAAAATGAGGAATGAATTTTCAAAAGCAGGGTTTGGAATGGAGGTGAATTTTCCAGTTCTAAAAAATTCGCATAATGTCTATTACTTCATGGGGTGACTGATGATATAAAATGAAAAAATAAATATTAAGGGAGGAAGTAGAAATGTCAGTTCCCGAAGAAAAGGTGATACAACCAACGCAGATAATAACCAAAACGCCATCTAGTTTCTGGCAATATTTGATTTCTTTTGGTCCTGGAATAGTAATGGTTTTGAGTTGGTTAGGTGCAGGAGACTTAGTAGATATGTCCGTTTCAGGTGCCCATTACGGATATAATCTCATGTGGGGGCTGGTTTTAGCCTTAGTCTTAAGGTATATCTTAGTAAATGTTATTTCTAAATACGCCCTTTGCAACGTACATCAAGAAACCATTTTCCAGGGTTATAAACGATTATATAAATATTTGCCCTTGTTTTTAGGTGTCGCTAGTCTTTTTCTGGCACATTTTTATGCCGCAATCTTCTTAAAGGGGCTGGAGAAGCTCTCTGGCAACTTAGCAAGGTAGGGAACACATTTGTATGGTCGCTTGTTGTAGTCGTAGTTTCTCTTGCCTTACTTGGGAGGAATTTATAACTATATTGAAATTACGATTAAGGGAATTCTTATTTTAATGGTTGTCAGTTTAGTAGGAAGTGCCATATGGGTAGGTCCTGATGTTCCTGCAATTGTTAAAGGCACTGTAGCTTTTAGTATTCCTGATAATGTTGGAGGGGTAGATACTATCGTTTTTGTTGTCTCTTTAATCGGCGCTGTAGCCGGATCTTTATCAAATTTGATTTATCCTTATCTGTTTAAGCAAAAGGGCTGGGTTGGTCCCTCTTATTTAAAACTTCAGCGTTATGATCTCTTGTTCGGTGTACTAATGATTATTATTATCGACCTCGCTGTATGGACTCTAGGTGCAGAAATACTTAATCCCCAAGGTTTGACCATTTCGAGTGTAGCTGACATGGCCCAGATGCTAACAACAACATTAGGTGCACTTGGTGGTATCCTGTTCTATGTTGGCGTTTTCGTAGCTTGTTTTAGTACAGTAATTGGATATGCACTTGGTTTCGGCAATCTTTTTGTTGATGCCATTTACACTACCTTTCCTGAAAGGGGGAAGAAATATAACGAAGAGTTTAACAAAGACCCACTTTTCAAATTTACTCTTCTCATTACGGTAGTATTGCCCATTATTTGGGCTCTGCCATCAATGCCTGGTTTTATATACTTAACTATTTTAGTTAATGCGTGGCAAATCTTGCTTTTACCTATCGTTTCGATAGGACTGTTGATTTTAACAAACCATAAAGAGCTTTTAGGAAAGTACGTAAATAAGTGGTGGGAGAACGTGCTTTTATTAATACTTATCGGCTTAACCCTGTGGTCAACATGGCATCTAATAAACAGTTTATTTTAATTTGAAAGCGGTTTCAAATAATTAAGGTGAGAAAATATACGAAGAAGTAAAGTAAAAGAATTTTGATTATAAGCATAATTATAGAGTGTCCCAAAATTCTTGAATTTTGGGACCTTCTCTTTTTGTTAAATGAAGCCTTCCGGAGGCTCTTTTAAATAAATGCCGCTTCATGAAAAGGGTAGGCTAATAGGAAAATAGTAATCAAAAACGAATAAGATTTAACCAACAATTCAGTACTAAAGTAAGGTTTGCCTTGATGGTAATTTTGGTAATATTATCTTATGGTATTAAATGGTTACTAACATTTTTATATAGTGTATAAGACTTAACAAAGAGGAGGGACCTCAATGGATATAGAACTTCTCGAGGAAATCGAGAGGAGAGCGAAACGCCAGAAGTACCTCTGGATGATTGATATTTTGGAAGGCTACAAGTCCAATATACGTCAGGCCACTGATCACTTCGAAGACGGAGTTAGTATCTATCGAAGTGCGCATGGGTGTTATGCAACCAATTGGCAAGGCCAATCCCGGGAGGCTTATGAACTAATTGCAGGTGGATTGAGTCAAACAGCGAATCAGGTTTATACTTTAGGAGAAGAACTGATTCAGGAAATTGGGACGGAAATCCGTAAATTACGTAAAAAAGTCGAGGCTCTGTCATGAGCCGCATCCAGATCAAAGTTGATGAGCTGGAGGAGTTCGCGGATCAATTTGGCAAAGCTGAAAGGGAGTGCAGCCAGGCGCTTAATGCTGTAACCTGGCATTTTAATTCGTTGCTGGCTGACTTCCCAGGCGTGTTACCCGGTGGGATTCATGATCTTGAAGCCGAGTTCAAGCAGGCTATCAGACAATATAGAGACAAACTGGATGATGCACAGCGTTTGATCAAAATGACGGCGGCTGAAATAAAGAAGGCCGATCAAAAGCTGGCAGGTTCAATCGGCGGGTTTCTTCTCGAAATGGTCGGCTGGTATGATCTTCAGCGGGTGTACAGCGAATACGACCCTGTCACTGGAGAAAAACTTTCTGCAGGTGATCGGGCATTGGCGGTTGGGATGCTCGCACTTTCCCTCTTCCCTCCAGGGAAAGTTGTTGGAGTTGGAGGCAAAGTAGCGGTTAAAGGAATCAATGCAGGAATTGAAGCAGCTTCCAAAAGTAGTTTACCTGCCCTTGCCAAAAATTCAAAAGCCTTTATGGCTATGAAAAATGTTGTGAATCCAAACAAAGTTTCAGAAGCTTTTCGTGTTGTATATAACCGAGTCGTCCAAGGACCACTGGCTGCCACGAAGGTATGGTTTGATCAGGTTATGAAAAAGCTGGGAGATCTGCCTGTCCCGGCGAATCTTCAGGTACAGCTTGCCGGAGTCGGTCCGATGCGGACAACCGTTCGGGAATCGTTGGAAGGTGCGAAGGAATCGGTTGTTCGGATGGTGAACAGTGGTGGTAATAGCAGTAACACGGTTGAAGTTATTGACAGGGGTATAGCTAAAACTAGACCATCATGGAGACAGTCGGAAATTGATGTAGGAACGGAATATCCTGGTTATCGTGACCAAGTTTCATTTAAGGATGGTAATGAAGTGAATCATGGTACTAAAAATAGTTCGAGACCAGATTTTTATATCAGCGGGCATAGTATAGAAGTTAAGAATTATAAATTGACGACATCTTCTGGTAGAAAAAATTTAATAAGGAATGTCTCAAAGCAAATAAATAAGCGGATAAGTGATTTGCCAGAAAAAACTAATCAATCTGTTATTATTGATGTGAGAGGTCAAAGTGTCTCAAGGGATGTGTTGAGAGACATTAAACAAAAGATAAATGAAAGAACAAAAGGCGTAGCAGAAATTATATTTAAAATGGATTAGAGGTGAAGTTTATATGGCTGTAGGTTTATTAGTAGATTGTTTTTACTACGAATTAGGGCATAGCGATTTTGTACATTCATTCTTTTCAACAATCTCATATCATTTGGAAAAAGAAGGATGGGGGACAAAATACCCATTATTGATGAATGAGTTATATAACGACAAATTAAATTGGGTTGATGTCTCAGTTGCAAAATCTAATTTAATAGAAATTGAACAAGAACTTTCAAAATACTCGCCAGAACGTGTTGTATGGGATATTGATGACTTATCAAAAAAACCACCGTGGGGGGATAAAATCAGTCCAAAAGTAACAAGCTTAGCGGATTATTTTGCAACTGCTAACGGGAAGACGTTTTTTGAAGTGATTTGTAATGCTATGGATGTAGCAGAAGAAGATAAATGTGATATAAAAATTCAACAAATTTAATTATTGTAAAACCATGGGTATCTCTCTCATGGTTTTTTGGACTGAGTACACTCTTCACTCTTTAATCGGACAATGAAAATGTCTTATTTTAAGCCCAAAGAGATATTAATATTGAAAGGGAAAATAATCTATAGAGGAGAATCGTATAGAAGGGAATGGTTCCCAACTAAAAGTGCAGTTCAACGTGCTTACAGTTTTTCAAATCCATATAGTGTAACATGAACTTGCATATTTTCTCAGTTTAATAGTTTCTCTTTATTTCATAGAGCTTGGACACTGTAGTTGGAGGGGAATTACTTTGACTCGTGAAGAATTGGTTGCATTTATAGAAGAAAACTCGGATATTGACGATTTTACTGGAGGTATCAATGAAACCGAAGTCATAAGACTTGAAGATGAACTCGGGGTTGTATTCCCGGAAAGTTATAAATGGTTCTTGAAATCTTATGGTTCGGGCGGGCTATTCGGAGTCGAAATACTATGTTGTGGAAAATCACAAATTCCTTCAGTTATATCAAATACTGAAAGATTTCGAAAGCTGGGCTTACCCGAAGAATACGTCGTAATAGAAAACTGTGAAGAATTTGTTTATTGTCTTGATACCAGTTTTATTTCTAATAATGAATGCCCGATTATTTCTTGGGATAGGGTTGCCGGGTATAGTGGCAAGCGAGCGAACAATTTTCATGAGTTTCTGTCAAATAGGCTGCTCGAAGCAAAAGAGAATTGGGAAGAAGATTTTTAAAATGCCTTTATTTTCTTGATTGGCGTTTTGCTAGGAAGTGCGATTAAAAATATATTTAAAAAAGCACCGGCCTTCTCATTAAAATATTGAAAGGCCGGTGCTCTGTTGCGTATGCTTATCAGCTCGATTATAAGTGGTTAGATTGTTACATCGTCCCAACAGAACCCCCATCAATCAGTGATACATAAATCCGCTCATTTTCCAGCGGTTCGTTGGCTATCAGCTTGAGTAAATGCTCGGCAGCGAGGGTTCCCCATTTGCGTTTGGAATAATCAATGGTCGTCAGGCGCGGATCGGTATAATGTGACACCTCGATATTATCAAATCCGATGATATGAACATGTTCACCAACCCGATAATCCGTTTTTGATAAATAATTGTACATTCCGATCGCCATCTCGTCATTCAAACAAAAAACGGCGACGGGTTTGCTGTATTCCGCAATGATTTGCTGTGCAGCCCGCACTCCCGCAGGTTTATTAAAATCGCCCTCGATTTCCTCATATTCAATATCTTGATAGCGCTCGACTGTTTGCCTGACAGCTTGCAGGCGTTGCTGCGAATCATAAGAAATATTGGGTCCCGTGACGGCATAAATCTTTCGATGCCCTTTATCAATGAAATGATCAATTGCTAGAGTAGCCCCGGCTTTATTATCAAGCAATATTTGATTGATATTGGGGTGATCCAGTTCCCTGTCTAAAACGACTAATTTATGGCCAAGGTCCGCATACTTAATCAACTCATCACTTGAAAAAGTAACATCAAGGATAATGGCACCATCAATCATTCTTTCAGGAAGAAAGCGGTGTGACTCTTTGCCGCTGCAGACAATTAACTCATACCCTCTGCTGGTCAGAGCTTCTTGCAAACCTTGCAGAAGCTGTCCATAAAAGGCTCCGCTATAATCAGTTAAAAACACGCCAATAATTTTTGTTTCCCGTTTTTTCAGTGATCGGGCTGCAGCATTTGGAATATAGTTTAGTTCTTTAGCAATTGCAAGAATCCTTGCTGATGTTTCTTCTGTCACCTTCGGGCTTCCGTTTAAGGCATACGACACGGTTGAGATCGAAACACCTGCTTGTTTCGCGATATCTTTAATACTAACCACGATACCTTCTCCTATCTTTACAAAAAACGTTTCTTTTATTATACCTTGTTTTTGGTATCTTCTAGTAGAATGTGTTATGCAAAACAATTTTAACAAAAAGGCGGCGAACATAACTGCCGCCAGCACTTTTTTTTACATGTAAATCTCTACTAGATTGGAATCAGCAGATAACTGCTGGTCGAGGATTTGTTTGCTAACCCGCACCCCGCTCTGACGGTAGCGGTTAGACACTTGGTCCGCGGTAACTGGACGCCCATTAATAACAATACTGCATATAGCATTGCCGCCAAGATGATAGACAAACGTAACGGGCCGGTCAAGAATTTTAAAATGAAACTTCAATCCATTTAAATTGGCCGGTAAAACCGGGTCAATGTGTAAGTCGCCTGCTGATAAGCGGATTCCTAAACAATTAGAAATCAGCTGGTTCATATAAATTCCCGGGCCGCTCGAATAAATACGCCAGCCGCCTTTCACCGGAACTGAACCAGCTCGCAATTCGTCAAAGCGGTCCTGCGCTTCATAGCGCGTCTTAAATTTCCCGTCGGAACTGCTGAAATAAGCGTTGCTTTGCCGCCGTTCTGCATTTGGCAAGACGTCTTGGATCCCGACTGGGTTAATCTTCTCGAGGCCTTTCCAAACCTCATCAACTTTGCCGAGTTTGGCCATTGCTTCGACGAAACGGATATGGGCATGCACGTATTGCAGTCCGATTTCACGGCCAAAATTCGCTGCTTGTTCGGCCCGTTTAAAATGGGTGCTGACTCCGCCATTATATTTAGCAGGGCGGTCCATCAACCTGACGCCATCGGCATGATAAAGCTTTTCCTTGATGACTTGATAATGTGCTTCCGCCTGTTCAGGTGTTAAAAGTTCACCAATCATGCTTCTTGTCATCGGAAGCAGCCGGTATTGGACACCTGTTTTTGAATCAGTTGGGTGCAGCATGAATTCTGCTTTGCCGGGCTCCTCCATGAACACAAAGCCTGGAATGACATCGCTCTGGAGAATGTAACGTTTGAAATCGGCTTCGATGCCTGAAGATAAAGCTTTGAGTTCAGCCGCGTCTTGTTTATCGACTTCTTCAAAAAGCTGTGCCAGCTGTTTGAGAACTTGATATGTCAACGCAACAGTCCAACTGCTGACCAAATACTTTTTCAATTGCGCATTGGCTGGTTGAAGCGTGTCATCCCAATCGCCATCGCCATACGATGATAACAATGTATCGTGGAGAAAATGCGCTTTAATGTAGTCGATTTCTTTCTTTGCATGCTCAAGAATGCTCGCTGTTTCTTCGGAAAACTCAAAGCTTCCGCGTTTTGTATAAGGGACTTTTTCTTCTAAAATGCTGTAGTCCCTTGTCACGGCAATATAATCACCGAGCAGTTTTAATGGCCAGACGATGATATCGCCATGGCTCTCCTCTTGCTGGATTTTGTAATACTGATCAAACATGAACCATTGCGGCCAGTTGCCGTCACTCTCATATTGGTGGGCATAAACGGTTTTGATAATATCACGGACAGCTTCATATTTTTGTGTCGCAAGAAAATACTCAGATGGTCCCTGGCACACATCGCGCGTTCCCCATGCCGCACCGCCATATTGCTCAAGGCCGTGAGGGACAGAGTAGTGGACAAGCATATTATGCGTATACCACCAGGCCAAATCATTCATTTTCTCAATTCCATCCTTATGCTCAAGGTGGAATCCGTTCATGACAGATTGATAGAACAACCGGTAGCGTTCAATTTCAGTGTCAGCTTCACGAACTACAAACGGTAAATCCTCACCATTCACTGCTCCTTGGACAATCATGGTCCATTCACTTGTTTCAGTTAAATCAAGTACGACAAGCGATGCAGAATGAGGAGGAAGATTCGAGGCAAACATTCGCTCATCTAAAAGGTTGATTTGCGCACCCTTTACCTGTAAACGATAGGTCAAGTCAGGATAGGTTTCTTTACTGTCTGAACCCGCACTTGCAGAAAAAGAAATCGTATTCCCGTCTTGTTCAATTCGGACTAGGGCGTCGTATTCATTGTTGTTCATCGAAACTTGATTTGTGACTAAATATCGGTATGATTTGCCGCTCGCAGAACGGACCTGCAAGTGCAATTCCGGCGAATCGACGACTGTAAAGCTGGTGATAATCAGTAAATCAGTTTCGGTTTTGTAAAACCAGCGTGCATAGTTAAATCCCATTTCAAACATCGACGGCAATGTCAATAAACGGTACACACCATCGACTTCGACATAAATGTGCTGGCCGGAGGTTTTCATAACATTCAGCGGATTGCGGGCGTTTGTCAGCATTTTATTAAAAGAAGTGTTGCCAATAACCAGCTGGGAATTAAAAATTCCATACATATAGGATGTCGAAGTAAGTACATTTTCTTTGTTGTCGATATTCTGGCCGGTCATCAAAATATGGCCGTGCGGACGTTCGACGAGCAGTTCTTTTTCTTTTAACACTACATGTTCATGTGTACCTGTAAAAAACGAGAGCAGAGTTGATTTGTCCCATTCTTCTTGATGACGGTTAGGAAAATACTTATTTATGTCTTCTTTTGTCATAGATGTTGTCTGTATAGGTGCTCCAAACACAGCAGAAATGGTTGATTTCTCTGCCAGTTGCCCAGTTGTTGTAGTTGCTGATTTGACCTGTTCCCAAACCTTTAAGATGGTTGATTCGTGTTCCAGAGAAATAATCGCGTTCGGATGATCCTCGTGAAATAGTCCATAAAAGACAAATCGCGCTGATCCTGCTAAATTTATCCGCTCTGATTGCAATGCTGTATAGGCAAATTCGTATTGATAGACCTCATTATCGAGAGAATCCTTCGTCAGGACTTCCGGTTGGTTCGTTTCCTTATAGGATAAACCAAAGAATTGAAAACCATCTGTAGAATAGCCAATTGTTTTCGTTAGCGCACCCTGCTGCAGATAGGGGAAAGCCCCTTGCTGCGGCTGGTTTTGCCGTGAGCAAACGACATATCCTTTTTCATGATCTTCAAAAATGGTGTAATCAATGTATTGCGACACGAAGGCTTCGTTTGAACGGATCGCTCCTTTTTCAGCCATTCCGAGATCCTGTCCATATATGACGTCCACTTCAGCATCCTGCCCCT
The DNA here is from genome assembly GCF_002860125.1 of Bacillus canaveralius. Taxonomy (GTDB): domain Bacteria; phylum Bacillota; class Bacilli; order Bacillales; family Cytobacillaceae; genus Bacillus_BJ; species Bacillus_BJ canaveralius. The sequence goes on from NZ_PGVA01000002.1 coordinate 53,140, forward strand.
CCACTGATACATCCCAGAACCAGATGCCTTGTTCAGCAAGGGTAAAAGTGACCTGATACTTAATATCGCTGACAAAACCTTCCCAAATGACTTGTGTTTCGCTATAGCGGACATTGCTGTCTGACTGAACACCAAGGAGCGGATAGGCTTTGATTCCCGATTCCTGATGAAGACGCAAATAAAGATTATTTAAGGCTCCATCGATTGGATTGGAGAGCCACTGGTTGATCATTATGTTTTTATGGGTTGCCTCATAAAGATCGCCACTAGTTAAAAAGGTGAAATTGTAGTGGCCTGCTTTAATCTGAAATTTAGCATTGTTCATTGGTTGTCATCTTCTTTCCTTTGTTTACTATTTTACTAGTTGAAACGGCAGCGCCTGGCCTTGTTGACTGTTGGGTCCAACGTATGCGTTAAACGCCCCGGGATCACTTTTAAATTGTAAGTCGGAATGGTAATAACGAAGTTGTTCTTCTGTAATCGTAAACGTCACCTTTTTCGATTCACCTGGCTGTAACATAATCTTTTCAAAGGCTTTCAGCTCTTTTAAAGGGCGAACCACTTCACCGGCAAGGTCTTGTATATAAAGCTGGACAATTTCCTCACCAGCCATTTTTCCTGTATTGGTAACCTTAATAGTAAGGGATAAAGACTGTTCCAGATTGATAGAGTCTCCCGACAGCTTTGCTTCACTATAAGAGTAGGTAGTATAGCTTAAACCGAATCCAAACGGAAGAAGCGGTTGATTTGGTATATCTAAATACTGCGACACATAGCGCTCCTGTGCATCCGGTGCGTCTTTCGGGCGGCCGGTATTAAAATGGTTATAGTAAACCGGAACTTGTCCGACTGAAAAAGGGAAGGACATCGTTAATTTTCCGGATGGATTGACATCACCGAACAATAAGTCGGCAATCGCGGCTCCTCCTTCAGTGCCCGGATACCATGCTTCAAGGACTGCATCCACATGGTCTATCACACCGTGTAGATCAAGAGGACGTCCGTTAAACAACACGGCGACGGTCGGTTTGTGCAGTTGCTTTAGCTTTTTGACCAATTCAATTTGTACTTCAGGTAAACGAATATCGGCACGGCTGCCAGCCTCCCCGCTCATCTCAGAGTCTTCCCCAAGCGCCAGAACAATTATATCCGCCTGACTTGCAATATCAAATGCTTCGTTTAATTGTTCCTCAGTTCCTGTGTCTATTCCGCAACCTTTTGCCGTTAGAAGTAACGAGGAGCCGGCTTTTTCTGTTAGTCCATCATACAGTTGGACGGCTTGTTCCTTTGAACCTAACCATGACCACGGTCCCAAAATATCTCCGCTTTGTGCAAACGGACCGATTACGGCGATTTTTCGGTCTTTTTGGAGCGGAAGCACACCATCATTTTTTAATAGCACACATGATTTTGCGGCCAGTTCCCTTGATGCTTGGCGATGCTGATGGCTCATAACAATTTCTTTTTCCAGGCTTTCATCAGCCGCCCTGTAAGGATGTTCAAATAAACCGAGTTTCGCTTTTAACCTTAAAATACGAAGAACGGCTTCATCAATAGTAGTTTCATGAATATCTCCGTTTTCAACAAGCTCCCTTAAATGTTTAACGTAGCATGCCGTCATCATCTCAATATCAACACCGGCTTGTATGGCTTTATAGGCGGCTTCCGTTTCATCTGCGGCAACGCCGTGCGGAATCAGTTCTTTAACGGCGCCCCAGTCGGAAATCAGCACGCCATCAAATTTCCACTCATCCCGAAGTAAATCGCGCATCAGCCATTTGTTAGCGCTGGCAGGGATCCCATCGACGGTGTTAAACGCGGTCATCACCATTTCAACGCCTGCATCAAGAGCAGCCTTATATGCCGGTAAATATGATTCACGAAGCTGCCGCTCCGACATATTGACGGTATTATAATCGCGGCCGCCTTCTGGAGCACCGTAAGCAGCAAAGTGCTTAACACATGCGGCAACCCGGTTTTTGTCAGTTTCCAGATCTGATCCTTGAAAGCCACGCACAAATGCTTTCGCAAATTGACTGTTTAAATAAGGATCCTCTCCTGTTGATTCCATCACTCTTCCCCAGCGTGGATCGCGGACGAGGTCAACCATCGGTGCAAACGTTACATGCACTCCAGAGACAGCCGCCTCACGAGCGGCGATCTCAGCACTCTTTTCCGCAAGTCCTAAATCCCAGGAACAGCCGATTGCGAGAGGGACGGGAAAGATCGTTTTAAAGCCATGGACAACATCCGCCATAAATAATAGAGGAATGCCGAGCCGATTATTTTCTAAATGAGTTTTTTGAATGCTGATCACTTCTTCTGCCCCTGAAGCTCCCAGTACGGAGCCACTGTTGTGAACAATTTCTTCAGTAATACCCAATTCAACGATCGGGCCTGTTATTTGGCCGTTGTAGTTGGAACCTTGATAAAAGGGGGTGGCCAGCTGAATTAATTGGGCAATCTTTTCTTCTAACGTCATTTGCTGAATAAGAGAATTAAGTTGATTGTCGCGCATTTCAAACCTCCACTATTCTTTTCCAATAGATTTATAGAAACGTTTCGAATTAAGTATAGTTGGATTATAAGCGCTTTCTTTTTTGTAGTCAATGAAAAATAGAAACGTTTCGATTGGTATAAAATGATTTTAACTATGTAGAAAAGGCATTTGAGGTAGAATTCTACAATTTTCGTTCTTAAAAAGTTCATATTTTTAAAAAAACCCTATTGAAAACGATTTCAACCTGTCTTATAATAACTCTATCGAAACGTTTCAATGAAAGTGTCTACACAATGGCCAGTTTTTAAGATCAATAGAAACGTTATTAAAATCAACACGAATTATATTTTTTTCGTTGTTTTCGAAACGTTTCACTGAAGGGGAGGATTCACCTAGCTATGAATAAGTAATTCAAATTATGGATTTCTTAGGATACTGAAGACAGTTCTTGATTGATTTACATCGCTATTATTAAAATAAAGCGACAGCACAGAAAAAAGAGCTTTGATGAAAAAATTTAAAAATTCCACAATACGAGGGGATATTACCATGAAACCAAAGTTTATCAGTTTAAGAAAAAAGCTCATCACAGCAGCGATACTAGGTTCAGTTGTTATTTCCGGCGCCCTGGCTGGTTGTTCTTCCGATTCATCATCTTCAGACGATAAAGGCAAAACCACGATCAATGTGTGGGGAATGGGTGAGGAAGCAAAGTCGCTCCCGAAAATTGCTGATCAGTTTGAAAAAGAAAATCCGGATATTGAAGTTAAAGTACAGGCAATTCCATGGGACCAGGCCCACAATAAATTGCTGACAGCAGTAGCCTCGAAAAAAGGTCCGGACGTATTGCAAATGGGGACAAGCTGGATTCCTGAATTTGCTTCTGCCGGTGCCTTATTGGATTTAACACCGCATCTGGAAGAATATCCGGAATTAGCAGCGGATAATTTTTATGAAGGATCGGTTGAAACAACAAAATTTGAAGATAAAGTGGCCGGTGTTCCTTGGTATGTTGATACCCGTGTCCTTTACTACCGCACCGATTTATTGGAAGAGGCCGGCTACAGCGAAGCACCAAAGACATGGGATGAGCTGCGCGCTGCTGCTAAAAAACTATCTGAACGCGGCGATAATAAATATGGCATCAGTCTTGATGCAAAAGAACAAAGCCTTGCATTCATGTTTGCCCGCCAGAACGGTTCCCAATTAATAGATGGAAATAAGCCGCTTTTCAATGAAGCTCCATTTGTCGAGAGTGTCGAATATTTAAATGGATTCTTTAAAGATGGCTCTGCCCCTGTTGATGATATTGGCCTGGATATCATTCAGGCATTCAAAGGAGACGGCATTTTTCCAATGTTTATAAGCGGTCCTTGGATGGTTAAATTAATCAACGACCAGGCGCCAGAGCTTGAAGGCAAGTGGGCAACAGCGGTCCTCCCTGCCAAAGAAAATAATACTTCAATGCTTGGCGGCTCTGATCTTTCTGTCTTTGAATATACGAAAAACAAAGATGCATCACTGAAGTTTCTAGCATACATGAGCCAACCAGAAACACAGGTTAAATGGCTTGAAATTACAAATTCACTTCCTGCGAATAAAGAAGCATGGAATAGTGAAGTTTTAGAGGGAAATGAGTATTACAAAGTATTTGGTGAGCAATTAGAAAATGCCCAGCCAATGCCTGTCATTGCATCGTTTGAAAAAATTGCCCAAACATTCTTAACCAGCTTTGAGAAAATCTATCGCGGTGGAGAAGATGTAAAAACCGAAATGGATGACTTTAATAAAAAGGCTGAAGAATTGTTAACTGAATAAATCAATTAATATATTGAACTAGCAGGGCTTCCCTGCTAGTTCAATATATTGACCAAGGCATAGAAGGAAGGGATTTTCCATGAATAGCAGCACCTCGAAAAAAACTCCATATTTCTTCGTTGCACCAGCCATTATCCTGTTGACGATGTTTTCAATTTTCCCAATCTTTGTTGCTTTAATTATCAGCTTCACGGACATTGATTTAGCAGGATTGGCTGACTGGTCGACGATTAGCTTTATCGGTTTAAAGAATTATCAAGATGTTGTCAGTGATCCGATCTTTTTAAAATCAATCTTTAATACACTGTTTTATGTTGTTTTTGGTGTACCACTCGTCATTATCTGTTCATTAGCGATTGCACTTCTGATTAATTTTGGAAAGGCCCGCATTTTCAAAGCCTTCCGCGTCGTTTTCTATATGCCATCGATTACAAACGTCGTTGCCGTTGCGGTTGTGTGGACGTATTTATACAACCCGCAACTCGGACTGTTTAATTATGTATTAAATCTAATGCATCTGCCATCCGTGCCGTGGCTGCAGGATCCAATGATGGCAAAGGTGTCATTGATCGCTCTTGCACTGTGGAGAGCAATTGGACTCAATATGATTATCTTTTTAGCGGCATTGCAAGGAATCCCGAAAACGTATTACGAAGCAGCGCAGCTCGATGGGGCCAATGGCTGGCAGCAATTGGCGAAGATTACGATCCCATTATTGCGTTATGCGATTTTCTTTGTGTCGATTACAACGATGATTGGCTGGCTGCAATTCTTCGAAGAACCATTTGTCATGACAAACGGAGGACCGCTTGACAGTACGACTTCTGTGGCGTTGTTTATCTATCGCAATGGTTTCCAATTCAGTAATTTTGGCTATGCTGCCGCTGGTTCATTTATCCTTTTCGTTGCGATCATTGTGATTACGCTGATCCAATTTAAATTCCAAAAGAAAAATACAGATTACTGATGGTAGAAGAGAGGTGAGACCTGTGAAAACAAATGTGCTGAACAAATCTGGATTTGACCCTGTGAAAAAGGCAAAAAGCCAGCAATGGCTCGTTGGTATCGTATTGGGAGCAGGCGGTATTCTCATTACAATCCCGTTTATCTGGATGATTTTATCCGCATTTAAAACAGAAAGTGAAGTAATGCAAATCCCGCCGACCCTATGGCCGAACGAATTCACATTAGAAAACTTCCAGAACCTGTTTGAGAACATGAACTTTGCCGTTTATTTAAAAAATACGATTGTCGTCGTTCTTTGGTCGTTCGTCGGTTTGTTTTTAAATGCAATGGCTGGCTATGCCTTTGCAAAATTTCAATTCAAGGGCAAGGACAAACTGTTTTTTCTCGTTCTGGCCACGATGATGATACCGGGACAAGTTACGATGATCCCTGTTTATTTAATCCTGAATGAAATGCATTTGACCAACACGATGGCTGGCATTGTACTGCCAGGGCTTGTTGGAGCCTTTGGGATCTTCCTGTTCCGGCAGTTTATGTCAACGATTCCGGATGAATTGCTGGAAGCAGCCCGGCTGGATGGTGCGAGCGAGCTGCGGGTATTTTTACAGATCGTTTTGCCGATGTCTAAATCGATCATTGCCGTTCAAGGAATTCTGACCTTTATTGCAGGCTGGAACAGTTTCTTATGGCCGTTAATCATTGCGAATGATGAGAGCCTCTATACATTATCTGTCGGTTTGTCGCTTCTGAAAGGGCAGTACATTGGCAACTTTGCACTGCAAATGGCTGGTTCAACCTTTATGGTCGTTCCAATCATTATCATTTTTATCCTGTTCCAAAAACATATTATCGAAGGATATACCATTTCTGGTATGAAGTAAGTGCCTGGAACTCCAGTTTTTTGCTGGGGTTCTTTTTATGTGAAAAAATAGTAGTTTAGTAGTTTTTTTGCGAATGGATGTTTACGCTTACATTTTGAAATGATATGATGTTATAGAAACGTTTCGATTAATATCGAAAGGAGATTTAACATGACTAAAAAAAGCTATGTAATCATGGTAGTGGTAGGATTTTTGATATCCAGTTTATTAGTCTCACCAGCTGCCTTTGCGAAAGATAATCGACATAAAGAGTTTGATCGGCAACTGGAATCGATAGCCAAGAAAACTTACCGGTATTTTGAAGATTTCACTGATCCGGCAACAGGTCTAACTTTTGATGCCGTACGTTTTCAGGATGGAGAAAAGAATGCGGCCAAACACACCTCCCCAACAAATATCGGCATGTACTTATTAAGCACAGTATCAGCTGAACAGATGGGAATCATCTCAAAAAAAGACGCAGTAGCTAAGATACAAACAACGTTAAACACTTTAGAGAAATTACCAAAGTGGAATGGCTTGTTCTATAACTGGTATAACACAGATGGGAGTTTAAAAACGGATTGGGGACAATTTATTTCCCAGGTAGACAACGGCTGGTTTTCTGCTGGTCTAATCGTTACCGGCGAAGCTTATCAAGAATTGGCTGATCAAACAAGCGTGCTTGTCGAGGCCATGAATTATACACCATTATACGATCCAAATGTCGGCCAATTCCGGGGCGGTTATTATGTAGACCGGGGCGAGCTCACCGGGCACCATTACGGCATGTTCTACACAGAACCTCGGGTCGCCAGCTATATTGCGATCGGCAAAGGCGATGTTCCGTCAGACCATTGGTGGAAATTGTACCGAACCCTCCCGGCAGAATGGGACTGGCAGGCACAAATTCCAACAGGGCCAACCGTCGAATACGATGGCGTTACTGTGTTTGAAGGACATTATCAGTACAAAGGAATAAACTACGTGCCAAGCTGGGGCGGCAGCATGTTTGAAGGGCTTATGCCAGGACTCGTGTTAAAAGAAAAAGAGCTTGGCGCGAAAGCACTTGGTTTAAATAACAAGCGCCATGTGGAGCTTCAAATTGCTTACGCGAAAGAAAAGGGTTATCCTGCCTGGGGCTTTTCACCAGCTGCCACACCAGAAGGCTACAGTGAATTCGCAGCAACACCACTGGGTACATCCGGGTACAAGAATGATGGAACTGTTACCGCTCATGCCACTTTCCTGGCACTTGAGTATGCTCCTAAAGAAGCATATAAAAATATCAAAGCATTAAAAGAACTAGATACGTATGGTAAATATGGCTTTTATGACTCTGTCAATGTCGTGACCGGGGATATTGCCAAAGCATATTTAGCTCTCGACCAGGGGATGATCATGGCATCAATAGCAAACTACGTGCAAGATGGAGTCATTCGCGATTATTTCCACAGCAGTGAAATTGGCAGCAAGCCTGAGGAACTATTAAAGAAAGAAGAATTTTCGATTCAATAACAGAATGAAGAAGAGGGTGACCCAATTAAGGCCTGGGTACACCCTCTATTTTTTTAGAGATTTTTTATAAGACTAAATTGCTCTTAAATTGCAAGTGTTACAGATCCTAAAGGCAGGTTTCTATTATGATGATCTGTTATGTTTTACATTTTTATACAAATATATGCATATTTACAATCTTTTTAAATTTTAAAAAAATAGGATTGATATTTTTAAAGACCCAATGTAAAATAACTATAAGTTTCAAAATTCAGAATATTGGTTCGATTATCGAACCAGTAAGGTTGTGACGAAATGAGTTCGAAAACAGTTAGCAAAGCGTTAGATATTCTGGGTGTCTTTACGCATGAAACACCTTCCTGGGGTTTGAGAGAGCTGGCGAGGAATTTAGATATGAGCCATACCATTGTCCATCGTCTTCTTTCAACCTTTGAAGAAAAAGGATTTGTCTTTCGTAATCCAGATACGCATAAATATGAGCTCGGTATAAAATTTATCGAGCTAAGCAATGTGGTGGAAGAACAACTTAACCTTCCTGAAATCATTCAGCCGATTATGAAGAAAGCTGCTCTGGAAACCGGCGAAAGTGTTGTCTTTACTGTTCTTGATAATCAAGAGGGTGTTTATGTAAAGATCGTTGAGAGCGAACAGCAGGTAAGGTTTGCGGAATCGGTAGGAAGGAGGTCTCCCTTATATATCGGGGCATCTCATAAAGTAATCCTTGCCCATATGCCGATAGAAATTCAACACCAAGTTATCCAAGCAGGGATAGATAAACAGTCACAGCAAATCAAATCGCCAGAAGAATTTCTTGGGACACTAGCACTTATAAAGAAACGAGGCTGGTTCTATACTTCCGGTGAAACGTTTAATGATGTGGCAGCTGTAACTGTACCATTATTCGATAATAAACAACACATTCTCGGATCTTTATCGGTAGCAGGCCCAAGTTATCGATTATCACTTGAACAAGCTGAGAAGATTTTGCCAATTTTAGGGGGAACCCAAACAGAAATGAATGCCATTTTGAAAAAAGTATACTTTCCATCGAGAAGAAATTTATTGTCCTAAAAAATCTTCCTAAAGAAAGGTGGGAATTGTTTGGTGAAGATACTCGAGGTGGAGAATCTTGTTACAGGTTATAAAGGAAAAGATGGAGTACTAAAAGCCGTTGATGGCGTATCCTTCGATATAAACAGAGGGGAGACAGTCTGTATTGTAGGTGAATCTGGAAGCGGAAAAAGTGTTGCATCCATGAGTATCATGCGGCTCGTCGAATTTGAAAATGGCATTATTCTTGATGGAAGTATCAAATTTAATAATGAAGAGCTGAGAACAAAGAGTAATGATGAAATGAGAAAAATTCGCGGTTCGAAGATATCAATGATATTCCAGGAACCTTTAACCGCCCTTAACCCCGTCTTTACAATTGGCAAACAGATAGCCGAAGCGATTCGTTTTCATCATAAAGTCAGCAACAAGGATGCAATGGAGAGAGCTGAAGAACTTATCCGACTGGTGGGCATTTCAGAACCAAAGACTCGGTTAGAGCAGTATCCACATGAACTATCCGGTGGAATGAGACAAAGGGTGATGATCGCCATTGCTTTGGCCTCCGAACCTGAACTCCTTATCGCTGACGAACCAACAACCGCATTGGATGTCACGATTGAGGCGCAAATTTTAGAGCTTCTGCGCCAAATAAGGCAAGACCGAAATATGTCCATCATGTTAATTACCCACGATATAGGCGTAGCAGCCGAAATGTCAAATCGCATTATTATCATGTATGCTGGCAAGATCATGGAGATTGGCAATACTATCGACATCTTCAATCAACCCTATCATCCTTACACTAAAGGTTTACTGGAATCCGTCCCAAAAATGGATGGTAAGCGTGGTGTTCCACTGCAATCGATCCAGGGTTCGATCCCAAGCATAAACGAAATCCCAGCAGGCTGTCGATTTTCACCGCGCTGCCCATATGCAACAGAAAAATGTTTTCAAGAACAGCCCCTTTTGGAATTCAAGAATAATAGGCAAGTAGCATGCTGGCATGTAGACCTGCTGATCAAAAATAAGGGAGGTGAGTTTATTGAATCATACTAGAAAAGAACAAGCTTTTGACAACTCAGAACCGCTTCTACGAATCGTCAACCTGAAAAAGCATTTTACAATTAAAGGAGGTGGTTTGTTCAACAAATCGCACAGGGTTGTTCAGGCTGTCGATGATGTTTCTTTTGAGATTTACAAAGGAGAAACTTTAGGCCTAGTCGGGGAATCTGGCTGTGGAAAATCCACTCTCGGAAGAAACATTCTGCAGTTGCAAAAACCAACTGGGGGCGAGGTGTTTTTTAAAGATAAAAATATCTTAACCTGTACAAAACAGGAACTTAGGAAACTCCGTAAACAAATGCAAATTATCTACCAGGACCCATTTGGCTCGTTGAATCCCCGGTTCACGATTGGCCAAATAATCGGGGAAATGTACGAAATCCACGGTATTGCAACAGGTGATGAAAAAGAAAAAAGAGTAAAAGAGATGCTTGAGCTTGTTGGATTGGACTCAAGCCGTTATAACAGCTACCCTCACGAATTTTCCGGCGGACAGCGGCAACGGGTCGGAATCGCGAGAGCACTTGCATTAAACCCGGAGTTTGTTGTTGCTGATGAACCTGTTTCAGCGCTTGATGTCTCGGTTCAATCGCAGATCATCAACCTGCTAATGAAACTTAAGAAGGAACTGGGACTAACGTTATTATTTATAGCGCACGGCCTAAACGTTGTCAGGCATATATCTGATCGAGTCGGTGTCATGTACCTTGGAAAGCTGGTCGAGCTTGCCGGGACAGATGATATTTTTGAGAGTCCCGCTCATCCCTACACAGCAGCGCTTCTATCTACTGTTCCGGAAGCTGACCCTCGTAATAAAAAGGAGCGGATCGTTTTAACCGGGGAAGTGCCATCCCCTGCGTCGCCACCATCCGGTTGCCGTTTTCGGACGAGATGCCCGCTTGCAACAGAACGATGTGCAATCGAACAACCACAACTAGTAGAAATCCGCAACAGCCACTTCGTTTCTTGTCATTACCCGTTAGAGAGAGGACAGTCGCTTAAAGAAGCAATCATGTCCAAGTCAAATGAACAAGAGAAAATTTCTATTTGAAGAATTTTCAATATTCTGTAATTTTTTAATAACAAATAAAGGAGATTTGGATATGTCCCAAATACTAAAGCAAGCAAATAAAAAAATCTACGATGGATACAAATCGTTTCAATATTTGGAAGCCGGGATTGATTATAAAGATTATAAACTTTCCAGAGAAAATGATCGAGTAGAGCCGTACGTTTATCCGGTTACGGAAGAACAAGAGGAAAAAGTTCAGGCCATTTTAAATGAAGACCATATTGTTTCTATGCATGAACATACTTTTGTTATGCCGGAGGATTTGTCAGAGTTCTATGAATTTAGACGCCAGGGCAGGGACTGGACCGGATATGAAGCATTAAGCCAATCTGGCTTGGATGTCATTTTTGAAAACTTTATGGATGGTACGGCGATGATTACATCGATGGCAGGTTGGAAATGGTCGGATGTCATCCACGATATTGGGATTCGATTCAGTGACATTGCCCACCAGGATATGGTGATCAAAGCTGAGCGCATTTCGGATTTATATCGGGCAAAAAAAGAAGGGAAAATAGCCTTTGTCGCTGCATTGGAATCTTCAACAATGATAGAAAACGAGCTTGACAGACTTGATGTTTTATACGGACTCGGGATCCGGACAATGGGTATTGTCTATTCCGAAGCAAATCAGTTGGGCGCTGGCTTAAGAGAGCCTAATGATGGAGGATTAACTGTATTCGGGAAACAAGCTGTGAAGCGGATGAACAAATTGGGTATTACGATTGACGTTTCACATGCGGGTGATAAAACATCGTTAGACACAATTGAAGAAAGCGACAAACCGGTGACGATCAATCATGCGGGTGCCCGTGCACTTTGGGACACTAAACGGTTAAAGCCTGATGATGTTTTAACGGCTTGTGCAGAAAAGGGCGGTGTCATTGGGATTGAAGCAGCTCCACATTCGACTATCACTCATAACCATCCTGCACATAATATTGAATCTTTTATGGAGCATTTTGAATACACCGCTAATTTAGTCGGGATCGATCATGTCGCATTCGGTCCCGATACCCTGTTTGGAGATCATGTCGGTGTACATGATCTGTTATCCGGACAGCTTTCTATTAAAAGTGCGCAGATGCCAAATATGCAGAAGGTTGAATATGTAAAAGGATTGGAAAATCCGGCTGAGTGTTTTCCTAACATTTTGCGATGGCTTGTGAAACATGGTTACAGCCGCGAAGATATCCGCAAGGTGATCGGGGCAAATATTTTCCGGGTATTAGAAGCAACCTGGGCCAAATAATTTTTGTGGAGAAGGGAAGATAAAAAATGGAGCGAAGAAGATGGAAAACATTTTTGACCCTCTTGATTTCAGTATTGCTTCTTTCTGCATGCTCTTATGGCAGTGAGAGTTCCACTGCACCAAGTGGGAATGAGGAAGCAAAAGGCAGTGAACCAAAGAAAGGCGGAAAAGTTTCGATTCCGATTGTAGCAGATCCGACTTTTAATCCGTGGCATCCAAATGCCTACGCTGAATCAAATGTCGTCAACAGGGTTTTATTTTCGGGTTTAACACAGCCGGGAAAAGACCTGGTTCCGGCTCCTGATCTTGCCACTAGCTGGGAGACGACAGAGGACGAACTTGTCTGGACTTTCAAACTAAGAGATGATGTGCTCTGGCATGATGGTGAAAAATTTACAGCCGAAGATGTTGCCTTTACTTTTAATGAAATTGTCTTAAACAAGAATCTGGGAGCAAACAATGCTTCCTACTTTCAAAAGCTTGAAAAGGTGGAAGTAGTGGATGAACATACGGTCAAATTCCATATGACAAGTCCGGTAGCTGCGTTACCAGCCTATTTAAGCTTTAACACCGAGATTATTCCAAAGCATATTTTTGAAGGAGTGGATCCCTGGGATTTAACGTCCTTTAATAAGTCAAAGCCGATTGGCACCGGTGCATTTAAGTTAAAAAGCTACACATCCGGCCAAAAAGTGGTACTGGAACGGAACGACGATTTCTATGGAGAAAAAGCGCTGCTTGATGAAGTCGAGTACAAGGTGCTTCCAGATGCGAATACCCACGTTGCCCAGCTATTGAGTGGGGAACTATCAATCTTTGCTTTAGAAGATACTTCAGCTATTGAGAGAATCGAAAAGTCTGAAGGAGTCATTGTCAGCGGCAGGGAAACACCGCGTTTCTTCTGGCTAATGTTGAACCAGAATCTTGAACAGTTTCAGGATAAGCGGGTAAGGCAAGCTATTGCCCATGCCATTGACCGTCAGAACATCATCGATACGGTATTAAAAGGGTATGGAACAATCGCCAATGCCGGGATTGCTCCAGCGTTAAAAGAATATTATACAGATGATGTTCCGCGTTTTGATTATGAGCCTGAACGCGCAAAGGAACTGCTTGCTGAAGCAGGCTGGACAGACACAAATGGTGATGGGATTGTCGAGAAGGACGGCAAACCATTCGAAATTGAATTTGAAATTGGGATTCAGGGAGATCTTGAAGCTATCTCGCAATTGGTGCAACAATATCTCGGTAAAGTAGGTCTTGACGTCAATTTAAAAACAATGGAATGGAATTCAATGGTGCAGAAGGTTGTTGTAAAACGTGATTACGAAATGAGTTTAAACTGGTGGAGATATCCGGCAGATCCTGACCTTTCTGCTTATATGCACTCAGCCAGTATTGAAAAAGGATTTAATTTACCAGCATTCAAAAATGCTGAACTGGACCGCTTGCTTGAAGAGGGTGCACAAACGAGTGATATTGAACAAAGGAAAAAGAGTTATATAGAAGCTCAAAAACTAATGGCAGAAGAGTTGCCCTATGTTTTCCTCTGGTATCCGCAAGAGGCTCTTGTGCAGGTTAAAAAACTTAAAGGCGTTCCAAACCTTGGTTTTGGCGATTCACTTCATTATATTCATGAATGGTATTTAGAGGAGTAAGGATTGTAGAAGTGCGCAATAAAAAAAGCGCACTTCTCTCCAAGCTTTTTTCGAAAGGAGGAGATCATATGCCACGTTTTTTACTTCATCGATTGAGCCAGAGCATTATTCTGCTATTGATTGTAACACTCATAACATTCTTTCTTATCAACCTTGCTCCAGGCGGACCTGCGGCAACGATGCGCATGGAAGCATCCCCGGAAGAACGTGAAGCGATGGAAGAACGATTGGGTCTCGACCAGCCGGTTTATATTCGCTACCTTACCTGGATTAAAGATGCTGCCCGGGGAGACCTTGGCGTTTCTTTCACATCAAGTGAACCTGTCATTCAGCGTATTGCGGACCGTCTGCCCTATACGATTGAGCTCACCTTTTTTACGATCTTTTTTTCAGTGACGATTGGCATCGTGCTGGGAGTTATTTCTGCGATTAAGCGTGGTAGGGCCCAGGATCATGTGATTAATTTTTTTAGTGTAATCGGATTATCGTTGCCGGCATTCTGGCTCGGATTAATGCTGATCCTGTTTTTTTCGATCAAACTTGGCTGGTTGCCATCATCGGGTGTCGGGCCAAGAGGATCTGAGTTTGATTTATGGGGTTGGATCGCCCATCTAATCATGCCTGTACTCATCTTAACGACAACGGTACTCCCTAATATTGTACGTTTTACCCGATCCTCGATGCTTGAGGTCATATCGCAAAACTACATTCGGACAGCCCGGGCAAAGGGAGCAAAAGAGTCTGTTGTTCTATACGTTCATGCACTGCGCAATGCGTTAATCCCGGTTGTCACGATCATCGGTGTCCTAATCCCCCGACTCTTGAGCGGCGCGGTTATTACCGAAGCCATTTTTGGGTGGACCGGGATTGGCACTTTAGTCATTGAGGCAGCAAAAGGAAGAGATTACCCGCTCGTGATGGGAGTGACGGTTGTCATCACGATCATCGTCGTGATCAGCAATTTGCTGGTTGATCTTGTGTACTCACGGATTGATCCAAGAGTTAAAAACGTATCCGCATAGGGAGGTGAGATTGAATGGAGACATCCACCAATATCCAATATCAAAGCAAGCTCGCAGCAAAATCAAAGAAACAGAAAGTGACCATTTTAAATAGGCTAAGCCAAAACAAAGTCGCCTATTTTTCTTTATGGTTCCTGTTCATCATTCATCTCATCGTGTTTCTTGGACCGTTGTTTTGGCCACTAACACCTGAGGAATTAACGCAATCAGGAGCATTGGCGAGTTGGACGCTGCAGCACCCTTTTGGTACGGATGATTTAAGCCGCGATGTTTTTTCAAGAATGCTTCATGGAGGAAGAGTCACTTTACTGGTTGGCTTGGCTTCGATGTTATGTTCGTTGTTGATCGGTACTTCGATCGGAGCTTGTGCAGGGTTCTTTGGCAAAGCGGTTGAGGCGGTTCTAATGCGGTTAACGGAAGCAATGATGGCCATTCCAAACTTTTTCTTTGTGTTGGTTGCATTGACTGTCCTTGGAACAAGCCCGCTGATGGTCGTAATTGTCATCGCTTTATCAGGCTGGATGGAAATTGCCAGGGTCGTATATGGAGAAACCTTAAGGTGGAAAGAATATGAGTTTGTCGAGGCCGCCAATGCTTCGGGTGCAAAATCATCCCGGATTTTGCTCAAATATATCATTCCGCAAATTGTCCCTTCGATTATTGTCTCGGGAACTTTAACAATTGCCTGGGCGATATTAACCGAAAGTGCGATTAGTTACTTAGGTTTAGGAATCCAGCCACCAACGCCAACGTGGGGGAATATGCTGCAGAACTCCCAGCAATATATATGGACTGCTCCAATATTGGGGATTTTACCGGGAGCAGCGATCACTGTTGTTGTGCTTGCTTACAATTTTTTAGGGGATGGCTTGCGGGATGCACTTGATCCGCGGTATGTAAAAAAATGAAGTAAAGGAGAATGAAGATGTTCATCACCATCAACGATAATAGGATTTACTACGAAGTCCATGGAAAGCAGGACGGCGAGACAATTTTTTTCATTCACGGTGCTCCCGGATTGGGAGATTGCCGCGGTGATATCAAGGCTTTTTCTGCTCTTGGTGACCAATATCGGCTTGTATTTATGGATATGCGCGGATCGGGACGATCAGAGGGGAAACCACCATTTACTCATGAACAGTGGACCAGTGACATTGAGGCAATGAGAAAGGAATTGGTTGGGGGGCCAATTAAAATACTTGGTGGGTCATATGGTGGATTTCTAACATTAGAGTATGTACTTCGCTATCCGGAACACGTTACCCACGTCCTGCTGCGTGATACGGCTGCAAATAGTGAATTTGATCAGTTGTCGGTCGACCGTGCATTGGAAAGTAATTTGCCGGGAATAACCGAAGACGGAATTCGCCGTCTCTTTGATGGAAAAGTAGGATCAAATGAAGAGCTCAAGGCAATGTTCGCAGCGATTCAGCCTCTTTATACGGTCATTGTCGATGCAGAGGCGATCAAGAAAAGAATAGAGTCTATTTATTATCGCTATGAGACTCATAACTTTGCATTTCGCTATAACAAAGCCGATTTCGACTTAGTTGCTGATCTAAATAAAATCTCAGTTCCAACCCTCGTTACAGTCGGCAGGCATGACTGGATTACACCTGTAGAATGTTCTGAACTGATTGCAAAAACTATCCCTAATTCAAAGTTAGTCATTTTTGAAAACAGCGGTCACTCTCCGCAATTAGAAGAAAATGAAGAATACCTCAATCTAGTGCGCCATTTTCTTGCGAAACAAAGTTTAAATGTATAATTATGTCTTTCATTTTTAAGAAGACTGCCCGAACATGGTCTTTGAAAAAAATCGTTTCATAGAGATGATAGGAGGAGGTATAACATGACAAAGAAAATCCGTATCGCAGCAGTAGGAGATATTGCTTTTCTTTTTAAGCCGGAAACGGACATCTGGAAAGGGATGTGGGATGAGGCGGATATTAGGATAGCCAATCTGGAAGCTCCGATTGTTGAGAATCCCGGACCGCCAGCTGATAAGTTGATTCGGATGAAGCAGCCGCCTGATGCAGCAACGTGGTTGAAGGACTTAAATGTAACAGCAGTATCGCTTGCCAACAATCATATGCTCGACTGGGGGAAAGAAGGCCTGGAGCAAACGTGTGAATTTCTCGATAGGGCCATGATTGGTCATACCGGTGCGGGCAAAAACTTGGAGGAAGCAAGCAAGCCTTATATTTTCCAGGTTGATGGCCATAAGATCGGATTTATTTCCTGGTCTTCGACAGTACCTCCTGGATTCCAAGCTCTAAACAACCGGCCGGGAATTGCAAGTGTCCGCGTCAAAAGTTCATTTCAGGTAGATTCCAGTATTCTCGATGAGCAGCCAGGTACACCGCCCTGGGTACAAACTGAGCCAGTTGAAGATGATTTGAAATTACTGGAAGAGTCAATAGCTTTCCTGCGTAAAGAGACAGACTTTGTGATCCTGGCTTTGCATTGGGGTGTTCCTCCACAATGGAGTTCACTTCCGCAAGACCCGATTGCAGAGTATCAAAAGGTAATGGCTGAACGGGTTGTAGACGCTGGTGTAGATGTGATATTGGGCCATCACTCACATGCACCTTACGGCATTGAAACATATAAACCAAATTCTAATGTAGAAAAAGAGGTACCTGTTCTTTACAGTCTTGGTAACTATATTTTTCACCCAGAGCATTCTCCCCATGGTTTTGATCAGTCTACTTTTCATGTACCCTATGCCCCTTCCTTATTACCGGAAAATATTCAAAGCTGTTTAGCAGAACTTATCTTGGAATCGGAACCGGATAGCAACCATTTATCACTGAAGCAAGTGATCATGCATCCGGCCATGTTAGATGAAATCGGTGAACCAGTAGAAGGGACGCTTGAACAAAGACAAAAGGTCTCTGAAAGACTACAACAATTTTCAAAAAAACGCGGAACAGAAACTAAATTAGTGAACCAAACAGTAGTGTTGGAGGTCAACAGCACTGTCGCTCCGTATTCAAGATAGGTAATGTTTTTCTTTTAAAAAAGGAGGGGTCCGTATGTCCGAAAATTTTGTATTGAAAAATGTTGTCCATGAAAAGGGAACAATTCCGGAAAAAATGAAGGCTGTTGTGATTCGGGAGCATGGAGGTCCAGAAGTACTTAAGATCGAGCAAATCAATACACCAAAACCCGGGCTTAATGAAGTGTTAATTAAAGTGGAAGCGACAGCCTTAAACCATCTAGATGTCTTCGCCCGGGAAGGCCTGAAGGGACCGGGAGTTCCGCAAATCACATTACCCCATATTTCCGGGGTGGATATTGTTGGAACAGTGGCACAATACGGCCCGAGTTCGTCAGATCGTGCCTCATGCCCAAAGACAGGAGATCGGGTCCTTATTAATCCGTCCTTTGGTTGTGGTGAATGTCGCTATTGCAGAGATGGCGAACCAAGCATGTGCCCCAATTATAAAATTATTGGAGAACATCTATGGGGAGGGCTGGCAGAATATGTTGTCGCACCCGCTAAAAATATAATCCCAATCCCTGAACATATATCATCGGAAATGGCTGCAGCTGTTCCTGCCGTTTATACAACAGCATGGAGAGGAGTCATAACGGTAGGGCAGGTAAAACCGTCAGACCGCGTCTTGGTGATTGGTGCGTCGGGAGGTCTTGGTTCAGCGCAACTGGATATTGCCGTTGCAGCAGGAGCCACTGTATGTGGAATTGCCGGAAGTGAAGAGAAACGGCAGAAAGGTTTTGAAATGGGAGCGGCAACGATGTTTGATTCCCATGGAAACTGGCAAGACGAAGTAATGAAATGGACAGATGGCCAGGGTGTTGACATAGTCTTTGATTCAGTAGGTGCCCCTACGATTCGCAAAAGCCTTAACTGCTTGAAAATGCGCGGTAAACTAGTTCTCTCCGGAGCTACAGCCGGAGACTTCCCCGAGATTAGCATCCGCGAAATCTATCAATGGCACCGCCAGGTTTTAGGAGCACCAATGGGTAATTGGGAAGACTTCCTGCAAGTAACGGATTATGTGTGGCTAGGGAAGCTTAAACCTCAAGTACATGCCGTTTACCCTTTGGCTAAAATTGCAGAAGCACAGATCGAATTGGATAAACGCAAACATTTCGGAAAAATAGTCATAAAGGTAGCTGAATAACGTCATTTAAAACTTTAAAAATCAAAGCCAGGAGCGATAGTCGACAACTATCGCTCCTGTTTATCTGTGTTGCGGTACTTTCGGCAGCAGAGCACTAAATATTCCTGCCACAACCAGCAACACAAAAGCAATCATAAACGATAACTGATAGCTGTTTGTTTGGTCGAACAAGAGCCCGGGAATAAACGAGCCTAAAGCAGCTCCCAGCTGGTGGCTCATAAATAGCCATCCTGTTAGCAAGCCGACAGATTGGCCTTTAAAGTAGTCCGACAACAGTTTAATCGTTGGTGGTACGGTTGCGAAATCTACCAATCCAAAGGAAATTGAAAAGACAAACAACAAAACGGGATAGTCGAGAAACAGTTTCATAAGTCCGGGATCACTCGAAAATATCATCAGGAAAACGATCGTGGCAGCACGGGTAAAATAAAGGAATGCCAGGATTTTTTTGTTGCTCCAGCGATCGGCGAGAATTCCGGAAACCAGTGTTCCGAAAATATTAAAAGCAGCCAACGTGCTGACAGCAGCGCCCGTCACTGCAGGAGTGAACCCGCAAAACTGAGTAAATGGAATGAGATGTGTATCCATTAAACCGGAGGTTGTGACTCCACAAATGAAAAAAGGGATTAGTAGAAACCAAAATTTCCGGTTTGCCAGATTAGGTTTACTTACAGGCTTATGCTCTGCCGTGCTCGAACCGACGTTGATGGTATTTTCAGATCCCAACGCGGTTAACCCTGCTTTGGATGGTTCAGACTTTAGGAAAATCGCAAGAATTGGACAGATAACGAGGATCAGGAACACACCTAAAATCATGACCGTCCACTTCCAGCCGTAAGCGTCAATTAAAAATAATGAACTGGGGACGATCACCATTTGTCCAGCGCCAAAGCCCGCTTCAACCAATCCTAATGCTAACCCTTGCTTTTTCAAAAACCACTTCGTCACAGCAACGGAAGCTGTTACCCCTGAAGCTCCGCCAAAACCGAGAGAAGCGATAATTCCGTACAAAACAAATAACTGCCAAACAGAAGTGACAAAGAAGCTTAACAGAGTCGAGGCACCTACAATAAACGTACTGATAACAAAAACTTTTCTGACTCCAAGTTTGTCAATCAGCCTCCCAACGATAGGCTGAGAAACCGCGAAGACTAGAAAACTAACAAACGATATCGCTGACACAGTACCCCGATTGGTAGAGAAGTAATCTTCCCATGACGCCATAAAAGCCCCAAACGAAAAGCGAACTCCTTGAGCGGCTAACACACCAATAAAGGAAACCGCCAGGATGATCCAGGCATAATGTTTTTTTTTACCCATCCGAAAATTCCTCTCCGTATCTATCAGTTTTTTTATGATAACCCATTCACAGCCAATCAGTAAAATTGAAAATAACAATTAATTGTCAATTTAGACAATTGTATTTGTCATGTCGGGTTAGGAAACATAGAAAAGCAGTGAGTTTTCAATCAACTCACTGCTTTTCAAATAATCATTATCTTAATAAAAATTTCTGCCCTTAGTTTCTGCATGATGAACGCGATCGACAAACTTAGAAATAATCACGAAACAGATTCGGTATTCCGGATCAAAGAATAAATGAAATGGGCAACTCCGTCTTCATCATTCGTAAGGGTCACCTCATCACAAACATCTTTAATTTGTTGATGGGCGTTCCCCATTGCCGCACTTCTGCCTGCAATTTTGAACATCGATAAATCATTGAAGCTGTCGCCTACAGCGGCTGTATCTTTTAACGGGATATTTAATTTACTGGCGAGAATTTTAAGGGCAATCCCCTTCGATGCATCAGTATGTTCCAATTCGAAATTATGTTTGGCAGAGGACACAAGCGTCAAGTCCTGCAAAGACTCGAATTGTGCCCACCCTCTTTTCAGCTTCTCCAAATCAAACGAAAAGGCAAGGATATTATAGATATCTACGTTTGACTCAAAAAGATCCTTGTATGATGTGATAGAAGAAAATCCTGTTTGGCTGAATTGTTTCTTGGCGGCATCCTCGAGCACCCCGGCATTTATATCAGGGTTTGCGGAAAGAGCTCTGTCCATTTCGATTGCCATAAGCTCCCGTCCGTTATGTGGCGTAAAAATAGCATCATTACTGAAAACTTCATAATAGAATTCTTCTTGTTCAAGCCAATTCAGAATATAGATTGCATCATCTTTGTTAATTGGTACAGAATGAAGGAGCTTCCTGTCGGGTTGATGGATCGTTGCTCCATTAGCACCGATGATCCAGGTTTTTACACCAGTATCCTTAAAGATGGTTTGGACATCAAAATGGGCGCGCCCTGTAGCAATCACCACTTCGATCCCCTTTGATTGTGCGTATTTAATCGATTCCAAATTCTTTTCGCTAACCCGGTTTTCTTCATTCAACAAAGTACCATCCAAATCGACAGCAATTAATTTGACCATTTTTAGTCATCTCCCTCTATGTCTTCATCAGGCGTTAAAAGTTCAACATTGTATTTGCTTAATAATTCCCTAAAGGGCTTAGGCGGGGTTTTATCGGTAATTAACAAATCAATATCTTCAAGTCCGGCAAACCTGTAAAAATCGGTGATCCCCAGTTTTGTATGGTCGGCTAACACAATAACCTGGTCAGCTTGTTGCATCATTTTCCGTTTTACTCCCCCATCTTCTTCATGGGCGATGGTTAAGCCTTTTTCCGAAATGCCTACAACACCTATGAATGCTTTATCAACATGGTATTCCGTGAGTTTTTCCAGCACTGAGGCCCCGTAAAGAAAGCGATGCTCCTTGTGCAGTTTTCCGCCCAGCAGTTGGATGTTTACTTTTGACTTGGATGACAGCACTTCTGCCTGGTTAATGGAATTGGTTATGATCGTACAATCAATGTGTCCAAGATGTTCAGCACAGGCCTGCACAGTCGTTGAGGCATCCAGTATCACCCGGTCATGGGGATAAATTAAGGAGGCTGCTTTTTGACCGATCACATGTTTTTCTTCAGACACCATTTTAAGGCGGCTGGAATAGTTCTTTATTGCATGATTCGATGTGGGCAAAATAGCTCCGCCACGAGTGCGTACAATTGCCTTTTCTTCTTCAAGCTTGACAATATCCCTTCTTGCAGTATCTCGCGAAACCTGGAAGAGGGAGCAAATTTGTTCAACAGAGATTCTTTTGTTCGCTTTTAGGAATTGCAAAATGGCCAATAAGCGTTCCTCTTGGTACAAAAAAAGACCCACCTGCCTTTGTTTAAGTATTCATAAGTAATTATATACTATAATATTAAGTAAATTCAATTAATGATAAGTAATCGTAAGTGAAAATCAAAGTATTCGGTGCGAATAGATGGTTCGCATAAGATGGGATTTTAAACGGAAAACTATTAAAATCAAATCAGCTTCATCCGGAAATGATATTATAATGGTGCTTGGGAGGTGAGAGCAATGGAAGATAAAAGACTGGAAAAAATTGAAGAAATGCTCACGAATTTGATCACAATGGTAGGAGGAATGCGTTCAGAGCAACAAAGTATGAGAGAAGACCAAGCTTCCATGAGATCGGAACTTGTCCTCATGAGAGAAGATCAAGCTGCTATGAAAACCGAAATAACCGCTATTAAAGAAGATCAAGCTGCTATGAGGACTGAAATGGATGGCCGTCATCGAGAGATAATGGTTAAACTGAATGAAATGAAAGCCGATCAGGATTACACCTGGCAGATAGCAGTTGGCAATCAAAGAGAAATTGTCAATTGAAGACTCAATTCAAATCTTAACTGTGATATTCTATCACAATTGGTAAGATAAACATTTGAATTTATGTTTTGCTGTTTGCGGACAGGAATTTCTGAGATAAGCAAAAGATCCCTTGTACACTCCACTACCAACTTCGACTGAAAGTATTTCCTCATTTATATTACATCCACGTCTATTCAAATTTTTAATAGGTGCTTGCCCCCTGCTGCGTTAATGCTATAAATCAGTGGGGGTCAGGCCCCTTTTTTTTAACAAAACTTCTTGTGGTTTTGTGTGAATATGTGTTATTTATAAAATATAACATTGACAAAAAGTTGGTGAAAATATTTGTTAGTGCATGACCGTCACGAAAAAATCATAGAACTGTTAGGTAAAAATAAATCGTTAAAAGTATCTTCGGTCACTAGCATGTTTGGCGTTTCTACTGAAACTGTTCGTAGAGATTTGGAGTATTTAGAGAAGGAAGGGTATTTACGGCGGGTGCGTGGCGGGGCTGTATTGGATGATGTAAACAGTAAAGAAATGAACTTTACTTTTCGAGAAACGAAGAACATCGACGAAAAGAGGGAAATTGCTGAAATTGCGAAACGTTACGTATCAGAAGGGCAATCGATTGCATTAGACGTTAGTACAACAAACACGGAATTTGCTAAGGCGTTAAAGGGGGAGTTTCAACGTCTTACAGTATTAACTAATTCTTTAGTTATTGCAAACGAATTGGCTGAGATGCCTCATTACACTATTATTATGCCCGGGGGCGTCCTTCGGAATGAAGAGTTATGCATAGTAGGGCATATGGCAGGGGAGTTCTTTAAAGGCTTTCATATTGATACATTCTTTATGAGTATAAGCGGTATCTCCTTAACAGAAGGATTGACAGATTACGGAATTGGAGAATACCAGGTGAAAATGAAGATGCTCGAGAGCTCTAGAAACTGTATTGTTTTAGCAGACAGCAGCAAATTTGATGTTGCTTCTCTCTTAAAGGTTTGTCATTTTGATCGAATCGACCGTATCATTTCCGATTCGAAGTTAACAAATAAGATATTTCAAAAGTATGCAAAAGAAGGAATTGAAATTGTAAATAAATAAAATGCGTCATTTTCCAGAGAGGAAAAGTTCATGAAACTTTTCCTCTCTTTGTGCGCTTGGCAGCGCTTCGCTCTAATGGGTGAAAGTCCCTAACATGCCGTTGTGGCGGA